>NZ_BPET01000223.1 GCF_019654915.1 Shewanella sp. MBTL60-007 | reverse complement strand
ACTTAAGGCTGAGAGCTGATGACGAGGTCCTAAGGGACTGAAGTAGTTGATGCCATGCTTCCAGGAAAATCTTCTAAGCTTCAGGTTAGTAGGAATCGTACCCCAAACCGACACAGGTGGTCGGGTAGAGAATACCAAGGCGCTTGAGAGAACTCGGCTGAAGGAACTAGGCAAAATGGTACCGTAACTTCGGGAGAAGGTACGCTGCTGTTGGTGA
>NZ_BPET01000222.1 GCF_019654915.1 Shewanella sp. MBTL60-007 | reverse complement strand
GGCGTTTACCACGGTGTGGTTCATGACTGGGGTGAAGTCGTAACAAGGTAGCCCTAGGGGAACCTGGGGCTGGATCACCTCCTTACCTATACGACTAACTTGATAGTTGTTGAGTGTTCACACAGATATGCTTGTCGTAAAGAAAGAGCAAATAATACGTGTCTAGGTTTAGACGACGTTAATTTGTTTCAAGTCAAGGCACTTGAGGAGTGAAAGAGGGAGTGTAGTT
>NZ_BPET01000221.1 GCF_019654915.1 Shewanella sp. MBTL60-007 | reverse complement strand
AAGCTTTCCGAATTTACAATTTTGGTTAATTACGCAGGTAATTGTTTGGCTGACAAAGCCGTGACGAGCGAGCCGCGGAGTGTACTTTAGTACATGAGCAGTGCAGTGAGGAAACAATACCGTCAGACGAAGAATTAACCAGTAAGAATTTGTCTGGAAACCATAGAGCTGTGGTCCCACCTGAATCCATTCCGAACTCAGAAGTGAAACACAGTATCGCCGATGGTAGTGTGG
>NZ_BPET01000220.1 GCF_019654915.1 Shewanella sp. MBTL60-007 | reverse complement strand
CGAGGCCGAAAGGCGTAGTCGATGGGAAACGGGTTAATATTCCCGTACTTCTGCTAACTGCGATGGAGAGACGGAGAAGGCTAGGCTAGCGCGGCGTTGGTTGTCCGCGTTTAAGGTTGTAGGCTGTACACTTAGGCAAATCCGGGTGTACTTAAGGCTGAGAGCTGATGACGAGGTCCTAAGGGACTGAAGTAGTTGATGCCATGCTTCCAGGAAAATCTTCTAAGCTTCAGGTTAG
>NZ_BPET01000219.1 GCF_019654915.1 Shewanella sp. MBTL60-007 | reverse complement strand
CAGAGCGCTTTGATATCATGCTGCTAATCGCCCTAATGCTTCAACTGACATTTTGGCTTGCTGGAGTTCATGGTCAGAAACAAGGTTGGGATAAGCACTTCCAAGCTAACACTGTCAAAAATCGAAACGTACTCTCAACAGTTCGCTTAGGCATGGAAGTTTTGCGGCATTCTGGCTACACAATAACAAGGGAAGACTCACTCGTGGCTGCAACCCTGCTTACTCAAAATCTATTCACACATGGT
>NZ_BPET01000218.1 GCF_019654915.1 Shewanella sp. MBTL60-007 | reverse complement strand
AACCCAGGCGATGGCCTGCTCACCCAAGCTGAAATTGGTGCTGATGACGTACAGCTGCAAGTCACTATCGATGGTACTGACTTTGAAGCTGGCGGCTATGTCACGCTTACCATTAACGGTGGCGCGGACATTCAGCTGAGTTTCGCTGACTTCACTGATGCTGGCAACGGCAGCTTCACCTTTGGTAACTACACTTATGCCAACGGCGTGATCAGCTGGACAGAAACCGCGCCTGCTGAAGGCGACAGCATC
>NZ_BPET01000217.1 GCF_019654915.1 Shewanella sp. MBTL60-007 | reverse complement strand
ACGTCATCAGCACCAATTTCAGCTTGGGTGAGCAGGCCATCGCCTGGGTTGCCATCATCAACAATCAATACCGTTGGCGCATTTGGCGCGGTTTCATCAGCAACGGTTGCGGTGTCGCTACCTTGAGCCGAGGTGTTGTCAGCCTTATCGGTTTGGGTGGCGGTGACGGTGATGCTGTCGCCTTCAGCAGGCGCGGTTTCTGTCCAGCTGATCACGCCGTTGGCATAAGTGTAGTTACCAAAGGTGAAGCTGC
>NZ_BPET01000216.1 GCF_019654915.1 Shewanella sp. MBTL60-007 | reverse complement strand
AGTGTGAACTCAAAACTTAATTTCAAGCTTTCCGAATTTACAATTTTGGTTAATTACGCAGGTAATTGTTTGGCTGACAAAGCCGTGACGAGCGAGCCGCGGAGTGTACTTTAGTACATGAGCAGTGTAGCGAGGAAACAATACCGTCAGACGAAGAATTAACCAGTAAGAATTTGTCTGGAAACCATAGAGCTGTGGTCCCACCTGAATCCATTCCGAACTCAGAAGTGAAACACAGTATCGCCGATGGTAGTG
>NZ_BPET01000215.1 GCF_019654915.1 Shewanella sp. MBTL60-007 | reverse complement strand
TCCCCTTCGTCTAGAGGCCTAGGACACCGCCCTTTCACGGCGGTAACAGGGGTTCGAATCCCCTAGGGGATACCACAATTTATAAAGCGTTGAGTTTTAGCCTACAGAGCTCAATGAGTATTCACTCCCTTACGGAGTCTAAGCGTAAGTCCGGGTCCCCTTCGTCTAGAGGCCTAGGACACCGCCCTTTCACGGCGGTAACAGGGGTTCGAATCCCCTAGGGGATACCACAATTTATAAAGCGTTGAGTTTTAGCCTACAGAGCTCAATGAGT
>NZ_BPET01000214.1 GCF_019654915.1 Shewanella sp. MBTL60-007 | reverse complement strand
CCATATCCCAAACCTATACACATCGGATTTTGAATCCAAAAAAGCTACGCTTTGTACGTGTCTGGAAAATCATTAGCCTCAACTTTTACTTAAACCACAACGTAATTAATCAAAAGCTAAAAAACCTTATTCCATAAGGCATACAGCACCATATCCCAAACCTATACACATCGGATTTTGAATCCAAAAAAGCTACGCTTTGTACGTGTCTGGAAAATCATTAGCCTCAACTTTTACTTAAACCACAACGTAATTAATCAAAAGCTAAAAAACCT
>NZ_BPET01000213.1 GCF_019654915.1 Shewanella sp. MBTL60-007 | reverse complement strand
AATTTTTACTTAAGACCGTTAAGTCTTAAGCCAAGACACTTAATGTTAAGTGTTTTGAGAACTCAATTTTTAATTTCGCAATAATCGTTACGATTATTACTATCAGCTTTCCAAATTTTTAAAGAACGATATCAACTACGTGAAGTAGGATATGTTTGCTCATTAACAAGCAATCTGTGTGAACACTCAACAACTATTAAGTTAGTCGTATAGGTAAGGAGGTGATCCAGCCCCAGGTTCCCCTAGGGCTACCTTGTTACGACTTCACCCCAGTCATGAACCACACCGTGGTAAACGCC
>NZ_BPET01000212.1 GCF_019654915.1 Shewanella sp. MBTL60-007 | reverse complement strand
TCTGACGGTATTGTTTCCTCACTGCACTGCTCATGTACTAAAGTACACTCCGCGGCTCGCTCGTCACGGCTTTGTCAGCCAAACAATTACCTGCGTAATTAACCAAAATTGTAAATTCGGAAAGCTTAAAATTAAGTTTTGGGTTCACACTACATTAAGTGCCACTCTTTTCAGAGTAAGTTCTAATTCTGATTAGAAACATTAGTCTCTCATACAAAACCCATCAGGGTTGTATGGTTAAGCCTCACGAGTCATTAGTATCAGTTAGCTCAACGCCTCACAACGCTTACACACCTGACCTATCAAC
>NZ_BPET01000211.1 GCF_019654915.1 Shewanella sp. MBTL60-007 | reverse complement strand
AATTTTTACTTAAGACCGTTAAGTCTTAAGCCAAGACACTTAATGTTAAGTGTTTTGAGAACTCAATTTTTAATTTCGCAATAATCGTTACGATTATTACTATCAGCTTTCCAAATTTTTAAAGAACAACATCACTGCGACAAGGCAGGATGGGTTTGCTCAACTCTCTTTCGAGAAAAGAACAAGCAATCTGTGTGAACACTCAACAACTATCAAGTTAGTCGTATAGGTAAGGAGGTGATCCAGCCCCAGGTTCCCCTAGGGCTACCTTGTTACGACTTCACCCCAGTCATGAACCACACCGTGGTAAACGCC
>NZ_BPET01000210.1 GCF_019654915.1 Shewanella sp. MBTL60-007 | reverse complement strand
AATGAGTATTCACTCTTTGGTAGAGTATAACGCCAGTCCGGGTCCCCTTCGTCTAGAGGCCTAGGACACCGCCCTTTCACGGCGGTAACAGGGGTTCGAATCCCCTAGGGGATACCACAATTTATAAAGCGTTGAGTTTTAGCCTACAGAGCTCAATGAGTATTCACTCTTTGGTAGAGTATAACGCCAGTCCGGGTCCCCTTCGTCTAGAGGCCTAGGACACCGCCCTTTCACGGCGGTAACAGGGGTTCGAATCCCCTAGGGGATACCACAATTTATAAAGCGTTGAGTTTTAGCCTACAGAGCTCAATGAGT
>NZ_BPET01000209.1 GCF_019654915.1 Shewanella sp. MBTL60-007 | reverse complement strand
ATGGTGTTTCTGATGTAGGTTGGGCTTTAGCCCATCAGCTTTACTGCTAAACACTTCTAAGCTGACGGCATAAATGCCGACCTACATTAAAAAAAGGGCCTAGGACGCTGCGCTTCGAGGACGGGCTAAAGCCCTGCTAGGAAGGGCAAAAGCCAAAAGCACCACGCTGTTATCTTTTGCTTTTCCGCTTTATCTTTTCCTAGAACCTGCTTTTCCTAGCACCTAGGACCTTCTATTTCTAAAACCTAGGACCTTCTATTGCTATAAAATCTAGATTCTAGAACGCTTCGCGGCTAGAGCGGACTACGTCCTGCTATACAGTCAAAGGCGTGTATGGTGTT
>NZ_BPET01000208.1 GCF_019654915.1 Shewanella sp. MBTL60-007 | reverse complement strand
CGAGGCCGAAAGGCGTAGTCGATGGGAAACGGGTTAATATTCCCGTACTTCTGCTAACTGCGATGGAGAGACGGAGAAGGCTAGGCTAGCGCGGCGTTGGTTGTCCGCGTTTAAGGTTGTAGGCTGTGTACTTAGGCAAATCCGGGTACACTTAAGGCTGAGAGCTGATGACGAGGTCCTAAGGGACTGAAGTAGTTGATGCCATGCTTCCAGGAAAATCTTCTAAGCTTCAGGTTAGCAGGAATCGTACCCCAAACCGACACAGGTGGTCGGGTAGAGAATACCAAGGCGCTTGAGAGAACTCGGCTGAAGGAACTAGGCAAAATGGTACCGTAACTTCGGGAGAAGGTACGCTGCTGTTGGTGA
>NZ_BPET01000207.1 GCF_019654915.1 Shewanella sp. MBTL60-007 | reverse complement strand
TTTTTTTTTTCAAGCAGAAGACGGCATACGAGATTTCTGCCTGTCTCGTGGGCTCGGCACTGCTCATCATGGGCATAGCCGGTGGCGCCTTGCTGCCCTTGCTCTATGGCGCCTTGGTGCACCAGGGTGTGTCCCATCAAAGCGCCTACGGGATCCTCCTTCCCTGCTATGGGATGATCCTTTATTACGCTGTTGCCGGCCACAAGCTGCGGGCCTGGTCGGGGGCGGCCGCCACCAAAGCCGTGATTGACTGAGACCTCAGTAGATCCAGAAAAATACCGCCATGCTGACGATAGTGGTCAGCAGGGTGTTGCGGGTCAGCAGTGCCAGTAAGGCCGCCAGCAGTGCACAGCTGAGGTAGGGATTGCTCAGGCTCAGTTGCAACTCGCCGTCTCGCAGAAACACTATGGGGGCGAAGATGGCGCTT
>NZ_BPET01000206.1 GCF_019654915.1 Shewanella sp. MBTL60-007 | reverse complement strand
ATATGGATGCCATTCCCAAGACAGCCAATACCCGGGTGGCGGTTGCCGGCGCCTTCAGCGTCATTCGTAACGCCTCTGTGCCTTTCGGTATAGCTTCCGAGACTGAACCGAATATCTCTTCGACCCGTTGGCGCTCGGTCTCGGATCATAAAAATCGGGTGTATTACTTTGAAACCGCCTTAACCCCCAACACCTTCTGGGTCGATATGAAGGGCATCGACTTCAATAAACAACAAGAAGTGAAAAAGCTGACCATCAACAACAACAGCATCTACTCAGGTAACGCGCTGTCGGACTTTGTCACGGCCAAGCCCTTTACGTTCGCCGGGCTTTAATCTTTAAGACAGGGAGCCAAGGCTCCCTGTCTATCTTTTTGGCCTCACTGCCGAGCCCACGAGACTCCTGAGCATCTCGTATGCCGTCTTCTGCTTG
>NZ_BPET01000205.1 GCF_019654915.1 Shewanella sp. MBTL60-007 | reverse complement strand
TGCTTTCAATCTGATCATTGGTTTGCTGCACCTGACCACTCAGATGGCTCTGCATCTGATTGAGATTCTGCGCCAGTTGTGAGGCCGAGTTGAGCACAGAGCCGCGGATCCCCAGATCCGATGGCAGGTCAGCCAAACTGTTGAGGCCGGAGAAAAAGTCATTCAAGGAAGCTGGCACCGCCTTGCCTATCTGGGAAAACAGCTGATCCAGCTCGCTGAGCTTGGTGTAACTGGCCTCGGCAGCACTGAGCCCTGTTTGGCCGATACGCAGCTCTCTGGCGGCATAATCGTTGTAAATACGCTTAACTTCCTGCACATAGGTACCTGTGCCATAAAAGTTATTGCCAAGACGCATTGAGGTGGAAGTGCCCTGAATTGCCACCTGACGGTGATAGCCTTCGGTATTGACGTTGGCAATATTGTTACTGGTCACC
>NZ_BPET01000204.1 GCF_019654915.1 Shewanella sp. MBTL60-007 | reverse complement strand
TTGAGGATCTCTATGATATGGATGCCACCCGATGATGGCGGCGGCATGGAAACCACCTCATAGCCTCGATAGTGTCCGCGCACCGGCTGGCGCTCTATGGCCTGATAGTTGTTGAGATCCTCAAGGGTCATGATGCCGCCGGCAGCCTGAATGGCACTCACCAGTTTCTCGGCGGTTTCCCCTTGGTAAAATCCTTTGCTGCCCTGTTTGGCAATCAGCTCCAGCGAGTGAGCCAACTCAGGCTGCTTGATGATATCGCCCGGTACAAAGCTGCTGCCATCTGCCTTGTAGAAGATGGCGGCAGAGCTTGGCCATTGGGAGATGCGGCGCTTAACCCCATCGAGGGAGTTGGCCAGATCTGAAGTAACGCTGATCCCTTCCCGCGCCAGTTTGATCGCCGGGGCTATCACTTGTTCCCGTTTCATGGTGCCATACTTGGACAGGGCC
>NZ_BPET01000203.1 GCF_019654915.1 Shewanella sp. MBTL60-007 | reverse complement strand
CCGCGCCACCGTTAATGGTAAGCGTGACATAGCCGCCAGCTTCAAAGTCAGTACCATCGATAGTGACTTGCAGCTGTACGTCATCAGCACCAATTTCAGCTTGGGTGAGCAGGCCATCGCCTGGGTTACCATCATCAACAATCAATACCGTCGGCGCATTTGGCGCGGTTTCATCGGCGACCTTGGCAGTATCTGAACCTTGAGCCGAGGTGTTGTCAGCCTTATCGGTTTGGGTGGCGGTGACGGTGATGCTGTCGCCTTCAGCAGGCGCGGGCTCGGTCCAGCTGATCACGCCGTTGGCATAAGTGTAGTTACCGAAGGTGAAGCTGCCGTTGCCAGCATCAGTGAAGTCAGCGAAACTCAGCTGAATGTCCCCGCCACCGTTAATGGTAAGCGTGACATAGCCGCCAGCTTCAAAGTCAGTACCATCGATAGTGACTTGCAGCTG
>NZ_BPET01000202.1 GCF_019654915.1 Shewanella sp. MBTL60-007 | reverse complement strand
CTCAAGGTAGCGACACCGCAACCGTTGCTGATGAAACCGCGCCAAATGCGCCAACGGTATTGATTGTTGATGATGGCAACCCAGGCGATGGCCTGCTCACCCAAGCTGAAATTGGTGCTGATGACGTACAGCTGCAAGTCACTATCGATGGTACTGACTTTGAAGCTGGCGGCTATGTCACGCTTACCATTAACGGTGGCGGGGACATTCAGCTGAGTTTCGCTGACTTCACTGATGCTGGCAACGGCAGCTTCACCTTTGGTAACTACACTTATGCCAACGGCGTGATCAGCTGGACCGAGCCCGCGCCTGCTGAAGGCGACAGCATCACCGTCACCGCCACCCAAACCGATAAGGCTGACAACACCTCGGCTCAAGGTTCAGATACTGCCAAGGTCGCCGATGAAACCGCGCCAAATGCGCCGACGGTATTGATTGTTGATGATGG
>NZ_BPET01000201.1 GCF_019654915.1 Shewanella sp. MBTL60-007 | reverse complement strand
GATGCTGTCGCCTTCAGCAGGCGCGGTTTCTGTCCAGCTGATCACGCCGTTGGCATAAGTGTAGTTACCAAAGGTGAAGCTGCCGTTGCCAGCATCAGTGAAGTCAGCGAAACTCAGCTGAATGTCCGCGCCACCGTTAATGGTAAGCGTGACATAGCCGCCAGCTTCAAAGTCAGTACCATCGATAGTGACTTGCAGCTGCACGTCATCAGCACCAATTTCAGCTTGGGTGAGCAGGCCATCGCCTGGGTTGCCATCATCAACAATCAATACCGTCGGCGCATTTGGCGCGGTTTCATCGGCGACCTTGGCAGTATCTGAACCTTGAGCCGAGGTGTTGTCAGCCTTATCGGTTTGGGTGGCGGTGACGGTGATGCTGTCGCCTTCAGCAGGCGCGGTTTCTGTCCAGCTGATCACGCCGTTGGCATAAGTGTAGTTACCAAAGGTGAAGCTGC
>NZ_BPET01000200.1 GCF_019654915.1 Shewanella sp. MBTL60-007 | reverse complement strand
ACGCCTTTGGTCCCAAAGATCTCAATGTCACCACGCCTTTGCTGAGTAAACAACAGGTAAACCTGGCGCTTGAAAGCTCCGATCCCATGGTGATTGAAGCGCTGGATCACGCCAGCCTCAGCTATGCGCCGTATAGCAAGAGTCATTGTGCGGTAGTACTGGAAACGGCTGATGGCGCCACCTTCTGTGGCCGTTACGCCGAGAACGCCGCCTTTAACCCATCCATGATGCCAATGCAGATGGCACTGTCGACCCTGCTGCGCCATAACCGCAGCTTCAGTGAAATCAAACGGGCACTGCTGCTGGAATCGGCCGATGGCAAAATCTCTCTGGTGGGAGCCAGCATGGACGCCCTGCACGCTGTGGCGCCTGTAGAGCTGGAACATATAGTGGTCAGCCCCGAGCCCACGAGACTCCTGAGCATCTCGTATGCCGTCTTCTGCTTGAAAAAAAAAA
>NZ_BPET01000199.1 GCF_019654915.1 Shewanella sp. MBTL60-007 | reverse complement strand
TCAAGAACTGCTTTGGATTGAACATGCTGCCAATACGAGTCATGGCAGCAGCTCATTTGACAATAAAGGACTCGACAGTCTACTCGAACAAAGTGTCGAGCAGTACGGCGTCTACCTAGCAGCCATGTCTCAGGGTGAGATCGATGCCGATAAGATCATCGACAGTTTTAACCAATACCGTATTTTATGCGCCATGCGCGCAGGTGAATACGGCGTTGAGGGGATTAACCAAAGTGTCACTACGGCGCTCGCTGCCAGAGGTTTAATCCAGCCAGAACAAGAGTTTTATGCTGGGCGTCCGATTATCATTCAGAGCAATGATTATAACCTAGGGCTATTTAACGGTGATATTGGCCTTATTCTGCCCGATTGCAGTAGCCAAAGTGGCCGCTTAATGGCGCACTTTATTCAAGCCGATGGCAGCTTACTCAAGGTGTTACCCGCGCGGTTACCGAGCCCACGAGACCTCTCTACA
>NZ_BPET01000198.1 GCF_019654915.1 Shewanella sp. MBTL60-007 | reverse complement strand
GCGCCATGTTCATCGGTGACGGTAACTAGGAACTGCTCCTGTTCACTATCGCCCAGGGCTAGTTGATCCACTAACAAGTTGTCATTGAGGGTGTAAGTCCAAGTACCCGTGTTGGGATCGATAACAAAGTTACCGTAGCTGCCGACGGCATTGCCGCTCCAAGTCCAAGTGGCACCGTTATCGACATCATCGGCGGTGAGAGTGTCAGAAGCCACTAAGCTGCCGGGCTCAGGCTCGTTGCCCCCAGGCTGCACACCAGCCTCGACCACATCGCCCATCGCGGCTGCAGCAGAGGAGGTGATCTCAGGCATGTCGTTGGTGCCTGTGATGGTGATAGTCACCCATTGGGTGCTAAAGGCGCCATGTTCATCGGTGACGGTAACTAGGAACTGCTCCTGTTCACTATCGCCCAGGGCTAGTTGATCCACTAACAAGTTGTCATTGAGGGTGTAAGTCCAAGTACCCGTGTTGGGATCGATAACAA
>NZ_BPET01000197.1 GCF_019654915.1 Shewanella sp. MBTL60-007 | reverse complement strand
AGAGAAGGGGAGGGGGGAGGAAGGAAAGAAGGAAGAGAAAAGAAAAAAGAAGGAAAGGAGAAAGAAAGAGAAAGAGAGAAAAGGGAAGGGGAGAGAAGGAGAGAGAAAGAAAGAGGAAAGAAGAGGGGAAAGGGAGGAAGGAGGGAAAAGAGGAGAAAAGGGGAGGGAGAAGAAAAAAGAGGAAAGGAGGAGAAAGAAGGGGGGAGAAGGAAGGGAGGAAAGAGGAAGGGGAGGGAAAGGGAAGAAGAAAGGGAAAAAGAGAGAGGGGGAAAGAGGGGAAAAGAAAGAAAGAGAAGAAAGGAGAGGGAAGAGGAAGAGAAGGAGAAGAAAGAGGGGAAAAAGAGGGAAGGAGGGGGGGAAGAGAGAGAAGAAGAGGGCCAGACAGAAAAGAGAGAGGGAAGAAGAAAGGCAGACAAGAAAGAAGAGGGGGACAGAGAAGAAAAGGGAATGGGGGGAAAAAGGAGGGAGGGGGAAACATGTCGAAGT
>NZ_BPET01000196.1 GCF_019654915.1 Shewanella sp. MBTL60-007 | reverse complement strand
TTTTTTGTTTTTTTTTTTTCAAGCAGAAGACGGCATACGAGATGCTCAGGAGTCTCGTGGGCTCGGCCGATAAGGTGCTGAACGAGATGCTGCAATTGCTGGATGAAGACAAGGTAACGCCTCAGGATGACGAGGCGCTGCAACACTGGTGGCAGCAAATTGCTTCCTGGCGCAGCCGCAACTGCCTCGAGTATCAGCGCAATGCCGAACGGATCAAGCCTCAGCAAGTGATAGAAACCCTCTATCGCCTGACAAACGGTGATGCCTATGTGGCCTCGGATGTTGGCCAGCACCAGATGTTTGCCGCTCTCTATTATCCTTTCGACAAACCACGGCGCTGGATCAACTCAGGAGGCCTGGGCACCATGGGATTCGGCTTGCCGGCCGCCATGGGTGTCAAGATGGCGATGCCGGATGAAACCGTTGTGTGTGTCACCGGCGACGGTTCGATTCAGATGAATATTCAAGAGCTTTCCACCGCACTGCAA
>NZ_BPET01000195.1 GCF_019654915.1 Shewanella sp. MBTL60-007 | reverse complement strand
GGGTGAAGTCGTAACAAGGTAGCCCTAGGGGAACCTGGGGCTGGATCACCTCCTTACCTATACGACTAACTTAATAGTTGTTGAGTGTTCACACAGATATGCTTGTCGTAAAGAAAGAGCAAATAATCGAAAGGTTATTTTTGAGGATTTTGATTCTTAATCAAGGATTAAAAGACCAAAAAGAATGGGTCTGTAGCTCAGCTGGTTAGAGCGCACCCCTGATAAGGGTGAGGTCGGTGGTTCAAGTCCACTCTGACCCACCAAATCTTCGCTTACTCAGCGTTAGTTTAATACTCGTTTAGAAAAACACTAAACGTCGCATTAAACTGCCTTGATTAAACTCGATTTGGTGTACCAATTAGATATTTGTTTGACTGCATGTAAATGGGGCTATAGCTCAGCTGGGAGAGCGCCTGCCTTGCACGCAGGAGGTCTGCGGTTCGATCCCGCATAGCTCCACCATTTACTTCTCTTGTAGAAGCATGCACT
>NZ_BPET01000194.1 GCF_019654915.1 Shewanella sp. MBTL60-007 | reverse complement strand
AACCCAGGCGATGGCCTGCTCACCCAAGCTGAAATTGGTGCTGATGACGTACAGCTGCAAGTCACTATCGATGGTACTGACTTTGAAGCTGGCGGCTATGTCACGCTTACCATTAACGGTGGCGCGGACATTCAGCTGAGTTTCGCTGACTTCACTGATGCTGGCAACGGCAGCTTCACCTTTGGTAACTACACTTATGCCAACGGCGTGATCAGCTGGACCGAGCCCGCGCCTGCTGAAGGCGACAGCATCACCGTCACCGCCACCCAAACCGATAAGGCTGACAACACCTCGGCTCAAGGTTCAGATACTGCCAAGGTCGCCGATGAAACCGCGCCAAATGCGCCGACGGTATTGATTGTTGATGATGGTAACCCAGGCGATGGCCTGCTCACCCAAGCTGAAATTGGTGCTGATGACGTACAGCTGCAAGTCACTATCGATGGTACTGACTTTGAAGCTGGCGGCTATGTCACGCTTACCATTAACGGTGGCGCGG
>NZ_BPET01000193.1 GCF_019654915.1 Shewanella sp. MBTL60-007 | reverse complement strand
ACGTCATCAGCACCAATTTCAGCTTGGGTGAGCAGGCCATCGCCTGGGTTGCCATCATCAACAATCAATACCGTTGGCGCATTTGGCGCGGTTTCATCAGCAACGGTTGCGGTGTCGCTACCTTGAGCCGAGGTGTTGTCAGCCTTATCGGTTTGGGTGGCGGTGACTGTGATGCTGTCGCCTTCAGCAGGCGCGGTTTCTGTCCAGCTGATCACGCCGTTGGCATAAGTGTAGTTACCGAAGGTGAAGCTGCCGTTGCCAGCATCAGTGAAGTCAGCGAAACTCAGCTGAATGTCCCCGCCACCGTTAATGGTAAGCGTGACATAGCCGCCAGCTTCAAAGTCAGTACCATCGATAGTGACTTGCAGCTGCACGTCATCAGCACCAATTTCAGCTTGGGTGAGCAGGCCATCGCCTGGGTTGCCATCATCAACAATCAATACCGTTGGCGCATTTGGCGCGGTTTCATCAGCAACGGTTGCGGTGTCGCTACCTTGAG
>NZ_BPET01000192.1 GCF_019654915.1 Shewanella sp. MBTL60-007 | reverse complement strand
TGCAGGGCGATACTGGCCTGGTTTCCGGCATCTATGGCGCCCACCATGGTGCGCATGCCGCGCTCCCGGGCCTGGGTTATCAAATGCTGCATCAGAAAGCGCGCCACCCCTTTGCCTCTATGCTCCGGGTGCACATACACAGAGTGTTCCACCGAGTAGAGGTTGGCCGGATAGCCGCGAAAGGGGCCTAAGCTGGCAAATCCCAACAGTTGTCCCTGCTCATCCTCGGCGCCCAGAATCGGCCAGTTGCCTTGCTGTTTGGCGCCGAACCAGTCGCGGATCTGCTGCTCGCTCCTTGGCTGGTATTCATAAAGGGCTGTGGTATGGGCAATGGCATGGTTGAAGATGGCGCGTATCGCCTCGCCATGTTGCTCAAGTTGGCAGTGACACAGATGCATCTTAGGCTCCCAAGGTGGTTTCGCCTGAGTATGCCACAAGCCGGTCGATGCGCCATTACTTCAATGGGAACATATGAATTGGAGCAGGTAGCCATTCAGTGT
>NZ_BPET01000191.1 GCF_019654915.1 Shewanella sp. MBTL60-007 | reverse complement strand
ACACTTACCACAACCTAAACCATTAGCTAGCATAGCGAGTGCGCGGCCGCGGCTTAATGAGTCATCTTTAGCTAATAAGCTAGTTACACCAGATTCAATTTCAGTGTCGTAATTAAGTACTAGTGGTGCTTCAGATACCTTGCCGTCAAGTAGCGCTACAAATTGCTGTTTGACCTTCTCGATGTCTTTTTCTTCACGAGAACATACAGCGACCACAGGGCAGCCTAGCTCTTCGCTCATTTTAACTACGTCAATCTTAATGCCACGTTCAAGCGCTGCATCAATCTTGTTTAATACAACCACCAACGGAATGCCCAACTCACGTAGCTGCACAGTTAAATATAGGTGGCGTTCGATATTAGTCGCATCAACAAGGTTAATGATGCCGTCAATAGGTTGATCAGCTAGATACTGCTGGGCAATTTGCTCGTCTAAAGAGCAATCACAGCTATTACCTGCTGGCAAAAGATCGTAAATCCCCGGTAAGTCCGTTAAAAATA
>NZ_BPET01000190.1 GCF_019654915.1 Shewanella sp. MBTL60-007 | reverse complement strand
AACCACCCAGGAAGCAATGCGGGTAACCCTGATCTAAAAGCTGAAACTTCAAACGATTACACTGTTGGTGCGGTTTATACGCCTAGTTATCTAGACGGTTTCTCAATCACAGTCGATTACTGGGCATTTGAAATTGATGATGCGATTAACTACATAGGTGTTGATACAGCAGTTCGCTACTGTTACGACTCAGAGTCATTAGATAACATCTATTGTGATCTATTCACTCGTGATGCAACGACGGGTGATATCATTGACTTCGTACAGAGCCCAGTTAACTCTGCATCGTTTAACGTAAAAGGTCTGGATATTGAAGGTCAGTACGACATTCCTACAGATAGCTTTGGTGATTTCCGCATTCACGTGATTGCGACTTACCTAGAGCAGTGGGAATATAACCCAACAGGATTTGAAGAAGACTTACAAGTCGATGTGGGTGAATACACAGATCCACGTTGGAAGGCGATGTTCAGCCTAGGTTGGAAGTATGATGCACTAAGT
>NZ_BPET01000189.1 GCF_019654915.1 Shewanella sp. MBTL60-007 | reverse complement strand
GAACGGGCTTATTACCAATACCTACCTCTCCGTTCCTCCCTTTCCTCCCTCTCTTCCCTCTTTCTTTTTTTCTTCTCTTCCTTTCTTTTTTTCCTTCCCTTTCTTCCCTCCCCTCTCTTCCTTCCCCCCTCTCTTTTTCCTCCCCTCCTTTTTCTCTCTCCTTTCTTTCTCTCTCTCCTTTCTTTTTCTCCTCTCTTTTCCCTTTTTCCCTTTTCTCCCTCTTCCCCCCCTTTTTCTCTCCCCCTCCTCTTTTTTCCTTCCTTTCCCCTCTTTCCTTTCTCTTTTTCTCCCTTTCCTCTTCTTTCCTCTCCTTCTTCTCTCCCTCTTTCTGTTCTACTGCTTTTTTTTTTTTTCCTTTCTCCTCTCCTCTCCTTCCCTTTTCCCTTCTTCCTGTCCGCTCGCCCAGCTCGCTGCCCCGCGTCCCCTCTTGGTTTCCTTTCCTGTCTCATCTCAGCCTTCGGTCTTCCGCCTCTCTTCCCCTCCTGTGCTCACTCGAGACGG
>NZ_BPET01000188.1 GCF_019654915.1 Shewanella sp. MBTL60-007 | reverse complement strand
GGACTGATCTACTAAAAGCGGTAATTAATGAAGAAATTTTCGTATTTGTAGGGTTAGAAGGCTTCTTACGTGAAAGCCAAATCAATAACACTATTTCTATTCAGTTCCCTAAAGAGAACCGCAAAGAAATATCAAAGCTTTCTTTTTATCCTGCGATTTTGAAAGATAGAACTGAGTTAAGTAAAACTGTGCAGGCAGGATTTAGTGCAATGCCTAGCGATATTATCGACGAGTTAACTCGGCATTGGTTAGGCAATCAGCGTTATCAGAATGATATCGTTATTGCAATGCAGACTGGCGTCGCTCCTTTTGCTGATCTTGGTGCAGATGGGCTGCCTAATGGATTACTGGTCGATATATGGAAGCTGTGGTCTGAAAAGACAGGATTGCCAGTACGTTTTGTGGTTGGCACCATGAAGCAGAGCGTAGATAACGTCAAGCGTGGCATTGCTGATGTACATTTAGGTTACCCTGAAAGCGCTTCAATTCAAACGGGCCTAAACCGA
>NZ_BPET01000187.1 GCF_019654915.1 Shewanella sp. MBTL60-007 | reverse complement strand
AGCGAAGGAAGAGGGGGGAGGGGAAAGGAGGGAAACAGGGGGAAGAGGCAGGAGAGGAAGAAGGAGAAAAGAAGAGAAGAGAAGAGGGGGGGGGGGGAAGGGGAAAGAAAAAGAGAGGAGAGGAAGGAAAAAAGGGAGGAGAGGGGAAGCGGAGTCAAATAACAGGGGGGAACAGGGCGGCGGCAATAGAACGAAGGGAGAAAAGAAGGGGGGGAGGGGGGGGAAGGGGGAAGAAGGGAAGAAGGAGGAAAAGAGAAGAGAAAGAGGAGGGGAGGGAAGAAAGAGAGGGAAGGGGAGGAGGGGAAGAGAAGAGGGAAGAAAGGGAAGGAAGGGAAAAGGAAGGGAGAAAGGAAGGGGGGGAAAGGGAGAAGGAGGGGGGAAGGGGGAAGGAGAGGGGAGGAGAGAAGAGGGAGGGGGGAGGAGGGAGGAAGAGGGGGGAGAAAAGGAAGAGGGAGGGGGGGGGAGGGAGGGAAAAGGAAAGGGAGGAGAGAGGGAGAGAGAAGAGAGAAGGGATC
>NZ_BPET01000186.1 GCF_019654915.1 Shewanella sp. MBTL60-007 | reverse complement strand
TCAATTTATTGTCATAAACGGGTTCTTATCCTGTTATTGCTCGGTTTTTCCGCAGGCCTACCGTTAATGTTGGTATTCTCAACGTTGTCGTTCTGGCTTCGGGCAGCTGGTGTCGACCGTACAGCAATTGGTTACTTTAGCTGGATAGCACTAGCTTATGGGTTTAAGTGGGCTTGGTCACCACTTGTCGACAGAATGTCGCTTCCTATATTCACTCGACTATTGGGGCGCCGACGCGGCTGGATGATGTTTGCCCAACTTTTACTTGTAGCAGCGATTGTCGGAATGAGTCAAAGTGACCCGTTAGCAGATCTTGAAAGGCTAGCACTATTTGCGCTAATGGTTGCATTTGCCTCTGCTACACAAGATATTGTTATTGACGCATTTCGGATTGAGTCTGTTCCTGTAAAAATGCAGGCGGCACTTGCCGCCGCTTACCAGGTCGGGTACCGCAGCGCCATGATTGTAGCTACAGCAGGTGCATTAACTATTGCTGCTTGGATAGAGCCCAATAGCGA
>NZ_BPET01000185.1 GCF_019654915.1 Shewanella sp. MBTL60-007 | reverse complement strand
CAATTTAAAACGCTACAATTCCTTAAGCCAAAATCAGCCTAAAATGCACCACAAAAAACAGTGACAGAACCGAAAATCTATAATTCTAATAAGCGTATTAGAATTACTTAACAGCCACTTTTTAAGAATAACTAATAGCCACATTAGTCGCTCTAAAATCCACTATTAGAAAACCTAATAAGGTTATTAAAATAACTTAAAAATCGATAAGCAAAGCCTATTAGAGTAACTAATATCTCTGTTAGAAAGACTAACCAAGCATCGATTAATAAGTGTGACCTATATAACATTAGCTTGCTAATTTATGGTCCTATAATTGATTCAACTTACAACGTTAGGCAGCAAAAAACGTTTAAGAATATATAAAAACTTTTTCAACTAACTAAGCGTTTTATATAAAACAGTAATTTTAAACCTATTTAACTAACTGACACCACTAGATAGAAGTTAAGTTTCAGAAAAACGGATAATAAGTGGTGATTCCACAGTACATTTTTATATTAGGTTTATCAATACTT
>NZ_BPET01000184.1 GCF_019654915.1 Shewanella sp. MBTL60-007 | reverse complement strand
TTCTGCCTGTCTCGTGGGCTCGGATACTCTCAAGTGAAATCATCAATCCAGGCAATTTCAGCCTGCGTACCCTGGCAACCCTGAAACAGTTGACCTTGAGAGAGGCACACATACTGGAAAAAGCGCTGGGGATGGCGGTCAAGGTCAACAATGAGAGCCGGCTCAAGCTTATCAGTGGTTACAGAGTCAGCGGCGGCATAGGCCAGTATTTTCGTAAACACAGCGCGGTCAACCTGGGGTTGTCGCAATTCGGCATGCCCTACTCAAGCATACTCACCCTGGTGGACGGCGGCATACTGCACAGGGGCGAGTTCGAGACCGGCATATTGGACAGCAAGAGCCCGCTGCAACTGCAGATCCAACAGCAACACCTGAAGCTGACCCCCAAATCAGGCCACCTGCTGTTCAGCTACTACCGCTTTACCCCAGTGGGCGATGAACTGGCACTCTTGGTGCGTCCAAGGGAAGACGAAGCCTATATCAATGCGCTGAAGGCCTTGTTTACCAAAGACTTCAGCATTAGCTAGGCATCAACTGAGCC
>NZ_BPET01000183.1 GCF_019654915.1 Shewanella sp. MBTL60-007 | reverse complement strand
TTTTTTTTTTCAAGCAGAAGACGGCATACGAGATCTAGTACGGTCTCGTGGGCTCGGTATACCAACGGCATCAATAAATCACGCATCTATTGAATGACATTTGTATGACTCGTGCACTCATTAAAATTTGGATAATCATTTTTCTATTGGCTTTGCTGTAATGTCGCTAAGCGTTTCTCTGTATTCTTTCTGCCCTGCTCAATATGGCGTCGCATTAGTAAACTGGCTAACTCACCATCTCGCTGGGCAATCGCCTCGACAATGCGCCGATGGTCAGCCAAGGCCTTGGTCGGCCGGTTGATGTTGGTGCATTGATAACGATACATTCTCAGTAGGTGATAAAGACCACCAATCAAGGTTTCTTGAAGGTGTTTACTCCTACTGGCCTGAATGATTCGATAGTGAAAATCCACATCGCCCTCTTTTTGAAAGAAAGTATCCCCAGCCGCTAATGCCTGCTCTTGTTTGACGAGCAGTGCCTCTAACTGTGCGAGTTCCTCTTGATTGATATGTTGTGCCGCAAGCTCACAGGCCATGCCTTCTAA
>NZ_BPET01000182.1 GCF_019654915.1 Shewanella sp. MBTL60-007 | reverse complement strand
GTATCGATATCACCGCCTATGGTCAGAGTGGCATTGTTGGGGCCGTACCAGCGTTGGAAGAAGTGTCTTACATCATCAGACGTGGCGCGATCGAGATCCTCGGGCCAACCTATCACAGGCCAGGAATAAGGATGACCGGCGGGATAAAACGCCTGATTGAAACGTTCATTCATCCGCCCATAAGGACGGTTATCGATACGCTGGGCCCGTTCGTTTTTCACGGTTTCCCGCTGCACTTCAAATTTCTTATCGGTCAGGGCCGGAAGCAGATAGCCCATACGGTCCGACTCCAACCAAAGCATTTTTTCCAACTGATTACTGGGAACAGTTTCGAAATAGTTGGTGCGATCAGTGTTGGTGGTGCCATTCAAGGTGCCGCCGGCTTCGGTGACTATCTTGAAATGCTGTTCATCGGCCACATGCTCGGAGCCCTGGAACATCATGTGTTCAAACAGATGGGCAAAACCACTGCGCCCCGCCTGCTCTCTGGCCGAGCCCACGAGACTCCTGAGCATCTCGTATGCCGTCTTCTGCTTGAAAAAAAAAA
>NZ_BPET01000181.1 GCF_019654915.1 Shewanella sp. MBTL60-007 | reverse complement strand
ATAGCAGCTCTAACAGCGACTCGAATTCAAGCGGTGAAAGTAGTGAACAAACTAATGGCACCTTTATCCGTTCTAAGACAAAATCTGATTTTTGGGGTGAGCTAAAAGAAACGCTGGTCTCAATTGTTGGCGATAGCGGCGGCGGACGCCAAGTGGTGGTCACTCCCCAAGCTGGACTCGTGCCTATTCGCGCTTATCCAAATGAGATTAGGCAGGTGCGTAACTTCATTAAAACTGCTGAGAGCCATCTACAACGTCAAGTTATTTTAGAAGCTAAAGTACTAGAAGTCACACTGTCAGATGGATATCAGCAAGGTATTCATTGGGAGAGTGTATTGGGTCATGCTGGCAGCACTGACATCACGTTTGGCACCAGTCCAAGTACCGGTCTGAGCGATAAGATCACTAGTGTATTAGGCGGTGTCACCTCTCTACAGCTTAAAGGTTCTGATTTCAGTACCATGATTAGCTTGCTTGATACACAGGGCGATGTCGATGTACTGCCGAGCCCACGAGACTAGGCATGATCTCGTATGCCGTCTTCTGCTTGAAAAAAAAAA
>NZ_BPET01000180.1 GCF_019654915.1 Shewanella sp. MBTL60-007 | reverse complement strand
TTGGCATTTTTTTTTTCAAGCAGAAGACGGCATACGAGATTTCTGCCTGTCTCGTGGGCTCGGCGCACCAGGCTGCCAGCTCCATTACCGGTCTCACTTCAGGGACCCGGCTACGGCCGGATTGCTCACAGGCGCTGATAACAATTTTTTGCCACTGCTGCAGTTTCTTTTCCAACCTGTCGCCGCTGAGTTTAACGCCGCAACGCTCTGAAAACAGTGGCGTGATGGTGTTAACCCCCAACTCTACCGATTTTTGTAAGGTGAAGTCCATGCGATCGCCGCGGGAGATCACTTGCCCAAGGTGCAGATCCAGGGGGGACTCAGAGGGATTGTCCATGGCAGACAGCACGTGTACATCCACGGCTTTCTTTCCGGCGCTGACGATAGTGGCCGGATAGTCTTTGCCGTCACCATTGAACAGGCTTATTTGCTCGCCGCTGCTCATGCGCAGCACTCGGCCGACATGGGCGCTGGCGTCATCATCCAATGACAGAACTTGGCCTGGGGTTATCGGGCCTGTGTGATAAATTCTCGGCACTCTCATGCTCTGTATTCCTTAGGCT
>NZ_BPET01000179.1 GCF_019654915.1 Shewanella sp. MBTL60-007 | reverse complement strand
AAGCCCTGCAAGCCAGAGTCGAGGCACTGGAAGCCAAGGCTGAACAGGCAGAGTAATACCTCTCACCCCAAAATGGATAAGGCCGCTCATGAGCGGCCTTATGTTTCAACACGGCTAAATTAGAGCATATGCCGATAGCCCAGAGTAAAGGCGATATCCGTGCTGTTATCCATGTTGAGGAAGTTTTCAATCACAGTGAACTCTATGGCGCTGCGATCCAGATAATAACGGTAGCCCAGCAAGGCTTCATTTGAGGCTTCAGAGAAGTCGTCATCCGACTCGGCCATTCCCTCGTATCTGTGGTACTCCAGCATCCAGCCATGACGCCCGACACGGTATTCATAGCCCAGGCCGACCATCAAAGCGTTGGACTTATAGGGTACATCCGACAACACCTCTTCGTCCTGACGAAAGCTCAGACCAAGTGTTGAATGGAAGTTGTGCCGTCCGTTGCGATAGCTGTAATTAAGCTGCAACGCCTGTTCAAAGTTCTCATTGGCAAAAGGCCCCGAGCCCACGAGACTCCTGAGCATCTCGTATGCCGTCTTCTGCTTGAAAAAAAAAA
>NZ_BPET01000178.1 GCF_019654915.1 Shewanella sp. MBTL60-007 | reverse complement strand
TTTTTCAAGCAGAAGACGGCATACGAGATGCTCAGGAGTCTCGTGGGCTCGGGGGAAATCCTGCCCTATGGCAGCTGGTTTATGACAGGTTCGCTGATGGACAAGCCCTTGGCTTTGCTGCGTCAGGATCTGATGCAGCTGGGCTTCGAGCGCGAAGAAAACGTCAAGGAGCCGGAAGATCATGTTGCCGCCCTGTGCGAGGTGATGAGCGTATTGCTGCTGGAAGCTCCGGCCCATCAGCAACTGGCCTTCTACCGCCGCCATATCGGCAGCTGGATCATACGTTTCTTCGATACCTTGTCCCGTTGTCCCTCCGCCGCGTTTTACGCCGTGGTGGCACAACTCGGCCGGGCCTTCTTTGAAACCGAAATCAATGAGTTTGAACAGCTGGTGCTGAGCACGCCCGTGGTGGAAACCCCGGCGGTACAGATCCAGCCCAAGGCCAGCGAGTTGGCCTGAGAATTTGCCCGTGGCAACACGGGCTAAAGCATGCGGGGGAGTTTCCCCCGTCTACCTTCAACACGAGGAGACACTATGAAGAAGCAAGCTTCCGACATGGGCCGTCG
>NZ_BPET01000177.1 GCF_019654915.1 Shewanella sp. MBTL60-007 | reverse complement strand
CTCTCCCTCCTCTTTTTTTTCTCTTTTTTCCCGTCTTCTTTCTTCCCCCCTCCCCCTCTTTCCCGTTGTTTCTTTTTTTGCTGTTTCTCGTCCTCTCCTCTTTCAGCTCCCCATCCTCCCCCCCCCCCCTCCCTCCCCCCTCTTCTCCTCCCCTCTCCCTCCTCTTTTCCCTTTTCCTCTCTTTTCTTCTCCTCTTCCTCCCCTTTTTCTTCTCTTCCCCCCTTTTCCTCTTTCTCCTCCCTTCTTCCTCTTCCCCTTCTCCCTTTTTTTCCTCCCTTTCTCCCCCTCTCTCTCTCCCCCTCCTCCCCCTTTTTTCTCCCTTTTCCCCTTCTCTCTCCTTCCCCTCTCCTTTTTCCTCCCTCCTCTCTCTTTCTCCCCTTTTCCCTTCTTCCTCCCTCCCTCTCCTTCTTTTCCCCCTTCCTTCTCCCCTTCCCCCTCCCCTTCCTTTTCCCCCCTTTTCCCCCCCTCTCCCTCCCCCTTTTTCCCCCTCCCTCCCTCTCTCCCCCCTCTCTTTCTTTTTTTCTTCCCCCCCCCTCTTTCCCTCTCCTTTCCTCCCTCCCCTCCCTT
>NZ_BPET01000176.1 GCF_019654915.1 Shewanella sp. MBTL60-007 | reverse complement strand
TTAGTTTTCCCTGCTTTTTATATAAAAAATGAAAACCGTGAATCAAAAGAAGTAGATATTGATTTAAAACGGAAAGTATGTAGTACAGGAATGTTACCAGCAATGTTTTTGAGAATGGATGGGGTAATCCGTAGTCCATTTCCAGAAAATGCATTAGCAGCGCAAGGCCCTAAAGCTGAAGCAATGTTTGAGCAAAATTTAAATATAGATTTGGCTCATGGCGTAGGCTCCGCTTGGCACTTTTGTGCTGAGAATAATGCTAAGATCCTACTGTTAGGAACGAAAGCGTCGAAAACTCTTACTATGGTTCATGTCGCCGAGGATATTTTAGATGAACGTTGGCCGATAAAAGATTGGTATGAAGATAAAATATTTAACCTAAAGTTGCTTAATGATACGGTAAAAAAGAGAGTAAGAATAAGACGCCAGTTTTGGTCAAGGTTTATGGCATCAGAATTTAGAACAAAATGGTTGAATAAAAATAACTTGCTTAGTGAAGTAGTAATTGAGGGCGTTAATGTTGCTTATGTTAGTAATTCAAAAGCATTAGTGGATGCATTGGTAGATAATATGATTACTAG
>NZ_BPET01000175.1 GCF_019654915.1 Shewanella sp. MBTL60-007 | reverse complement strand
GCGGACTTGCTTTGGTTCTCAAAGAACATCCCGAAGCTGTCGCGGTTTGTTCCGAAACCACAGCAAGACAACTGATGGGGTTTGGTATTACTAACAATGTGCTTATTAAAAAGCCGAATGAAATATTTGCCGGAGATGATTTTGAATTTCAAGCTATCAGTTACCCAGCTGAAATGCATATGTGGGAAGGACTTTTATTTTTTGAAAAGAAACGTGGTATTTTCTTTAGCAGCGACCTCATGTTCGTCATGGGTGAGAATCACGGACAAGTTATCGAAAGCAGTTGGGACGCAGCGGTAAAATCAAGCGGCGCAGATACATTGCCCAATCAAGAATCCGGACAAAAGCTATCCTCGGATTTGAGTGAGATTGAACCTAAGTTCGTTGCTTCCGGTCATGGGTTTTGCATTACGATTGTAGGATAAATCAAGCAAATAGACCTTGCAAAATAAGCATTTGCAAATATACCACTTCATAAAACCGTATACTGTAATTATCAAGATTTTGAACGATATTGAAAAACAGTAACTTAAAGGCTCGATATATTTATAATATATCGAGCTTTTTTCATGTCTAAAAACTTGGGGGTA
>NZ_BPET01000174.1 GCF_019654915.1 Shewanella sp. MBTL60-007 | reverse complement strand
TTTCGATTTTTGACAGTGTTAGCTTGGAAGTGCTTATCCCAACCTTGTTTCTGACCATGAACTCCAGCAAGCCAAAATGTCAGTTGAAGCATTAGGGCGATTAGCAGCATGATATCAAAGCGCTCTGAGCTGCTAGTTCGGCTATGACGGAGGCCTAAACCGTAGGCTGGGCTTTTCAAGTCTCGGAAGGTTTCTTCAATTTGCATACGCTTCGAGTAGAGCCTAACAAGTTGCTTTGGTGTTCGGATTTCAACGGGCAAGTTAGTCGCTAAAACCCATGGTTCTTTTGTCGAAGCGGAGTAGATTTTAGGTGACGGATGATGACAATTAGTCCGTGTCGAACGCTGATTTTTTCGGCCTTTAGGACGTGATTTATACAGTGCAATTTGACATGAAATTGGGTTGCTCTTAGTCAACCTCTTATAGCCTAAAGTCTTTGAGCGACTTGAGGATATGCTATGTAAGTTGCTGATAGGTTGCCAGTTTTCCGCACCTAAATCTGCATATTGCACTTTCCCTCTGACTCGACTTAACCAGTACCAACCTAGCTTTTCAACGGATTTATACCATGGCACTTTAAAGCCAGCATCACTGACAATGAGCGGTGT
>NZ_BPET01000173.1 GCF_019654915.1 Shewanella sp. MBTL60-007 | reverse complement strand
TTTTTTTTTTTTTCAAGCAGAAGACGGCATACGAGATTCATGAGCGTCTCGTGGGCTCGGCTTTATGGCGCTCGGTTTAGCCAAGGCCAGTCAAGCACCTGTAGCGATTATTACCACCTCAGGCACTGCAGTTGCCAACCTGTATCCAGCAGTGATCGAGGCTTGGCTGACTCGTGTTCCCTTAATCGTATTATCTGGTGATAGACCTCCAGAGCTTATCGATTGCGGCGCCAATCAGGCTATTATTCAGCCTGCTATTTTTGCTCAGTATGCCAAGCAACTAAACCTGCCTACACCCGATCTAAATATTGCTCCTCAAGCATTGCTTAGCCTGTTAGATGAAGCGGTTTGCAACCAATCACAGCCTGTTCATATTAATTGTATGTACCGTGAGCCCCTGTACCCCAACGAGCCTAAAGTAGATTTTGAACATTACTTAGCGCCAGTTAAGCAGTGGCAACAAAATACAGCACCGTATAGCCAATTTGCCAAGCTAAGCACTGGCCTATTGCCTACATCTGACGCACTCGCCCGCTTCGTACATGGCAAAGGGGTTATTGTTGCGGCAACGCTCGCGCCAGAGCAGCAACCGGAGCAGCTGATTGAGCTAGCCCAC
>NZ_BPET01000172.1 GCF_019654915.1 Shewanella sp. MBTL60-007 | reverse complement strand
GACGAGGGAAGGGGGGCCGGTAGGAGGGAGGAAGGAAGAGGGAGGAAAGAGGGAGAGAGGAGAAAGAGGGGGGGGAAGGGGAAAGAGAAGGGAGAGGGGAAGGAGGAGAGAAAAGAAAAGAAGAAAGAGAGAAAAGAAAGGGAAGAGAAGGAGGGGAAAAAGGGGGAGGGGGGGAAGAGAGAAAAAGAGAAAAAAAGGGAAAAAGGGAGAGGGGAGAGAGAGAGAGAGAAGGGAAAGAAGAGAAAAAGAGGGAGAAGAGGGAGAAGGGAGGAAAAAGGAGAAAAGAGGGAAAGAGGAGAAAAGGAAGGGGGAAGGGAAGAGGGGGAAGAGGAGAGGAGAGGAAAAAAGAAGGGAGAGGAAAGGAGGGGAAGAAGAGGGGGGAAGGGGGAGAGAGAGAGAAGGGGGGAGAGAGAGAAAACACACCCCGAGAGGAGAAGAGGGGAGAGGGGAAAAGAAGAAGGGGAAGGAAAAAGAGGGGAAGAAAGGGAGGAGGGGAGGAAGAGGCGGGACCAGAGCAGCAAAGGGAAAGAGGAAACGGCAGGGAAAAAAGCAGAGAACGAGATCGGAGAGACCAGGGAACCAGCCAGGGAGAGAAGAGAAAAGGAAGCTAAAGAGCAT
>NZ_BPET01000171.1 GCF_019654915.1 Shewanella sp. MBTL60-007 | reverse complement strand
AGAGGGAGAAGGAAAGAAGAAGAAGGAAGAAAGAGGAAAAAAAAGGAGAAAAAGAGAAAGAAAAGGAAGAAAAGAAGGAAGAAAAAGAGGGGAAGGGAGAAGGGGAGAAAAGGGGAAAGGGAAAAAAAAGAGGGAAAAGAGGGGAAGAAAAAAGGAAGAAAGGGGAGGAGAAAGAAGAAGAAGAAAAAAGAAAAAGAGGGAAAAGAAAAGGAAAAAAAGAAGGAAAAAAAAAAAGAAAGGAGAAGAGAAAAGAAGAAGAGAAAGGAAAGAGGAGAGGAAAGAGGAGAAAAAGGGAGGAGGGAGGAAAGAGAAGAGGAAGAAGGAGAGAGAAGAGAAGGGGAGAGGGGAGAGGGGAAAGGAAAAGGAGAAGAAGGGAAAGGAGGGGGAAGGGAGAAGAGGGAGGGAGGGAAGGAAAGAGGAGGGAGGAGAGGGGGGAGGGAAAAGGGGAAAAAGGAAAGAAAGAGAAGGGGGGGAAGAAGAAAGAAGGGAAAGAGGAAAAGGGGGAAAAGGGAGGGAAAGAAAGGGAAGAAAAAGAAAAGGGAAAAAGAAAAGGAGGAGAAAAAAGGGAAAGAAGAGGAAAGGGGGAAAAAAGGGAAGGAGGGAAAGAGAAAGAAGACGTTCGT
>NZ_BPET01000170.1 GCF_019654915.1 Shewanella sp. MBTL60-007 | reverse complement strand
GCGGTCAGTTCTATTCTTGAATTACCACAAGAGCAATATTTTGCTAGTCAGCCGAGTACAGCTGTCGGTTTTAATGGGGCTGTGTCATTACGCCACGCTAGCTTTACCTACCCAGACCACCCCTTACCTGCATTTACTGAGGTGAACCTTGATATTAAGCCGGGCGAGAAAATTGGCTTATTTGGTCCTGCTGGAGCAGGCAAGTCGAGTTTGTTATCAATCCTAGCTGGGCAATATCAGTTGAGCAGTGGTCAATTGTTTTATAACCATTTAGAGGCTCGCCAGTGGGCAGTGAGCGATATTCGAGAGCAGATTGGTTGGATGTCGCAGCAGCCGACTCTTATTTATGGGAGTGTGTTGGACAACTTGTTGTTTGGTCTTAAAAGGGTCGATGAGAATCAGCTAGCGAACACGATAACGAGCTCGGGTATCGATAAACTGATGGACCGTTTGGGAAGTGGCCTCGATAGCCAAGTTGGAGAATTTGGTCGGCAATTATCTGGGGGGCAACGTCAGGCAATTGCGTTAGCGAGAGTCTTGCTACGCCAGCCCAAGTTACTGCTGCTGGACGAGCCCACGAGACCGAGGCTGATCTCGTATGCCGTCTTCTGCTTGAAAAAAAAAAAA
>NZ_BPET01000169.1 GCF_019654915.1 Shewanella sp. MBTL60-007 | reverse complement strand
GGCTACCGTCAGAGACGGTGAGATCCACTGCTGGTAAGGTACCGCCATTATTGACGAAGTCCGCACCGGCTTGGGTCAAGACCACCTGGCCGTTCACGATGGCGTAGTAGCCGTTGTCATTGGTGCCCGGCGTGAAGCCGACCGTGAGCGCATCGCCATCTTCATCGTGGGTGGTATAGGTGGCAGCAACGTCACCTTCGCTGGCACTGTTCTCAACAAAGTCGTTGGCCACGACATTGATGGTCGGCGCATCATTAGTTGGGGTCACGGCAGGCGTATCACTGTCTTGGCCTGTGAGGCTACCGTCAGAGACGGTGAGATCCACTGCTGGTAAGGTACCGCCATTATTGACGAAGTCCGCACCGGCTTGGGTCAAGACCACCTGGCCGTTCACGATGGCGTAGTAGCCGTTGTCATTGGTGCCCGGCGTGAAGCCGACCGTGAGCGCATCGCCATCTTCATCGTGGGTGGTATAGGTGGCAGCAACGTCACCTTCGCTGGCACTGTTCTCAACAAAGTCGTTGGCCACGACATTGATGGTCGGCGCATCATTAGTTGGGGTCACGGCAGGCGTATCACTGTCTTGGCCTGTGAGGCTACCGTCAGAGACGGTGAGATCCACTGCTGGTAAGGTACCGCCATTATTGACGAAGTCCGCACCG
>NZ_BPET01000168.1 GCF_019654915.1 Shewanella sp. MBTL60-007 | reverse complement strand
TTATCCCTCTCCCTCCTCTTCCTTTTCTTTTCTCTTCCCTTTTTTTTCCCTCCTTTCTTTTTCCTCTCTCTCCCCCCCTTTTTCCTTTCTTTCTTCTTTCCTTCTTTTTCCCCCTTTCCTCCTTCTCTCCCTCTCCCTTTTTTCTCTCCCCCCTCCCCCTCCTCCTTTCTTTTTCCCTCCTTCCCCTTTCTTCTCCTCCTCCTTTCTCCCCCCCTTCTTTCCCCCCTTCCTTCCCTTCCTTCTTCCCTTCCTCCCCTTTTTCCCCTTCCTTCCCCTCCCTTTTCCCCTCTCTTCTTCTTTCCTTCTCTCTTCCCCCCCTTTCTCCTTTCCCCCTTTTTCTCTTCTTCTTTCCTTTTTCTCTTCCCCCCCCCTCTCTTCCTCCCCTTCCCTTCTCCCCTTTTTTTCCTCTTTCTCCCCTTCCTCCTCCCTCTCTTCTCCTCCCTCTTTTTTTCCCCTCCTCTCCCCTTTCCCCTCTCTTCTCCTCTCTCTCTTCCTCCTTTTTTCCCCCTCTCCCTTCCTTTCCCTCTTTTCTTCCCTCTTCCCCCTCTTTCCTTTCCCTTCCTCCCTCTATTTCCTTTTCCTCTCTCCTTTCTGCAAAATACTTCACTTATCAGTACTTTATTTTAAATCTATCTAATATATATACTCATTAAATACTCTTTATCCCCCCCCACACAAACTCCCCCAATTA
>NZ_BPET01000167.1 GCF_019654915.1 Shewanella sp. MBTL60-007 | reverse complement strand
GATATGACCGTATTCTTTGGAGATCTTCTCGTGTGGTACGGCAACAATCTTGGCATCTTCACCTGACTCGTCGGTCATTTTCAGTACGCCAACTGGACGACAACGGATAACGCTGCCTGGCTGCAGTGGGTACTGAGTAGGAACCAGTACGTCTACCGGATCACCATCCAGGCTCAGAGTTTGGTTCACATAGCCGTAGTTGCAAGGATAGAACATAGGCGCAGTCATCATGCGATCCACAAACAAGGCACCTGTGTCCTTGTCCACTTCATACTTGATAGGGTCGTGGTTTTGTGGGATTTCGATGATCACGTAGATGTCATCTGGCAGGGATTTGCCCGCAGGCACTGCATTTAAGCTCATGGAAGTATCCTTAGACTGTGTATAAATCTATTTCAGGTCCGGCCTGAAGTTCAGTGTGGCGCGTATTATAGCGCGATTTGACGGCTTGCCAATGAAAGGCCGCAGTCTTAAGACTAATTGCCAACAGTTCATCCCAGGCTATCTGTCTCAGGCCTTGAATTGTACCGTCAATTCAGGGCTGCCGACCCCGGCAGCCCCAAGCGGCGTTTAGAGTTCAGGCTCGCCGCTGTAATCCTGCTGATGGTACTCGAGGCAGGCATCGACTTCATTGGCCGAGCCCACGAGACTCCTGAGCATCTCGTATGCCGTCTTCTGCTTGAAAAAAAAAAAA
>NZ_BPET01000166.1 GCF_019654915.1 Shewanella sp. MBTL60-007 | reverse complement strand
GCAGCTTCACCTTTGGTAACTACACTTATGCCAACGGCGTGATCAGCTGGACAGAAACCGCGCCTGCTGAAGGCGACAGCATCACCGTCACCGCCACCCAAACCGATAAGGCTGACAACACCTCGGCACAAGGTAGCGACACCGCAACCGTTACTGATGAAACCGCGCCAAACGCGCCGACGGTATTGATTGTTGATGATGGTAACCCAGGCGATGGCCTGCTCACCCAAGCTGAAATTGGTGCTGATGACGTACAGCTGCAAGTCACTATCGATGGTACTGACTTTGAAGCTGGCGGCTATGTCACGCTTACCATTAACGGTGGCGGGGACATTCAGCTGAGTTTCGCTGACTTCACTGATGCTGGCAACGGCAGCTTCACCTTTGGTAACTACACTTATGCCAACGGCGTGATCAGCTGGACAGAAACCGCGCCTGCTGAAGGCGACAGCATCACCGTCACCGCCACCCAAACCGATAAGGCTGACAACACCTCGGCTCAAGGTAGCGACACCGCAACCGTTACTGATGAAACCGCGCCAAACGCGCCGACGGTATTGATTGTTGATGATGGTAACCCAGGCGATGGCCTGCTCACCCAAGCTGAAATTGGTGCTGATGACGTACAGCTGCAAGTCACTATCGATGGTACTGACTTTGAAGCTGGCGGCTATGTCACGCTTACCATTAACGGTGGCG
>NZ_BPET01000165.1 GCF_019654915.1 Shewanella sp. MBTL60-007 | reverse complement strand
ATAGCTATAAAGCAAAAGAGTCAATTATGCACATGCTATGGGAGCAGGAGAACTGGCTTGAACTCTATCTAAAAAAGCCGGATACGGCGCAAGCTAGCGCTCAATTTGAACCAAGCCGACCAAACAAAGCATACGTGACATTCCACTAGTGACGGCGGTGGCTAACAGTATCAATCTTTAAGTTAGCCACAGACTCTTGAATATTTAGGACAGTCTGGACATGACAAACTCAAATTCGATAACTCGCTTATCGGCTATTAACTCAAACCTAGGTCTGTTTAGTGCCTACCTATTAAGTACAGCTCTATTATGTACTGCGCTATTAAGCAAAGAGGCCGCTGCGGAAACTGACGACCCCTTCGCACCTATTATTGCAGCTGAATACCTACCTAAGAATATTATCTACTTAATTGGTGACGGTATGGGGCCAGCTTATACCAGTGCCTATCGCTACTATAGTGATAACCCACAAACCCAAAGAGTCGAGAAGACTATCTTCGATAAGCTACTGGTCGGCATGTCGAGTACCTATCCAGACGATGACACCTATGTCACCGACTCGGCAGCCGCAGCGACGGCACTCGCTACTAGCTATTAGAGCTATACTGGCGCAATCTCCGTTGACCACCAGCACGGGCCGTTTCCCACACTACTTGAGATGGCAAAAACGCAGGGGAAGACGACTGCTGTGGTGGTCACCTCACAGATT
>NZ_BPET01000164.1 GCF_019654915.1 Shewanella sp. MBTL60-007 | reverse complement strand
GGCTACCGTCAGAGACGGTGAGATCCACTGCTGGTAAGGTACCGCCATTATTGACGAAGTCCGCACCGGCTTGGGTCAAGACCACTTGGCCATTTACGATAGCGTAGTAGCCGTTGTCATTGGTGCCCGGCGTGAAGTCGACCGTGAGCGCATCGCCATCTTCATCGTGGGCGTTGTAGGTGGCAGCAACGTCACCTTCGCTGGCACTGTTCTCAACAAAGTCGTTGGCCACGACATTGATGGTCGGCGCATCATTAGTTGGGGTCACGGCTGGCGTATCACTGTCTTGTCCAGTGAGGCTACCGTCAGAGACGGTGAGATCCACTGCTGGTAAGGTACCGCCATTATTGACGAAGTCCGCACCGGCTTGGGTCAAGACCACTTGGCCATTTACGATGGCGTAGTAGCCGTTGTCATTGGTGCCGGGCGTGAAGCCGACCGTGAGCGCATCGCCATCTTCATCGTGGGTGGTGTAGGTGGCAGCAACGTCACCTTCGCTGGCACTGTTCTCAACAAAATCGTTGGCCACGACATTGATGGTCGGCGCATCATTAGTTGGGGTCACGGCAGGCGTATCACTGTCTTGGCCTGTGAGGCTACCGTCAGAGACGGTGAGATCCACTGCTGGTAAGGTACCGCCATTATTGACGAAGTCCGCACCGGCTTGGGTCAAGACCACTTGGCCATTTACGATAGCGTAGTAGCCGTTGTCATTGGTGCC
>NZ_BPET01000163.1 GCF_019654915.1 Shewanella sp. MBTL60-007 | reverse complement strand
AGAGAGGGAAAAAAAAGAGCAGGGGAGGGAAGGGAAAGAAAAAGGAGGGGAGAAAGAAAAGAAGAAAAGAGAAGGGGAGAAAAAAAGGGAGAGAGGAGGAGAGAAAAGAGGGAGAGGGAAAGAGGAAAAAGGAAAAAAAGAGGAGAAAAGGGAGGAGGAGAGGGGGAAAGAAAAAGAAAAGAGGAAAAAGGGGGAAAAGAAGGAAGGGAAAGGGGGGGAGAGGGGGGAGAGGAAGGAGAAAAGAGGAGAAAAGAAAGGGAAAAGAGGGAGGAGAAAGGAGAGAAGAAGGAGAAAGAGAAAAGGGAAGAAAAAGAGAAGAGGGGGAGAGAGAGAAGGAAAAAGAGGGAGGAGAGAAGGAGGAAGGGGGAAGGGAGAAAGGGGGGAAGAAAGGAGAGGGGGGAAGGAGGGGAAGGAGGAGGGGAAGAAAGGAAAAGGGAGAGGAGAAGAAAAAAAAGAAAGAAAGAGAAAAAGGGGAAAGAAAAGAGAGAAAGAAGGAAGGGGGAAGGGCGGGGGGCGAGGAAAGAGAAGGAAAAAAACGGAAGGAGAAGGGGAAAGAGAAGGCAAAAGGAGAGGGAAAGACGAAAGAGAAAGAGGGAGAGGGAAAAGGGAGAGGAGGGGGGCGGAGGGGGGCGAGCGCGGGGAGCAGGGGGAGCACGGGGGCGCAGCGGAGGAGGCCGGGGGCCCGGGGGGAGGGGATCAGGAAAAAAGGAAGGGAAAGAAGGAAGGGGGGGGGG
>NZ_BPET01000162.1 GCF_019654915.1 Shewanella sp. MBTL60-007 | reverse complement strand
TCAAGGTAAAGTTCGTCAATTGCGCCAGAGAGAAAAGAAGAGAAAGAAGAAGAAGAGGAAGGAAGGAAAAAAGGAAAGAAAGAGGGGGAGAAAGGGAGAGAGAAAAAAAAAAGGAAAAGGGGAAGGAAAGGAGAATAGGAGGGGGAGTGGAGAGTGAAATAGGAAAAAGGAAGAAAGGAGAGGAAGGAGGAGAGAGAAGAGAGAAAGAGAGAGGGGGAGGAGGGAGAGGGGAAAAAAAAGGAGGAGAAAAGGGGGGGAGAAGAGAGGGAGAAGAGAGAGAAGGAGGAAAAAGAGAGGAAAAAGGAGAGAAAGGAGAAAGAAGGGAGAGAAAGGGAAGGGAAAGAGGGGAAGAGGAGGAAAGGGGAAGAAAAAAAGAGGGGGAAAAAAGGGAGAAAAAAAGAAAGAGGGAAAGGAAGAAAAAAGAGAGGGGGGAAGGGAGAGAGAAAGGAAGAAAGGGAAGAGGAGAGGAAGGGGAGGAGGAAGAAGAAAAAAGAAAAGGGGGAAGGAAAAAGAGAAGAAGAAAAAAGAAGAAGAGAGGGGAGGAGAAAAAAGAAAAAAAAAAAAAAAGGGGAAAGAAAGAAAAGGGAAAGAGGGAGAGGAAAAAGAAGGGGAAAGGAAGGGAGAAGAGGGAAGAGAGAAAGCGTAAGGACCCCAGAAGGAGAGCAAGGACAGAGCAAAGGACACACGGGAGAACGGCCCGGGGAGGGCAAGCAGGCAGAGAAAGGAGAAAGGAAAAAAAAGAAAGGGGGGGAAAGAA
>NZ_BPET01000161.1 GCF_019654915.1 Shewanella sp. MBTL60-007 | reverse complement strand
TTTTTTTTTTCAAGCAGAAGACGGCATACGAGATGCTCAGGAGTCTCGTGGGCTCGGTGACTGGTTCAAACCTTACCTGACCATGGATTTCAGCACTGAGGCCAACATCATTCGTTCACTTGCCAAAGTGATCGACAACGGCCACCTGCACAAAGGGGTTAAGCCGGTGCATTGGTGTACCGACTGTGGTTCTGCCCTGGCCGAAGCCGAAGTGGAATATGAAGACAAGACTTCACCGGCTGTAGACGTGGCCTTTGCCGCTGTGGACAAGACTAAAGTTCTGGCCGCTTTCGGTGTTGACGCCTACCAGGCGCCAGTCTCCATGGTTATCTGGACTACCACTCCCTGGACCTTACCTGCCAACCGCGCGCTGTCTCTGAGCCCGGATTTGGACTATGTGCTGGTGGAGATTGAGTCTGAAGACGGCGCCAAGCAAGCCGTTATTCTGGCGGAAGCCCTGGTGGAAAGCTGTATCACTCGTTATGGCGTCAAGAGCCATCAGATCCTTGGTCGTGCCAAAGGTGCCGAGCTTGAGTTGATGCAGTTCCAGCACCCTTTCTATGATTTCAGTGTGCCGGCGATTCTTGGCGATCATGTGAACACCGAATCCGGTAACGGTGTAGTAAACACAGCACCTGGACACGGTCAGGACGACTTTGTGGTTGGTCAGAAGTACGGCCTGGAAGTGGCTAATCCTGTGGGTGATAACGGCGTTTACAAGGCGGATACCCCGCTGTTTGCCGGCAAACACGTGTTCAAGGCCAATGATGAAATTG
>NZ_BPET01000160.1 GCF_019654915.1 Shewanella sp. MBTL60-007 | reverse complement strand
CGAAGGGAAGAGGAGAGGGGGAAAAAGAAGAGAGCCAGCAAGGGAAAGGGAGGAAACAGGAAAAAAAAAAAAGAAGGAGAAAGAAAAGATGGAAAAGAGGGAAGGAAAGGAAGAGGGGGAGGAGGAGGGGGGGAGAGAGAAATTAAATAAAGAAAAAGAGGAGGGGGGGGAGAAAAAAAAGAAAGAGAGGAAAAAGGAAAAAGGAGAGGGGAGGAAAGAGAAAAAAAGAGAGGGAGGGAGGAAAAAGGAAAAGGGGGAAGGAGGGAGGAGAGAAGAGGGAGAAAAAGGAAGAAAAGGAAAAAGAGAAAAGAAAAGGGAGGAGGGAGGGGGGGGGAAAGAAGAAGAAAAAGAGGGGGAAAAGGAAGGGAAGAGAGGAGAAAAAAAGGGGGAGGAGGGAGAAGAAGGAAAAGAGGAGGAAGGAGGAGGAAGGGGAGGAGAAAGGGAGGGGGGGAGAGAAGGAGGAAGGGAAAAAAAGAAAGGAGAGAAAGGGAGGGAAAGAAGAGGGAAGAAAAAAAAAAAGAGGAAGGGGAAAGAAAGGGAGAAAGGGAAGAAAGAAGGAAGGAAAAGGGGGAAAAGAAAAAGAAAAGAGGAAGGAGAAAAAAAAAAGGAGAAGAGAGAGGAGAAAGAAAAGGAGAGGGGGGGGAGAAGGAAAAGAGAGGGGGAGGAAGAAGAGGGGAGACAGGAAGAGGACAAAGGGGGAAAAAACAGCAAGCCGACTAAAGAGGCGGAACAGGGTATGAAACAGGAGGAAGAAGGCGGGCGAGAGAGAGAGGGAAAGGGA
>NZ_BPET01000159.1 GCF_019654915.1 Shewanella sp. MBTL60-007 | reverse complement strand
GAAGTAGATAGCTTAACCTTCGGGAGGGCGTTTACCACGGTGTGGTTCATGACTGGGGTGAAGTCGTAACAAGGTAGCCCTAGGGGAACCTGGGGCTGGATCACCTCCTTACCTATACGACTAACTTAATAGTTGTTGAGTGTTCACACAGATATGCTTGTCGTAAAGAAAGAGCAAATAATACGTGTCTAGGTTTAGACGACGTTAATTTGTTTCAAGTCAAGGCACTTGAGGAGTGAAAGAGGGAGTGTAGTTTACTACATGACTGATTGAACGACGAAAGTAACGCAGAATTGGGACAAAGAAACAAGTATAAATGGGTCTGTAGCTCAGCTGGTTAGAGCGCACCCCTGATAAGGGTGAGGTCGGTGGTTCAAGTCCACTCTGACCCACCAAAATCCTTCCTTCTCATCGTTAGAGAGTGACTCGTTTAAGAAAGCTAAACGTCGCCACTATCTGCCTTGATAAGAAATGATTTGGCCATTTATGCGTATATATTTGTTTGACTGCATGTAAATGGGGCTATAGCTCAGCTGGGAGAGCGCCTGCCTTGCACGCAGGAGGTCTGCGGTTCGATCCCGCATAGCTCCACCATTTACTTCTCTTGTAGAAGCATGCACTGGTTAGAGATGCCAAAGATAAATGCAGAATTTATCTTTGGCTTTTTTAAGCCCGCTCTTTAAAAATTTGGAAAGCTGATAGTAATAATCGTAACGATTATTGCGAAATTAAAAATTGAGTTCTCAAAACACTTAACATTAAGTGTCTTGGCTTAAGACTTAACGGTCTTAAGTAAAAATTCT
>NZ_BPET01000158.1 GCF_019654915.1 Shewanella sp. MBTL60-007 | reverse complement strand
TTAACAGTGCCCGCTAGCTCCCCGCCCTTCTTTCTCCCTCCATTTTTATTTCTTTCATCTCCCTCTCATTTTATTATATCTTATTCCCATTATTTCATCTTTTTTCTTTTTCTTCAATTTCCCCTCTTCTCCCTCTTTTTTTCCTCTTCTTCCCTCCCCTTTCTCCCCCTTCCCCCTCTCCTTCCCCTCCTCCTCCTTCCTTTTTCCTTTTCTCTCTCCCCTCCCCCCTCTTCTCCCTTCCCCTTCCCCTCTCTTTTCCCCTCCCCTTCCCTCTCTCTCCCTCTCCTCTTCTCCCTTCCTCCTCTTCTCCTCTTCTCTTTCTTCTCTTCTTCTTCTCCTTCCTTCCCTCTTCTCCCCCCCCTTTCTTCCCTCTCTCTTCCCTCCCCTTTTTTTCTCCTTTTCTTCTCTTCTTTCTTCTTTCTTCCCCCCTTTCTTCCCTTTCCTCCTTCTCCTTTTCCTCTCCTTTCTCTCTCCCTCTCTTTTTTCCCTCTCTTCCTTTCCCCTTTTCTTTCCCTCCTTCTTTCTCCCCCTCTCTTCCCCTCTCCCTTCTCCTCCCCTCTTCTTTCCCCCTTTCTCTCTCTCCTTTCTCCTTCTTTTCTTCTTCCTCTCCTCCCTCTCTTTCTTTCCCTTCTTTCTCCTCTCTCTTCCTTCTCCTCCCTTTCTCTTCCTTCTTCTCCCCTCCTCCCCTCTTCTTTTTTTCCCTTTCCTTTTTTTCCTCCTCTCCCTCCCTTTTTTCTTCTTCTTTCTCTTCTTCTTCCTCCCCTTCTCCTCACTGTTTCTTTCGATAACCAGCTCTTTTCCAC
>NZ_BPET01000157.1 GCF_019654915.1 Shewanella sp. MBTL60-007 | reverse complement strand
GGCACTGTTGCAAAGTTAGCGATGAGGCAGCCTTTTGTCTTATTCAAAGGCCTTACATTTCAAAAACTCTGCTTACCAGGCGCATTTCGCCCAGGGGATCACCATAATAAAATGCTGAGGCCTGGCCTTTGCGTAGTGCACGCATCACCTCAATACCTTTGATGGTGGCGTAAGCCGTCTTCATGGATTTAAATCCCAGCGTGGCGCCGATTATCCGTTTCAGTTTGCCATGATCGCATTCAATCACGTTGTTCCGGTACTTAATCTGTCGGTGTTCAACGTCAGACGGGCACCGGCCTTCGCGTTTGAGCAGAGCAAGCGCGCGACCATAGGCGGGCGCTTTATCCGTGTTGATGAATCGCGGGATCTGCCACTTCTTCACGTTGTTGAGGATTTTACCCAGAAACCGGTATGCAGCTTTGCTGTTACGACGGGAGGAGAGATAAAAATCGACAGTGCGGCCCCGGCTGTCGACGGCCCGGTACAGATACGCCCAGCGGCCATTGACCTTCACGTAGGTTTCATCCATGTGCCACGGGCAAAGATCGGAAGGGTTACGCCAGTACCAGCGCAGCCGTTTTTCCATTTCAGGCGCATAACGCTGAACCCAGCGGTAAATCGTGGAGTGATCGACATTCACTCCGCGTTCAGCCAGCATCTCCTGCAGCTCACGGTAACTGATGCCGTATTTGCAGTACCAGCGTACGGCCCACAGAATGATGTCACGCTGAAAATGCCGGCCTTTGAATGGGTTCATGTGCAGCTCCATCAGCAAAAGGGGATGATAAGTTTATCACCACCGACTATTTGCAACAGTGCCC
>NZ_BPET01000156.1 GCF_019654915.1 Shewanella sp. MBTL60-007 | reverse complement strand
ATTTTTTTTTTTTTCAAGCAGAAGACGGCATACGAGATCCTGAGATGTCTCGTGGGCTCGGCGTCGGCAAAGTTGACGAACAAATTCTTTGCTCGCCAACGGTACTTCTCATCGGTATATACCCAAAGTTCAGATTCTGCCAGCTCACTACCGCGCATTAAGCTGTGGAGTAACTTCTCTAACCCTTCACGAACGATACGTTTTTCTGGAGCCGCTTGTGGCTCTGTGCTTCGAAGATTTCCTTGCACCACTGCCTGCTGGCTTTCACAGCCTGCTACGCCTAGTTCGCTAGTGACTTGATGCTCGGGCTTCGATTCTGCTCGGGAGTCAGATTGAGAAGTCGATTTAGCTTTCAGGCTATTTTGCTCCTTAGTCGGATCACTCTTATCTAACCTATTCTTATCTAGCTCAAGCTTAGCAAGAGCACTCTTGGATATAATCGCTTTGCTCTGGCTAGGCTGACGGCTAAAGTCGATGATCATTGCGTCGCTATCGACCAATAACTGATTCACTTCAGTAGCATGTAGCTCTTCACGTTCTTTTGCCGCCGAGGGCTTAAACTCACGACAAGCTGCTTTATGGTAACGCGAGCCAAAGCAAGCCGCCTTACCGTCTTTAGACGCTTTACGATAATAGGCCTTACTTGCACAGGCTGGGCACACCAAAACTTGACGATACTTCTCGATGTCACGTTCACTGAGTTTTTGAAACTTAAAAACAGAATAAGTAACAGGGTTCGACTCATCGAATAAACATATTGCGTCAAGCATGCTAACTCTCTCAATTACATTATGTTTTTATAATAGTTAATATCATAAGCGGCCACAAGCCAAGCCGAACTAGCCAT
>NZ_BPET01000155.1 GCF_019654915.1 Shewanella sp. MBTL60-007 | reverse complement strand
CTGAGTAAAATACGATAAGGCTAGGAAAAGTAAATCAATATTATCGTTAAATAATCCATATGGATAAGAATGCAGCAAGCAGCTAAGGAAATATCATAGGTGCTAGGTGCTAGGTGCTAGGCAAATAGCAAAGCAGACAAGATATAGATTTAAAAGCCATATAACTAAAAAGTATTTAAATAAATACATCAAACGAAAAGAATTCAAAACCTGCAAAACGGAAAAATTTAAAACCTACAAAACGAAAAAAGCCCTTACATTTCTGTAAGGGCTTTCATCTTTATATTGGCGGAGCGGATTGGCTCGTAATTCAGACGAACCCGCGACCTCGGCGAGACAGGGCTATCCAACAAATAGAATTTAAAACCTACAAAACGAAAAAAGCCCTTACATTTCTGTAAGGGCTTTCATCTTTGTGTTGGCGGAGCGGACGGGACTCGAACCCGCGACCCCCGGCGTGACAGGCCGGTATTCTAACCAACTGAACTACCGCTCCTAAACTTTTCTAGAAACCGTTAACTTGATTTCTAATGTTATTGCTATGTCACTAACAATAACGGGACTTGCTACTAAATTGGCGGAGCGGACGGGACTCGAACCCGCGACCCCCGGCGTGACAGGCCGGTATTCTAACCAACTGAACTACCGCTCCAAAACTTTTCTAGAAACCATTAACTTGATTTCTAATGCTACTGCTATGTCACTAACAATAACTGAACTTACTACTAAAATTGGCGGAGCGGACGGGACTCGAACCCGCGACCCCCGGCGTGACAGGCCGGTATTCTAACCAACTGAACTACCGCTCCAAAACCTTGCTAGAAATCAATCATGTTGACTTCTAATGTTACTCGTTATGTC
>NZ_BPET01000154.1 GCF_019654915.1 Shewanella sp. MBTL60-007 | reverse complement strand
ATGGAAGTTTTGCGGCATTCTGGCTACACAATAACGAGGGAAGACTTGCTCGCGGCTGCAACCCTGCTTGCTCAAAATCTATTCAAACATGGTTGTGCTTTGGGGAAATTATGAGGGGATCCCTCAGGGCTTTGGTATGGGAGCAACACCAACAGCAATTGCGAATATGCAAACAGTCACAAAAGCATTTGGACCATCACATAAAGCTTTCCTTGTCGTTCCTATGGTCGGTGCCTTTATTGTTGATATTTCAAACAGTATCTTAATTAAAATATTTATTGAAATTGGTACATACTTTACCTAATAGCTACACACTACTCGGCGTACTTCTCCTAACAATTTATTATAGGGCAGTATGCCGAGCCGCTTTCTTACCCCGTATATTCCCCTAGTCAATCTATTTAGCTTGCACGTTTACGAATTAATTCTCGTGACAACTAAACCAAAATTTGAATTATGACGAGTATATCTGATTATTTATACTTTATTCGTTAGAATAGTCCGTAGAAATAAATAATCAGTAGGCTACATGGAATGAAATTAAGACATCTCGATATCTTTTATGCTGTAATGACTTGTGGTTCCTTAACGCGTGCGGCTGAAGTTTTACATATTTCTCAACCCGCGGCGAGTAAAGCACTCAAACATGCTGAGCACTGAGAGATCCCCTCATAATTTCCCCAAAACGTAACCATGTGTGAATAGATTTTGAGTAAGCAGGGTTGCAGCCACGAGTGAGTCTTCCCTTGTTATTGTGTAGCCAGAATGCCGCAAAACTTCCATGCCTAAGCGAACTGTTGAGAGTACGTTTCGATTTCTGACTGTGTTAGCCTGGAAGTGCTTGTCCCAACCTTGTTTCTGAGC
>NZ_BPET01000153.1 GCF_019654915.1 Shewanella sp. MBTL60-007 | reverse complement strand
GCAACTTAGGAATGGTAGTTTGCGCTTGTGATACGGCTCCGGTCTGAATGAGAACAGGCTCATTTGTCATCAATAAGTATTGGTGCATTGAAAGCTTAATCGGCTCCATTACCTCTGTAAATTGGTATAAATCTTTGATAATCTCTGTCATTGTCAAAACTCTTTTTTCTATTTATAGTCTAACCTAAATTCCACGTGTGTTTTTTATTAGCTTCAAAAATCACTATTTCACGAAGAATTTAGACTGCTTCTCACACATTGCAACATTATTTACAACCACCTTTCAATCATTTTTGATAAATCATTGATTTCATCTTTGCTGCAATGATACTTAATAAACTCTGCAAGTTATCCACAGAGCAACACTCAATTTTATTGATGATATTCTTATTATACCAGACATTTTTCATACACTCCCTTGTACGGATAGTTTTCCGACAACTTCATGATTACATATCTTGCGGTTTTGATTATTTTGGCTGCAAGAAATACATACTTCAAACGAAAGGTCTTTATTTGCTGTCTGTATTCTGAAGAGTCCAAGGAATCAAACTTGAACAACAAAAATAGGTTATATGAAAGCATCATCATTTGAAACACGGCTTCATTCGCCCAAAATGACTTTAGCAAGAGATGACCCACCGCCATGTCGTATTTGGCTTCTTTGATATAGTTTTCAGCATTACCACGCTTTTCATAGTATATAACTACTTTTTCAGAAAGCAAGGTAGTATTTGTTACAAAGAAAAAGTAGTCGTATTCGGAACCTTCTAAAAGTGATAATTGTGCTCTTTCTTTTTCTGGTTTCAGTACGCGAGATACGACAAATCTTCTGTCTTTTTCCCATTTAACTAATTTTGTATACAGTTCTGTAG
>NZ_BPET01000152.1 GCF_019654915.1 Shewanella sp. MBTL60-007 | reverse complement strand
GTGGGCTCGGGGCAGTGATGGGGGCATACAAGATGCTTCGTAATACCAAGATAAGTATCATTAATCCGCAAAAACCGATCTTAGACTTACTTAAGTTGACTCGAGTCAACAAGCTAATATTGAGCTATTCAACAATTGAAGACGCGTTAACAGCAAGCGCATAGCTGTAGCGATGCTCATCCTAGAGGATAGTACTGGAGCCCCTGACCACGGTGGCAATAGGGAGATTAACGTGAACACAAGGAAGTTTAACCAACAATACACAAGCAGCTTAGAAGCATCCCGTACCGTAGCCTCCGATATTCTTCCTTTTTGGCACTCCCTCGGCTTAGATGGAGCAGTGATAGGACAGATGGAGCTATGCATTGTGGAGCTGGTGAATAACGTATTTGAACACGCTTACGCTAACCTTGATGGTGCAAAATTTGAGATTACTTCTTACTTAAGCGACACTCAGCAATTGATTATTGAGGTCGCTGATTATGGCAATTCAATGCCATCCAATCTTCTTAAAGATCTCGCCATGATGGATTTGTTGAACCATTAGCCTGTGACCCAAGTACTTGGCTACAAAGTCGCAGGGGACTTAAGATTATTGAGCAACTTTCAGACAAAATTGAATACCATTCAAACGAGAATTGTAACACCTTTAAGTTACAGCGAAAGACGGGCTAAAGCTGCGCTTCCCCTCGACTGCACTAGCAAAACTGGCAATCACTGTTAACGGTTACCTTAATAATCAAAGGAAAACTTGATGATAGAAATAGAAAAGTTAGTGGCGCTCTGTGACGGCGATGATTCTATGCTAAACATGGTAGTCGCACTCTATCTTCAAGAGTACGGTCAGAGTGATCGTATTATTTTACACAGATACCATAC
>NZ_BPET01000151.1 GCF_019654915.1 Shewanella sp. MBTL60-007 | reverse complement strand
CTCTCTTTCCCTCTTTCTTCTTCTTTCTCTTTTTTCTCCCTCTCTCTCTCTTCTTTCTCCTCCTCCCTCTTTCCCTCTCCCCCCTCTCTTTTCTTCCCTCTTCTTTCTCCCCTTCTTCTCTTTTTTCTTTTTTTTTTTTTTTTTCCTCTCCCCTCCCTCTCCCCTCCCCTTTTTTTCCCTTTTTTCTTCTTTCTTTTTCCCTTTCTTTCTTTCCCTTTTCTCCTTTCCCCCTTTTCTCTCTTTCCTCTCCTTTCCCCCTTCTCCTCTCCCCTCCCCTTCCCCTCCTTCCCCCCCCCTTCCTTCCCTTTCCTCTTCCCCTCTCTCTCCTCTCCCTTTTCCTCCCTCCTCCTCCTCTTTTCTCTCCCCTCTTTTCCCCCTTTCTTCCCCCTCCCCCTTCCCCTCCCCCCCCCTTTCCTCCCCTTCCCTTTCCCTCCTTCTTTTCTTTTCTCCCCCTCTTTCTCCCCTCCCTTCTTTTTCTTCTTTTTTCTTTTCCCCTCTCTTTTCTCTCCTCCCTCCCCCTCCTCCCTCCCCCTCTTCCTTTCCTTTCTTCCCCCTTCCTCTCTTTTCCCTTTTCCCCTTTCTTCCCCCTCCTTTCCTTTCCCTTTCCCTTCCCTCCTTCCCCTTCCCCCTTCCCTTCTTTCTTTTCTTTCCTCTCCTCTTCTCCTTTTTCCCTCTCTCTCTTCCTCTTCTTTTTTCTCTTTCTTCTTCTCCTCCCTCCTCTCTTTCCTCTCTCCCTTCTTTCTCTTTCCTTCTCCTCCTTTTCTCCCTCTCCCCCCCTCCTTCTTTCTTCTCTTCCTCTCTCCCTCTATTTCCTTCTCCTCCCTTCTTTCCCTCTCTTCTCCCCTCTCTTCCTTCCCCTTCCTCTCCCCCTCATTCGCCCCAC
>NZ_BPET01000150.1 GCF_019654915.1 Shewanella sp. MBTL60-007 | reverse complement strand
AATCAAACGCCATCTTATCGACTACATCATTAAAAGAGATACGAGTGTGGTTGTAGGCGCAGAGGTTCCATTTCAATACGGGACAAGACGAGCAGATGTCATTTCAATCCTAGATGAAATAGCTACAGCCTATGAGATAAAGGGTGCTGGTGACAGCACCGAACGGTTAGATTATCAAATCAAAAGTTATAAACAATATTTTGATTATTGCTTCGTTGTATGTGAGAAAAGTAACTTAAATCAGATTCGTAAGGCTATAGGCCATGAAATCGGTATCTTGTTAGTTGATGAAAATGGAATCACTGAACTTAGGAAATCTAAGCAGTTCAAAAGGCATGATAAAGAAACTTTAGCTAGTACTCTTCCTACAAATAGATTGAGGGTTATCTCTCAAAACAAAGAGTTACGATCTAAGCACCAGCTTTGTGAATTCCTAGCCAAAACTAAAACTCTCGATCAATTAAGACAGTATTCACGCAGTAGTCTAAATGAACGATATAAGCATATATCAAAGATTTTTAGATCTGAATTAGGCAACACAATAAGCTCAGATGATATTCTTACTATAACCAGAATGCCACCGAGCAATTTAGTCAGAAAGTCTTAGGTTTATTCTAGTGTTGATGTAATAAACCATTCTGGCTGAAATCCAATATGATGGACTGATCCCTGTAGGTTTACCTTCACTCGCTAATTGAATTTCTGAGTCAGCCCAAGTATCTAAATCAACATATCTTGGATCTTCAAGCATTTTTACTGCACACTTTGGATAGCTTCCCTGATGTCGCCTATACCTTTTGTATATAAAACGATCTCCTGACTCTAAAGCTATATCCATTCGAGGTACAAACGTGCCTCCTTTCATTTCTATTTGCTCAGTATTAATG
>NZ_BPET01000149.1 GCF_019654915.1 Shewanella sp. MBTL60-007 | reverse complement strand
AACACTGAGTTAAGAGTTAAGACTTTCCCTATCTCCTACCTAGTGAAGCTGAAGCAAAACTAATAAAGACATAAAAATTTTGTACTCCATATTGTGTAGCCAAGTTCAACACCACATCAAATTAACAGTTATGAATTAACAATAAATAATTTCATATTAATGACAATGTCATCGGCGTGAAGAAACTTAATAAGGATAAACAACGAAAAACTCATAAAAGTTCATAAAATTAACGTCTAAAACAAATAAGACCACACCTGGTTAAAAATACGCCAAAACAGCCACTTAGCAATGCAAGGTGAGCAAATACTCACCAAGTACACGCTTTAATAAATGTGAACGCATCTAAAAAAAACTAAAAACACAACGAAAAAGCAACATACCAACGATTGCAGCCAGCATACCCACAACTCTTAATTGTTAGCTTTAGCTATTGATTTTTAATGAATTAAAGTTATGCAGTGTATTAAAAGCTCTTTCTATCATGCGTTTAATAAGCCACACTATTGCTCAAAAGCTATATAACAAGCATTCTGAAACTTGCTATAACGATAAAAAAGTTAAAATATACATTTCCTATACCCAAGTTAATGGACGCGAAGTTCCGTAACCGACAACAAGACAGCATAACCAATTGATAAAAAAAGAATTAAAGCACAAGAAATATTAAAAAAGCAGTTCCAATTTTCAACAATAACGCCCTCTAGCCAGATGTTTTTTCACACTGAACAAGCAATATAAAGCCCGACCTCGGCTTAACATTTTTTACAGAGTGATATATTCAGCCTGTTAGCAGAGAGCTAACAAGCAAATGAATAAACATTACAAAGGTAATTAACAAAACACCTGAATTAGCAATAACTTACCGCCACCCCAAGCCAACCCAAAAAAACCGTTATTAACATTTTATTACTAGTTGTTAATGCTTATTAATCACAATTAACAAACTTTACGTTGTCAAATAAGCACAGGGCA
>NZ_BPET01000148.1 GCF_019654915.1 Shewanella sp. MBTL60-007 | reverse complement strand
CTTTTTTTCAAAATATATTCGCTATTACTTTACTCTTTTTCAGGCTAACAGAATTAGCTAGATAACAATTGTTTTTATTTATAAGTTATGCAGGAGAACGAGGTTTTCATCACTTCTTTTCTACGAAAAGAAATTGCCCTAAAAAGTCAAGAAAAGAAAAATAATTACCTTTTAAATTATCAATAATAGAAGTTGTCATTTTGATTTTTATGTCTCAAACTGCCGATTTTATTTATTTTTGCCACGATTTTTCAATGAACATCATTGATAACACTTAACTTTTTGCATGCTGTTTATCGGAGATAATATCACTATATTTTGTAAGCGATAAACCTTTAGTAAAGCTAATTTAAACCTTATTAAATATATTGCTAAGGGGGACAGGTACTGGAGCAATGATATCTATAGGCGAATGGTTTCTATTAATCAAAGAGAGGCCCTTTAATTAAATCTATAGGTAACATATTGCAAAATAGATTCTGAAAATCAGAACTAACATCAATAGCCATGATTTTGCTACCTAAATCCTTTATAGTATATATCTTATCTGAAAGTTCATTTAATCCATTGTTAAGTTCATAAAGCAACTGCGAGCTAGATATCGATAGATATTTCAGTTCTTCATATGGCATTAACTTAAATGAGTCAAAAGTAGAAACCCTTACCCCAAAGTTCACACCTTCTAAAAGCATAATCATAAATGAACTGTATATCACCTTATCTGATATTTGGGGTAAACTTGATAATTGAAGGGTGATATTAAAACCTTTGCAAGTGGAAAGGCGTTGCAAATCAATTATTTGTTCGACAAACTCTCTGTTTTTAAGACTTTCTGTCTTAACGGTAATAAAATATTCTTTACTCATGTTTTCGATTGTTTTCTGCACTAAAAGTTGTTTTATAATTTCTATAGAACTTTTATTTTCATTCGATAAACCCGAAGCAAAGTTTGATTTGTTAAATAAATTTAAAAAACCATTTGTTTCGTATGCTTTTATTTCAAAAGCATATTC
>NZ_BPET01000147.1 GCF_019654915.1 Shewanella sp. MBTL60-007 | reverse complement strand
ATATTCTATTGCACGATTAAGAGCTGCGCCAATCCCTTTATTATCCATTAAAGGAATTAGTGTACATATGATGTCTTTTTCTCGGAGTTCTTTTTCAATAATAGCAATGTTAGTAGAGCCATTATCAACGACAATTAGCTCGTCTACCTGCTTTGTAACTGCATCGACATTATCTAAGAATCTTGACATTTCCGGGTTAAAGGTAACAATAACAGCACATATTTTAGTTTTTGAAATCATCCGCGCTCCCTTTTATAACAAAAGCTCTTTTAATTGCGTTAAATAATATTATAGAACGAACTTCAAACTGGTAAGTTAAAGGAGGTCGAGATTTTGGTGTTGCGTTATTCATATGCATACGATGAAGAATCAATTTATCATTTATTATTAAAAACTTTCCTATTAGACCTGTCATTGTTCCAATCCACCAGTCGTGTGACCTTTGCTTAGTTGGAATTGGCAAAATATAACTTTTCATATTTCTCTTAAAAGCTAAACAGCATCCAATATAACTCAAACGAACCAAATTTTTTATAATGCTTGAACTTCCTCCTCGTAGTTCAAAACCCGATTTATCTTCTAAGTTAAGCGGTTTCAAATTCTCGTCAACTAACTTGTAATCATGCGCAATTGCATCAGCGCCTGTCCTTACAAACTCACGCATCACGATTTCTATCTTATCTTCTGACCAAACATCATCCTGATCTGAAAGAAATATATATTCTCCTTGCGTATTACGGATTGCATTTTCAAAGTTGCTAACTACTCCAGAACCGAAGTTTTTAAAAACTTTTACTCTTGCGTCCTTACTAGCGTAAGCACTAATAATATCAAAGGTATTATCTTGAGATTCATCATAAGAAATGACAAGTTCATCATTAATTTTTAGCTGGTTTAGTATAGAATCGATTTGCTCATTAATATAACTAGATCCGTTATAAACAGCCATTGCTACTGATACATTTATCATTGTTTAGATTTCCAATACTTAGAAGGTGGACGAAAAAATACTACTTTTCTAGTAATCAT
>NZ_BPET01000146.1 GCF_019654915.1 Shewanella sp. MBTL60-007 | reverse complement strand
AGTCTTCCCTTGTTATTGTGTAGCCAGAATGCCGCAAAACTTCCATGCCTAAGCGAACTGTTGAGAGTACGTTTCGATTTCTGACTGTGTTAGCCTGGAAGTGCTTGTCCCAACCTTGTTTCTGAGCATGAACGCCCGCAAGCCAACATGTTAGTTGAAGCATCAGGGCGATTAGCAGCATGATATCAAAACGCTCTGAGCTGCTCGTTCGGCTATGGCGTAGGCCTAGTCCGTAGGCAGGACTTTTCAAGTCTCGGAAGGTTTCTTCAATCTGCATTCGCTTCGAATAGATATTAACAAGTTGTTTGGGTGTTCGAATTTCAACAGGTAAGTTAGTTGCTAGAATCCATGGCTCCTTTGCCGACGCTGAGTAGATTTTAGGTGACGGGTGGTGACAATGAGTCCGTGTCGAGCGCTGATTTTTTCGGCCTTTAGAGCGAGATTTATACAATAGAATTTGGCATGAGATTGGATTGCTTTTAGTCAGCCTCTTATAGCCTAAAGTCTTTGAGTGACTAGATGACATATCATGTAAGTTGCTGATAGGTTTCCAGTTTTCCGCTCCTAGGTCTGCATATTGTACTTTTCCTCTTACTCGACTTAACCAGTACCAACCCAGCTTCTCAACGGATTTATACCATGGCACTTTAAAGCCAGCATCACTGACAATGAGCGGTGTGGTGTTACTCGGTAGAATGCTCGCAAGGTCGGCTAGAAATTGGTCATGAGCTTTCTTTGAACATTGCTCTGAAAGCGGGAACGCTTTCTCATAAAGAGTAACAGAACGACCGTGTAGTGCGACTGAAGCTCGCAATACCATAAGCCGTTTTTGCTCACGGATATCAGACCAGTCAACAAGTACAATGGGCATCGTATTGCCCGAACAGATAAAGCTAGCATGCCAACGGTATACAGCGAGTCGCTCTTTGTGGAGGTGACGATTACCTAACAATCGGTCGATTCGTTTGATGTTATGTTTTGTTCTCGCTTTGGTTGGCAGGTTACGGCCAAGTTCGGTAAGAGTGAGAGTTTTACAGTCAAGTAA
>NZ_BPET01000145.1 GCF_019654915.1 Shewanella sp. MBTL60-007 | reverse complement strand
CCCGAATTCAACTGCGAAGTGCGACACTCTCCAATATCAAGCAGCCAATGTCATTTCTTTAAAGACAATCGCTGGTTGCTTGAAGTCTAAACACTTTTTCGGTCGATAATTTATCCGTGATACAGCGAATTCAATATCGCTGTCTGTTACCGTTGTTAAGTCGGTTCCTTTCTTCACATATTGCCTTAAAAGCCCGTTAGCATTCTCATTGGCTCCACGCTCCCAAGAGCTATAAGGATGAGCAAAGTACACATCAGCCTCCAACGCCTTTGCGATGGTTTCGTGGCCTGCAAACTCTCTCCCGTTATCTGCCGTGATGGTATGGACATGTTCCTTATAAGGCATGAGTAGCTCTATGGTGGCTTGGGTGACATCATCTGCTGACTTCGATGGCACTTTCTTGACCACGTAAAATCGTGTTTTACGCTCTAAAATTGTCACCATAGCACCAGTGCCATGTTTGCCTAATACGGTGTCGATTTCCCAATCACCCAATCGCTCCTTACTGTCAACGATGCTTGGCCTATCATCGATAGAAACAGCATTCTTGATCGCTGGCGCTTTCTCTTTTCCACCGCGACGATACCGCTTGTGACCTTGCCTCAAGTGGCGATATAACTTGCCTCCCAAGCGTTTATCCTGCGCAACAAATCGGTAGATCCACTCATGGCTGACAGAGGCACCGACTCTAGTTAATACACTGGAAATCTGCTCTGGACTCCAATCTGCTTCTAAAAGGAGGCGGATAAAATCAACACGCTCCTTTGGTATTCTGTATTTCCGCGCTGATGTGCGTTTTTTGATTGAGAATACCTGAGCTTCGCTTGGGCAATAATGACTGCCTTTGCTGCCGCGTTTAAGCTCCCGATATACCGTAGAGCGATGGCACTGAACGGTTTTAGCTATTTCAGAAACCGAAATTCCCCGTTCCAAAAGAGCAGAAATCTGGTATCTTCTGCCCTCGGTCAACTGCTGATAATTCATGGTAGTACTGCTTGTTTCTTTGGCGAGAAGAGCGTACCACTTTCAGCAGTTGGCTTCTTCTTCTACACCTTTCCATGAATGTCGCACTTATTATCTGAAATCGGG
>NZ_BPET01000144.1 GCF_019654915.1 Shewanella sp. MBTL60-007 | reverse complement strand
ACTTCGTCAATAATGGCGGTACCTTACCAGCAGTGGATCTCACCGTCTCTGACGGTAGCCTCACAGGCCAAGACAGTGATACGCCTGCCGTGACCCCAACTAATGATGCGCCGACCATCGATGTCGTAGCCAACGATTTTGTTGAGAACAGTGCCAGCGAAGGTGACGTTGCTGCCACCTACACCACCCACGATGAAGATGGCGATGCGCTCACGGTCGACTTCACGCCCGGCACCAATGACAACGGCTACTACGCTATCGTAAATGGCCAAGTGGTCTTGACCCAAGCCGGTGCGGACTTCGTCAATAATGGCGGTACCTTACCAGCAGTGGATCTCACCGTCTCTGACGGTAGCCTCACAGGCCAAGACAGTGATACGCCTGCCGTGACCCCAACTAATGATGCGCCGACCATCGATGTCGTGGCCAACGACTTCGTTGAGAACAGTGCCGGCGAAGGTGACGTTGCTGCCACCTACACCACCCACGATGAAGATGGCGATGCGCTCACGGTCGACTTCACGCCGGGCACCAATAACAACGGCTACTACGCTATCGTAAATGGCCAAGTGGTCTTGACCCAAGCCGGTGCGGACTTCGTCAATAATGGCGGTACCTTACCAGCAGTGGATCTCACCGTCTCTGACAGTAGCCTCACAGGCCAAGACAGTGATACGCCTGCCGTGACGCCAACCAATGACGCCCCTGTTGCCCTAGATGATCACTTTAATGTCAATGAAGGTGCACTCATCAGTGGCAACCTCATCGCCGATAATGGCAATGGCGCAGACAGTGATCCTGAAAATGATCCGCTGAGTATCACCCACGTTAATGGCGCCGAACTGGTCTTTGACCAAGACGGTTGGAGTCAGACACTCACCGTTGAAGGTGGCACCGTGCGTGTGAAAGCTGACGGCACCTTTGAATACACCCACGATGGCAGCGATCCAACTCAAACTGATCCGAGTTTCACCTACACCTTAAGCGATGGCAACTTGTCTGACGTTGGTGAAGTGACCTTTGAGGTAGGTGCAGTTGATGATACCCCCCCAAATGCGCCGACGGTATTGATTGTTGATGATGGTAACCCAGGCGATGGCCTGCTCACCCAAGCTGAAATTGGTGCTGATGACGTACAGCTGCAAGTCACTATCGATGGTACTGACTTTGAAGCTGGCGGCTATGTCACGCTTACCATTAACGGTGGCG
>NZ_BPET01000143.1 GCF_019654915.1 Shewanella sp. MBTL60-007 | reverse complement strand
TCTTCTTCTTCTTCCCTCCTCCCCTGCTTTTTTTTCCTCTTCCCTCTCCTTCTTTCTTCTTTCTTTCTCCCCTCTCTCTTCCTTTCCCCTTCTTCCCTTTCTGTCTCTCCCCCTCCTCCCCCTCCTCCTCTTTCTTCTTTTTCCCTTCTTTTCCTTTCTTCCTCTTCCTTCCCTTTCCTCTTTCCCTTGTTCCCTTTTCCTCCCTCTTCCTTTTTTTCTTTCCTCTCTTTCTCTTTTCTTTCTCTTTTCTCTTCTCCCCCTTCTCTCTTTTCTCTCTCCTTCTCTCTTTTTCTCCTTCCTCCCTCCCCTCCCCCCTTTCTCTCTCTCCTCTCTTCTCCTCTCCTCCCCCCCTCCTTCTCTCTCCCCCCCCTCTCCCTTTTTTCTCTCTTTCTCTCCCTTCCTCCCCCCTTTCTCCCCCTTCTCTCTCCCCCTTTTCTCCTCTTTCTCTTTCCCCCCTCCCTTTCCTCTCCTTTCCTTTCTCTCCCTCTCTTCTTCTCTTCTTTTCCTTTTCTCTCCCTTTCCTTTTCCTTTTTCCTTTTTCTTCTCCTCCTCCCTCTTCCCCCTTTCCCTCTTCCTTCCCTCCTCCTTTCTTCCTTCCCCCCTCCCTTCCCCCTCTCCTTTCCTTTCTTTTTCTTCTTTTTCCTTTTCCTTTCCTCCTCCTCCCTCTCCTTTCTCTCTTCCTCCTCCTTCCCCTCTTCCCCTTCTCCTCTCTTTTCTCCTCTTTCTCTTCTCCCCTTCTTCTCCCCCCCTCTCCTCCTTTTCCTCTCTTCTTCCTTCTTTTTCTTTTCTCCCTCCCCCTCCTCCCTTTCTCTTTCTTTTTTCTTTCTCCCCCTTTTTTTCTTCTCTCTCCCTTCCCTCCCCCTTTCTCTCTTTTCCTCTCTCCTCTTCCCCTCCCCCCTCCTCTCTTCTTTTTTTTCTTTTTTCTTTTTTCTTCCTCTCTTCTCTCTCTTTTTTCCTCTCTCTCCCTCCTTCTTCTTCTCTTCTTCTCCCTCTCCTCTTTTCTTCTTTTTTTTTTCTTTCCCTTTCCTCTCTTTCTCTCTCTCTCCTTTTTTCCCCCCCCCCCCCCTTCTTTCTCTTCCTCTCCCCTCCCTCTTTCTCCCTCCTTTTCTTCCCTCTCCCCTCCTCCCTTTCTTTTCTCTCTCCCCCCCTCCCTCTCTCCCCCTCCCTCTTTCTCCCTCCTTCTCTTTCTTTCTCCCTCTTCTTTCTCTTCCCTCCTCTTTTCTTCCCTCTCTTCCCTTTCTTTTTTCTCTTCCCTTTCTCTTTTTTCCTTCCCT
>NZ_BPET01000142.1 GCF_019654915.1 Shewanella sp. MBTL60-007 | reverse complement strand
TGTCTTGTCCTGGAATGTGTTTACACATTTAGGACTTTATTATGACCACACCAATACCAGCCCGCGTTAAGCGAACACAGCGAGATTATTCGTTAGGCTTTAAATTACAAGTTGTAGCTGCCGTAGAAAAAGGCGATATGACTTATAAACAAGCTCAAACAACCTATGGCATCCAAGGTCGCTCCACGGTACTTACTTGGCTTAGAAAGCACGGTAAGATGGACTGGACTCAACCAGTGAGAATGACTATGCCAAAAACAACCAAAGCTAAAGAAACCCCAGCTCAAAAGATTAAGCGCCTTGAAAAAGAGCTGGAAGATGAGCACTTACGTAATCTATTACTCAATGAAGCCGTTGATATTATTGATGCAGAGTATGGAGCTGGCCTTAGAAAAAAGTACTTAGCCAGGGAGCGAGAAGTCTTCAAAAACAGAAAGTAACGAGCTTAAATCGCGCTTGTAAGCTTCTGGGTATAACAAGACAAGCTATCTATCAAAGAGAACGAAGAGCGAATTGTAGAGCAATGGAGTTAGCCCCTGTAAAAGCGATGATACTAGATATCCGTCGGTTTATGCCTCGGATTGGTGGCAAGAAACTCTACTTTTTACTTAAGCCTAAGTTCATCGAGAAAGGGATTAAACTTGGGCGCGATAACTTCTTTAGTTACTTGAAAAGTGAAGGCTTGTTAGTCAAACCTAAGCGTAATTATACCAAGACAACTAACAGTAAACATTGGATGAAGAAACATCCAAATTTATTGAAAGAGTTAGTGCCAACAGCACCTGAAGAGGTGTTTGTTAGTGATATAACATATGTGCAATCAGAGCAAGGCATACATTATCTATCATTGGTAACTGACGCGTTCAGTCGTAAAATAATGGGATATGAATTAAGTAATGAAATGAAAGCTACAGACGTAGTCAAAGCGTTAGAAATGACGATAAGTAATCGGCAGTACCAGCATCGAGCAGTACATCACTCAGACAGAGGGTTACAGTATTGCTCTGCCGTTTATCAGTTAGCGTTGCAAAGAAGTGACATCCGCGCGTCAATGACCGATGGATATGATTGCTACCAAAACGCACTAGCAGAACGTATAAATGGGATATTAAAGCAAGAGTTTCTATTATCTCCTTGCTGCAACCTTAATGAGTTAAAGCAACTCGTTGAGGAGTCAATTTTTATATACAATGAGCTGAGGCCGCACTTAAGCTTGGGTATGAAAACACCTAATCAAGTGCATAAAAAAGACCAGCAGCAGAAGCTACTGGTCTAGTAAAAACCGTCAACCTATTTCAGGACGGGACA
>NZ_BPET01000140.1 GCF_019654915.1 Shewanella sp. MBTL60-007 | reverse complement strand
GACGGGGAGGGAAGGAAGGGGGGAGGGGGGAAAGAAAGGGGAGAAAGAGGAAGAGGAGAAGGAAGAGGGGGAGGAAAGGGGGGGGAGGGAGGAAAGGGAAGAGAAAAGGAAAGAGGGAGAAAGGAAAGGAGAAGGAGGGAGAGAAGAGAAAGAGGAAAGGAGAGGGGGGGGGAGGGGAAAGAAAAGAAAAAAAAAAGGGAAAAGAAGGGAAGGGAAGGAGGGAGAAGGGAGAAAGGAAAAAGGAAGAAAGAGGAGAGGGAGGGGGGGGAAGGAGGGGAAGAGGGGAGAAAGGGGAGGAAAAGAGGAGGGAGGAGAAGAGGAGGGAAAAAGGGGAGGAAAGAGAGAAAGGGAGGGAGGGAGAGAAGGAGAAGAAAGGGGGGAGGAGAAGGGAGAGAAAGAGAGGAGAGGGAGAGGGGGAAGAGGGAAAGAAGAAGGAGAGGGAAAGGAAGGAGGAGGGAGGAAGAGAAGGAGGGGAGGAAGGAAGGGGGAAAAGAAGAGGGGGAAAGGGGGAGAAAGGGGGAAAAGGAAAAAAGAGGAGAGGGGGAGGAGGGGAAGGAAGGAGAGAGAAAGGAGAGAAAAGGGGAGGAGAAAGGGAAGGGGAGGGGAAGGAGGAGGGAGAAAGAGGGAAGGAGAAAAAAAAGAAAAGGGAAGAAGGAGGAGAAAGGAAAGGAGAAGAGGAGGAAAGGGAAGAAGAAGGGGAGGAAAAAGGAGAGGAGGAAGAAGAAGAGGGAGAGAAGGGGGAGGGGGGAAGAAAAAGAGAGAAGGGAGAGGGGAGGGGGAGAGGGAAAAGGAAAAAGAGAGAAAAAGGGAAGGGGAAGGAGGGGAGGAGAAAGAAAAAAAGAAAAGGAAGAAAAGGGAAGAAAGGAGAAAGGGAAAGAAAAGGAAGGAAGAGGGGAGAGGGGGGGGAGAAAGGAAGGAGGGGAAAAGAAAGGAGGGGAGGGAAGGGGGGGAAAGGAGGAAAAAGGGGAGGGGGGAGGAGGAAGGGGAAGGGAGAGAAGAAAGGGAGGGAGAGGGAGAAGGAGGAAGAAGGGGGAGAGAAAAAGAAGAGGAAGAGGAGGAGGGAGAGAAGAGGAGAAAAAGAGGAAGGGAAAAGAGGGAAGAAAAAAGGAAAGAAGAAGAAAAAGAAGAAAAAAGAGGGGGGGGGAGGAGGGGGGGAAGAAGAAGGAAAGAAGGGAGGAAAAGAGGGGAAAGAAGGAGGAAGAGGAAGGAGAGAAGAAAAAAAAAGGGGAGAAGAGGAAGAGGAAGGAAGAGGAGAGGGAAGGAGAAAGAGAGAGGGAAGGAGAGAAGGAAGAGGAGGAGGAGAGGGGAGAGGGGGAGGGGAAAGAA
>NZ_BPET01000139.1 GCF_019654915.1 Shewanella sp. MBTL60-007 | reverse complement strand
TGGTCACTTCAACATTGCCCTGTTTTCTTAGTTAAGTTGGAATCGATGACTCATGATATATAAATTGGTTGATAGAGATTTTTTTTGGGATTTTGACCATGTTGATTTAGATAAAGTGGCTGTAATTACTGAATCGTTTGAATCTAAAACCTATAAAGTTCTTAATGACGACATCAATTGTGCTATGAAGCAACTACCATTAATAAGGTCTTTGGTTTTTATAATAGCAAGTAATTCTTATAAAAGTTTAGTTTTTTACCTAGCATGTCTACGGTGCCAGCATCCATTTATTCTTATTGATGAAAAAGTTGATGATTCGCTTTTGTCTTCTTTGCAGAATACATACCAGCCTAATTTTCTTATTAAAGAGGGGAGAATAGAGGAGTGTAGTAAGCTGGTACACGATTTTCATGATGATCTTGCAATGCTAATGTCTACATCAGGTTCAACCGGTTCACCAAAACTTGTTAGATTATCAAAAATAAATTTGTCTTCAAATACTAATTCTATAGCAAAATATTTAAAAATAACCGAAGCTGATAACGCTATTACCACTTTACCTATGAGTTATTCTTATGGTTTGTCGGTTATAAACTCACACCTTTCTCGTGGTGCGACTGTCATATTGAATAACTACGGAGTCCTAACTAAAGAATTTTGGGAAGTTGTTGATAAATATCAAGTTTCGACTTTGTCTGGTGTTCCTTTTGTTTTTCAAACTCTAAAAAAACTTAAGTATAATAGGTTTGACACATCTTCTATTAGGTATTTAACCCAGGCTGGCGGTAAACTCGATACTGAAACATTAAAGTATTTTTCAGATGAATGCGATAAATTAAATCAGAGTTTTATAGTAATGTATGGCCAAACTGAAGCATCTCCCCGTATTAGTTACCTTCCTGCTGAAATGCTTAAGAACAAAATTGGCTCCATCGGTATACCTATTCCATACGGTCATCTGGCGATTCAGGATTCAGTTGGCACCACAATTAGCGAGCCTTTTACAGAAGGTGAAATTGTTTATGAAGGGCCTAACGTAATGATGGGCTACGCGGATAAACCTACAGACTTTTCATTAGGTGATATTTCAAAAGGGATTCTGCATACCGGTGATCTAGGTTATTTTGATGAAGATGGATATTTTTTCATAACAGGTAGGGCTAAGCGTTTTATAAAGATGTATGGCTTGAGGATAAGTTTGGATTCTATTGATAGTTGGCTAGCTGACCAAGAAATCAGCGCCGTAGCTATGGGCAAAGATGATCTTTTAATATTGTGTATTGAAAATGAAATTTTGACAGCAGTAGATTTTGTAAAAGAAATGGTATCCAAAAAGTATAAAATAAACGCTAATAGCATTTTGGTTCATAGTTTAGAGTCAATCCCAAGGATTAATGGAGGCAAGGTAGACTTTAAAACATTATCCTCATTAATTGGTTTGTGATTTTGTGTTTAATCTAATTTGCAACCCCGTTG
>NZ_BPET01000138.1 GCF_019654915.1 Shewanella sp. MBTL60-007 | reverse complement strand
CCTTGGAACATAACCGCTTATTATCCTACATATAGGACAAACCTTTGCTTCTAATAAACTTGCATCCAACATATCAGTGTAACTTATTGATGTAAACAGCCTAATATTTAGCCACTTGTCGTTTTCAGTTTTGAACACTCCGCAAAATTGAGTAAAACATTTATCGAGTCCAATGTAAGCCCAAGTTAATAAATTAAGTCTCTGAAAAGTAAGTTTATATTTTTGTGAACAAATTTATCAATGCGTTTTAAGCTGATTTTCGCTTCGATAAAAGCAAAGGGAAAGGCAGGCAAATAAAAACCTTTCACATTAACTTTTCTATAGCCAAAGCTTTACCTGTGCAATTTACCTTTTTGATTCGTGGAAATGATATTGGGGCATTTCCAAGTTAGTCCGAAAATCATTACGACCTAATGAGTACACCAATTATCCCGTGTAGATACGGCCGTGACCGTCCATGACAAGGTGAGAGATAACGAAGTTATCAAGCTTTCGAACGAGAGGCAGGATGCCGAACTGGCTTTTTAGCAGGGATGCTATTCGTCATGGCCGAGCTTCCATGGATGGACTTGCAGCGTGTCACGGCAGTGTCTGCACATACGCCCGCTGCAGGCGATTGATAACTAAATAAGTCAAAATCCCTATCCCACTACCATGTAGCAACGAATACAAACAAAAATGTAATTAGCCTTTATTCCAAGGCTAACCAAGTTAGCAATAACGTGACGCTCAGCCCTAGCGCAGCTTAGATAATACTGGCAATATGTCAGCAATATTATAAGAAAGGGACTACTCCTCCATGAAGCAGTTAAGTTTAATTGCCGCACTATTGTGCAGTTTAATCATCACAGGTTGTGCAGAGCTTAAAGACGCTGGTCGTCAGATCGGACACACAACGAAAGAAGTAACCACAGATATTGGCCATGCGACACGGGATACCACTCGCGCCATAGGTCACGCATCAAGAGATGCCGTCAATTCGGTAAAAGAAGATCTTAGCGAAGATTAACGATTTACCCTACTCTCTATAAAATTCAGCTATAAAACTCAGTTATAAAGCAAAGGCTCATTATTGAGCCTTTGTTTTATCTTTGTATCTATAACTCATCCCAGTCAGCAGTCTAGGCAGCATTAGCCCGCATTCCATGTTCAGCGGGTTGTCCTTGCTCATTAACATGTACAAATACTATTTTGTCTATACTCACTATTGGTAGATGAGTCAGCTTATTACGTACTTTACAACATACGGTAATCGAAGTGGCGCCAGCACTAATTAACTCTAGGCCAAACTCAATCACATCTCCTTGGCGTGCTGGAGCCATAAAGTTAATTTCCGACATAATTTTAGTGACATGGCGCTGGCTCTTCATCTGGCAACCTGCAAATATAGCGGCTTCCTCATCAATCCAACTGAGTAACTGACCACCAAAAAGAAAATTGGCGGGGTTTAAATGCTCAGGTTTAATAAAGCGGCGACTGTAATATTTCATATTGGACTCCTTAAAGGTTATATCCAATTAGATATAGCAAGAACAAGACCACAAAAATTCCACTTTATTTT
>NZ_BPET01000137.1 GCF_019654915.1 Shewanella sp. MBTL60-007 | reverse complement strand
GTTCTGAATTTACTGACAAAGTGAACAAAAAACTTGAAATAATCAAAGGTGACTACGAGAGTTCAGTTGATTACCTGTTTGAGACGATTGATGAAAAGCTAGCACCTCAACAACGTGATATTAATGAACTAAGAAATTATGTGGCCATCTTAACAAAACGTCTTGCAGAAATGGATGACTCAGACGAAGAAGGCAGCGACCTTGAGATAAGGAAGTAATTGGACATATGGCATTTATAAAAAAGAAACCTAAAGTAGTTAAGATTCCTGCATCATTTGAAAAACTTGTGACTTCAGAGGATGTGCTTAAGTTTGCAGCAAAAAAAGGAATTGAGGTTGATCCTTTAGACGTATCAGAACTAAGCGTTGCTCTGGGAATTAAAACTTACTTTGAGCCAATGGAAGGTGATAATTCAGGTTCCCTTAAAAAAGACAAGAAAACGGGTGAGTGGCAAATGACAGTGAACTCACTACATCACCCCCATCGTCAACGTTTCACCATCGCACACGAAATTGGTCATCACGTGCAACATGGTGCGTTTAAAGATGAATTTATAGACACCAACTTCTTTAGAAATGGTGACTCAAACCGAATCGAAGCAGAAGCAAATAAGTTTGCAGCTGAGCTACTAATGCCAAAAGATAAATTTGATGCTTATTTGGAAGTTTCTTCTAAAACTGAAGACGTAGCTGCACACTTCCATGTTTCATCAATGGCGGTTCGCATAAGGGCTAAACAGTTAGGTTATGAGGGACATAACCTATGACAAAGCATATCTACTATCCATTAATAAAAACTAGAGATGCTGAACTTCGTGCATTTCAGAATTTATCTGATGATGTTATGGAAAAAATTCTTCCGATATATGAATTAACGAAATCAAGGAAGTCTAAAAAAGCACCTGATGGTGATATACACCGTAGAATGAAGCAAATAGGCGACATTCAAGATGGTAGACCATTTATTTTAGACTTAAGTACTGATAGTAGATATATCAACCCACAGATAGAACAGCTTATGTCCCCTTATAATGGGTTTAAAGACTGGCAGTACTTTCTTAACCTTTACAGTAAGTTAAATGTAATACCTATGGTACACATTTATGAGGACGAAGGAGAAGATGATGACTCAACATTTACAGAGGTTGAAAACTTTGTAGCCGCTATATCTCAGATAAAGGAGTTACTTGCTGTAAGGATGCCTTATGATCTGGATTCTGAAGATTATCAAACATACTTAGAACCGATTATTGATAATTTAAATAACGGCTGTAAGTTGATTGTTTTACTGGATGCTAACTTTGTAAGAGTTGAAGCGAGCACTGAGTTATCAAGTGTAACTGATCCATTTATTGTTGCAGCGTCTGAAGTATCAGAGTTAGAGAATATTGAAGATATAGTAATGCTTTGTACGTCTTTCCCTTCGAATGTATACAAAGCTGGTGGGGATGATGAAGCTGGTGATTTCAAAATATTTGAAGAAGATATATATCAAGTTGTTTCTGAGGACATTGGTATTAAGTATGGAGACTATGCTTCCATTAATACTGCGCAAATAGAAATGAAA
>NZ_BPET01000135.1 GCF_019654915.1 Shewanella sp. MBTL60-007 | reverse complement strand
ACAGCCTACAACCTTAAACGCGGACAACCAACGCCGCGCTAGCCTAGCCTTCTCCGTCTCTCCATCGCAGTTAGCAGAAGTACGGGAATATTAACCCGTTTCCCATCGACTACGCCTTTCGGCCTCGCCTTAGGGGTCGACTCACCCTGCCCCGATTAACGTTGGACAGGAACCCTTGGTCTTTCGGCGAGGAGGTTTTTCACCCCCTTTATCGTTACTCATGTCAGCATTCGCACTTCTGATACCTCCAGTGTGGGTTACCCCTTCACCTTCAACGGCTTACAGAACGCTCCTCTACCGCACACACATAAGTGTGTACCCATAGCTTCGGTGTATTGCTTAGCCCCGTTAAATCTTCCGCGCAGGCCGACTCGACTAGTGAGCTATTACGCTTTCTTTAAATGATGGCTGCTTCTAAGCCAACATCCTAGCTGTCTAAGCCTTCCCACATCGTTTCCCACTTAGCAATAACTTTGGGACCTTAGCTGATGGTCTGGGTTGTTTCCCTTTTCACGACGGACGTTAGCACCCGCCGTGTGTCTCCCGTATAGTACTCATTGGTATTCGGAGTTTGCAAAGGGTTGGTAAGTCGGGATGACCCCCTAGCCTTAACAGTGCTCTACCCCCAATGGTATTCGTACGAGGCGCTACCTAAATAGCTTTCGAGGAGAACCAGATATCTCCCGGTTTGATTGGCCTTTCACCCCCAGCCACAAGTCATCACCGCATTTTTCAACATACGTGTGTTCGGTCCTCCAATTGATGTTACTCAATCTTCAACCTGCCCATGGCTAGATCACCGGGTTTCGGGTCTACACCTTGCAACTAAACGCGCAGTTAACACTCGGTTTCCCTACGGCTCCGCTATTCGCTTAACCTCGCTACAAAATGTAAGTCGCTGACCCATTATACAAAAGGTACGCAGTCACGGTCTCAAGAACCGCTCCCACTGCTTGTACGTATACGGTTTCAGGTTCTATTTCACTCCCCTCACAGGGGTTCTTTTCGCCTTTCCCTCACGGTACTGGTTCACTATCGGTCAGTCAGGAGTATTTAGCCTTGGAGGATGGTCCCCCCATATTCAGACAAGATGTCACGTGTCCCGTCCTACTCGTTTTCACCTAAAGTTAGTTTTCATGTACGGGGCTATCACCCTGTGCCGCTGTGCTTTCCAACACATTCCACTAACACCCTCTAGGCTTAAGGGCTAATCCCCGTTCGCTCGCCGCTACTAGGGGAATCTCGGTTGATTTCTTTTCCTCCGGGTACTTAGATGTTTCAGTTCCCCGGGTTCGCCTCTTTAACCTATGTATTCAGTTAAAGATACTAGCTTATGCTAGTGGGTTTCCCCATTCGGACATCGTTAGCTCAAATGCTTGTTACTAGCTCGCCAACGCTTTTCGCAAGTTACTACGTCCTTCATCGCCTCTGACTGCCAAGGCATCCACCATATACGCTTAGTCACTTAACCATACAACCCAAATAAGTCTCTATGAGATTATCCGTTGTTTTATCAGGGTAGATAAAACAGTCGTATCGTAACTAATGGTTTCTACTTTCGCCAAAATTAGAATTTTTACTTAAGACCGTTAAGTCTTAAGCCAAGACACTTAATGTTAAGTGTTTTGAGAACTCAATTTTTAATTTCGCAATAATCGTTACGATTATTACTATCAGCTTTCCAAATTTTTAAAGA
>NZ_BPET01000134.1 GCF_019654915.1 Shewanella sp. MBTL60-007 | reverse complement strand
TTGCAAAATATATCGCAGCCATACTTACAATCATCATTATATATTTGTAATATTTAACACTAAGCCACATTGATATTTGCTCTTGAAAACTTAACGATGAGTAATCGACAAACCATCCAAAAAACAATGCAGCAAGCAAGACTAAAAACAGTTTATGTAACGAAATTTCCTTTCCTATCATGTCTAATACCCCTTAATTATATATATCGGTTCAAGCAGCCACTCTAATAACGTTCTTTTCCCTGTATTAATATCTGCTTGCAATAACATTCCAGGTATAAAATCTATTTTATTTCCATAAGCCTTAATATTTTGTGTTAAAAGTTCAATTGATACTTTATAGACAGGTTCGTCAAAAGAAAGTTTGCTAGCAGTTTCAGATGCAAACACAACACTTCTAGAAACATGAGACACACGACCAGTAGCCATGCCAAACTTTTGAAATGGAAACGCATCTAACTTTAGGTTTACCTCATCTCCCTCGCTTACAAAAGCTATGGCTCTTGTAGGTATATAAACTTCAGCCTCAAGCTTTGAATCGTCCGGTAAGATTGTCACCAAATAATCTCCACTCGATGCGAACTCGCCAACATTAAGCTTGATTGACGTAACAACGCCGTTAATAGGTGCTTTCACCAATAGCTTATTTCCTTCTTGAATAGATACTTTTGTATTAGATAGTTTTGACAACTCGATTTCCAACTGGCTTACCTGCTGTTGCTTTTCAAATGGCAATCTAGCCTTATCATTTAACGAATTGGCAATATTAGTCTCAGATTTCAAAGCGATAGTATTATGTTCTTGAATTTTTTGCTGTAAATCCAATATAAAATCAAGCTGTTCATTCACTTCATTTTTACTTGCATTCCCTTTGCTATGAAGCTTCTTGATACTTGTCAAACGCACTTTTGCCAACTTCAAACGTTCTCTGAGCAACTCACCTTGCAGCCTTAATTCTTTCCTCTCTTGTTTCAGAAAATTAATAATACCCTCCAGTCTCACCTCTCTCTCTTGGTACAGGGATGAATACTGAGATATTTGTTCGTTTATGAGCGATATCTGAATGTTGAGTTCTTTGATCTTCTCTTTGTCAGAATTTAATGAATTGGCCATAAACTTATTGTTTGTAACCGACATAAGCATGGTTCCAGCAGAAACACGATCTCCCTCCTTGACCGCCACCTCACTGACAACACCGCTAACATGAGAGTAAACTCTTGAAATGCCATGAGTGGGAACCAAGTAGCCTTTTACCTTTTCTTTTTTAGAGTAATCACTAGAAAAAAGATAGATTACTGTAATGAAAACAAGAGCAACAAGAAGCGCTAACAAAATTGAATAATGGATAGGTGTTATTACAACAGCTTTCCCATAATATCCATTGGTATGATTTTCTAGAACTTCCTTGCGAAACAACATACAATCACTCCGTGATAAAAACTACTAGCTTAATGGGTCAGAACCATTAAAAAAAAGACACCTCTTCAATTACTTTCATTTAGCAAGTAAACTAAAAAACTAACACACATACATACAAACCTAAGGCTGCCATGATAACAATTCAACCTCACCTAATTTTATGCATTTTTAAAAAACAGATGTCAACATGTGTTGCAAAATAATTTACCAAACTAAATACCGAATCAACAAACAGACCTTTTGCCCAACCGTTTACTTATTAAATACCTACTGTCTGGTCATTATCAATTATTATTTACTATTATTTATTCCCCCTCACGCCACTCCCAGCCCACCT
>NZ_BPET01000133.1 GCF_019654915.1 Shewanella sp. MBTL60-007 | reverse complement strand
CGATGTTCGCACAATATTTAGGAGCATCGTTGTATGCTCGTGAAAGATATTCCTGTGGCGCATAAATTTTAAAACTAAGATATGGCTCTAACAATTCTGTTCCAGCTTTTTTTAAGACTTGTTCCAATACAATAGGAGCAAGCATCCGAAAATCTGCTGGGGTACTAACAGGGCTATAGTATAAGCCATACTTAAAACAGATTTTACAGTCCGTCACATTCCAACCATACAATCCTTGTTCACAGCCATAGCGTATCCCCTCCATAACTGCATTTTGAAACGATTGATTTAAGTATCCAAGAGAAACCGAGCTCTCATACTGTACTCCGCTCCCTAATGGAAGCGGTGCTACAGATAGACCAATGGAAGCCCAGAAAGGATTCGGTGGAACTTCGATGTGAATGGTATACTCTGCTTTTTTTAACGGTCTTTCCATATAAATGACTGTAGGCTCTTTTATTTCTATCTCCACATGATACTTTTCTTGCAGCAGAGCACAAGTCACTTCCATTTGTACTTTCCCTAAGAAAGAAAGTATGATTTCATGTGTCGCAGAATCCACATAATATCGCAGAAGCGGGTCACTGTCGGAGATTTCTAAAAGTGCATCAAGTAACATTTCCCTTTGTTGAGGTTTGCTCGGTTCAACAGCCGTTTGCAGCAGAGGGAGGGGATTTTCAATTCTCTCTCTCTGTGGCAATAGCTTTGTATCTCCAAGAACACTATTTAACTTCAAAAACTCATTCTGCAAAATAACAATTTCCCCGGAATAAGCCTTATCGATTTTACATAATTCACCATTTATTGAAGTATACATTTCTGTAATTTTTATTTTTTCCTTTTCCGATATTCTAACCGAATCTCGCAAATGCAGTACGCCACTATAAAGACGTATATATGCAAGACGCTGTCTTTTTTCCGAATACTCAATTTTGAAAACTTTTCCGCAAAGTTCAGACTGACCTCGATGTGTTGATGAATAAAATTTATTCGTAATCACTTCTATAAGGTTATCAATCCCTATATTGTTTTTTGCACTTCCGTGATAAACAGGGAACAGGGAACAATTATGAAATCTTATGCTTTCCTCTTGTTCGAGTTCTAATGCTTCCAATAATTTCCCAGACGTATATTTCTCCAAAAGGTAATCATTTCCTTCTATTACCATATCCCATTGTTCAGATTCGGTAAAGTTCATTACACGCATATTAGGATGCAGTTCTACCTTCTGTTTGATTACAATTTCCGCAGAAAGTTTCTCTTTAATATCCTGATAAACCGTTGATAAATCAATTCCATTTTGGTCAATCTTATTGATAAAAAAGATTGTGGGAATACCTATTTTCCTAAGTGCATGAAACAATATACGAGTTTGTGCTTGTACGCCATCTTTTGCAGAAATCAGTAGAATTGCCCCATCTAATACTGATAATGAACGATATACTTCTGCTAAAAAATCCATATGTCCTGGCGTGTCTATGATGTTTATCTTAGTATTTTTCCACTGAAAAGAGGTTATCGCCGTCTGAATTGTAATTCCTCTCTGACGTTCTAAAAGCGTATTATCCGTTTTCGTTGTACCTCTGTCCACGCTTCCTAATTCTGTAATCGCTCCACTGTTATATAATAAGCTTTCTGTTAAGGTAGTTTTTCCCGCATCAACATGAGCTAAAACTCCAATATTAATAATTTTCATGTGATTTTCCTCCATTCAAAAGCCCAAAAGGGCATAAAAATCCCAGTGATAAATACTCTTATCACTGGGATTTTTATGCATAACCATAGGCATACAAAGCATACAAAGCATACAAAGCACTGATGAATCCCCTAATGATTTTTATCAAAATCATTAAGTTAAGGTAGATACACATCTTGTCATATGATCAA
>NZ_BPET01000132.1 GCF_019654915.1 Shewanella sp. MBTL60-007 | reverse complement strand
ATGGAAGTTTTGCGGCATTCTGGCTACACAATAACGAGGGAAGACTTGCTCGCGGCTGCAACCCTGCTTGCTCAAAATCTATTCAAACATGGTTGTGCTTTGGGGAAATTATGAGGGGATCCCTCAGAGCTGTGCATTGAACCATGCAGTGTCAATTTGCCATCCTTTACTGCTTTATAGATAACGTCCCATGAGCTATAAATGGTCGGCACATCCCCTCGCATTTTCATGATTGCTTTGCCATGAGTCCCTGATAGCGTTTCATCAGAATGCCACTGTCTAAAGATTTTATTCGCGGTGGTTTCTGCATTGATTTCATCGAGTGCCTTTTGCACTTTCTCGTCCACTTTCAGGTCCCGTAGGCTCGCAAGTTTGCCACCATTGGTGTACCACTCGGTCATCGAGAGGTAGAGGTGCTTAAATTGTTGTTTGAGCGCAACCAAAGTACCTAGACGGTTTTTGATGCAGTAAAAAGCCAAGGTACGCCTAAACTGATGGGGTGTCATGTGCCATGGTTTTCCAACAATTACATCTTTTTTTACACGACTTGGTGAGCGAGGATTCGACTCAAGGCATTCAACGAAATCCTCTTCGGTTACAATGAAATTAAACTGATTACAAAAACGCTGTAGTCGGTGATTCCAGCCTGTAATCAATGTTGGGGGCTTGGAGCGGTATGCTTTATTTACCCAAATGGAGTCTTTGTATTTTTTATCTGGGTAAGTGGTTTCTTTGCGCCATTCTTCAGTTAATGTGGTCACAAACTTTATTGTTCCAAGACAGCCAATAACTGGTGTAATATTAACCTTAAATTCTCTACTTACGAAAATGTACCTTTTCCAAAGTAGAGCTTGTAAAATTTAAAGGTCGAATAGTTTGCGACTCACTTTTCGCGCACGAGGGGCATAAAGTCACGTATAAGCACCTTTTTGAGTGGATAAAAGGAACGATAGCCGTCCTATTCTAAAACCATGATATACCGGGTGGTTTAGCAGTGGCGTTATCCATTTTGGCGAACTCTATTCTACATAGAGTTGTATGTTGGCAAACTTTATTTTACCTACACACTTTTATTTTCATATTTCGGCACAACAAGGTACGGAGGCGGAAAATCGTGGATTTAACTGAAATGGCACTAGTAGCAGCAGTACTTTCAACTCTTGGTTTTGCAGTTACCCTTATACGGCATGTCTTGTTTAAAAGGGAGTTCTATAAACTAAAAGAGGACATGAAAAAACATACTCTTGAGCACGGTGTTAACGAGGAGCTATGGATTTTATTTGTTACGCGGTCACGGAAGATGCTTAGGTTCTGGAGGTAACATATGCTAAATAAAACAAAGTTTGAAAAAGTTCTAAGTAGAGTGATCAACAAAAACAGCGCTCGTTGCTCAAAGTGCAAGCGAATGTTTACTCAGCCATGTCATACCTTTGGTGGTCTCGATGCAGAGGGCAAAGTTCATAATGTAGCTCTATGCTGTAGAGACTATATTGTAGACATGCGCCATTATGGTGTTTATACAACCCTTCCAGTTAATACAGCAGAAGGTGAACGCCAGGCCAAAGAACTATTAGATTCCCACCCCAAAGACGCAAGCAGGTATTGACTGTTCTAGTGAAACAGCGAGCAAAACCAAGATTGCACCAAACGAACAAAGAGTAAAAGTAATTAAAAAACAGCCAGATACAAAGCTGTTCTAACAAAACAAAGACAAAATTCCCTTTATTGTCCCAAAAGAACACTCGAAGAGAAGCCAATGTGTAACGGAAAAGTTATTTTTGTTAGCCAGAGAGAGGCTGAGACTATTCACCCAGAGCCCGGAGTAGCAATGATTTCTATCACCGATCCGGGAAAACCTTTAGCTGAACTAGGTTCCTGGGAGCTGATATACAGAGATTCTTTTTTTGATGGAGGCTATAGTGAAGACGCTATCCACATCCATAAAGATGAGTTTCGAATGCGCTATTGTTCTTATATTGATTCAGAACAGGCAGAGAAACTAAAAAATTTCATATCTCAACTAATCTCTTCTGGAGTGAATAAAAT
>NZ_BPET01000131.1 GCF_019654915.1 Shewanella sp. MBTL60-007 | reverse complement strand
AAAATATCGAGTTCGCACATCTTGTTGTCTGGTTATTGATTTTTCTCAGAACCATTTGATCACATGACAAGATGTGCATCTACCTTAAATTTATGATTTTTATCAAAATCATTAGGGGATTCCTCAGGACAGCGCAAGTGTGATTGGACCTTCAAGCTGTTTGGGATCGAATTCATTACTGCTATTAAGGGCTAGGCTAAGTTCATCCATTATCGGCGCTATACTCTCTGCTAGCATATTTGCATGCTCTGTCGCGCGTAATCCGTGATGGGTTTTTACGAACAGCTCATCACCAAAGTGGTCACGAAGCCTTTGCAACGCTTTACTCACGGCCGGTTGTGAAACAAACAAACGCTCAGAGGCTTTTCGCATATTTCGCTCTTGATGCAAAATGATGAATGTTCGCAGAAGGTTAAGGTCGAGATTAGAGAAAAGATCTTTTGCCATATGGAGTACCCGAATTCTTTATTACTTTGATAATAAAGTGTGGGCTAATGAAGAACAAATGGATATTTGTGATGAGAGCTCTCTAATTGAAGAAAAGCCCGCGTAGTGCGGGCTTGGTAATACGTTGAAATCTTAGATCATTCAGTCACGGCTTGAGTGGGTTTAGCTTGCCTAATAGAAAGAATGATTTGAGGCAGTAATGACATGACAATCATCCCAACCATGAACGAATATTGTGTTGCCGTGAAAGATTCGCCCATTAGCACCATGCCCGTCACGATACCCGCAACAGGATTCGCAATACCACCGAATGTAAAATCAACCACTGACATTCGTTGCAGTAACCACACGTACATGCCGTAACCGAGAGCAGTGTTCAAGCCAATAACCCAAAGTAAACCTAGGAAATTACGCGTACTAAAGTTATTTATCGCATTGGCGTATTGTTGAGGGTCGGCAATAGCATGCACTATTGAAGCGATGGATAAAATCGCTCCCCCAAGGATTAATTGCCAAGTTAGTACCGTCCACCAATGCATACGATTCCCAAGGGATTTAGTAATGCTGCTACCAATAATGATACACATGATCGCCGCAAACATAGCCCCTAGCCCTACAGGGTTAAGTGAAATTTGGCTTGGGTTGAAAAGCATCCACGCCAATCCAATCAAACCAGCACCAGAAATGGCTTGGATGAAATGGGGGCGCTGCTTTTTCACGATCCAATGAAAGATCATGGCAAACACTGGTACAGAGATCATCCCCACGCCAGAAATAGCAGAAGGTAGCGTTAGGGCCATAACAAAGATAAGACCAAAGAAGGTCGCGATATTGATCAACCCTAAGCTAAAGATGATCTGCCACTCACCTTTTTTCGGTAAGGTAGGTTTAACAGCCAGCAATAGCAAACCAGCAGGTAAAGCGCGTAAAGCGCCTAGTAACAATGGTGGCCACTCCTGTAGCGTAAATTGCGTCACTGCATAGGTTGTTCCCCAAAAAAACGCAGGGATCATTGCCAGTAATATATTCATTTGAAATATCTTTACGTTAAGATAACTAATTGTGTGAACTCTATACCTAATATTTATGCTTGTAAAGTATCTTTATGTTAAACTAATTTGAAGTTAAAGAACCAATAACGGAGCGAGATTGCAAATGGACGCTATCGACCGCGTAGTAGAGCAGTGGGCTAAGGAAAAGCCAGAGCTAGAAACCGAGCCAATGGCCATGATGGGCAGAATCATGCGCATTGCGAAATATATGGAAACAGAAGTCGCCGATCTTCATAAAAAATACGATATGAAGCTTGGTGAGTTTGACGTGTTGGCAACGCTTCGTCGTTCTGGGAAACCATTTCGCTTAACGCCTTCAGAACTCATCGAATCGATGATGCTCACTTCCGGTGCTATGACGAATCGTTTAGATAAACTAGAAGCGAAAGGCTTGATCGTTCGTGCCCATAGCAAAGAAGATCGCCGAAGTGTCACGGTAGAGCTGACTAAAGATGGTTTGGTTTTGATTGATCAAATGATGGCTGAGCACTGAGGGATCCCCTCATAATTTCCCCAAAGCACAACCATGTTTGAATAGATTTTGAGCAAGCAGGGTTGCAGCCGCGAGCAAGTCTTCCCTCGTTATTGTGTAGCCAGAATGCCGCAAAACTTCCA
>NZ_BPET01000130.1 GCF_019654915.1 Shewanella sp. MBTL60-007 | reverse complement strand
GTAGCAAGCATAAAATTAATTATCTTCTTACTCTTGATCAAGATTCTGTAGTTACTGATCAATTGGTTGATGGCTTATTGTCAACTATCAATACTGCTACTAATATCGCGATGGTTGGACCTAAAATATCGGACGTCAATGAATCAGCCGCAAAAAATTCAAATGAATCATTAGTAGATACTTTTCATTTAATCACTTCAGGAGCACTTTGCCGTGTATCTCATCTAGTTAATGTAGGCATGTTTAATGAGAAACTGTTTATCGATTGTGTTGACTTCGATATGAGTCTTAAATTAATTCAATTTGATTATAAAGTAATTCGGAATAATAAATTGCAATTAATTCATGAAATTGGTCGAAAACAAAAAAAGAGAATATTAAATCGTGAATTTTACCTACTTAATCACTCGGAAGTTAGAGTTTATTACATGGTTCGAAACCGTTTATTCATAGTCAGAAAGTATTGGAATTTAGAGGGGTATCGTCCTTTGGATGACCTGAAACATTTACTGACTAGGACTTTAGCAATGCTTTGCTATGAAGAGAGAAAATTCCCAAAGTTAATTGCGACGTTAAAAGGTATATTTGACTCTTTCTCTTGCTATAGGTCAATTATGAAATAATAGTCAAATTAGCTACAGTTACAATTTCTCCCTGAGTCTTTGGTATGCTCTTTGAATGTATATGTTTTAGGAGGAAGGATGCATTTTTTTTTTAATCGTCATAGACCCGTTGTGGTTCTTAATGATGGTATGGTCGTGACATATCATAAGGGAAGTATATGTTTAGTTTCATCCAGCGGGATAGTGATAAAGAATGTCTGTGAATTACCATGTAAACCAATTATAAAGTTTTTATCACGATTTAGACTTTTCGAAAGAATGTTACGTTTAGAGCCCAGGTGTGGAGTGTGTATTTCTTCTAACCAAGTATTGCTTACTTATAGGGGAAGTTGTTATCGGGTAGATCTTAAGCATGGCAAGGTGTACTTGGAAATTAAATTCAGGGAAGGCATGTCTAATCCTTTATTTTTTTCAAAAGTATCAGGAAATGCTAGCTATCCTGACCAAGTCCTATTCGGCGAGTATTGGGGGAATTTAGGTAAGGAATCCGTTAGAGTTTATAGTAGAGAACTTAGTGATAGTAGTCCGTGGAATATTTTAACGGAATTTGCTGCAGGTCAAATCACCCATATTCATAACATACTTGCTGATATAAATGAGCAACGTTTACTTATACTAACCGGCGATTCTGATAAAGAATCTGGAGTATGGGAGATAAAGCCTAATGACGTAGCCCCTAAAAAGATTGTTGCAGGTAAGCAAATATACAGATCATGTATAGGCTATGTTGAAGATAATTACTTGTATTACGCGACAGATACGCCTCAAGAAGAGAATTTCTTTGCTAGGCTATGTTTGACTACTTTAGAAATTGAAAAGCTATTATCTCTTGAGGGACCCGTAATATATGGTAGTCGAATAAAGAATAAGCTTTTATTTAGTACGAGCGTCGAGCCTGATACGGAATTGAGTGGCTTTAGATATTTATTATCAAGAAGAGTTGGCAGAGGTTTAAAAAGCAAGGATTGTGTTGTTTACTCTTATGATGGCATTAATGTTCATGAGATTAATAGGTTTAAAAAGGATTTTTTACCAATGGGCTTGTTTCAATTTGGCTGTGTAAGTTTTTACACGTCTGAAAATATGAATTATGTTTATGGCTATGGTATGTCTTTAAATTATATTGATGGTAAAACGTATAAATTTAATTTTTAAATTAATGGTGTAGTTTTTCATAGCTTTCTTTGTTTTTTACTTAAATTAAAATAATGCAATATTTTTGTTGCGCGGTGATTTTTATTTTACAACTTTGGATTAAATATGACTAATCAAGAAAAATTAAATACGATTTTTAGTGCAGTATTGGGGATTAATATCGATAATGTTACTGAGGACTTGAGAGCTGACTCTGTACCTAACTGGGACTCAATTGCTCATATGACACTAGTGGCTGAATTAGAAGAACAATTTAACATTTCTTTAGACTTTGACCAAATATCAGAAATAAACAGTTATAATAAAGTTAAAGAGGTGCTTATTTTCTTGGGTGTTAATTTCTAGCTTTATAA
>NZ_BPET01000129.1 GCF_019654915.1 Shewanella sp. MBTL60-007 | reverse complement strand
AAACTAACAACCTAACAACCTAACAACCTAACAACCCTCTATAATAACCTTGAAAATAACTAATAGGTAATGATTGTGCTAATAGATAGTCGATTTTAGTCTCCACTCTCTCAGCTATTACTTTTACACCTATCTGGTTCACATCATAAAGCCAATCAATAAACTGTTCATTTTCTTTATTATTATTTATGTATCTCATATCGAGTTTTAAAAAATCGTGCCTTGTATCATCAAGAACAATTGCAGACTCATATGTGAAGTCATCAAGAGCGATTAAAACATCTGAATCTTTTAATACGTACTCAGCTTCTATAGTATAAGGCGACAACCCTTCATTTCTCTCTGTAATTTCTACAATCAAAAATGAATTAAAACGTTTCAACCGTCGATTTAATGTGCACAGACTTTCGACTACACTGCGATCCATTAGAGAAAATCTTTCCACATTTAAAAAATAAGATTGACTTCCCATTCTCGACATTGATTTTTCAATATGGTAAATCTTATTAGCTAATTCAATAATCAACCAATTATGCTTTGATGGAAGCATTAGTGAGTAATATTGTTCTAGCTCAATACTTTCAGTAAAATCTATAGGCCTGCTCAGTACCTCGATTCCATAAAGCCTTCCTGAACGGTCTGTAATATGCTGTCCCACATGGAAATGACTACATGGTAAACTTCCATTTTTATCACCATTTACACATATTTCAGAGCTATAACCACAATGTCCTTTAAAAAAACAATTTCTCATTTCAACTACTCTACACCAACATGATCATTCAAACACATATTTACACCTAGACACAGATGCGTTCAACTTATTTCACACAGACACCAGCACACTTTACCAACAATTAACATTACCAACAAAAAAATGGCGCCAACCCAATGAGAAATGTGTATACAAAGTTAAGATAAAATAAAAAGCCATTTTTTTGACAGCACGTCAAAAAACACCTAAATAGTTTTCTAATATAATTAAAATAAAAACCACAAGCCCTTATTGGCAAACAATAATTTACACTAAGGATAATTTAACAGAAACAAATTTCAGCATAACAATAGAATTTAAAATAAGTTTAATAATCAACCTAAGTTTATTACCGAAAAGGACTTTAATTTATTCCATTAAAACATCTAACCAAAAAATACAAACCCCTAACATTACAGATAAGCAACTACAGTAATTACAATTATTGAGCTTACCCTAGGTTACTAAATGTTGAATTTACATCGAAGTGGGCTAATGTCCCACTATCTATACTTAAGATTAAAGTTAGACTAACTTACAAACTATATCCCTTAAGGGATGGTTTTCACTTTTAGCAACATATTCATATGCTCAAAAAACAGCTGAAACAATTCACTTAGCGATGAAATCCCAAATTGCTTATAAATTTTTTTCCTATGGTTTTTGACTGTACCTTCCACAATTCCAAGTGCCTTAGATATCCCTTTGTTATCAAGACCTTGAATAATTAACCCAACAACCTCTTGCTCGCGAACTGTCAATAATTCTTTTCCAAATGTTGACAGCGTTTGCCCCATTAACCCTCGAATAGAATATGATGTAATGTCAAGATTAAACAATGGGCCTAACAAATTGAACTCACTAACCTTCCAATGTTGCTGACACAAAGACTGTACGATAGAAAAGCAAGATTTAACGTCTATAACCTGTTGCTTTGTAAAGCCATTTCCTTCTCGCAAATAACCAAAACAAAGCATCACCCATCTATCTGGTTGAACTTCTACCACTACGCACAGTTCATCTTTCCAACCTGTTTTTTTATAGAATTCTTTACAATATACTTTGTAGTCTAGGGTTTTCTTCACTACATCTTCTAACGTAAAAACACCTTGTTGCTTGTAAAGGTTTAATTGCTTATAGAAAGGATCATATTTATATGATGCAGTCAGATAACGTAGGAATAGTAACTCTCGTTCATTTTCAATTGAATCATATAGATAAATAGGACGTTTTCCACCTTCACAGCCAAGCATTACAACACAATCAAAACTAAAAATAGAACCTATAGAATCTATCACTTTAGGCGTAAAGCTTGACGAATTAAGCGCAGAAATGCTCTTTGAGACTTGAAATTTAAAACTATCGTTTATCATCTAATTTTCTTCCATAAGTAAAAAACTA
>NZ_BPET01000128.1 GCF_019654915.1 Shewanella sp. MBTL60-007 | reverse complement strand
ACACCATGGGAGCAGTTTTATTCTTTGGCGGCCTAATTGTATCTGAGGAGGACCGTTTCCTCAGTTTATAGTGGTCAGTTCTCAGTTTGCGACAGAACCATTATTCTAACCGAATCTAAAAAAAATCTACCAAAAAATTTAGTAGTTCAGATTTTGTTGTTATTTATAAGAATTTTAATTTGAAATGGTGTTTTGTGAGAGCCCATTACTTGTTATAGGTAGACAACATTCGCAGATCTTTATGCAGAGTGCGGCGCTGGATCTTCATTGCATCCTCGCCGTCACTGCCCATCTGAGTAACAAACCCACTTCTAGCGCTGTGCGCCCCAAAACGATGAACATCGATACCGGCTTTTACCAAGTACCCTTTCAAGATCCGGTTCACATCTGCTCCGCATAATACAGGTAACTCTAGGATTGGCGTGTCTTCTTTAGGGCCAGTTCGCAACGCTAAACCGTTCCGAGTGATACTCCTAAATATGTAGCCACTCTCAATACCGCTGATTTCAAGCCATTGCTTGATCGCATCATTGGCCGAAAATGCTTCATCATCAGGTAGCCACTTCACTTCTTTTCTACCATCTTGATTGGATTTGCTGAAACGTATCGTGATCTCTAGGCCTTCCAACTGAAAAGCTAAATCTCCTACCTTAAGCTTTACAATTTCACTTCTTCGAAATGCACCAGCTCTAAGTAACAGTATCAGTGCCAGGTCGCGGGATTTTACAAGGTCCTTTTGGTTATCAACAATGACTGATACCAGTTTGCCCAGTTCATCATTTAGTAGCGGCGCCTTATCATCATGCAAAACTTCTCGTGTTTGATTACGTCTAAAACCCTCAAGCGATTTTATGATCTCAGGGTGATAAGTGGGTGAATCATGGCCATGCTCGATATGAAAATGACGAATTGCTGCGACTCGCATTGCTATGGCGCTGTTGCTTAAATGGCGCGCTGTTTCTTGGCCATTAAATTGACCAATAAAGGTCCGAGTCATTTCTTGACCAAGATAGGCCATCAAAATTTCGGGTGAAGCCGGTAAGGGATTAAAACCATAGCTATCACAAAAATCGACAAAGCTTGCCCAAGCCGATAAGTAGGATTTAACTGTATTTTCAGATCGTCGATGTTGTTGCTGACTTTTAGCTTGATCGACTTTCGTATGTAAAGCCAAAGGTAGCCGACTGAGATCCAAAGGAGCATGTTCAGTATCTTGTCTATTTACTAATGTCGTTAGGCCATTCTTCATTGTCAGATCGTCCGAGTTTATTACATACGATAATTACTATTATAGTATGTAGAATTAACTGTAAACGGTCAACCACCAATAAAGTGGTTAAACCTTTCTTTTATTCTGAGGTTTTGTCGCAGCAATTGTGCCGATACATTAAAGGTAGGGGAGAGGGCTATTTGCTCATTTGAGACTTGATTTCAGCAAGTTCATCTAAGCGTTCAAACATATTTTCAAGCGCTTCATCATAAGTGCCAAGGCCATTACTTTTCATATAGCCTTTAATTTTAACTACCCAATCATTGTTAATCTCAATGTGAGACTTTCTTGAGCGTTTTGCGCGCTGATTGAGCTCTTTTCGCACATAACGCCATCCATCATCACTGATTAAGGCGTTAATGTCTTGGTTCATTGCATACACAAGATGATCTACGTCATGATCATTGTCCAAACCATTTTGAATTGACCTAATCTGCCTACGCAAACGAGTTATTAATTTACCTCTTGCTGATGCTGAAAGCGCATCCGTACTAACAAAATAGTTAAGATTACTAGCATAAAAACTAGCGCTTACTACTTTAAGCAGCAGTTCATTAGCCGCACCAAATTCCTCAGGAGTTAATAGCCATAATGCACGCCCTGAAGTGGGTTTTGCATAGTGGTACTGCCATCGCTGCCTTTCAAATGTCATATCGCTACCTATAAAATGGTTTAACCCTTTTATAGCATAGGTGATGTGAAAAATCTCATTTTTGGCTCATTCATTCCTAACTAAAAGACTCAAAATAGAGTAGAAGAAACCACAGTTAAATGGGAAATCAATTAATTCCTATTAATTGAAATTAATTTATTAAATAACCATAAGCCATTATATAATGGGGCTTAGAGAATGATTTGCACATAAAGTTTAATTGGTCATTTTTAATTTACCAATTAAGAAGTTGTTACGTCCTTAACTATTAAATGTGTTTATGCTTTTGTTGTTTTATGACCATGTTATCATTATTCACCCGCTTAATAGTCGCAAGTAATGACTTTTAACATTCAACTGCTCAATATCA
>NZ_BPET01000127.1 GCF_019654915.1 Shewanella sp. MBTL60-007 | reverse complement strand
TAACTGTTGGGGGGCTGGTTTAAGAATAAAAATAACATAGATATCCAATAATAACAAAGATGCCCGAAATTTTTTTAAGAGTTCTATGTTAGTAAATATAATTTCTGGTTTTATTTTAGGCTTTGCGTTTTATAAATTAGAGATGAGCTTAGAAGTTACTTTGTTATCGGTTGTTTTTTTTGGCGGATTATTTGTACGTTTGTTTTATTACGCTAGGGGGAAGTGGTGATTTACAAATTATGTCTGTCAGCATTTGTTGTTTTATTTAGTGGCGGGCTGGTTTATTTTAATGCTCCGTACATGATTGATGTTTACCTGTCCATTATCGCAGTAGGGATAGGAGGGTGTTACTTTTTTATAAAAAAATAAGTATTTTTATGCATTTTATCAAGTATAAATTATTTTAATAATAACACCTTCTTTTTAGCGAGTAGTAACTTGGTTTCTGATATGTCTGATTTTTGCGATTAGTTATTCTTTATAGGGGAGTAATAAATAAAGACACCGATTGTTAATTGGGGATATGGGAGGTTAGTTCTCCGGTGGGCAAGTACAGCGGTTATTGCTGGCTAGAGCTTTGTATTAGCAACCTAGTTTGTTGTTTATGGATGAGGCGACTAGTCATCTGGATATCGACAATGAAGCCAAGATCAGTGAGCAAATTAAACAGCTTAATATGACCCGAGTCATCATTGCTCACAGGCCAGAAACCATTAAGCAAGCGCAGCGAGTCGTGATGCATCAGGGAAAGGTGTATACCCCTGAAGAAATGCAGCAATTAGCGGAAGGCGCGCAATAGCAACATCTAAAGGATAAAAGAAATTTTAATCGATGAGGTGTGATGCTCAAAACAGCAAAGCATTGCATTGGTTAAAAGCAAGGACGCGGCAACTTTAGCGGGAAACCGTACCCTTGGTCAGCCGCTTAAGGTCTAGTTACTCTCATCGAGTCGCTAAGCACTTAGGCAAACATAACGTTAAGCAGTTTAAATTAAGGAAGATTTTATGAAAGAGTTAACAAAGAAAGAAATCCAAGAAGTTAATGGTGGTGGACTAGGGCTTGCCATTGCAGTCTTAGCGTTACTTGCTGGTTGTCTCGCCTAAATACAGCTGGGTGACTAATTGTCACCCTTTTTATTAATACAGTTTAGTGAAATAAATTATAGCGATAGTGATCCACTAACATTTAATAAATAATTAGGTTTGAGATGAAAAATGTTTTTTTAAATTTCATTAGGCATAAAAAGGTTTTTTTCATTATAACCACTGTGCTAATGATGGTGTTCACTCCTGAAATTTATATAGTTTTCATAGAGGTAATATTTCTTATTGACGTTATTGGATTCTCAGCAATTATATTTTTCACTCGAGAATACATAAGGGAACTCTTAAGGGGAATTGTGTACTTTATACCAAACATATTTAACTTTAAAAGTAAAAATAATGAAAAATAATCATCCTTATCAGGACTAACGTCAGGGCAAGATCATGAAAAATCACTTGTTACTCATTGTTAATCCTGTTTATGGATGAAGCGACTAGCCATTTGGATATCGACACTGAAGCCAAGATCAGTGAGCAAATTAAACAGCTTAATATGACCCGAGTCATCATTGCTCACAGACCTGAAACCATTAAGCAAGCGCAGCGAGTCGTCGTGATGCATCAGGGAAAGGTGTATACCCCAGAAGAAATGCAGCAATTAGCTGAGGGCGACAACAGGGCGTTTAAAGGATAAAAGAAATTTTAATCGATGAGGTGTGATGCTCAAAACAGCAAAGCATTGTATTGGTTAAAAGCAAGGACGCGGCAACTTTAGCGGGAAACCGCGCCCTTGGTCAGTCGCTTAAGGTCTAGTAACTCTTATCGAGTCGCTAAGCACTTAGGCAAACATAACGTTAAGCAGTTTAAATTAAGGAAGATTTTATGCAAAGTCTAATTAATAAAGAGTTTGAAATGGAAGAGCTAACATTGAAGAAATTGAGCAGGTAAATGGGGGAGGTTTTCTATTTGCTTTGGGATATGGGGGAGCGGTAGTTGCTGTAGCCGCAACTACCTTTAAAACTGCATACGAAACAGCTACTTTCTTCGGAGCAGGAAGGTTTGGTTCGTGGTTGGGTCGAAATGCATATCATTTGATGAGATAAGTAATAAATAGAGTGGCTAGCGTTAAAAGATCTTTTTAACGCTAGGTACTTTTATTGGAGCTCGAATTCTATGTTAGCTAAAAAGTATATTTACGTGGCATTGTTTTTTTTAGAATCTTTGTTGGTTTTTAATATTCTTGCTAATTGGGGAAGTTGGC
>NZ_BPET01000126.1 GCF_019654915.1 Shewanella sp. MBTL60-007 | reverse complement strand
ATGCCCAGTAATCGACTGTGATTGAGAAACCGTCTAGATAACTAGGCGTATAAACCGCACCAACAGTGTAATCGTTTGAAGTTTCAGCTTTTAGATCAGGGTTACCCGCATTGCTTCCTGGGTGGTTACTTAAGTACCACTCATCAGATGGATTCCAACCTTCTGGCAAGCCTGCTGCCTGACAGTTCTTCTTACGGTTATCATTTGGACCTAGCTCAACGTTGATCTTGTCACAAACGTCAGTAAAGCTCTCAAATGTTTGACCCGCTGGGCTAAATAGCTCACCGATGTTTGGTGCACGTACTGATTTAGAACGTGTAGCACGAAGACGAAGATCTTCGATTGGTGCCCAGTTTAGACCCACCTTCCATGCATCATCTTGACCCGCAGTGCTGTAATCCATCCAGCGATACGCTAAATCTAGACCTAAGTCGTGTGCAAGGAACATATCTGAAAGTAGCGGAATGCTAAATTCAGCGGCAAATTCAGTAACATCAAACTCACCACGCATTGGGTTAGCACTGTTACCAAAAATAGTACCATCGATTAATGCTTGATCTGGATTAGTTTCAGACTCTTCCTTACGGTAATCGGCACTAAATGCAGCACTGACATAACCTGCTGGCAGATCAAATAGCGCACCACTAACAATTAAACCAGCACTTGTTTGTGTCGTCTTAGCCGTTTGACCAGCACTTGTGAGCACCCAATCGATGGACTCTTGGCTTGCTTGGTTCTCACCCAGTAGGTTCATAGGCAAACAACCCGCAGCACGTGCATCGGCATCACGACAAACAATTTCACCATCTAAGAAGATAGCATCTTTAGCCTGCTCATAACGCTCATCCCATATTTGACCTTTCCATAGCGTGGTTTCTTTTAGCTGACCACGCTGGGCGTGGAAAGAGTAATCCCAGTCATCGTTAATCGCCCCTTCAATACCCACTAAGAAACGCATGGTTTCACGGTCTTGGTTATAGGTACGGTTACCAAATTCTCTATCGATACGATAAAGGTTAAGATAATCCATACCAGTATCAGCCATCACCTGACGCGTATCTTCAGGAAGGAAAGCGTTATCGGCCATGATAGGGTTCCAAGTATGGAATACAGGCGTGCTCTCACCGTTAGATGTGTAATCAACATAGGTAATTTCAGTGAAAATCTTATGATCGTCATTGAGTTCATAATCAGTATTTAGGGTAAATACCATACGCTCAAGTGGTGTACGAACTAAACCGTAATCAACCGGATCATAACCTTCACAGCTTGGGCCACAGTAGTTGCCGTTCGTACCTGGGCCAGGAATTAGACCTTCACCGTAATCGAAGATCTTCATGTTGCCATCTTTATCGAAAGTATACTGGTTCTCCCAGTTCCCATCAAAAAAAGTACCCGCTTCGTTAATCCAAGACAGTGGCTTACGACCTTCATATGGAATACGTGTTGGTGCACCTTCAGAAGTATCAGGGTTATAAATACTTGTAACAGGATTATCTAAGAAGTCTCTATCAGTATTACGTAGCTCTTGCTGCTCAGAATAGGTAAAGTTAAATACCGTTGACAGCTTATCATCTAAGAAATTGCCACCGGCAGTTAGAGAGAACTGACTCTCTTCACCACCGCTTTGCTCTGGTTGAATATAAGAAGCATCAAGCTCAACACCTTCAACATCGGTTCGAGTGATAATGTTAATTACACCAGCAATCGCATCTGAACCATATACTGCAGATGCACCACCTGTAATCACTTCAATACGAGAAACCATGGCTGTTGGAATGGTGTTCAAATCGACTGCAGAGTCACCATTAGAGCCGGCAACAAAACGGCGACCGTTAACCAAAACTAGTGTACGGTCAGAGCCTAAACCACGTAAGTTAGTTTGGTTTAGACCATTAGCAAAAATAGTGTTGTTCGAAGTCTCTGGAGAGATACCAACGGTAGATGATGGAAGTTTATTGAGGATATCTGCCACGTTAGTGATACCCATATCCATCATGTCTGCACCAGTAATAACTGTTACAGGAGTTGGAGATAGTTCACCAATTCGCTTAATTTTCGAGCCTGTCACCTCGATTCTTTCAATGCTATCGCCTTCCTGCTCTTCAGCATAAGCTCCGGCACTTGTCATTAACGCTGCACTTGTCGTTGCTAATAGCGCGACCCTTACAGCTTTAGATAAACTGCTTATTGACGTCATATTCAACATTCCCTTTGTTAATTGCGAACTCAATTCTTTCAAATTTGTTGAGTTTTCTAATTTTTTACGCAAGAGAGTGACCCCTAGCTAAGCAACAATTTACAGATTTGTTTCAATGCGTCAATACTTTGTCT
>NZ_BPET01000125.1 GCF_019654915.1 Shewanella sp. MBTL60-007 | reverse complement strand
AAGGAATGACAATTAGGTTAAAGCTGATAATCCTCGCTTCGCTTGTAACGATATCAATGCTGTTTTATGGCGTTTTTGAAAGCATTATTATAAACAAAATCATATATGCAGAGGAGGTTGCCTCTCAAAATTGGTTTATTGAAGCTGAGCTTCTTGCTTTAAGACGCCATGAAAAGGATTTCTTTTCAAGAATGGATGATAAATATCTAGAGAAGCATGCTGATGTAATGGTTCATATAAAAAAGGATTTAGTTAAGCTGAATGAAGATTACCTCATGTTGTTTAATAGGGGGACTAATAATTCAACTACCCTTAGTAAGCTGGAGACCTATCAAAAATCATTTGTAGAACTGGCAAAGCTCTCACATCAGATCTATGACAAAGACGGACTTGAAAAGGAAATTGATCAGTCCAGAAAGAAACTAGAGGCAGCTATTGTTAGTACGAACTCCATTAGTCTTGAGCACCTTATGGTTGAGCTTATAGAGTCTGATTATGAATTCCGCATCCATCACTCTCAGGAAACTCTTGAGCAGTTACTTTCTAGCAAAAAATCATTAGAGATAGCAATTGCAGAATACCCTGCGGTTAAACCTGTTTATGATTCTTATTTTAATGTTTATAACGAACTTATTAACTTACATTTGAAGATGGGGTTTGAGCATAATGAGGGCCTTAGGGGGCTGATGAGAGAGACTGCACATGAGGCTGAAGCCGTCATAATGGAGAATGCGAAAAACATTTCCCTGTTGATCGCCGATTATATTACCGAGAAAAAGGTGACTCTACATATTTTGGGGCTTGTTTTGCTCTTATTTACCTTGGGTTTCGTTTTTTTAATAGCAAGCAATATTAATTCTAGACTTAATGCGCTAAATCATATGGTTAAAGCTATCTCTACCGGTAACAGAGATTTGACAAGTAGAATCAACTTTGACGGTCATGATGAGTTTAGCGATATTGCTCGCTCGTTTAATCGATTTATCGGGTCACTTCAAGAAGCTTTTCACGAGATTAGAGACAGTTATGAAGCGATTAACCTTGCTAGTCATAAAATGTCTGAGAAACTAAATTTGACTACTCAAGGTTTTAGCGATGCTGTAGCTCGGGTAAATAGCATTAGCAGCTCTGTTCATGAATTAGTAACGGTTAACTCGGAAATAAACCTTTCAATTAATGCAACAGACGATGCATCTAACAAACTCGGTAAAGCTAATGAACAAGCTTTGGAAATATCAAGAGAATCAAATGCTGAGATTGATGGTTTAAATGAAAAGTTGCTAAGTGGCCAAGAAAAGATCTCTGAACTAAATGAGCAATCGGCAAAAATTCAAAGTGTAACTAAGGCTATTCAGGAGCTGGCGTCTCAAATTAACTTACTGTCACTTAATGCTGCGATTGAAGCTGCTAGAGCAGGAGAGCAGGGTAAAGGCTTTGCAGTAGTTGCGGATGAAGTTAGAAACTTGTCGGGCAAAACAGATGAAGCAACTTTAGCTATTGATGAAACAATTGAAGAGTTACAGAAAAAAATTACCGTTGTGGTCAATATTCTTGAGGAGTCGACCCAAACAGCACAAGATACACTGAATAAGAGTAAAAACGCCAAGAATGAACTTGTTACTGTTGAAACCTTGTGTCAAAGCTTGTCATCACAAACCTCACAATTAGCCACTGCCTCCGAAGAGCAGCAGTATACGAATAAGGAAGTTGAAGGCCATCTGCAGGATCTAGTCGTAATTTCCAGTGCTAATGAAGAACAAATTGCACAATCGCAGCAATCTACAGACATAGTCTTACATCAGTCTAAGAAACTTAAAGCAACAATTGATAGCTTTAAAGTGACATAAAGTTATCTTGTAACAAGCGTTTAGGTTAATAATGCATCAATAAATCACATTCAAATTAAGAGTTTTTTACAGTTGTTATTTGCTCACCTGGTTAGTGTTTTCACTGAGTTAGCTGCTAGCCAATCTATTTGTTGAAGTTAACAGTTTAATAAAGCGATGGCAGAATAAGCTTTAACCTTGTTTTGTTTATAATTTAAGTTCATTGTTCGCGATTTAACCGTATGAATAAAAACAACAAATAATTGGTTGACTCATTTTTCAAATCTAGTAAAGTACGCCTCGTTCCCGGCAAGAAGGGAAACAAAGTGGCGCGATGGCAGAATGGCTATGCTGCGGATTGCAAATCCGTCGATCTCGGTTCGACTCCGGGTCGCGCCTCCATAATTTAAGAGTTTGGTGAGCTTGTTCAAGTATGAGTAAGCAGTATTAATACCGATAATACGTATCGCCAGAGTCAAAGAGTTTGCCCGTGTGGTGGAATCGGTAGACACAAGGGATTTAAAATCCCT
>NZ_BPET01000124.1 GCF_019654915.1 Shewanella sp. MBTL60-007 | reverse complement strand
AAAATATCGAGTTCGCACATCTTGTTGTCTGGTTATTGATTTTTCTCAGAACCATTTGATCACATGACAAGATGTGCATCTACCTTAAATTTATGATTTTTATCAAAATCATTAGGGGATTCCTCAGGACTGGGCCACCATTTGCCGCCGGACTGTCCGATATGAACTGCTATTTTTCGCGCATGCACGGCCACGGTTGCTGCTGTTTTCAGGATCTGCTCGCGGACTTTGCGTATGCTCCAGCCCTTTTGTGTGACGCGCTCCATCAGCGCTCGCAGACTGTGCAGCATCTGATAAGCGTAGAGACTCAGCAGCAGGCTGACCTGATTGCGGCCCATCACCTGTTGCACGGTAGACGCACCACGGCAGGTAGAAGATAGGTGAACGTTGAGCGTGTCTTTCAGTTCGCCCATGTGCCCCTCAGCTTTCCCGCGTTTGCGGTACAGCTGCAGAATTTTATGCGGTGTCCAGTCTTTCCAGTCCAGGCTGGTGACTAGGAAAAAATGTTTTAAAAACAGATCATCCGGTTGCTCGCAGACCACTAAAATAATGCGGCGCGGCTTCTCCCAAGACTGTGCCTGATAGTAAAACTCATGGCACCACTCGCGTAGTTGATGGGTTGGCCGACCCACTGGGCGCTTGAGGTAGTGTGCCGCTTCGCGCTCAAGTACGGTATTGCTGGACAATCGACCAACATATTCAATATTGGCGTCATCCAGTGCCGAAAGTGTTGGGTTGCCAGTAAAACCCGCATCAAAACGAACTCTGACCTTGGTGCCGGTTGTCTTGCCAATCCGTTCAACCAGCTTGGGAATCCAGTACTCAGCTTGTACTGCACAACCGCTGTTTCCCTCTCGTAACAGGCCGCCAACCATGTCGCCCGTTTCAGCGATAGAAGCCACCAGCGGTGAGTAGTGTGAATAACCAACATAGCTGTTGTAGCCCGTTCTGACTTGTTGGCCAAAAGTTTCAATGGGCAGGCCATCGACATCCAACGTGATCGATGACAATGGCTTGCCGCTGCGCATCGAAGACAGTCGCCACATGGCCATGTCGAGCAAACCGTCATGAAATGCAGACTGGTTGATATCTGTGGCCAACAGATTCAGAAGACGCGACAGGGTTGGCTGCGAAGGACGGGGCTGCTCTAGTGGCGTGGTGCTGCGCTGATCGCTGCAGGCCAGCTGCAAAACTGGGTCGTTTGCTAGTGTTTGCGTATCACTCAGATCGTCCCAGCCCAGCGCACGCTGAACCAGCAGAGTACGAAGCTGACTGGACAAACTATGTTGCACACGTGCGGGGTCACGATCATCAAGCAACTGCCGATCCAAGCTCTCAATCACACCGCTGCGATCGAGCACCTCGCGCAGCAAGAATGCACCGGCATCACTACTGGTTTTCCGTTCACTGAGCTGCACTGAAACAGATAAGTTGCAGGATGGTTTCCAGCTTGGTAGTGTTTCACCCATGGGGAGTGGCCCTCTCTAATCAAGTTCTTGCCGAACATATTGATTATAAAGAATAAACCACTCGCCTTCTTTATTTTAGGTCAAGGCTCGTGAATAAGACGGGATTACAGCCCTAGAAGAAGCTGAACTGGTTTTAGTTGACGCAAGTTAACCTAGCACTACCCCACTATTTTTTGTAACAAACATTGGAGTTTATAAAATGAGTAAGCAGTTTTTAGAAGCGTTAAAAAAGCGTCGTAGTCAGTATGCCTTGGGTAAAGAGCTACCCCTAGCAGAGCAAGAAGTTACTGAAATTATTAAAGAGGCAATTCGCCAATCGCCTTCATCATTTAATTCACAAAGTTCACGCGCAGTTATTTTACATGGCGCACAGCATGAAAAGTTTTGGGATATCGTTAAAAACGAACTTCAAAAAATTGTACCAGCTGAAGATTTTGCTCCAACAGAAGCTAAAGTTAACAGCTTTGCAGCGGGCGCAGGTACAGTTTTATTTTATGAAGACCAAGATGTTGTAAAAGGCTTACAAGAAAACTTTGCACTTTATGCCGATAACTTCCCAATTTGGTCAGAGCATTCAACAGGTATTGCACAACTAGCGGTTTGGACTGCCTTATCTGAAGCCAACATAGGTGCCAGCCTACAGCACTATAATCCATTACCTGATGCAGCCGTAGCAGCTGAGTGGAATATTCCTGCAAGCTGGAAACTACGCGCCCAAATGCCTTTTGGTTCACACCAAGGTGAGTTTTCAGAAAAAGAATTTATGGCGGATGAAGATCGCTTTATCGTCCTATAAGGGTTTTTTCTAAGCATTTTCTATCAGCACTTAAAGTGATTCTTTTTAATAGCAGGTAAATTAGCTTAATAGGCTGGTTTACCTGTTTTTTTTGTTATGGACAAACTATGTTGCACACGTGCGGGGGCACGATCATCCAGCAACTGCCGATCCAAGCTCTCAATCACACCGCTGCGATCGAGCACCTCGCGCAGCAAGAATGCACCGGCATCACTACTGGTTTTCCGTTCACTGAGCTGCACTGAAACAGATAAGTTGCAGGATG
>NZ_BPET01000123.1 GCF_019654915.1 Shewanella sp. MBTL60-007 | reverse complement strand
AGGGTAAGCGGATTAAATGGTTGATCTTACCTTTGCATGAGAGTGAGACAGACCGGCATCTCATCGGATTATCTGGTTGATGCTTCACCTACTGCTGGTGCATGTTTCCTTCGCTAATTCCAGCAAGAACCCCACACGCCTCAACTTCCCGGTCATCGTTGCAACTCGCTCTCAGTGAAACGAGTTGTTTCTCAAGCGCTTGCAGAGCGGTTATCTGCGACCGCACATGAGAGATGTGATCATCGAGCAAGGCGTTGACGGCGGTACAAGGCTGATGAGGGTCGTCCTGATAGCTCTGTAGTTCGTGAATCTCAGCCAGTGACAGGCCCAGGATTCTGCAGCGACGGATGAAGGCCAGCCCCTCACCATGCTTCTCGGTATAGACACGGTAACCGTTGTCCTGCCGATCAGGCGGCGGCAACAAGCCCTGCTGTTCATAGAAGCGGATCGTCTGTGTTTCGACCCCTACCAACTGCGCCAACTGACCAATGCGCATCAGCCTCCTCCCCAACGGATTCTTTACTCTATTGACCTTATAGTAGCTTTATAGTTTTAAATGGTACCACAACATTGTTCAAGTGGAGTCGTATCATGAGCAAATCCTGTGGTGGCGCCTGTGGCGGTGATGCAACGTCCGCAGCGGATACCGATATACAGGCCTCCTCCGAGGCGCCAGGGAGATGGGTCAGTGTTTATGCCGTGCCGAAGATGGACTGTCCATCAGAAGAACGAATGATTCGCCTAGCCCTGAACGGCTTTGAGGAGATTCGGGCGCTGTCCTTCGACTTGTCGAACCGCCGGCTGAAGGTCGTGCATGACGGCGAGGTCGAGCCCGTCACCTCGAAACTGAAGACCTTGGGGCTAGGCGCCTCGCTTCAGGAAACCGTCGCTGCAAATCCGGAGACCATCAAGGCCGCCGAGTTTTCGGCAGCTTCTGCTAAGCAAGAATCCGGGACCCTGCGCTGGTTGCTCGGCATCAATGCACTTCTGTTCGTGGTGGAAATGACTGCCGGTCTGATGGCTCAGTCAACTGGCCTCATTGCAGAGTCTCTGGACAATTTTGCTGATGCGGCAGTGTACGGACTCGCTCTTTATGCGGTTGGGCATAGCGTGAAAAGGCAGGTCCGTGTTGCGCACGTTGCTGGTGTGGTCCAACTGGTTTTGGCTGTTGGCGTACTCGTAGAGGTCGTGAGGCGCTTTGTATTCGGTAGTGAGCCTGAATCGCTGGTGATGATGGCTATCGCATTCGTCGCATTGATTGCCAATACCAGTTGTCTGCTGCTCATATCCAAACATCGGGAAGGCGGGGCGCACATGAAGGCAAGCTGGATATTCTCGGCCAACGACGTGGTGATCAACCTGGGGGTCATCACCGCCGGCGCCCTGGTCGCGTGGACCGGGTCCAATTATCCGGATCTGATTATCGGCACCATCGCGGGGGGCATTGTACTTAACGGTGCCAGACGCATTTTGGCGTTGAAGGGTTAAATAATGCTCATTATTGGCAAAAAGCTCTCGCCGTATGCCCTATTGTCCATATCGGGCCTGCTGGCAGCGTCTGATCAGGCTGTAAAGTGGCTGGTGCAGCAATCAATGGCCTATGGCGAGTATGTTTCGGTGACCCCGTTCTTTAACTGGGTGCACCTATGGAACACCGGTGCCGCATTCAGTCTTTTTGCGAATGGTGGAGGCTGGCAGCGCTACTTTTTTATCGGGATCGCGGTGGCGGTCTCGATTTTTCTGATCAAGCTGATCCTTGAAAATCGTCATAAAGGAGAAGCCATCGCTTACAGTCTTATCCTCGGTGGCGCCATGGGCAACCTGATTGACCGGGTCTTTCGTGGCTATGTTGTGGATTCCTTTGATTTCTATTGGCGAGACTGGCATTGGCCGGCCTTCAACCTGGCTGATATTGCAATTGTCCTCGGTGCCTTACTTTTCGTTTCCAGCAGCTTGTTGGGTAAAAAAGCAAACACCAATGCCGAGTCGGATGGATCTGACTGACACCTACGCCTATACAACACCATGACCGAACTTCCCGACAACATCCTTCACCTGCCGCAATACCAAGTACTGGGCTGCAAATCAACCGACGACGAAATGCACTTCCAGGTGGACGTGCCCGATCCCATCGCCTGCGAGGAATGCGGCGTGCAGGGTGAGTTCGTACGGTTCGGCAAGCGTGACGTTCCCTATCGTGATCTGCCCATCCACGGCAAGCGGGTCACTCTCTGGTTGGTCCGCCGCCGATACACCTGCCGGGCCTGCAAGACAACATTCAGGCCCCAGCTACCGGAGATGGTGGACGGATTCCGTATGACACTGCGGCTGCATGAGTACGTGGAGAAGGAATCCTTCAACCACCCCTACACCTTTGTGGCGGCACAGACCGGCCTGGACGAGAAGACGGTGCGCGACATCTTCAACGCCCGCGCCGAGTTCCTGGGGCGCTGGCACCGCTTCGAGACGCCCCGCATTCTGGGCATCGACGAGCTATACCTGAACAAGCGCTACCGCTGCATTCTGACCAACATTGAGGAGCGAACCCTGCTCGACCTGCTGGCCACCCGCCGCCAGGACGTGGTGACCAACTACCTGATGAAGCTGAAAGACCGGCAGAAGGTCGAGATCGTCAGCAT
>NZ_BPET01000122.1 GCF_019654915.1 Shewanella sp. MBTL60-007 | reverse complement strand
ACCGCTGCATTCTGACCAACATTGAGGAGCGAACCCTGCTCGACCTGCTGGCCACCCGCCGCCAGGACGTGGTGACCAACTACCTGATGAAGCTGAAAGACCGGCAGAAGGTCGAGATCGTCAGCATAGACATGTGGAACCCCTACCGGGCAGCGGTCAAGGCTGTGCTGCCCCAGGCCCGTATCGTGGTCGATAAGTTCCATGTGGTGCGCATGGCCAACGATGCCCTAGAGAGAGTGCGCAAGGGCCTCAGAAAGGAGCTGAAACCGTCCCAGAGCCGGACTCTCAAGGGAGACCGGAAAATCCTGCTGAAACGCGCTCACGAAGTCTCAGACCTGGAGCGCCTCATCATGGAGACCTGGACAGGCGCGTTCCCGCAACTGCTGGCCGCCTACGAGCACAAGGAGCGCTTCTACGGCATCTGGGACGCCACCACACGGCTCCAGGCAGAAGCCGCCCTGGACGAGTGGATAGCCACCATCCCGAAGGGCCAAAAGGAAGTCTGGAGCGATCTGGTCAGGGCAGTGGGAAACTGGCGCGAAGAGACCATGACCTACTTCGAGACGGACATGCCCGTCACCAACGCTTACACGGAGTCCATCAACCGACTGGCCAAGGACAAGAACCGTGAAGGGCGCGGTTACTCCTTCGAGGTGATGCGGGCACGAATGCTCTACACCACGAAGCACAAGAAGAAGGCACCGACTGCGAAGGTCTCTCCTTTCTACAAGAAAACCATCGGTTACGGACTGCCGGACTTCGCAGAGGAACTCAACTACGGAGTGGATCTATCAACCATCTGAGGGTGGTATCAGATTGATGGGGTGAAGGTGCCCCATCAACCATTAAATCCGTATACCCAAAATAATAAAAGCAGACTTGACCTGATAGTTTGGCTGTGAGCAATTATGTGCTTAGTGCATCTAACGCCGGAGTTAAGCCGCCGCGCGTAGCGCGGTCGGCTTGAACGAATTGTTAGACATCATTTACCAACTGACTTGATGATCTCGCCTTTCACAAAGCGAATAAATTCTTCCAAGTGATCTGCGCGTGAGGCCAAGTGATCTTCTTTTTGTCCCAGATAAGCTTGCTTAGCTTCAAGTAAGACGGGCTGATACTGGGCAGGTAGGCGTTTTATTGCCCAGTCGGCAGCGACATCCTTCGGCGCGATTTTGCCGGTTATTGCGCTGTACCAAATGCGGGACAACGTAAGCACTACATTTCGCTCATCGCCGGCCCAGTCGGGCTGCGAGTTCCATAGCTTCAAGGTTTCCCTCAGCGCCTCGAATAGATCCTGTTCAGGAACCGGGTCAAAGAATTCCTCCGCTGCCGGACCTACCAAGGCAACGCTATGTTCTCTTGCTTTTGTAAGCAGGATAGCTAGATCAATGTCGATCATGGCTGGCTCGAAGATACCCGCAAGAATGTCATTGCGCTGCCATTCTCCAAATTGCAGCTCGCGCTTAGCCGGATAACGCCACGGGATGATGTCGTCATGCACGACAAGGGTGACTTCTATAGCGCGGAGCGTCTCGCTCTCGCCAGGGAAAGCCGAAGCCTCCATAAGGTCATTGAGCAATGCTCGCCGCGTCGTTTCATCAAGCTTTACGGCCACAGTAACCAACAAATCAATATCGCTGTATGGCTTCAGGCCGCCATCCACTGCGGAGCCGTACAAATGCACGGCCAGCAACGTTGATTCCAGATGGCGCTCAATGACGCTTAGCACCTCTGATAGTTGGTTCGAAATTTCGATGGTCACCGCTACCCTCATGATGTCTAACTTTGTTTTAGGGCGACTGCCCTGCTGCGTAACATCGTTGCTGCTCCATAACATCAAACATCGACCCACGGCGTAACGCGCTTGCTGCTTGGATGCCCGAGGCATAGACTGTACAAAAAAACAGTCATAACAAGCCATGAAAACCGCCACTGCGCCGTTACCACCGCTGCGTTCGGTCAAGGTTCTGGACCAGTTGCGTGAGCGCATACGCTACTTGCATTACAGTTTACGAACCGAACAGGCTTATGTCCACTGGGTTCGTGCCTTCATCCGTTTCCACGGTGTGCGTCACCCGGCAACCTTGGGCAGCAGCGAAGTCGAGGCATTTCTGTCCTGGCTGGCGAACGAGCGCAAGGTTTCGGTCTCCACGCATCGTCAGGCATTGGCGGCCTTGCTGTTCTTCTACGGCAAGGTGCTGTGCACGGATCTGCCCTGGCTTCAGGAGATCGGAAGACCTCGGCCGTCGCGGCGCTTGCCGGTGGTGCTGACCCCGGATGAAGTGGTTCGCATCCTCGGTTTTCTGGAAGGCGAGCATCGTTTGTTCGCCCAGCTTCTGTATGGAACGGGCATGCGGATCAGTGAGGGTTTGCAACTGCGGGTCAAGGATCTGGATTTCGATCACGGCACGATCATCGTGCGGGAGGGCAAGGGCTCCAAGGATCGGGCCTTGATGTTACCCGAGAGCTTGGCACCCAGCCTGCGCGAGCAGCTGTCGCGTGCACGGGCATGGTGGCTGAAGGACCAGGCCGAGGGCCGCAGCGGCGTTGCGCTTCCCGACGCCCTTGAGCGGAAGTATCCGCGCGCCGGGCATTCCTGGCCGTGGTTCTGGGTTTTTGCGCAGCACACGCATTCGACCGATCCACGGAGCGGTGTCGTGCGTCGCCATCACATGTATGACCAGACCTTTCAGCGCGCCTTCAAACGTGCCGTAGAAGGCACTGTTGCAAAGTTAGCGATGAGGCAGCCTTTTGTCTTATTCAAAGGCCTTACATTTCAAAAACTCTGCTTACCAGGCGCATTTCGCCCAGGGGATCACCATAATAAAATGCTGAGGCCTGGCC
>NZ_BPET01000121.1 GCF_019654915.1 Shewanella sp. MBTL60-007 | reverse complement strand
TGTTAACATGGAGCGATATAATTTGTGTGATATGACTTTGCTTAATGAGATATGCGACACCAATAAATTGCTATCGAAGCATCATATTCAACTCGTTATTGAAATTACTGAACGAAATTATTGTCAGACATGCCCTGAAGTTATGAAGGGGCTGTTATTTTTAAAGCATAATAATGTACTTCTGGCCGCTGACGACTTTGTTTGGTGGCAAGATGATTTTAGGTGTAATGAAGTAGCTGCAGGCTTGTATGGGATCATTAAAATTGAAAACCCCATTCAATGGAAAAAATACGAAATTAATGCATGTGTTGATTCTCGATTGGAGGTCTTTAGGGCGGCAATAGAAAGCATGCTTGAAAAGCAAAATTTGAAGATCGTCATCGAAAGAATAGAAAATGAAGAAGAGTTTGTACTGCTAACCGGGCTGCCAGTTTCGGGATTTCAGGGCTACTTATTTGGAAAACACAACTTAGGATAGTTATATAAGTGAGGTTTTCATGGATAGTAAAACTGTAATGTTGCGGCAACAAGTGATTATTGAAGATTACATTCGTGCTTACAACAACCTAGACGTGGATAAAATGCTCGAGAATTTGCATGATGAGATTATTTATACCAATAGTTTTTTAGATAACATAGACACTCATACACACGGTAAGCCAGCTTTTAAAAGCCAAGCAGAATCGATAATCAGTGATTTTATTACTAGACGATTGTTGATTTTAACTTGGACATTTTCAGGGGCTAAAGTGGTTGTGGATTTAGAGTATGATGCGCTACTGAACTCTGCAGAGTCAGCAGATTATGATGAGCAATTTGTTGATATGAATGGTTTTATTGAGTTCTGGTTTAGAGATTTTAAGATTGTCTATATCAATAGTTTTGTTTAACAGAGCTATTTTTTTTCACTCAAAAGAAGAGGAGAGGCTTAAGAGTTAGTTGCTTGTCGTTAACTAAATCAGATAACACCAATTCAGTAATATTAAGAAAGGACTCTTAACTATGATTAAAAGAACTTTGTCTTGTATTCCACTTCTATTACTCGCGAGTTGCGCATTGATGGTTGAGCAGCCTCCCGCTGAAAAATTGTCTGGTTACACCTATATACCCGTGGCCCCATTTTCAGTAACGACAAACCCTGAAGATTCCTGTGATAGCCAGCAATTATTCACGGCTGATAAAAGCGTCGATATCACCGATATTTCGTCAAAGACCTTGTTGAGTTCATTGCCCGATAACGCTGTAAGAACAACGGTTGAAACTTTTTACTTAGACGGTTCTGTGACATATGGTCCTGCAAAAGTCAGTGCAAATGCAGACTCCTATCGTATGACGGTTGACTACATTAATGCTGATACAACAAATGTTGATATTTGGATTAAGCGAGAAGCGCAGGTTTACAGATCTGAGCAAAGAAAAGTAATCAATCTATTTTTGCCTGCACATGATAAATATAGCGAATATGTTATCGGTTCAGACGTATACACAGTTACCAGTGAAAACCCATACTCTATTGATTACCAGTATTTTAGTTTGCCTGTATATGTAGGGATTGGATTGAGAGCAACCGCAGATATCAATGCAGTGGACAGCGCGGCAAACATTTCAGGGCTTGGAGCAATAGGTGTGAGTGCTGAATCACGAGACTTAAAAGGCTCATTAACAGTACAAACATTAGGAGTAAACGGCCAAGCAATTGCTGCGGCTTTACCTATTCAAAGTGAGTTAAATAGAACCACCGCACAAAATGCAATTACCTCAGTAGCCTCAATTAAAGCCTTGTTATATGAGGAGGGGACTATTGTGCAGCCAAGGGTGGTTGGGATTTACCTTCCTTTTCCCGGTGGTAAGGCGCTCATCAATAGCATTATCTCTGAAATCTCTCGCGCTAAAGTGGTTTGGAAGCGCCCTTGTGTGATCAGCCAAAGTTAAACATAGAATGCCTGAATTTTAGTTGTGATAAATAATTAAGGTGAACACTGTAGGCTTTATTGCCTCCGTCATAATATTAATTTTTCGCTGATTGCCGTTAATGCTTGCTACTTAAGAGGCAAGGCACGCGTTACGAACGGTAGAAAGATGTGAGGCTAATACCAATCAGTATCAATTGTTGGTGTTGGCTAAAGAGCTAGTTGAACTTAGATTGATTGTTCAAAGGTGAAGTTTGCAGGTTTACGGCTAGTCGATAATCGATCATCGATCATCCATCATCCATCATCCATCATCTATAAAGAGCAACTTATGCCAAATACTTTGCTTTTTGATTCGTAAGATATAAATGAAATAGCATATAAATGAAATAGTGCATTGTTGGCAGAGGCTATCTCTGGAGGTTACCAGTGGGGACATAGCCTTGCTCATGATACTTTCATGAGTTAAACAGGCCACAATTGATGTTTACGTCCCCACCTAGGGTTGCAATTGGTTTAACTTTTGTCGTTGGAAAATGACTCATCTCACGTCATTTTTATAGTCTAGCTATTTAAAAAGTAACACTAAAGCTAATATCGAGAATACGATAATCGCGATATAGTACTGGATTTTTAAAGTATCACTGCCTTTTAGAAAATTATTGCTGTGATTTCTAGATTTATTACAGCCGTGAATAATGGCGCAATTGCTAAGTTTCGTGCAGTGATCTTGGGTAATAGGGCATACTCCCTTGCTATACAAAGACTCATTGCTTAAGTCGTTATACTCAACTACTTCAATTCTCTCCTCCATAGTAGGAGCTTCTTCTATGTAATCTAACTTTTCTGATAGCTCAATTGAGTATCCAATAGAAGGTATGGTGTGTATATTTAAGTAGGGTTCTAATTTTTTTAATTTCTCTCTTAAAGAGCGAATAACTACATTTAGCGAGCTTCCTGTAACATAACGCCCTGGCCATCCAGCTTCTATTAAGGAGTTCCGGCGGATGGGGAAACCGTGGTTATTAAGTAGTACTTTTACTATAAGGTACTCAGAACGAGATAGTTTAATTTCTCCTTCTTTTTTAATTGTCGAATTATCGATGTCAACTTCTTCGATAATTAACATCATGGAAGAATCAATAATTATAAGTTGTAGATTGGCGTTGTAAGGCATATTAATATGGTATCCTTAATATACTGTCTCTTTTT
>NZ_BPET01000120.1 GCF_019654915.1 Shewanella sp. MBTL60-007 | reverse complement strand
ATCACATAAAAAAATGCCTCTATTAACTAGAGGCATTTTTGTCGTTTATGGCTATGTACTGGCGGTTAATTCTAAGTGCTATTACTGGCTAGACTTAGCATCATACTCAGTGGTTATATGAAGCACTGGTTCAGTGGCTAAGTTACTGCTCACGCAATAAAAAACGGCCAATCAGGAGCTTATTGTAGTATTTCAAACCCACCAGCCCTATAGCTCGCTAGGTTCAGGCATTGGATTTAAGTGTTTTGTATTCACTAGCCTGCTGCCATAAAAAAACCTCCATTAAGGAGGTTTTTATTTAAACTAACTCATAAAATTAGAATTTAAGCCTTACACCTGCATAGTAACGACGCCCAACTGCATCATATGTACCTGCATCAGTTTCTGTACCAGTATTACTATCTGGTAGACCAGTGATAATTTTTGGTGGTTCTCGATCAAACAAGTTATTAGCACCGATATAGAACTCAGCCATATCCCAAGGTCTATAAGCAATGTTCAGATCATGATAAGTAACCGAGCCGACTCCAACTGATTCTGCTGCTAAATCATATCCAGAAAGAAATTGATCATCTAAATAAGACTCACCAATAAATGTAGTATTCCACGCAATCGTTAGATCATCATATGTATAACCTAAGGACAAATAGAATTTGTTTTCTGCAGCTCCAATTTCACCTTTATCTTGATCCTTTTCTGAACCTGGTAATGGAATTGTGTATGCATCAATTACATGTGTATATGCCAAACGCGCATTAACCTGCCCAGCTAAACCATAATCTTCAATATCTTTAGCGTAGGTAACTACTAAATCGATGCCCTCATTGACAAAGCCACCACTGTTTGTGTCTGCTGAGTCTATATATTCAAGTGAGCCAGCGCTATTAGGACCTGTATCTTTCGCTCTACGAGTAATGAAGTTACATGTTGCTCCAGAACCGCCATAACAATCATCTAAAATAAACTGACGAGGTGTTGAAACAATCGCATCTTCAATTTCAATATCATAATAATCAACTGTAAAATCAAAATCCTCTATAACAGGCATCCCTTCTGGAGAGATAGTTACTCCAAATGTCCATGACTTACCTTTTTCAGCATCAAGTTCAGAGTTACCACGGTTATAGCCACTGATCCCTTGAAGATCTGATTGGCTAAGGGTGAACTCCCCATTTGCATTAATGTTTGCCATAACACCAGCATCTGCTCTACAAGCTTCAGCCTGAGTCCCCGTTGTGGAGGCTGTTACGCCAAGACATGGATCGGTAAGTCCAGACGGGAAAGTCTGACTAGGTGGCGAATAAAGCTCATTAATGTTAGGCGCTCTTGTTGATTGTGCTCTAATCGCTCTAAAACGAACTTCATCAATTGGAGCCCAATCTAGCGCCACATTCCAACTGTCAGTTTTTCCGACACTAGAATAATCTGAATAGCGATATGCTCCGCGAACATTTAATTGTTTTGCCATGAACACATCATCTAACAAAGGAACATTAACCTCTGCAAAGTATTCGATAACATCAAACTCCCCTTCAGTACGAGGAATGGCATTACCACCATTAAGACCAGAAGACTGTAACGCATCAAATTCTGAACGAGAGTATTCCTCCCGGTACTCAGTACCAAGAGCTAGACCAACAGTCCCTGCTGGCACTTCAAATAGATCACCAGTAACATTCAAACCTGCAATGGTTTGAGATGTAAAGCTCGTTAGCATGTTAGGCGCATCTACATAAGCCGCGCCTTCAGGGCTAATAGAGCCTTCACCAAACACATTAACCGGAGCACATCCCTCAGCCACAGCATCTGCATTACGACAAACAATATTACCATCTTCATCTTCAACAGCTTCTAACGCTGAACGAAAGTTCAAAGAATTGAATTGACCACTACCAACTTGTGACTCTTTTGTTTGCCCATAGCCATAATATACATCGGTATACCAGCCTTCAGTAATTTCACCATCAATACCTGCAACAATACGGAATGTATCGCGATCAGCCGTATTACCTCGAGCAGCAATGTCTGATAATCTACGAGTGAAAAAGATATCTTTAATACCATCGCCATCGGTGTCGGTTGCAGAATCAAAAATAGCGTCAGGTACAAACGCATTTCTCACCAAAGTGCGCTCATACTCACCGGGATTTGTAACACTTTCGATATATTGCTCATATTCCAAGGGCATTTGCCCGCCAGAGGCTGAATAAACAGCATCCGATGCCATAGGGAATGGCTCTAATCGAGTTGTCGTCTGAGTGGCTGCATACGTCCCTTCGATAAATGCATTCCACCCCTCAGTAAATTCATACTTGCCGGACATGGCCAGCAAGTATCGTTCAGTTGGAATAGCTATCGTACGGTAGTCCATACGATTAAAACCATTGGCTTCCATTGTATCAGAGCCATTGGTTGACCAGCCTTCTTGTAGTTCACCAGCTTTGTTATACGTATATTGTTTGTCACCGGCATAGAATCTACCTTGAGGCGCATAACTAGAATAGAATGGTCTAACTGCAGTAAACATATCCTCAGCAGCACCTGTAAAATACGCCCCTTCAGACGCTTGGTCTACTGCAGAACGCTCTCGATCTCTTGAGTAAACAGCACCTTGATCCGTATAAGCACCGTGAATCATGATGTTACCTTTACCATCACTAGAGGAAGTTCCCATCGTAAACTGTATTTGGGTTTCTTCAGAATCTCCTTCTTGGCTTTGTCCTGTTTGTAGATCAAACTCTAAGCCTTCAAACTCTTTTTTATAGATAATATTAACAACACCTGCAACAGCGTCGGAACCATACACGGCCGAAGCGCCACCAGTCATAATTTCAACGCGTTCAATAAATTGAGTTGGAATAGAGTTTAAATCCACAGCGGAAGAACCTGGAACACCAGAGACAAAACGGCGGCCATTAACAAGCACTAATGTTCTAGAGCTGCCCAAGTCTCTCAGGTCTACAGTTGCTACACCAGCACTAGAAGTTGAAAAGTTAGAATTTGTACGACTAATGCCGGGTGTACCAAAAGCGGGGTTCTTTAAAAGTAGCTCTTGAATATTCGCAACACTCGACATATCGATATCTTTAGAATCAATAACCTGAACAGGAGAAAAACCCTGTAGGTCAGTTGATCTTAGACGTGAGCCTGTTATTTCAATTTTCTCAATTTCATCAAAATTAGAGTTTTTTTCTCCATTATCAATTTCATCTGCAAATACAGCCCCTGACATTGCGAAACTTGTCGCTGCGGTTGCAATTAAACTCCTACGGATAGCTTTCGCCATTAAGGTTTGAGTTCTCATATATATTCCCTTATACATCGACCTTATAAATGAGTTTTCCCACATATAAACAATCGATTCTGTTATTTTTATTATCAGCTCTAGATGCCTAGAAACTAATTACTTCGGGAATAAATACTGTTCTAAGTGCAACTTTTAAGTCAAATAAGCGCACATAACGAAAACATTTTAAAAACAATTAAGACATTCAATGAAAGAAATAAGAGGGTAGAGATAAAACACTTAAAAATCAAATGGATAATCTTTAGCCAGTATAAACAACTGGGCGGTACAACAACACTAGGGTATAAGCAAAAAACAATAACCAG
>NZ_BPET01000119.1 GCF_019654915.1 Shewanella sp. MBTL60-007 | reverse complement strand
GAGGGGATGGGCAACAAACCCCATTTAGTATTTTTCCCCTTCTCCTCTAAGGGACTGCCGTCCCGCCGGCGCTTCGCTTGGCACCCTGCTGACGGTCGCTGCGCTCCCTTGGAGTTAATGCCTCGCCAGAGGCGAGAGGGTTTGTTTCCGCTGCGCTAGGCCCAAAGGGGCTTTGCCCCTCTGGACTCCCCACACTCGCCGCCGTGAGGCTCGGGGGCTGGGGCCTGCGGTCGCTGCGCTCCCTTCGTTCCCAACCCCAGAGCCAGAGGCTGGGTCGTTCCGGCAGCGTCAAGGGCGGGAGCGGAAGCCGCAGCCCTGGAGCGAAGCGGAAGGGATCGGGTGAGCACCCGGCGAAGCGAACCCTTGACGTGATGGAGTGACCCCCACGCTCAGGCAAGGGGGCAGGTAGAGCAGAGCGAAGCGGCGCGGCCACCTGCACCCCTGCCACGTGGCGAACGCGGGGTTTGGGGCAGCGCCCCAAGGTGTTCGCAACGACCGAAGGGAGGCGCAGGGCGAAGCCCGTAGAGCAAGGCCGCAGGCCGCTGCAACCGCGTAGCGGTCACGTACTTTACGGAGTAAAGTCTAGTGAGTATACACTTCAAAGAAGTGGCCCGCCGGAGGCACATTCGTACCTCGACGGGCTGGCAGCAATCTGACAGTGCGGAGGGGGACGGATGGCGTTTGCGATCATGAGGGCGAAGAAGCTCAACAGCATGGGCACGGTGGCGGCTGCGTTGCAGCACTGCTACCGCGACCGCGAGACGCCGAACGCCGATCAGGAGCGCACACCGGACAACGATCACCTGGCGGCCAGATCGACCGATGAGGCGATGGGCAAGCTCAGGGAGCGGTTGCCGGAGAAGCGGCGCAAGGATGCGGTGCTGGCGGTCGAATACGTGATGAGCGCCTCGCCGGAGTGGTGGCAGACCGCAAGCGCCGACCAGCAGCGGGAGTTCTTCAAGCGATCGACCGAGTGGCTGGCCGACAAGTACGGCGCTGAGAACGTGGTCACGGCCACGATCCACCGGGATGAGCTGACCCCGCACCTGTCGGCGTTCGTGGTGCCTCGGACGGCTGACGGGCGCCTGAGTGCCAAGGAGTTCATTGGCAACCGGACGAAGATGAGCCAGGACCAGACCAGCTACGCCGAACGGGTGGCCGATCTGGGGCTTGAACGGGGCATCGAGGGCAGCAGGGCCACACACCAGCGAGTTAAAACCCACTATGGGGCGATCCAGCAGGCAGGCCGAGACGTGCCACACCTGACGCCTGACGAGCTGAAACCCCAGAAGGTCAAGGGGGTGTCACTGGCCGAGAAGGTGTTCGGAGCCGTGGAGACGGTCGAAGGGGTGGCGCAAAGGTTGAACGCCAAAATAATGGGGTCTGTGCAGCCGATGGCCGAGAAAGCCGCTGTAAGCGCCCAGAACGAGCGAAGAGCCAAGGAGCTAAGGGAAACCCTAGCCCAGCAGCAAAAACGCTTACAGGCCCTTCAGGAGCCGTTTAAGGGGCTATCCAAGGATCAGGTAGCGGGACTGATCCGGCAGGCGGTGAAATTGCGGCAGGAGAACGAGCAGGAGAAGCAGGAGCGCGCCCAGCAGATCAAAGAGCGATTCAAGGCCAAGCGGGAACGGGAGCGCAGCGACCGCAGCAGGGGCCGTTAACCCTTTTCAACCAACTTTAACCAACCTTGAACAACCTTAAACCATTGTTTAACCAACATTAAACCACTTTCAACCAACCCTAAACCACTTTCAACCAACCCTAAGCAACCGGGGTGTAAGGGCTGGCAGTAATCGCGCGGATTTACAGGCACGTCGGATATGTTTACAAAAACTCCGTTTTTGACACATATCCCGTGCCAAAGGGTGCCCCTTTGAAACCCTCCAGCGCCCCGCTCAATCGCGGGGCAGGGTGACGCGGTGGGGTAGGTCGGGACTGGGGCCGTCCTCGTCCAGGAACGCCACTTCGGCGCGTTCCAGGGTGCAGCCATCGAGGTTCAATTCTTCCATGTCCTTGAGGGTGAAAACCCCCGCCTCCTCGCGGCTCTTGGTGTACCCGTAGCCCTTGGGTTTCCAGTACTCCAGACCTGTCTTGATGTAATACATGCTCATGGCCATACCTCGTCCTTGAGTTTCGATATAACGGAATCCAGCGCCGTTCTGGTGGTGCCGTCCAGCGTGTCTATACCCCTGTCGTAAGCCTCCAAAACAGCGGCCATTTCAGCGGCTGTGATGCTGATAGTGGCCGTGGTGTCCCTTACGATATGGGAGTAATCAGGCTTGCCGAAAAGGGCTTTGAGTGGATCTGTCATGGCTGATCTCCAAACATATCAAGCGTGTCTGTATCCCACTCTATTGTAAACAAGACATTTTTATCTTTTATATTCAATGGCTTATTTTCCTGCTAATTGGTAATACCATGAAAAATACCATGCTCAGAAAAGGCTTAACAATATTTTGAAAAATTGCCTACTGAGCGCTGCCGCACAGCTCCATAGGCCGCTTTCCTGGCTTTGCTTCCAGATGTATGCTATTCTGCTCCTGCAGCTAATGGATCACCGCAAACAGGTTACTCGCCTGGGGATTCCCTTTCGACCCGAGCATCCGTATGAGACTCATGCTCGATTATTATTATTATAGAAGCCCCCATGAATAAATCGCTCATCATTTTCGGCATCGTCAACATAACCTCGGACAGTTTCTCCGATGGAGGCCGGTATCTGGCGCCAGACGCAGCCATTGCGCAGGCGCGTAAGCTGATGGCCGAGGGGGCAGATGTGATCGACCTCGGTCCGGCATCCAGCAATCCCGACGCCGCGCCTGTTTCGTCCGACACAGAAATCGCGCGTATCGCGCCGGTGCTGGACGCGCTCAAGGCAGATGGCATTCCCGTCTCGCTCGACAGTTATCAACCCGCGACGCAAGCCTATGCCTTGTCGCGTGGTGTGGCCTATCTCAATGATATTCGCGGTTTTCCAGACGCTGCGTTCTATCCGCAATTGGCGAAATCATCTGCCAAACTCGTCGTTATGCATTCGGTGCAAGACGGGCAGGCAGATCGGCGCGAGGCACCCGCTGGCGACATCATGGATCACATTGCGGCGTTCTTTGACGCGCGCATCGCGGCGCTGACGGGTGCCGGTATCAAACGCAACCGCCTTGTCCTTGATCCCGGCATGGGGTTTTTTCTGGGGGCTGCTCCCGAAACCTCGCTCTCGGTGCTGGCGCGGTTCGATGAATTGCGGCTGCGCTTCGATTTGCCGGTGCTTCTGTCTGTTTCGCGCAAATCCTTTCTGCGCGCGCTCACAGGCCGTGGTCCGGGGGATGTCGGGGCCGCGACACTCGCTGCAGAGCTTGCCGCCGCCGCAGGTGGAGCTGACTTCATCCGCACACACGAGCCGCGCCCCTTGCGCGACGGGCTGGCGGTATTGGCGGCGCTGAAAGAAACCGCAAGAATTCGTTAACTGCACATTCGGGATATTTCTCTATATTCGCGGTTCAGCAGGCATGTCCCCTTTGAGGGCGACCCGAGTTCATGTTAGCTGCTGGGCTTAATTTTGATAAAATAGCTTATTTTTTGAGATAATAATTTGTACTTTTGTGGCTTCACTTCCAAAAAGTATACAACACGTGGCAAAGCCT
>NZ_BPET01000118.1 GCF_019654915.1 Shewanella sp. MBTL60-007 | reverse complement strand
TCATGTAAGTTATTGATTTTTAGTTTTTTTTGCGTCTTTAGTGTTGTGTTTTTTTATATAGCGGAATAACAAGTACCAACAAGACTACTTGTTGAAAGTCTCGGCGAAACCTTGGTGTGTTATTAATTAATAATGATTGGTTAAAATTATTAATGTCTTTTCTAATATTGTTTTTGCTTATTGCTTTTTCATTTTAATAGAAATATAGACAGCCGTACTTAATGGCCTTAAATGCATAGCTCTGACTATGCTTGATTTGAGCATTTGACAAGGAGGTTGCATGCGACGCCCAAGATGAACCCTCATTAGTATGATCTCTTTATTTGGTGAGAAGTCCCTACTATCGCTGTTGCAGTTGTGTTGTTTGGCGTGCATGCTATCGAAACAAAAAGTGTGTGGTGATGAGAAATACACAGGTAAAGAACTATGACCATCATCGAGAGTGGGTAGAAACACAAATATTGAAGCTTACAGAGGTGTTTGCTATTGATGTAGCTGCATATGCAGTGATGAGTAATCACCTTCATGTTGTACTTCATGATATATGGGGTCAGTGTAAACTTTATTTGAGTACCATATTTTTCCTCATCCCACGACCCAGCTTTAGACCTTTGGCACTAACTTATTTCGGTCCAAAAGTGATTTAGCAAAGGCATTCCTAAAAAGCCACAAGGCCTAGCACTAGGAGCTGCAAAGCTTTCCATCACCGCTCGGTGTACTGCCTGTCTCGATGAGCGGCATTATATTCGAATATATTAACCGTGCAGTTCTTTAGCGTTATTTATGATGAAAATGGTTAGGTTCAGTATCAAGACAAAAGATAGGGCCAGTATTGGTTTAGCTGATAAAGCACAAAGATAGCCAAGGGGCTATTTGCCCATAAACCGTAGCGGATGCTTTTATAATAAACCTTGGAAAACACTAAACTGCCAATGACCAGAGTGATGACCCAAATTAAGCATTTAAAGATAAACAGTAGACCTGTTCCAACACCTTCATGGTCGACCCGTACTACACCAATCAAAAAGTTGGGGCCGATAAACTGTAGCAGCGGTATGGCGATAATAAACAGCGCTTTTCCGAGCTGAGTCTGCATCAATGTTGAGATAGCATTTGGCATTTTTTGAGTAGCTTAATATGAAGTCATTGATAATCGCTAATAGATGGCAGCGATTCACTTTAATAGTTTAAATAATAAATACAGTAGTTTATCGGCATTGGTTAAGGCATTACAATGCAATGGAGTGAAGTGCTTACTGTTGATGGTCGTTTTGTGACTGACATAACAAAGTCAAAGTGCCGTGAATAAACCTCGATGCGTTTACATTACAGTTGCAAGCTGATAATCAACTTAGTAATGAGATTAACGTCACTCTTTAATAGTGCTGTGCGGTTTAATCATTCTTTTGGAGCTTGTTCAAATGCAGGTTTTTATAGGGCTAGTGAGCTTGTGTTCACTATTCATTTCTTTGTCGGTTGCTGCAGAGCAAGTGCAGAGCTTTGCTCATGGTGACTGGCAAGTGGTGTGTGACAATACTCATACCTGCCGCGCTGTGGGCTATCACAGTCAAGAATTGCAACATAAGCAAGGGGAATACGCACCCGTTTCAGTGATATTGGAGCGTGCTGCTGGAGCCGATGTCGAGCTAACGGCGAAAGTGAAGTTTGGTCAGATAGTAATGGATGGTGCAGCTAATAGCCAAACCGAAGCAGATCCAATTACCCTGAGTATTAACGATAGCTATCAGAGCCAATTATCGCCTGAGCTGCCAGCTTATCAACATATGGAGCTTAGCTTTAGTGGTGAGTATGAGCTAAGCAAAGAACAAGTTAGCCAATTACTTAATGCACTGACCATGAAAGGCCAAGCGTCGATCAAATTTATCAGTAGTGCGGGCAAAGTGTGGCGATTATCAACTAAAGGTTCTACGGCTGTTTTATTAAAAATGGACGATTTTCAAGGCTTGGTTAACACGCCTTTTGCGATAGTGAAAAAGGGCCACACTAGCAAAGGGATTGTTCAGCCTAAGCAAGCGCCAGTTATTTCGATACCCACTCAGCCAATACCTGTTACAACTGCCGCAGATCTTGGATTGGCCACAGATGCAGACTTTATCCATAGAATGAGAACCGCGCTTGATAATGCCTGTGATAATGTCCCTGCAGAAGACGAGCCTTTAAAGCTTGAGGTTGCCAGGCTGACATCAAATAAGCTTGTAGTGTCAACTATGTGTTGGTTCGCTGCATATAACTATGGCGAAGCTGTGTGGCTGGTTGATGATAACTTTGAGACTGAACCTGTGTTAGTAACTGACAGTGCGGTGAATTATGCTAATGGCGTGATTGATGAGTTCATGCGTGGGCGAGGTGTAGGAGATTGCGTATCAGGAAGACGTTATTTTTGGAATGGCAGTGAGTTTGTGTTAGCTGATTCCTACTCTACCGGAGCTTGCCGAGAGATAGCGGCTGGCGGGGCTTGGTATTTACCTACCACGGTCAGCACCGTGATTGTGGGTGACGATCCTGCTGCTGGAATCGATTGTCTGTCTGAGCAAGCGTATAGCACCGAAGGTATGGTCAAGTGTGCCCAGCGCTCGTTGGCGAGTGTCGATTTAAAAATGTCTGAAGTTATTGACTCCATTAACGCCCTTGAACGCGTTGCAAGTAACGATGAGTTAACAGCAGCATTGGATCAGGCGCAGGCCTCTTGGTTAACTTATCGTAATGATGTTTGTAAGGCTGAGATGCTGACGTATGTGGAAGGTTCGATGGCCTTACCTGTATTGGTCGGATGTAAACTCGATTTGTCTGAAAAACGCTTAAGGGAGCTGCAATCAACCAAAGAGTCACTTATTTTCCGCGACTTTTAATTGCTTAAAGTTATTGAGAGCCGATTTTTATTGATGATCATCGGCTCTAATCAAGTAATGCGCTTTCTTTTTTATTTACTTTGGTCAAATCCATGGTCTGACTCGCTTTTTATAGTCGATAAACGTCTGGCCAAATATCACTTCCAGTGCACGCTCTTCCGGCGCAATTTGAAAGCGCTGCATATAAAGTATGAAGCCAACAATTCCGACCACACTCCACATCGATGCTAAGTAGCACGCCCAGGCACAAAGGGCTAAAGCCATACCTAGATACATAGGGTTGCGGCTGAATCGATAAATCCCCGATGTTACCAGAGCGGATGCCGTTTCTGGCTTGAGTGGGTGAACAGTCGTTTTTGCTCGATTAAAGCTAATCACGCCTGCAATAGCACACAATACACCTAAAGCTAAGAGTAGGATAATAGCCATTAACTGAAGCCAAGACAGTGAGCTGTCGGTTGCTATGGTCGGTGCTGTACTAGATGTTATTCCAGTTGTATCGGTTATTTGTGCGATAGCCCACATGAGCAGAGCGAAAAGTACCATGACGATTGGTGGCGGGATTTTGTTTTCTAGTTTGCGTTGTAACTTTCTCTCTAACTTTATCTTGAAATTCTGCAAGGCTCTTCCTTTGAGTCGCTTCAATATTAATAAAGTAATATGTTATCGGCCATTAATAAACAGCCTCTTGGTTGATAAGCATCATACGCTAAGCATTAACTATTGATGGAGTTATAAAGTCTTTCAAGTAATTACTATGTAGGAGTTTATTCCGTAGCCAGTTATCTTTTGCTGCTCTGGTAGAGAAAACCCTTGTTGTACTCACTCGCTAACAATCGGGAGTTGTAGAGTTTTTGTTCGATTTAGGTATACC
>NZ_BPET01000117.1 GCF_019654915.1 Shewanella sp. MBTL60-007 | reverse complement strand
ATAAAAACCTTATCCCTATCCAAGAAGTGATGCCTATCATTGGTTGGAATGAACTTGAAAAAATTAGCCTTGAATACATTACTGGTAAGGTAAACGCCATTGTCAGCAAATTGATCCAAGAGAACCAACTTAAAGCTTATGATGATGATGTGCTTAAAAACTTACTCAATGGCTGGTTTATGCATATCGCAATACATGCGAAAAACCTAAAAGAGCTTGCCGATAAAAAAGGCCAATTTATTGCTATTTACCGCGGCTTTTTATTGAGCTTGAAAGATAAATAAAATAGATAGGTTTTATTTGAAGCTAAATCTTCTTTATCGTAAAAAATGCCCTCTTGGGTTATCAAGAGGGTCATTATATTTCGCGGAATAACATCATTTGGTGACGAAATAACTAAGCACTTGTCTCCTGTTTACTCCCCTGAGCTTGAGGGGTTAACATGAAGGTCATCGATAGCAGGATAATAATACAGTAAAACGCTAAACCAATAATCCAAATCCAGCCATCCCAAATTGGTAGTGAATGATTATAAATAACAGCAAACAGTAATGGGCCAATAACACCGGTTGCATTGTTAAGGCTCACCAATAATCCCTGTAAAGCACCTTGCTGATGACTCTTTGTTTGGATAGACATCACTCCCTGTAATGCAGGTAAAGCGATCCCACCACCAGCCAATAAAATTAAAACAGGGAAAACTAACCAACCTTCAGATATAAACGCTAAAAAGGCAAATGCACTACTATCTGCAATAAATCCGAGCAGTACTGCCGTTTTTTCGCCCCATTTAGTGGCTATTCTTCCTGCCACAAAGGCTTGGAATACTGAGTGTAAAAGACCAAGACCCGCTAATGAAAAGCCAACCATCATGCTATTCCATCCAAAACGATTTTCGGTAAATAGCACCCACACCGTTGCGGGAATTTGGCCTATCAATTGCGCTGAAAAATAAATAATCAACAAAATGGGCATCGTTTTAAATAAAGTGATGTATACCGAATTCGATTGCGTCTCAACCCCTACTTCGGTATCTGTATTATCACGTGTATTTTTGGTTTCACGGAACCAAAACATAACCACAAGGAAAGTGACAATATTTAGCAACGCAGCGATAAAAAAGGGACTATGCGGTGAAATCTCTCCTGCAAAACCACCAATAATAGGCCCCGCTATTAAACCAAGCCCAAAACTTGCCCCTAACCAACCGAACCACTTCACGCGTTGAGAAGCTGAGGTGGTATCGGCAATGACCGATGCCGCGACAGCCCCAGTAGCTCCTGTGATCCCTGAAAGCAAACGGCCTAAATACAGCATCCAAAGCGCACTTGAAAAAGCCAGCAATAAGTAATCCAGCGATGCGCCTATTAATGACAACAACAGCACTGGGCGCCGACCAAATCGGTCAGACATTTTTCCAAGCCAAGGAGCAAAGATAACCTGCATTAACGCATAAAGTGCAAGCAATACGCCAAAGTGGTTAGCGATATCTTCCGAAGCAATAAATTCACGTAATAACGTTGGCAAGACTGGCATGATAAGGCCAATCCCCATGGCATCGAGTAACGTAATTACCAATGCGATCTTTGTCGAACTATTCATTTCACTTTTCTCTATCACTGATAGGGAGTGGTAAAATAACTCTATCAATGATAGAGTGTCAACAAAAATTAGGAATTAATGATGTCTAGATTAGATAAAAGTAAAGTGATTAACAGCGCATTAGAGCTGCTTAATGAGGTCGGAATCGAAGGTTTAACAACCCGTAAACTCGCCCAGAAGCTAGGTGTAGAGCAGCCTACATTGTATTGGCATGTAAAAAATAAGCGGGCTTTGCTCGACGCCTTAGCCATTGAGATGTTAGATAGGCACCATACTCACTTTTGCCCTTTAGAAGGGGAAAGCTGGCAAGATTTTTTACGTAATAACGCTAAAAGTTTTAGATGTGCTTTACTAAGTCATCGCGATGGAGCAAAAGTACATTTAGGTACACGGCCTACAGAAAAACAGTATGAAACTCTCGAAAATCAATTAGCCTTTTTATGCCAACAAGGTTTTTCACTAGAGAATGCATTATATGCACTCAGCGCTGTGGGGCATTTTACTTTAGGTTGCGTATTGGAAGATCAAGAGCATCAAGTCGCTAAAGAAGAAAGGGAAACACCTACTACTGATAGTATGCCGCCATTATTACGACAAGCTATCGAATTATTTGATCACCAAGGTGCAGAGCCAGCCTTCTTATTCGGCCTTGAATTGATCATATGCGGATTAGAAAAACAACTTAAATGTGAAAGTGGGTCTTAAAAGCAGCATAACCTTTTTCCGTGATGGTAACTTCACGGTAACCAAGATGTCGAGTTAACCACCCTTTAGATTCATAAAGCGAAAATAATGCGGCTCCAACGTACCCACCTAAATGGAAACGGCGTTCACTCCAATCTAAACACGCACAACAGATTTTACGTGAATGTTTGGAAGGAACGTCAATTCCCATTTCATGAAAATATTGAATACCACTTAATGTGATCATTGAACCATTTTCAGTGATCCATTGCTGTTGACAAAGGGAATCATAGATCTTAACGGCAACTTCGCCAGCTAAATGATCATAGCAAGTACGTGCTTTTCGTAAATGCACTGGCGTGGAAACTTTGGCATGTACGCCATGGTTTAAGGAGATCCCCATCATACTTTCCATCAATTCAGCAATATCTTTTCCTGCTAGCCGAAAATAACGATGCTTGCCTTGAGCTACTACTGTGATTAGCTGGCAATCTAATAATTTAGATAAATGACTGCTCGCCGTTGAAGCTGATATATTCGCCACAGAACTTAGCTCAGTGGCCGTCCAAGCTCGCCCATCCATCAAAGCACTGAGTATTTTAACTCGTGAAATGTCAGACATAGCCGCCCCTATCGCGGCTATTGAGGACTCAAAGGTAACCTCTTTTCGTATTAAATTAGCCATCGCAAGTTCACTTTATTGCCCAAGGGAGCGTAACAGATGCAGCCATACTATCATTGTCCGTTATTAATATCAGTTGGTTAGCATGGTCACTGTATTGCACTAAAATATTAATGTTATTCTCCGCCAATACTCGTGCTATTTCGCCAAGTTCCCCCGGTTTTTCCTGTTTTAACTTACGAATTAATGGTGTCCGGATCGCAAGTACTAACAGTCCAGCTTGCTCTAGCGCTATTTTAGCTTCCTTTCCTTGTTCAACAAGAAAATGAGCATGGCATTCATCACCAACCGTAAATATCCCTCCCCCTTCCAATCCAATACCTTTATTACCTAATGTTTTTCCTAGTAATGCTAATTGTCCTATTTGATTATCTAAAACAACGTGAACATCAAACATTATCCTTGTCCTTTTTAAATGAATATTCGCGAGTAATATGAGCAATACTAATTTTGTAAAAATCAAATATTGACTCTCGCCCTTCTTGTTGAGCTTTCGCATGTAAAACATGATTTTTCCATTGCAGAACTGCGTATTCGTTTTCCCACCAAGATAGCGATAACATTTTTCCTTCTGTAGCTAGACTTTGAAAACGTTCAATTGAAATAAAACCAGCTACATGACTTAATAGTGGTCTTAACTCCTCAGCTAAAGTCAAATAGCGAGTTTGTTGGTCGGGTTGTATTTGCACCTCAAATATTACAGCAATCATATTTTTCTCCGTTATTAATCAACAAACAGAGTAATCCACCCGAAAATTAACACTTCGATAAGCAACGAAATATAGAAAGGTCATGCTGCTGTTTTATGTTGTATATCACACTTCTTTAAATTGCTCGGCCTGCGCTTATCATGTTCTCCTTCTCTTATAATTTTGTTTATTATTTATACTTTTTTATTTTTTGCTATCACCGAAAATAGTGCGGATCCCGCATGGTAT
>NZ_BPET01000116.1 GCF_019654915.1 Shewanella sp. MBTL60-007 | reverse complement strand
CTTGCTGGAATTAGCGAAGGAAACATGCACCAGCAGTAGGTGAAGCATCAACCAGATAATCCGATGAGATGCCGGTCTGTCTCACTCTCATGCAAAGGTAAGATCAACCATTTAATCCGCTTACCCTGAAATGTAAGGCCTTTGAATAAGACAAAAGGCTGCCTCATCGCTAACTTTGCAACAGTGCCCCTGCGTGCGCTGCTGCCATGTCCACTACCTGACGCCGGTGATGGTGATGGCCTCGCCGGAGCGGGAATTTCTTAACCTCGACGAATTTAGACGATCGGCGGGCGAGGGGATGTCGTGGCAAGGTCCGCCTTGCGCTGCTCCGCAAGGGCGACACCAGCGGGTTCGTCGGCGGCCACGCCTAGCGCGACCGCAACCAAGCGTCGAAAAAGTATACGCTCGTCACCCGCCGTCTCCTGTGCTGAGAGTCTCAGGCCGATCGGCCGGCAGGGCTCAATGTCAGCAAACGCGTGATGAGCGGTGGCCTTCAACAGTGATAAGGCGGCACCAGAGAAAAATCACTCAGGGTCAATGCCAGCGCTTCGTTAATACAGATGTAGGTGTTCCACAGGGTAGCCAGCAGCATCCTGCGATGCAGATCCGGAACATAATGGTGCAGGGCGCTGACTTCCGGTGCCAGCAGATATTTTGGCAGTTTGCCTTGGATCAGAGCCATCTGACGCAGGGCTAGTGCAGCCGGATAGTCAATAGCTACCGGCAGCGGTGCGGACTGTTGTAACTCAGAATAAGAAATGAGGCCGCTCATGGCGTTGACTCTCAGTCATAGTATCGTGGTATCACCGGTTGGTTCCACTCTCTGTTGCGGGCAACTTCAGCAGCACGTAGGGGACTTCCGCGTTTCCAGACTTTACGAAACACGGAAACCGAAGACCATTCATGTTGTTGCTCAGGTCGCAGACGTTTTGCAGCAGCAGTCGCTTCACGTTCGCTCGCGTATCGGTGATTCATTCTGCTAACCAGTAAGGCAACCCCGCCAGCCTAGCCGGGTCCTCAACGACAGGAGCACGATCATGCGCACCCGTGGCCAGGACCCAACGCTGCCCGAGATGCGCCGCGTGCGGCTGCTGGAGATGGCGGACGCGATGGATATGTTCTGCCAAGGGTTGGTTTGCGCATTCACAGTTCTCCGCAAGAATTGATTGGCTCCAATTCTTGGAGTGGTGAATCCGTTAGCGAGGTGCCGCCGGCTTCCATTCAGGTCGAGGTGGCCCGGCTCCATGCACCGCGACGCAACGCGGGGAGGCAGACAAGGTATAGGGCGGCGCCTACAATCCATGCCAACCCGTTCCATGTGCTCGCCGAGGCGGCATAAATCGCCGTGAAGATCAGCGGTCCAATGATCGAAGTTAGGCTGGTAAGAGCCGCGAGCGATCCTTGAAGCTGTCCCTGATGGTCGTCATCTACCTGCCTGGACAGCATGGCCTGCAACGCGGGCATCCCGATGCCGCCGGAAGCGAGAAGAATCATAATGGGGAAGGCCATCCAGTCTCGCGTCGCGAACGCCAGCAAGACGTAGCCCAGCGCGTCGGCCGCCATGCCGGCGATAATGGCCTGCTTCTCGCCGAAACGTTTGGTGGCGGGACCAGTGACGAAGGCTTGAGCGAGGGCGTGCAAGATTCCGAATACCGCAAGCGACAGGCCGATCATCGTCGCGCTCCAGCGAAAGCGGTCCTCGCCGAAAATGACCCAGAGCGCTGCCGGCACCTGTCCTACGAGTTGCATGATAAAGAAGACAGTCATAAGTGCGGCGACGATAGTCATGCCCCGCGCCCACCGGAAGGAGCTGACTGGGTTGAAGGCTCTCAAGGGCATCGGTCGACGCTCTCCCTTATGCGACTCCTGCATTAGGAAGCAGCCCAGTAGTAGGTTGAGGCCGTTGAGCACCGCCGCCGCAAGGAATGGTGCATGCAAGGAGATGGCGCCCAACAGTCCCCCGGCCACGGGGCCTGCCACCATACCCACGCCGAAACAAGCGCTCATGAGACCGAAGTGGCGAGCCCGATCTTCCCCATCGGTGATGTCGGCGATATAGGCGCCAGCAACCGCACCTGTGGCGCCGGTGATGCCGGCCACGATGCGTCCGGCGTAGAGGATCCACAGGACGGGTGTGGTCGCCATGATCGCGTAGTCGATAGTGGCTCCAAGTAGCGAAGCGAGCAGGACTGGGCGGCGGCCAAAGCGGTCGGACAGTGCTCCGAGAACGGGTGCGCATAGAAATTGCATCAACGCATATAGCGCTAGCAGCACGCCATAGTGACTGGCGATGCTGTCGGAATGGACGATATCCCGCAAGAGGCCCGGCAGTACCGGCATAACCAAGCCTATGCCTACAGCATCCAGGGTGACGGTGCCGAGGATGACGATGAGCGCATTGTTAGATTTCATACACGGTGCCTGACTGCGTTAGCAATTTAACTGTGATAAACTACCGCATTAAAGCTTATCGATGATAAGCTGTCAAACATGAGAATTCGCGAATGAACAAGCTCCAACGCGAGGCCGTGATCCGAACCGCGCTCGAACTGCTTAACGACGTGGGCATGGAAGGTCTAACGACGCGCCGACTGGCTGAGCGCCTCGGGGTGCAACAGCCAGCGCTCTACTGGCATTTCAAGAACAAGCGTGCGTTGCTCGACGCACTTGCCGAAGCCATGCTGACGATAAATCACACGCATTCGACGCCAAGGGATGACGACGACTGGCGTTCGTTCCTGAAGGGCAATGCATGCAGTTTTCGACGGGCGTTGCTCGCTTATCGCGATGGCGCGCGTATTCATGCCGGGACGCGGCCAGCCGCGCCGCAGATGGAAAAAGCCGACGCGCAGCTTCGCTTCCTTTGCGATGCTGGCTTTTCGGCAGGTGACGCGACCTATGCGTTGATGGCAATCAGCTACTTCACCGTCGGCGCTGTTCTTGAGCAGCAAGCTAGCGAGGCAGACGCCGAGGAGCGGGGCGAAGATCAGTTGACCACCTCAGCGTCTACGATGCCGGCGCGCCTACAGAGCGCGATGAAAATCGTCTACGAAGGCGGTCCGGACGCGGCATTCGAGCGAGGCCTGGCTCTCATCATCGGCGGTCTTGAAAAAATGAGGCTCACTACGAACGACATTGAGGTGCTGAAGAATGTTGACGAATGACAGGGGGCGGCAGGTGCGGAGGGCGCGGTTGCTTCGTCATATGAAGCAAAGTCACCTAGCTGAATTAATGGGTGTGGATCAGGCAACCGTGTCGCGCTGGGAGCGGGGCACCCTTGCATTGTCGGATGGGAGGTGGTCAGCGGTTCTTCAATTGCTTACCGGGCCTTCCGATTCATCGTACGACGCTGCGCTGAAGCGTCTGGTGCAATCCTCCGCCCACAAAGTCCATCTGGTAGCGACCGGACACATTGTTTGCTCGCGGCATCTCCGGCCAGGCAAAGGGAATTGCGGATTGACCTAGCCGAACTCCTTGGTAAATCGCTGCGTGTTTATGCGTCCCCGAGATAGTTGCGGCCGACTCTGCGCTTAATGGGCTCGGTTGGCATGAGGGGCGGCTGGGGTCACTCGAGGTGGATACCGGCCCGAACTGGAGCGAGGAACTTCCATACTGCCAAGGCGAATGCTGTGGGAGCGCATCATGCTCGCTGATGGTAGCCCGGCACTACTTGTTACCACCACAGCTTAATGCGAAGGGTGCTCCTGTTCTTGTGCATATTTTATGCGCTGCTGATTGTGCATCGAACTGATAACCTCAACGGGTCTGCTTTGTAGTTCACCACACCCCTGACGCGCGCGTGCCGGATAAGCAGAACTATGGTGCCGATGGATGTCAGGAACACTCGGCCTGGTTCGTAACTAGGTCGTCCTGCGCGATCCTGCGGCTAGGGCCGGAATCGTGCTCGCCAGTCAGGCGCTGATGAAGCCTATGGGCACTGTTGCAAATAGTCGGTGGTGATAAACTTATCATCCCCTTTTGCTGATGGAGCTGCACATGAACCCATTCAAAGGCCGGCATTTTCAGCGTGACATCATTCTGTGGGCCGTACGCTGGTAC
>NZ_BPET01000115.1 GCF_019654915.1 Shewanella sp. MBTL60-007 | reverse complement strand
CGCTGTATCACGGATAAATTATCGACCGAAAAAGTGTTTAGACTTCAAGCAACCAGCGATTGTCTTTAAAGAAATGACATTGGCTGCTTGATATTGGAGAGTGTCGCACTTCGCAGTTGAATTCGGGCTGTTGATACTACTTTCCAGAGATTGGCTATAAAATATTCCAGTCTCCTTGTATAAAATAATTTTTCCATTTGAAATGTCAATATTTGTTACTTTGTCATCGATTAATGTATTTTTCGATGCATTTATTATTTCGCCTGCATAGTTTCTAATGTATACGTCATCTTCAAATAGTAGCGCTTGTTTTACGCCATTAAAGTCACCACTATAAGATTTTTTTAGAGTAAGAGTTGACTGTTGTGATTTTTCTTGTGTTATATAAACAGAGTCTTCTGTTCCAATAATAATATTCTCTTTGCTTTGGGAGATAGACCAAATAGCTTGCTCATGGATAAAGGTTTCACTATTTAGAGCGATGACCCTGTCTGTCAGTCGATCATAAACAGCTAAACCTTTGTCTGTTCCTATATACATATTGCCGCTATCGCTGATAAACAGGCTGCGAATGAATGCGCTGGGCAGGTCATTTTCTGGAGAAGGGAAGTAGTGGCGAAACTCTTTTCCGTCGTAGCGATTTAGTCCGTTTACGGTACCTATCCAGATATAGCCATCCGCGTCTTCAACAATCGAGGTGACATTACTTTGTGATAAACCATCAGAAACGCCCAAAGAGACGGAGTTTAACGTTAAAGCAAGAGCAGAATTTACCCATAAAATGGTAAAGAGTAGGGTAGTCGCTAATTTTATAAGAATTTTAGGCATATTTTTTTGTTTGATAATTAGCCAATATTGTCAGGCAACTCATTGTTATTCACACTTTTTCAGAAAGTGATGACATTGTCAAAAGCCTTGACAGTAATTGTAGCTGATAATCATTATTATCTTATGTTTATCCATGCCAATTAAGCTTTTTAAAACGCCCTGTATGGTTCATTGTTTCAGTAGCAAGGGTTGCACTAGTTTAAAAGGCTGCGTTGGGGCTTTTTTCTTCTACAATAGAGAGAAAATGACTTTTACTCATGGATATCTCTATTTTGTTACTGTAACGGGCGAATTCACTTGTAGCAAAAGAGCATTAGAAGTTAGCTGAGCTAATAGTCGAATTGCTCTGCATCTTGTTTGAAAGCACGCAGATCGGTGATCATCTTGTCTGACTCTAAAGGCACTTGGTCTTGATGAGATTCACCTGTACTGAATAACACCAGACGATCACAATGCTTAGTACGCATTTTTTGCATGATGAACTTAATAAGGTCGGCTCGGGTAAGTAATTTAATTTGCTCTGCGACCAATTCTTTTTGGTTAAATTGGTAGTCTTTATTACCTATGCTTGACCAGTAACGCTGGCCTCTGGTTTTTAGGCTCGAATCTTTTACCATGATCTGGTTAATGAGTCCGTGCTTGGTTGACTCCCACTGCTGATTCGTAAGCTGTAAGATTGCGTAGGCGAAATCAGCAATAAACTCATCAATCGCTTCGAGTAATAATTGTGGGCCAGAGGTCGGAGATTGAATATAAAAAATAATACCAGGATAGCGGTTTAACGGTAGGTATCCCGTACCGACCATATAGCCGAGTTGGCGCTGAGTCCTCAGCTCGTGAAAGAAGGTCGATGACATAGTGTGGTTAAGTAGGCTGAGTAATGCCATGGTTTCAGGGCTTGTGACATCGGATTGATAATACACGATGATACTACTATCTGGGTGAGATACAGAGAGCTCCCGCAGCAAGGTCCCTTTGCCCGATAGGTCAATTAGTTCTCGAGATGACTCTTGGCTTGGCTTGGTTACTAAGGATAAAATGCCTTCTAGCCGTCTACCCAGCGCTTTAGCTTCACCCTCTAACCAATCTCCATAAACTAGCCCTTCAAGGTGGATTTTCTCATAAAAACTTTTTACATGAGCATGCAGATCATCGAGGGTGATCTCTTCGAGTAACTCGGCCATTCTTGATGGTTCAAAGCTGCGTTTTTGCAAGGTAACCGTTAGGCTGGTAAATAGCTGGGAGATAGGCTTAGCCTGAGATTGATTGTACCAAGCGCGCAATATTTGGCGTTTTATCAGATCGAAGCGAGCTTGGGTGAAATTACGCTCTCTCGCTTTAGCGATAACCAGCTCAAGTAATGCTTCCTGCTTGCCCGTAAAGCCAGTTAAATGAAGCGTGATCCCGCCTTGGTGTGGGTAAATGTTATAACTTAGTCCTGCTACTTCCGCTTGATAGGTATGTTCGGTTAGATAATCGAGCAGCATCTCAACATATAAACGGGTTAATGCTGCATGTCTTGGTGAGGCCGCAGCCTGAGCCGAGTCCAGAGATAGATAAAGATGGCCCTTTGGGACATTAAATTCATCGTCTTTTCTATGCCAGATCCGATACCCTGGCTTTTGTGCTACTACGACAGGGACCTTCGCGGTACTTTTTTCGGGGCGAGCAACACACTCATCATTAATAAACGGGTTCTTCTTCGGTAAGCTTAGCTCTTTACGTATAGAAGGCTTTGACCATAGCGCAATACTGTCGGGGTCAATCGTTTTAATTTGATAGGGAGAGTGATACCAAGCGGCTTGTTTATTGGTGTCGAGTTCGCAAGCAACTAATTGTACGCGCATATTTTGTGGTGTCATCAGCGCGAGTAACTGCTTGGTTTCGTCAACTCTGAGGCCATCCATACGGTAATCGCCGTAAATTACATCCTCTATTTGGTAGTGATGCATGTTAATACTTAAATGACTGGCTAGGTCTAAAGAGTTGACCTGTTCCTGATATTGGAATGCGACTTTGAGTAGTGCAGCTCTTTCATTGTAGCGCCAAGATTCTAGGCCTTGAAGGCGGATAAGTTCAATGTACTCAAATGTTGCTGCTATTACCGTATCTAATTCGGATAAACCGCGATCGGTGAGTTGGATGCTAATGTTATAGTCTTTAAAGTTATAACCATTTACCCCGCCTCCAGCAGAGAGATTATTGGCGAGGCCTAACTCTTTTAAGTAGGAGAGCAAGCTGCCTTTACCTTCATAACCTAATAAATGGCTAATAAAGGTGAGGGGTTTATGGGCATAATACGACTCAAGAGCTGGGAGCGCGAAGGTGATAGCAACCCGCTTTTGTTCTTTGAGCGGCACAATATTGATTTGAGTTTGTAATAGCTCTGGTGGGTAGAGTGGTACATCAGGGTAGCTTCTACTTAAGGTCTTCCCATCAATTTCATTGAAAAATTGTTTAGCTAATTGTTCCAGCTCATCTAATGATTGCGGTGCAACAAGAGACAATGTCATCACATTGGCACTGTATTTATTGCGATAAAAGCTAAGTAACTCGGCTCTCAGTTCGCTTTCATCGCCTGCGAGAGTCTTTAGGTTGCCTACTGAAAACTTTGAGAAAGGATGCTCAGGGTTAACTGTCTCCTTCTGCACTTGGTAGACTCGTCGAATATCGTCCTTTAGCTTCATACTAAATTCCGATTCGATGGCTTGTCGTTCTCGGTCAACCAGATCGATATTAAATAGCGGCGCGATAAAAAATTGGCTAAAGCGATCCAATGACGCTTCAAACTGCTCGGCGTTAATACTGTAGAAAAAGTTGGTATGTTCGGTACCAGTCCACGCGTTATTGGTGCCGCCGTGTTGATTGATAAAGGCCGAGTACTCACCTGCGTCTGGATACTTTGCGGTACCAAGAAACAGCATATGCTCCAGAAAATGAGCCATGCCAGGACGGGAAACGGGATCGTCAAAATGCCCGACAGCTACTGCCATAGATGCTGCGGCTTGACTCGCTTCTCTATCTTCAACCAGCAGTACCGATAGGCCATTTTCAAGGGTGATATGGCGGTATAATCGGTGGTCGTTTGGGCTGGTTTTTATCTGAGTAGCTTTCGGCAAAGAGAAACTCCAATTCTACGAATGAACAAGCGGGTTAGCTCGGCAAAATTTATACGCTGAAGCGGTATAATCTGTAAAGCTAACTAATTGAGTAAAAAGATAGTTAACCTTTATGGCTTAACTTGCCA
>NZ_BPET01000114.1 GCF_019654915.1 Shewanella sp. MBTL60-007 | reverse complement strand
AAGCCTTGGATTAAATAATTATTAGGGTAATTCTCTTCAAAACCCACTTTTATGGTATAGTACTCTATTAGTATTATGCTACAATTATTTTGTTGTATAATTTAATCAAGTTTTTATGGAAAACCGTAAATGGTTTAAGACCTATATGTTTATATGGGCTGGACAGTTTGCTTCAATGCTTACAAGTTATGCTGTTCAGTTTGCTATTGTTATATGGCTTAGTCTGGAGTACAAGTCAGCCGAAGTTTTAGCCTACGCAGGAATAGCAGCTATGTTGCCTCAAGCATTGATAGGCTTAATAGCAGGTGTATATGTTGACCGTCTCAATCGTAAATATGTAATGATTTTTTCGGATGCTTTTATAGCTCTCTGTGCCCTTTTGTTACTCGTCATTTTACAAAATGAAAATGTTAATCTTATATGGATATACATTTTATTGGGTTTACGCTCTGTTGGTAATGCTTTTCACGCTCCGGCACTACAGGCAATTGCTCCGCTGATTGTACCCCAAAATGAATTGATAAAGGTAGCAGGAATTAATCAGGTGTTACATTCGGTTTGCAGGATTGGTGGTCCTGCCATTGGCACATTAGCCATTGCTTATCTTCCTATTTCAAAAGTATTGTACTTGGATTTGATTGGAGCATTGCTGGCTATTCTTTCACTCGTGATGGTGAAAATTCCCAATGTGGTTGCGAAGTCAAAATCGTCTGCACATTCTATTGCTACAGAATTTTCGGAAGGGTTTCAGACTGTTTCAAAAAACAAAGGTTTGCGTTATCTTTTTCTTTATGCAATGGCGATAACCTTTGTTATAATGCCAGCTGCCATTATGTTTCCGTTGCTCACAACAGGGCATTTTGCAGGAGGAAAATGGGAGATAGGAATTGTAGAAGTGGTTTGGGGCGGAGGTATGCTTATTGGCGGTGTCATCCTGAGTATTTTCAAATTGAAAGGCTCAAAAGTAGTCGCAGTCAATGTTATGTATGTATTATTGGGACTTACATTTATTTTGAGTGGTGTATTACCTGCAAGTTGGTTTGTAGGATTTGTGATGGTAACAGCCATTGGCGGTATCAGCCTGTCTGTTTTCAATGGCTGTTTTACAGCAATTGTACAAACAGAGGTAAGTCCTGAAAAATTAGGACGTGTATTTTCACTTTATTATAGTTTGGCAGTTTTGCCAAGTGTAATCGGTTTATTATTCACAGGCCTGATTGCAGAAGTTATTGGTGTAAACATTACGTTTATCATAAGCGGTTGTTTGGCAATCCTTGTGGGTATTCTTTCGTTTAGCACTCGCAACTTAATGCAATTAGGTAAAATCAAAAATATTTAAAAAAATGAAAAATAGAGATATTCAAAAATTAGCGGAAAGAAATGGGTTAATTCTTTCGGATGAAATGAGTTTTAATGAAATGGGAATTGATTTTAAGGTTGGTTTCGCTACAGATAGGGATGGCACAAAGTGGTTGTTGCGTATTCCAAGAAGAACAACCTTAGGCGAACAGATTGCGAATGAGAAACGCATTCTTCAATTGGTGTCGAAATACCTTTCGGTTCAAGTTCCTGATTGGCGTATAGCTAATGAAAAACTGGTAGCCTATCCTTTGCTCGATGGAAAACCTGCACTTACTTATGATGCGGAGACTTATGAAGTAACCTGGAATATGTCTAAAGAAAACGACCTTTATATACCATCATTAGCGAAAGCACTTATAGAACTTCATTCAATTCCTACGGAAGAAGTACTTCGTAATAATCTAAAAATTTTGACACCTGAACAGGTTAGAAATGAGATTTCTGAAAGATTGATTTTGGTGAAATCTGAATTAGGGATAAATGCCGAATTAGAACTTCGGTACCAAAAATGGCTGGATAATGATGCCTTATGGCCGAATTTTACAAAATTCATTCACGGTGATTTGTATGCAGGTCATACACTTACTCATCATAATGGAGAAGTTTGTGGAATTATTGATTGGTCAACTGCACAAGTCAGCGATATAGCACAAGATTTTTCAGGTCACGTTACTGTTTCGGTGAAGAAAGTCTGAAAAATTTAATTGCGGCATACGAAAAACAAGGTGGAGAAGTATGGGATAAACTGTTTGAACAAGCAGTTGAACGAGCTGCTGCCGCACCTCTAGCTTATGGATATTTTGCTTTAGAAACACAAGATGAAATTCATCTTAGTTCTGCAAAATTACAGTTAGGTGTTGAGTAGATTTTTTTTAGTAGGGGCTGACACCTTAATCGGGTCAACGTATAGGAAGAATAAACGCCCTTTTCACCCAAGTCCAACAGCTTTGGACCGCAGTTGACTCTTTCGACACCCCTGCGATGCAACCCAATCCGGCTGACGGGGAGCCAGCAACGCTGAAAATTTACCCTCCTCTTTCCCACTAGCGGCTCCTTTTCCGACAACCAGCACGGCGGATCCCTGCCGCGGCGCTGTGAACGCAGCATTTTGATTGGTATCGTTGGCCTTCAGGCTCGTCAGTCAAACAGACCCAGGAGCAGCTCAGCCGGTGGCGCCCGGCTTTCGGGTAACGCCCTGGTCCCGCTGGTTTCGGCTTTGTGCTTCAGGTGATCAAGGATCTGCTTGATCACTATAGGGTCTTCAATGCAGGCGATGACTTTCATGGCGCCGCCGCAGCCGCTGCAGGTCTCGATGTCGATATTGAAAACACGCTTGAGCCGTTGCGCCCATGTCATCGACGCTCGCCGTTGTGCTGGTGTTGCCGGTTCATCAGCCACCCTGACCTTGTTGCCCCTGCCCCGTTTTGCCGGCGTGACCAACGCCCGGTGCCGACTGTTGGGTGCGAACACCCCGTGGAAGCGGGTTAGGTTGACTCTGGGCTTCGGTACCAGGGCGGCCAGCCTTGCAATGAAATCCAATGGTTCGAAAATGACGTGCGTGGTGCCGTCCCGGTACGGCGTCTTGAGCTGGTAGCGCACGTTGCCGCCTCGTGTTAACGACAGCCGCTTCTCGGATACCGCCGGGCGGCTGATGTACCGGCACAGCCGTTCGAGCTTCTTGCGTTCATCGGCCCTGGCCGCCACGCCGGCGTGCAGGCTGGACCCGGCTACCTTGCCAATCCCGTCACCGAACGGATCACCACTGGTCGGCAGAGTTTGCAAAGTGAACACCTTTCGCCCCGCCTGTGAACCGACAGCGATACGGTAAGTGATCGAGTGCCCCAGCAGGGGTGTCATCGGGTCGTCATCCACCGCATCCGAGGCCAGATAGCTGTTTTCGACATCCCGTTCCAGCAGGCCTTGCCGTTCCAGATAGGGGTTCTAGGGATTTTCCCCTCTAAAGTAACATAAATCGCCATACTCACCATATTTAAAGGCATACAAAGGTGGGTTACTTCTCCAAAGTATGGCAAATTATGAGGTTAACAACCCCTTAAACTTAATTTAATTAAAAACGAACTATCAATTCTTACCAAAGCTGAGCAGCTTGATCTATATTCTCCGCCGCTATTATCACTTGAACAACAACGATTGTATTTTACGCCAAACGAGATCGAGTTAACAGAGTTGAAAAGTATTCGCCTAAGGAACCACCGATGCTATTTCATTGCGTTATTAGGGTATTTTAAGTCTAAGCCTGTGATTCTTTCACCTAGCTTTAACCTCATCTTTGACGATATGCAGTTTATTTCAACGCAAGTTCAAGGAGGCAAAGGGATCAGGCCTTTCAGCATTAATAAGATGCAGCGTGACCGTATATATCAAAGAATACTGAGGTTATTAAACTATCAGAAATGGGACGAAAGTCTGCACTTTGCGCCGCTGTACGAACATCTTGTTATGGTCGGCAAAGCTTGGCTTGAGCCTCGTTATCTATTCGATGCAGCCGCTGAATATCTAGCAACGCATAGAATTGCCATCCCTAAATATACTGTCTTACAAAAGCTTATCAGTCGTGTTATCCAACAGGTCAAGAAGGCGTTAAATAATAAGCTTCGTATTCATGTTTCATCTGAACTACACGGATTTCTAAATACTATTATCGATGACAAAGATGGGCTCTCCTTAAGCCAGCTTCGAGCCGGTGCAAAAAGCGTTATGGTGACAGAGCTAAAAAAAGAACTGACGGTGTATCATCAGTTACAGCCTTATACAAGACAGATTGATAATGCTGTTAAGGGCTTAGCCCTGAGAGATCCCCTCATAATTTCCCCAAAGCGTAACCATGTGTGAATAAATTTTGAGCTAGTAGGGTTGCAGCCACGAGTAAGTCTTCCCTTGTTATTGTGTAGCCAGAATGCCGCAAAACTTCCATGCCTAAGCGAACTGTTGAGAGTACGTTTCGATTTCTGACTGTGTTAGCCTGGAAGTGCTTGTCCCAACCTTGTTTCTGAGC
>NZ_BPET01000113.1 GCF_019654915.1 Shewanella sp. MBTL60-007 | reverse complement strand
ATATCCCAAACCTATACACATCGGATTTTGAATTCCTTGAGACGGTTTTCACTCTCAGGAAGCAAGAAGAAATTAAGTATACTATTTGAAAATTAACTATCCAAATCTTCTTGCTATTCTCATCAAACTACTGTAAATGGATAATCAATATTCAGTAATTTGACCGTGAACTAAAATTTCAGTATCAGCAATATTGTTTTCAAGTTTCATGTTACTCATCTTCAAGTTACCACCAACATTGATAATACTAGTTTCAAGCTCCATAAAAGGAACTGAACCGTTAATAGGTAAGTGTGAAATACCAGTATTATTAGAAATAACTGAATCATTAATTACAACATTACCTGCTTGGTAATTATCACCAGCTAGATTACCACGGCCGACACTAACTACTGCGCCACGATGAGCGGAGTTTCCAATAATTTCTGAATCATTAATCATCACATCGATAGCATCAAAACTCCCGGTTAGCCCATCAGCACATTGTAAACGCGGATCATCATTAGTCGCGCAGTCACCATGACTCATAGCAATAACCCCCCCATTATCTGGAGTACTATTATTAATAAAGCTAGAATCGGTAATAGTTATGGTACCGTGGCCCTCAATCCATTTATCCATCATGATCACACCACCATTAGAGCAGTCCATATCATATTGAGTACACCCTCCTGATAAGTAATCGCCGTTATAACCACCATGATTATTTTTAAATAAAGAGTCGGTAACGGTTAAATCACCGCCACGAGTAAGAATGACCGTACCATTGTTGTTCGTAAATTCGGTACGACTAACATTAACCTCATTACGCTGCCCCTCTTTACAACCGTAAAACAATATTGAAACGGTTTGCTCATCGTTTCCATCAAATTTGGAGTTTTCTATATTTACAGGATGCTCACAAGTATTAACCCGTGCAGATATACCACGGTAAAAAGCTTGACGTTCATTGTTAATGAATTGAGTGTTTTTTATATCAACTGTACCTGAGGCGCTAAATGCTGATCCGCCAGCATAACCATAGAAACCGTTACCAGAAAATAATGAGTTAGTCGCTTCAAAATTCACAGCACCTTTAATGCCTGCGCCTTCCGATATCGAGAAGTTATTTGAAACGACAATTTCATTTACTGTTACATGATAGTTTTCAAGCTGAATACCTGCACCAGATTTACCATAAATGTTGCAGTTCTCGTTACTACATAAGCCACCAGTTACAGTCAGACCTTCAAAATGAACTGATGGAAATGGGCCGATATCCATATTATTACCATTTACCCAATCAGTAATTTCCCCATTTTTCCAAAAATCAAAAACAACTGATGCTTCATTACCATTAAATACAACGGCATCGGAGCCACAACCAATTAACGAAATTTTTTCCAAAGAGCCTTGAGCATCATAATTAATAGGGTAATCAACAGAGTAGTTACCACCATTGATATAGATTATATCATCAACGCCATTGTTTTCTGCTGCATGTAAAGCATCTCGAAGTGATTGTATATCAGATATAACAGTGCCATTAACAATATCAGAGTCCGCAAAAGAGCATACAGAAGGCGGCTCGGGAGGTGGCATTGGAGTTGACGGAACTAGTGGAATTGTAGGGATAACTGAATCCGCTGTGTCTTCTGACGAGCTACCACCACAACCTATCAGAGTAATAGGGGCTACAAATAAAAATGCAGAAATATATCTTGTACTTTTTTTCATTAGATATTAATTATCAAAATTATTCAATGTAGAGAATCATAATGTTTACTTATATTTAATGTAAATAAATCCTTAACCTCTTCTATAAATGCATCACAAAACGACTATCTGAATGATTAAGTTTCAGGCTAATGTTCTGACAAAATGTTATCTGACGCTGAATTTTTAGAATGTATGCCAATAAGTTATGGAATGGGAAACCATTAACCTCACCGTCATTACCTCTTATTTCACCACGGTCATGGTAGCAACTGAAATGATGATGCAGTGCAAAAGGGTATCTAGGTTGCACTGGTAATATGCGAGTCAAGAATAACATCTGCCGATAATGAATTGATAATGGGATGATAATGGGATGATTAAGTGTTGTTAATGCATATCCCCTACGAGCTAGACACACATTTCGCTACAGCCTTTGTTCTGCAAGGTATATAGGTGATTTATACTTACGAAAAATCTAAACGTCGCAAAACAACACCTAACTAAACAGCCAATATTCAGGCTCAAAAATATCGAGCCAGCCATAATCAGCATATCACTAATGTGTAAATAAACAGCCGCATCGACACGTGCAAATCAGAATAACTGTAATTAATTAGATGGGCAGTATATTTGGGGGTGACATTCTTCAACACACCCAATACGGACAAGTTACACCTGCATTATGTAAAAGTGTAAGTTGACTGCATGGGTAGATATACCCGCTACGCTTTGTACGTGTCTGGAAACTCACTGTCCTCAACTTTTATTTGAAGTAACTGTGGCTTTCGAAACAATATTTCTTAAGCTATCCATCCTTTTTCGGTTAGGTCGACGGTAGGTATTAAAGGTGGAACTTCTTGTGTAACTAACGAGAGTGCTGATAACTGTCCCTCAGAAAAACTAAGTTGTATTCAGAATCGAACATTCTTTATTACTTAATAATCTTCTGGCTCCGTCTCTCCTGAGTCCGCTTCACCTAGCTCGCCATCAAAAAACGTCTTTCTTTCATGAATTTTCTCAGTTAAATAGTATAAGCCAAATAAGGTTGTAAACATGAGAGAATTGAATAACATAAAGTAAAAAAATAAAAAAACTAATGTACATAGAAAAACAACATGTACACCTAGGTTCTGTGCCCATAAACTAATGCTCGGTTCTATGACAACAATAATCTTACTAAGTAATACCAAAATAAAACTAGTAAATGCTAAATAGCCAAACATATACGACAGAAACTGACGCCTAGTGATCTCCTCATTATCAAGCTTAATGGGTATTCCATCAGTTAGCTCGTCTATATTCTTATTTGGAAAAGTTGCTATCGCACCTAAAGCTGCAATGTAAAACCCGACCAACACTTGCAAGAAACCACTAATTGACTCTAGTACCCCTTTTTCACCTAATATACTGAATGGCTTAGGTAAAATCGTATATAAAACACAGATTAGCAATGATAATGTTAATGGAAAAAAAACATCAATAAGCCTCTTCTGCGAATTACAAATTCGCAGGTAGTTTAATGGTGAAAATAATTTCGCTATTATGTGCATATCATTTAATTGCTTTGGCCAGTAATGACTTCATCTTGTTAGCTAATTCACTATGGATGGTATCTTCACATTGCCCTATTTCTTGTTTCAATTCGATTAATTCTGACTTTGTAAAAAGCAAGTTAGCAACATCCGCTTCCTTAGCACTAAAAGGCAATGTCCTCTGTTTTTTCACCGAGCGAACTGTCGCCTTTCCTTTTCTATCCAGCCTTTTCTCTTCCGCAACCACCTCTACATATTGTACTCTAACTTCATCGTAATTGGATTTTTTGCCAAAACTAGCAGCTTTTTTTATTAGATCTATAGCTTGATTGCCTGAGGGTGCCCCTATCACGCTCAAGCGAATAACCTGCTCAGACATCTTAAGCTCCTGATTATCATCAATAAAACCACCTTCATTATGATTAAGCAAAGTAATTCCTTGCAGAGAACTATGAGATAATGACTCTTTTAAAGTGGAGCTAGCATGGCCATTAAAAACGGCTAATGGCCTACATATATTACCCGTTTTGCTTTTAGAGCCTTCTTTTTTATAGTTAGTAGAACAACTTTCGCGAAATAAATATGTCAAAAACTGCTCAATTGTCGATTTAGGAATACCTACAACCTCTTCAATTATTGATAGATACCAACCTTTTTTATTGCCTATCGTTTTTCGACTAAAAATCACATGACATGCTGCACCTATACCTTCATCAACTTTCTTAGCCTCAACTCTAACCTCACCTGTAGCAACATTTGAAAATGCAGGATCTGTAGCTTTGATATCTGAGACATGGATTAGCAATAAAGCATAATCTTTAACTTTTTTAAAATCTTTAACTCTAATCGTCAGTTCTTTATTGCGATATTTATGAACTGCCTGGCCATTTCTCCATGTCTGCTCTACTTTGGATAGAACCTCATCCAATTCAAAGAATGGTGCACCTTCCGGATGAGGTTTTAAATTGAAATCATAAAAATAAGCCCAACGACGTTCAGATGATTGCATTTAACAGCCTTTATATTGAATACTATATAACTCACCTTATATCATGAACATAATATCAACTGAATATCTAAATACACTTAAAAAGTAGAAGTGTTAACGGCATACTATTTTTCTTAGATTGCCTCTCAGTCCTAACTATTTTTTACTAGTTCTTCTTCATTAGTAAAATAAACCTGCTCCATAGAACCATGATAAGTTAGTTTACATATTGACATAGAGTACTACTGAACAACCTCAACACTATGCGCTGAGGGATCCCCTCATAATTTCCCCAAAGCACAACCATGTTTGAATAGATTTTGAGCAAGCAGGGTTGCAGCCGCGAGCAAGTCTTCCCTCGTTATTGTGTAGCCAGAATGCCGCAAAACTTCCAT
>NZ_BPET01000112.1 GCF_019654915.1 Shewanella sp. MBTL60-007 | reverse complement strand
GGCCAGGCCTCAGCATTTTATTATGGTGATCCCCTGGGCGAAATGCGCCTGGTAAGCAGAGTTTTTGAAATGTAAGGCCTTTGAATAAGACAAAAGGCTGCCTCATCGCTAACTTTGCAACAGTGCCCGTCAGACTATCTCGGCTTCGATCTGGTGATGGCGGATAATCTGCCCCGCCCGAGTGTGCTGCTCGCGGATCGCGGCTACGATGCAGACAAGATCAGAGACGGCATGGAGGGGCGCAACGTCCTGCCCGTGATACCGATGCGCAAGTCTCGCAAGAAGCGGATTGGTGTCGATCGCTCCCTGTATCGCCTGCGTAATCTGGTCGAACGCTGCTTCAACAAACTCAAAAACGCCAGGCGTGTCGCGACCCGCTACGACAAAACCGCGGAAAGCTTCCTCGGCTTCATTGACATCACGTCGATCCGTCTCTGGATCCGCCATTTGTCAACATGACCTAGAATTTCTTAGAGTTTTAGCCGAATTCATAGGTAGCTGGCGGGCGCGAAGTTTGGCGCGGTGTGAGCTCTTCTATGCGAGCGATAGGCTTCTCAGTGACATCGGAACAATGCGCGATACAGCAGGCGATTACACCGCTCGGCGCCCGTAAAACGCCAGTTTCGTTCAACAAATCGTCGACCCCCGCAAATCAACTGGACCGCCCCAGCCTTGAAATGGAAATCACCGTAGCGCCCGCTTCTCAAATACCTCAATTGTAACTGACGCGACAGTTATATAGAGTTTGCGCATTCCAACAGTCGGGGTGATTGCGTGCCGAGACCCAAAACCGTCGATGACAATACCGTCCTTGATGCGGCTCTGAAGATCATGTTGCGCCCTCAACGTGAGGCGTTCACCCTGTCTGACGTTGCCACGGAAGTAGGCCTCAGCCGAGCCGCCTTGATTCAACGCTTCCAGAATCGCGACGGCCTGCAACTGCGGGTCGCAGAACGCGGGCTCCAGATGCTCGAAGAGTACTTGCAAGAGGCGCCCTCTCATCAGGGTGTCGATGACGTCTGGACTTTCCTTCGTACTCTCGTGAATTCGATGGGTAGCGACGACCGGTTGCCATCTCTGCTGATGATGCTGCGCGACGACATGGTAGACAAGGAACTCAATACCATTGCCAAGGCCAGGAACCGCCTTATCAGAAACGCCATCTCGGAGCGACTGCCCGACGCTTCCGAGGGGCAAAATGATATGCTGGCAAGTCTTATCCAGGCCACCATGCAGGGCGCAGCACTTCAGGCGGGTGTGGACAGCCCAAGCGAACTCAAACGGCATATCCTCGATCACATACGGCTTCAGCTGGACCTGATCTTTCCCGGCAATGGCATTGCGCCAAACGATTGACAATTGCTCCATCAGTTTATAACATACGCGCAAGTTATAAATGAGATATGCGATGCTGCACGACACGGACCGAATACTGAAGCTGGCCAGGGAGGCAGGCTTGGAGCTTGCGCCCGGTTCCCTTAGGCTCAACGAAATGGGCCTCGATTTCCAAGTTGCTTTCGGCAGGGATGGGGACGCTGTAGAGTGGGTTTTGCGGATGCCGCGCCGGACGGACGTGGCATGTGCGGCAGTCAAGGAAGCGAAGATACTCGACTATTTCCGCAGTCGGCTGCCAGTCGCTGTGCCGGACTGGAAGGTCTTTAGCGATGATCTCATCGCCTACCCCTCCCTGCCGGGCAATCCGGGGCTGACATTTGACGCCTCGACCTATGAGACGACCTGGCACTTTGACCAGAATTCTCCGGTCTATGTTGAAACGCTGGGCGCGGCGCTCGCGCAATTGCATGGGCTCGACACCGACGATGCAATTAGCGCGGGGCTAAGCAATCTCAGTATCGATGCCGTACGAGAGAACTGGACGCGCGATCTCGAAACTGTCGAGAAAAGCTTTGAGGTACCGGCAGCAAGACTTGCCCTCTGGCGCGCTTGGCTTGCTGACTTGTCATTCTGGCCTACCCATGCCGCCTCAGTGCACGGCGATCTTTATGTCGGGCATGTCATGGTCAAATCGGACGGTACTGTCTGCGGGATAATCGACTGGAGTGAGGCTCATATCGGCGATCCTGGAATCGATCTGGCTGGACATCTCAAGGTGTTCGGCGAAGCTAGCCTGCGCGACCTCCTCGGTCACTACGAGGCGGCGGGGGGACAAACCTGGCCGCGTATAGTTGAGCATTGCAAGATGCTGCAGAGCGCCGAGGGCATCCGATATGCTATGTTCGCCCTTAAGACGGGCAGCGCAGAGCATCTGGAGGGTGCCCAGGGGCTTTTGTCGGCGCCAGGGATTTGACGCTCCGTCGGTCCGCGGCCCCGCTCCTGGGTGTACTTGCCGCAGGGTGCCTGTTTCGCCTGGGCAATGCGTTTGCCGCCGTCGCCCTGCCGTGGTTGGTACTCGATCTCAGCGGCAGCGGGCTCTGGGCCGGAGCGATTGCAAGCGCGAGCCTTATTGCTTTGGTTATCGGCGCTTTTTTCGGAGGGGCGCTGATCGATCGGCATGGCGCGCGCAGGGTCGCGATCATCGCGGGATTGGCGAGCGCTGTCTGCGTGGGTGCGGTTCCTGCCATAGTGCAGCTCGGGCCTGAAGCGCTGCCTTTCATCGCCGTGCTGGTGGCTGCGGGCGCGCTGCTCGACAGCCCCGGCATGACGGCGCAAGATAATCGCATTCCAGAACTGGCGCGGCTTGGCCAGATCCCGCTGGCGCGTGCCGTTTCGCTCAAGTCGCTGATCGGCAATGCGTCCTTCGTGGCCGGTCCGGCCCTTGCTGGTATCTCTATCGGCTTTGGCGGTGCGAGCGTGGCCCTGGTCATCGCCTTCACATGCAGCATGCTTTCGGCGCTTCTGATTGCCGTCTGGCTCTCAGAGGCGCGCCGACGCACTAAGCGTAATGATGGCGGCATGCTCTCGGCGTTCGGCTTTATATTTCGCGCTCCTCCGCTCGCCTATCTGACGTTGCTTGTCATGGTGGTGGTGGGTTTTACCAGCACTACTACGAGCGTGCTGCTACCCTCCCTTTTTCATCAGGCTGCCAGAGCGCCTCAGGAATTCGGTTTGGCCGCTTCCTCGATCGGCGCCGGATCGCTCTGCGGTGCCTTGCTGCTGACGATCTTTCCAAAGCTGGCCGGGCAGTTCACTGCACTTCTCGTGATTGTCGCGTCATTGGCAATGGTGCCGGTGGCGCTTCTTCCGCCTCTCCCAGCCATCCTCCCGTTGGCCTTCATCTATGGGCTTCTGCTGGCCCCTTTGGGTGTCGCCCTGAACACTATGCTCTTCATCCAAGCGCCTCAGCATCTGCGCGGACGGGTGCAAAGCGCGAGTGCAGTTCTGACTTTGGCGGCAGGGATACCAATTGCCCTCCTAACGGGTCTCCTGGTCGAGACGCTGGGAAGTGGCATGGCGCTGATGGCCTGCATGCTGGCTACGGCGTTGGCTACCATGTGTACGCAGTTGTGGTCGCGGTCCGCGGACGCCGGGCCGCGCTGAGCCTCAATTCCCTCGGCATAAGGAGAAACCGACATGCATGCAGCACTGAAAGAGCAGATTGCCGGGTTGGAGCGTAGGCTCTGGCTGGAAGGCTCCGAGGCTTTCGATAAGATCATGGCACCGGAGTGTTTCATGGTTTTTCCAAAGCCGATCGGTATTTTGACACGGCAGGAAATTTTGGCCAGCCTCGGAAATTTCGCCCGCTGGGACGAGGTCACAATTGAGGGGGGGCATTGGCAACTGCCGACAGAAAATGTCGTCGTTTTCAGCTACGAGGCGCAGGCGAAGCGGGGTGAACAGCCTTACGCCGCATTTTGCTCATCTACCTATGTGTTTATCGGGCAAGTATGGCGTATCGTGCTGCACCAACATACCGTCGGTGGCTAGGATTGGACCAATCTGGCAGCTGGTGGCACCGCGACATCGAGATGCTCGAGCACTGCAATGTTTTCAAAACCGGCAATCAGGGGAGTGGCTTCCTCGATTGCCCGGCTTACCAGTTCGGTGCGGAGAGAGGCTTCTTGGCTAGGTCATGTTGACAAATGGCGGATCCAGAGACGGATCGACGTGATGTCAATGAAGCCGAGGAAGCTTTCCGCGGTTTTGTCGTAGCGGGTCGCGACACGCCTGGCGTTTTTGAGTTTGTTGAAGCAGCGTTCGACCAGATTACGCAGGCGATACAGGGAGCGATCGACACCAATCCGCTTCTTGCGAGACTTGCGCATCGGTATCACGGGCAGGACGTTGCGCCCCTCCATGCCGTCTCTGATCTTGTCTGCATCGTAGCCGCGATCCGCGAGCAGCACACTCGGGCGGGGCAGATTATCCGCCATCACCAGATCGAAGCCGAGATAGTCTGACGTCTGGCCTGGCGTAATCTCTGCCCTCATGGGAAGCCCGTGTGCATTGACGAGGAGGTGGATTTTGGTCGTAAAGCCACCTCGAGAACGGCCGAAACCCTGTCGCGGAGTCCCCCTTTAGCGCCCGCTGCCTGATGGTGGGCGCGGATCACGGTGCTGTCGATCATCTGCAGGGGCACTGTTGCAAATAGTCGGTGGTGATAAACTTATCATCCCCTTTTGCTGATGGAGCTGCACATGAACCCATTCAAAGGCCGGCATTTTCAGCGTGACATCATTCTGTGGGCCGTACGCTGGTAC
>NZ_BPET01000111.1 GCF_019654915.1 Shewanella sp. MBTL60-007 | reverse complement strand
CGAGTGGGCTTTATCAAAAATATTAAATAAAAAATGTGGTAATAATTGCATAGTACTTGATGATGTTACTCTTGAAGTTTCCGATGGAGATACTACTCAGGTGGACCATGTTGTTATTTCCCCAGCTGGAATATTTGTCGTTGAAACAAAACATTATAAAGGCTGGATTTATGGCAAGGAATCAGATCAATTTTGGACTCAAAAGATATTTAAACGTAGCTACAAGTTTCAAAATCCGTTCAGACAAAACTATAAGCATGTGAAAGCAATTCAATCTCTTTTGCCTAGCATTCCCCAGGAAGCGTTCTACTCGATTGTAGTTATGGTAGGTGAGTGCGAATGGAGGAGTAAAAACACACCAAAGCTACTATTCACATCCGGTTGGAAGGCCGCAGATTATATTTATGAACAATCCAAGGAAAGCTCTTTTATCGACATTAATAGTGTTTATGAGAGTCTAGAGTCTGCACGTTTAGAAAAGGGGCTTAAAACTAACTTTAAGCATGTGAAAAACCTCAAAGCTAAACATCGTGCTTGAACTTAGCACTCAGGGCAGTGTAGTAGCGGTTTGCATCCTACACTGCCATCAGTCACACTCCTTTTCATGTTCTTTGTGAACGGCTCTTTTCATTGCGGCAGGGTGAACATAAAGGTTTGCTTTACTCTCATCACTATCAAGAATCTCAATATAGAAATGACCATGTTCTTCGGCCAACGCTGGTATTTGCTTCCATTTTGAAGAGTTCACAGATAGAGCAATTGGGGCTACTTGCCTCCCATTATCGTCAAAGCCATTATCAATGTGATCAGCTAACAAATAAACTCTATTCGAAACGACAGCAGTATTTTCTTTAAATAACTCACTGTAAATAGCTAACGTACTCTCAATTAAGTTGAGGAATCCGTAAAACTTTTCAACATCATTGCCATAATTATTAACAAGAGATTTGAGCCTCCACAATTGCTCTTCCAACTTGTCACCTTTCTGCCCAGCGTAAATAAGAGCTTTAATATCTTTTCTTGTCTCCTTGTATGCTGCTTTTTTGAGTAAGGATTTCAGATAACGCATAACAATCGCATTTCGCTGGTGGAGAGGCACAAACCGACGTGTATCGCTACATTCCATATAAAGGTGTAACAATGTATTGATTACTAAGTCATTTACCAATTGTGGATAATCACCTCTTTTTCTTCTCATTTATCACACCTCGCACTTAAAGAGTTGGTTTAGAACTGGTGTACCGAAAGTACAGTAATCGGTACACCTTACAACCTGTTCATTCTCGATTTAAACCATAATAACATCCTTAAATATCAGTCTGTTATGATTATTTATCTAGATGCAAAACAATCAAACTGTACCGCCATTCAATTCTAACGTATTAAAGGTACACTTGTTTGTAACTGTACCGTATTTGGCATACTATTGACGGTATACTTGATTTTTTTGAAGAGAAATGATTATGGAAAAGCGGCAACAAAGTCCTGCATTGACTTATTCAGACGTAAAAGGTGTCTGTGACCGTCTACATGCTTCCGGAGAAAAGATAAGCGGCAATCGAGTGATCGCAGAACTTGGCAGAGGTTCCAAAGGAACGGCTCTAGGCTTTGTTAGGCAGTGGCGTGAAGAGCTCGAAGCATCCCAGGCTCATTTAATGGAATCAATGGGATTCAGTGATGCATTTGCTGACTCATTTATGAAAGAGATGGGCAGGTTTCAAACTGCTATTGAATCTCGCTTTGAAGAAACGCTACGTGCTGCTAAAAGTTCCGAAGCAGAGGCTCTTTCTGCCTTAGCTGATGCTGAAAGCAAAATAGAGCGCCTTCAATTTGAAGTTCAAAAGAAAGAACAGTTGGCACAGGAACATAGCGAACAACATGCAGCGGCCAAATCATCTTGGACTACTACTGAACAGACACTGCGTGATCAACTAGAAGAAAAGAGTAGGGTGATTGTTGAACATCGAACTCAGATTGACCGATTAACCACAGACTTAGCCAAAGCGGAGATGCGTCTTGAGGACAGCAGTAAGCTGGTAGAAGAGGCTCAATCTAACCGTGAACAACTACGCTCTGAGTTAAAAGATATCCGCGAAAAACTCACCCAAGCAGAAACACAAAACGCGACTATAAGTGCTCAAAATGAAGCACTCCGTGAATCTTTAAAAGCAGAGAAAGAATCGCATCAAACAACTCAGGATAGAGTTAACCATCTTCAAGAGCGGCTTATGCAATCAGAGAAAGGGTTGGGGCGACTGGAGACAATTAGCGAAGCTCTCGATACCGAAAAAGCAGCTCACGCGGCCACTTCAAAAGCAAAAAGCAAACTTGAATCTGATTTGAATTCCGAACGCAAAGCTCATATCAGTACAAAGAAAAAATTGTCGCAACTTGAGGTGAAAGATTAGTTATGAGCGAAACTAAATTGTTTGGTGAAGCTTTTAAAATCTATAACAAACACCAGCGTGTTGTAGTTCAGTTCCAGTATACAGAGACCCAAAAGGATGAATATCCTTCGGTCACAATCGAGATTGCGCCACTTCTTGGCACTGATGCAAACTGGCAGGAAAAAATTTCCGTCCAGTTGACAAGGTATGAGCTTACCAGCTTTACTCAGGTACTGTTCGGCCTTGCTCGTTTATCTGAGGGGGCTTATCACGGTTCTAAGCGTAACAAAGGTTTCAAATTACAACATAATGGACCCGAAGGGATTTCACTATCCTTATCAGAAGCAGGGCAGGTTAAACAGTGTTTGTTTAATCCGCAAGAACGTACTGAATTAGGTTCGTTTATCATTCGACGTCTTGCTATGGGATGGAAAATGACGGTTGCTGATGTGTTGGCAATACTCCGCCAAAGCGCTTTGCTTGAGAGAACAGCTAAAAAAACAGAGAGCTAGCGTTTTGAAACCATAGCGATCATCAGCAATATTACCCACCAAGGCATAGAAAATACAATTGTGGCAGACATAATAGATACACTGTAAAGCCAATAACCAACCACCATTTCGGTTAGTGGATAATAAGCCTCGAAAATGAAGACAATCCCCGTTAATAACACTCCTACGGCTATCGCTCCCTTCCATGCGCTCTGCATATCAGCTTTGCTTGGTGTCGAGTGAAACGCCACAACGCTGCTGATCAGCATCCAGAGCCAGAACTGAGGCTCCGAGCTCACGGAAAGAATCGCAATACCAGCACCAGAAATGCCGTACTGCACAGCATAGAAAGCATCTTTGACTGGATCGCCCGTTATTCCCATAGGAATTTCTACTATGCGCCAAGCCAGCGTATCCAATAAGCCTGGAAGCATTAGCTTTGTAGTTAAGTATATGACTGCACCAGCTCCTATCAAAGGAGCAATACCAATAAAGAAAAGCCCGACATTTTGCAACGGTGACAACACGTTCCATTGATGCTCGACGTATCCCAAGCGGCCATGCCCAGCTGTGTATTCAAAAAACTTTATTTTGGTTATTCGGTGCCGAAAAAGGAACGCCGCAATAGCATGACTGAGTTCATGAATAGGCACTCCAATAGCTGCTGTAGCTAAGTACACCCCCCGGCTGGCTTTATTGCGAAGCGCAATAGGGGTTAACAACTTTCCAATAAGGTTTTGAATAATGACCACCAGCACAATGGGCTGCAAACCAACTAAAAACCATGTCAGAAATGATACGAGCATGTTAAATTACCAACCTCTTACTTGCATTTCGCATTTGCTCATCTTTGATGCGAATATACCTTTGAGTGGTAGTAACGCTAGCATGTCCCATCATATCCTTTAAGGTCATGATATCAACGCCAGTTTCCAATAAGTCGTTCGCGTAAGTCCGACGCAAATCATGAGGAGAGCAATGCTCTAACCCAGCTTCCATTCGTCGAGTTCTCAAGATTTCGTAGATTGCCTGATCTGTCATTCGACTGTCTTGTACATCATCATGTCGTCGAATTCTTGGAAAAAGAGGCCCAGGCTGTTCACCTCGAACATCATTAACCCACAATTTTAATCTTCTAAGCGTTCCGTCGGGCATAAAGGCCAATCGTTCTTTATTACCTTTACCCATAACTGTAATTGCTTGTTCTCGCCAATTTATATGGCCTAGATCTAGGGCCACTATTTCACCTCTCCTTAAACCGCAGCCTAAAAGCACCCCAAAAATTGCACTATCTCTAACTCCTTTACATCGTGAGTCTTCATCACACACTTTGAAAAGCTGGGCAACTTCATGACGTTCTAGCGCTCTCCCTTTGGGAATTCTTTCGCCACGCACATTCTTTATTTGCTTGATATGGTGATAACTTTCCATATCAATCTGCTTCATTGTCCATGCTTCAAGAGCGACGCCTTTTAACCCAGCAAGATAGGTGTTAATGGTGTCTGGAGCTCTTCCTGCATCAATAAGCAAGTCAATAATACCCTGGACATGGTGGCGTCTCATTGTCCCCCAGTCACAATGAAACATGCTTTGGTTGCCCGTCATTTTGGCTACATTATTCAGGAAGTAACCCATTTTTTGACGGCTAAGCTTTGAGCGGAGACTAAGTAAATAGGCTGATGCCGCGTTAGTTTTTATACTGCTCTTAATCTGTTCTGCGGTGATCAGCTCTCCTTGTTGTTCCGCAGTTATTATGTTGTTAGCGTGATATTCCATGTTGGTTTCTCTTCTTTTCATGCACGTTGTATCGAGAGTAGGGGCCACATTCACTGATTATTTTTTAAGCCCTAAAGCTACCATCAATAAATCTACGAACTTCTGGGATATTGTTGGTTGCTTTTCTTCTTTAGGAGCTTTAGCAGCTTGTTCATATTGCTGGATCAAGGGTTCAAACCGTACTGGATTACATAGCAATTTATATACAGTCATATTTGGGCTCTCAATTGGTTTATTGCTTTCAAAACCGAACTGATCCACCAGGTATTTAGCAACAGCTCCACTGCGTGAACGACCAAAATAGCAGTGAACGTAGATTTTATTCACTCCAGAAG
>NZ_BPET01000110.1 GCF_019654915.1 Shewanella sp. MBTL60-007 | reverse complement strand
TGACGGGCTAAAGCCCGACCTACAACAAAACACCGCTTTTCCGTAAGCGCAGCGTACCGTGAGTGACGCAGTCACGTTCCCTAGGCCACAGGCCGTTCCGCTGTTACCGTCTTTGCTTTAAAAGAAGGTCCTAGATTCTAGGACGCTTCGCTGCGAGGACGGACTTCGTCCTGCTAGGAACATCAAAAGCATGACGGGCTAAAGCCCGACCTACAACAAACACCGCTTTTCCGTAAGCGCAGCGTACCGTGAGTGACGCAGTCACGTTCCCTAGGCCACAGGCCGTTCCGCTGTTACCGTCTTTGCTTTAAAAGAAGGTCCTAGATTCTAGGGCGTTTCGCTTCGAGGGCGGACTTCGTCCTGCTAGGAAAATCAAAAGCATGACGGGCTAAAGCCCGACCTACAACAAAACACCGCTTTTCCGTAAGCGCAGCGTACCGTGAGTGACGCAGTCACGTTCCCTAGGCCACAGGCCGTTCCGCTGTTACCGTCTTTGCTTTAAAAGAAGATCCTAGATTCTAGGACGCTTCGCTACGAGGACGGACTTCGTCCTGCTAGGAAAATCAAAAGCATGACGGGCTAAAGCCCGACCTACAACAAAACACCGCTTTTCCGTAAGCGCAGCGTACCGTGAGTGACGCAGTCACGTTCCCTAGGCCACAGGCCGTTCCGCTGTTACCGTCTTTGCTTTAAAAGAAGATCCTAGATTCTAGGACGCTTCGCTACGAGGACGGACTTCGTCCTGCTAGGAAAATCAAAAGCATGACGGGCTAAAGCCCGACCTACAACAAAACACCGCTTTTCCGTAAGCGCAGCGTACCGTGAGTGACGCAGTCACGTTCCCTAGGCCACAGGCCGTTCCGCTGTTACCGTCTTTGCTTGTACCGTCTTTGCTCTTCCTAGAGCCTAGAACCTTTCTTTGCCTTTCCTAGAACCTTCTTTTAATAAACCTTCTTTTAAACCTAAATTTTTCGCTGAACGCTCTGTTCCCAGAACTGTCTCGACAAGTTATGAGTCTTAGTGGATAAGCGTGAAACTTGGCCGCCTCGTTCTGCAGCATCCTGTGTCTGCTGTAGGCTTTCAAGTGCCAACTCATTAATCACTTGAATTGAGTGACTAATATCATTGGCAACCGCCGTTTGCTGTGTCATGGCACTGGCATTTTCATCACTCATCACGTTCATCTTAATAATAGAGTCTCGTAGAGCCTCAAACGAGTCATCAACCTTCTTAGCCAGCGCCACCGATTGCTCAGCTCGGTATTGGCCTGCCTCCATGGTCTTTGCCGCTTTTTCCGTACTTTGACGAAACTTTGTAACGATGGCTTCGATATGGGAGGTCGACTCGCTGGTACGGCTGGAAAGCTGACGCACTTCATCTGCCACAACGGCAAAACCACGACCGGACTCACCCGCCCTTGCCGCCTCTATCGCCGCATTTAATGCCAACAGATTAGTCTGCTCAGCAATACTCCTGATCACATCCAGTACATTATTAATATCGTGACTATCTTGCTCGATAGATGCGACCACTGAGGAGAAGTTACCCACCTCATCCTTTAGTTGGTTGATTGATCCAATTACCTGCTCTAATAGCTCATGGCCCTTTTCAGCAGAAACATTGCTTGCAGCCATCTCAGTTGCGGCGCTGTGAATGTTATTACTCACCTCAGCAAAGCTGGCACTCATCTCCTCCATCGCCGTTGCAGCTTGGCTAGTTTGCATGCTCTGGCTATCGGCGCGCTGGCGGGTACTATTAATGGTGTCGTTTAAGCTGCCGCTAAGGGATTCGATTGACGCTGCAGAATCAGCCATTCGCCCGACTACGCCACCGGTTTCGGTCAGCAGAAACTGTAATGCAAAGCTAACCACGCCTAACTCATCCTGACGACCCGTAAACACCCCAGTTGCAAGCGGATCATCTATGGTATTTCTTGCCTGAGCGACTAAGCTATTGAACGGCTTTAAAATAGAATTGAGACCAAGCGCCCCCACTATCGTGAGCACGACAGCAGCGACAATCGGTGAGTAACTAGCAAGCATCACCGCCATAAGCACAGATACGATTAGCCAAGCATATAACTTAGCGCTAAAACCTAAGATAGGCTTACGTAATTCCTTAGGCTGCTTTCCTGCTTGTACCTTTTGATAAATTGATTGGGCGCGTTCAATTTGCTCTGGTGTTGCCTTACGCCGTACCGATTGATATTCATGGATTTTGCCATTTTCATAAACAGGGGCTACATAGGCATTAACCCAGTAATGGTCGCCGTTTTTACTGCGATTCTTAACGATCCCCACCCAAGGCTTACCTGTTTTAATACGCGACCAAAGCGACTCGAAAGCCGCCTCAGGCATATCGGGGTGACGAACTAGGTTGTGGGGCTGACTATGTAACTCATCAAAACTATAGCCACTCACATTGATGAAACCTTCGTTTGCATACTTAATATTACCGTCAAGATCCGTTGTGGACAGTAATATACAGTTATCGGTCAATGTCTTTTCTTTTTGTGTGACCGGTTGGTTGTTTCGCATGACTAACAGCCCTTTAACTTGAAATAAACACCGGGCATTCTGACAAATTCATAAAAAGAAAGGATTGATTATTATCACGAAATGACTCTAATAATTGAAAAAAAACATAATGTTTTGCACATTACTCAAGGTTGGAGCCCAAGCCCACTTGTTACAACCTTGTTTCGAAAAAATAATGTTCGCTAATGCTAACTCATCAATACAAAGGGCGATTCGCCATAAACTGAGATGAGGTATCTCTATTGTAGGTAACAAAAGCAGCCTCAAATTCGCTGAATTGGCAGCTAAATGAGCAAAAATGAGCAAAAAATAGCTAATCGCACGCTTTGTTACAAATGATGCAATCGCTTGCTGGATTTAACACTTTAAACCGTGATATTTAAAGAGGTTAACGTTAATTTAATTAATGAGAATTAAAACTAGCATAATCGGGGATATAAATATGAAGGGATTAACCCTCAAACCAATCGTATCAGCAGTCGCTTTAGCATTAGCTCTTAGTGCATGTGGTGCTTCAAATATAAGCAAAGATACCAGTACTGAAACACAAGTCGCACCAAACGTCGTTGCCCAACAGATCATTGAAAACAATGCCAGCAACCCGTTCTTCAAACCATACGATACCTACTTTGGTATTCCTGATTTTGCCAAAATCAAGCCAGAGCACTACCTACCCGCATTCAAGGCTGGCATCGCACAGCACAAAGCTGAAATTCAAGCGATTATCGATAATCCTGATGCGCCAACTTTCTCTAATACTATCGAAGCGATGGAGTTTTCAGGTAACTTAACCACCAAAGTGGCGAGTGTGTTTTATAACCTAACTGGCGCAGACACTAACAAAGAGTTACAAGCTATCTCTAAAGAAGTGTCACCAATGCTCTCTGCAGCTAACGATGATATTTTATTAAACGATGCGCTTTTTCAGAAAGTTAAAGCCGTTTATAACCAGCGCGACTCACTGAATTTAAATGTCGCTCAGGCAAAACTGCTTGAAGATACCTATAAATCATTTACTCGTGGCGGCGCGAACTTAAGTGAAGCAGACAAAACCAAGCTGCGTGCATTGAACGAGCAGATTGGCAAACTTAGCCTAGAGTTTGGCGACAACTTACTAGCAGAGACCAATGCGTTTGAATTGGTTATCGACAATAAGGCCGACTTAGCAGGCCTACCAGAAGGTGTCATCGCAACTGCCGCACAAACTGCAACTAAGCGTGGTCACGAGGGGAAATGGGTATTCACCACGTCTCGTCCATCAATCACACCGTTTTTAACTTATGCAGACAATCGCGATCTTCGTGAAGTACTGTACAAAGGTTACGTAGAGCGTGGCAATAACGATAACGCTAACGACAACAAGAAGATCTTGGCTAAGATGGCGGCACTACGTGCAGAACGTGCGCAACTAATGGGTTATAAGACCCACGCGCATTTTGTACTCGAAGAGCGCACGGCTAAGACCCCTGAAAACGTGTATGAACTGCTAAACAAGGTATGGCCGGCCGCGCTTGCTCAAGCGGAAGCGGAAGTGGCAGACATGCAAGCGCTGATTAATGAAGAAGGCGGCGACTTCAAACTTGCGGGTTGGGACTGGTGGTACTACTCAGATAAGATCCGTGTGGCAAAATACAGCTTCAACGAGCAGCAAACTCGTCCTTATTTCTCATTAGAAAATACCCTAAAAGGCGTATTCTATACGGCTAACCGCCTATTTGGCATCACGGTTAAAGAGCGAACCGATCTACCTAAGTACAATGATGAGGTGCGTACATGGGAAGTGTATGACAAAGATGGCGAGCTAATGGCTATCTTTATGGGTGACTACTTTGTTCGCGACAGTAAGCGTGGCGGAGCATGGATGAACTCTTACCGTCAGCAGTACAACATGGATGGCGTAGACTCTAAACCAATCATAGTTAACGTGCTTAACTACCCTCGCCCTGCAGGCGATGAGCCGGCACTACTGACCTTCGATGAAGCGAGCACCCTGTTCCATGAATTCGGTCACGCATTGCACGGCATGCTATCTGATGTCGAGTATCGCTCTCAAGCGGGTACTTCTGTACCACGTGACTATGTAGAGTTCCCCTCTCAGGTGATGGAAAACTGGATGACACAGCCGGAAGTGTTAGCGCAATTTGCTAAACACTACAAAACAGGTGAAGTGATCCCGCAGGAATTAGTTAAGAAAATTCAAGCGGCAAGTAAGTTCAACCAAGGCTTCGCTACCGTTGAATATATGGCTGCAACTAAACTGGATTTAGATTGGCACACAGTCACAGACTTTATGCCAAAAGATGCTGCTAAGTTTGAAGCCGAGTCACTCAACAAGATGGGCCTCATCGCTGAGATCGCGCCGCGTTATCGCAGTACCTACTTCTCGCACATCTTCGCAGGTGGATACTCTGCCGGTTACTACAGCTACATCTGGTCTGATATTCTGGGGGCCGATGCTTTTGAAGCCTTTAAGGAAAATGGCATCTTCGACAAGGCTACCGCTGATGCCTTTAGAGATAACATCCTATCTCAGGGCGGCAGCGAAGATCCTATGCAACTTTACAAGCAGTTCCGTGGTAAAGAAGCTGGAATTGATCCACTACTACGCAGCCGAGGACTCTTAGCAAAATAAGAGAATGCGAACTAATCGCTTGTAAACTCTGTCCCGTCCTGAAATAGGTTGACGGTTTTTACTAGACCAGTAGCTTCTGCTGCTGGTCTTTTTTATGCACTTGATTAGGTGTTTTCATACCCAAGCTTAAGTGCGGCCTCAGCTCATTGTATATAA
>NZ_BPET01000109.1 GCF_019654915.1 Shewanella sp. MBTL60-007 | reverse complement strand
AAAGTCTGCCTGTTCAGCACCGTGACCGATTTAAATCTACTGGTTCTTTGTGTAATTTCGCGGATCACCCTGAGTTTGCCGATCTTATTTGTTATCCCAAGTTTATTGATTTACTTAAATCTTTTGGTAGCAATGACCCGAGATGGCTATCTGGTTATTTAATTTCTAAACCTGCTGGTGGTCCACCTCTTTTTTGGCATCAAGATTGGTGGGGATGGCGGAACGAAGTTAGTTATCAAAGTTCACCAGTTTCACTTTTTTTCATGATATATCTGACCGATACTTCTCCTGAGAATGGGTGCCTTAGGGTTATTCCTGGCTCTCATCACTATGCACATGAGCTACATGATTTACCAGATGCTCATAATAGAGATCTATCTTTATATAAAGATCCAACTGATCCAGCTTATAAGTCGCACTCTGATGAAGTGGCTGTGCCAATTAAAGCTGGCGATTTGCTCATTGGTGATAGCCGATTGTTGCACGGTGCTTATGCAAACAGAACAACGGCCGAAAGGCCGTTGTTAATACTTTGGTACTTACCTAATTTTTCACATTTACCAGAAGAGATACAAGCCGGATTCAATGATATTTATTTACGCAAAAGCTTAGATGTCGATGCTGGTCAGATCAAACCAAAAACGACAGAAGATTGGCCTAATGCGCTTTATAAAAGTATTGAAGGGCTTGCTCCCCTATATACTGGCAAGGCTCGTCCATTTCCTTGGTGCCGACGCCCACAGATAGATTTAATGAAACCTTGGGCCGTTAAATCGGTTAAAAATTGATACTAATAGTATTTGCTCTTAGCACGGCATAGCTAAAATTAAAGGCGAACAGTAATGAGTAAACTCCCATTTAGAAGTTGTGAAATATCGAGCAGTAACTTAACCCCGCCAAATTTAACTTCGGTGACTATTAAATCAAGAAACTTATCGGGTAGAGGGGATATGTTAATTTTAAATCAGTCTGCGCATACACCTTCTGCTCCTGTCATTATTTTATTACACGGCGTTTATGCAAGTAATTGGGCATGGCAATACTCGGTTGGGGTAGAGAAAAGTTTAAAAAGCTTGCAGGAGAGTTGTCTAGATTTAACTGATTTTGTAGTTGTGATGCCATCTGATGGTTTATTTGGAGATGGTAGTGCTTACTTGCCCATATTGGGTCATGGTAATTATGAAAAATGGATAACAGAAGATGTGATTGCTGCATGTATGCATGTTGTTAAAAACGTTGATGAGCAATCTTCTGTATATATAGCAGGCTTTTCAATGGGGGGATTTGGGGCTCTAAGGCTTGGTATTAAATACCCTATGTTATTTAAAGGAATTTCTGTTCACTCAGCGGTTACACAACTGGATGAGTTAGCACTTTTTATTGAAGAAGATATAAGTGTTTACTGGCGGGGTAATGAGAAAAATGCCAATATCGCTCATTGGTTGGAGACAAATCGGGGGCAGTTACCTCCATTACGTTTCGACTGTGGGCTCGATGATCCTTTAATTAATGGGAATCGAAATTTTGTAAAAACCTTAAACGGTTATTATCAACATTTTCAATATGAGGAGTTTAGTGGAGGCCATGATTTTGAGTATTGGGCTGAACATATAAAGAAAACATTCTTATTTTTTGATTATATTGAAAAGAAGCGATGTAGCGATGTCGTTTGAATGACTTTTATCTGTTATTTAATTTGTAAAACGTTAAATGCCACAAATTAAACATTACTTCTGCCAATGAATACAATGTTATCTCTATGTACAGTGAAGGTGTGTATTTTCATTATCTGAGGCGTAAAATGTACAAACTTAAACAGTTGTTTGAACGAGATGGTTATGTTGATATCAAAGGTTTCTTAGGCAGGAAACAAAGTGAGGAGTTACTAACCAATACTGAGGCGTTTATTAAAAATATTGTCCCTAGGATTCCTGCAGTAGAAGTTTATTATGAAGATAAACAAGATAAGTCCACCTTAAAGCAAGTACAGAAGTTATATGACTATGATGATTACTACCTAAAGTTAGCTACCTCTGATGCCATTGTAACATTGGCTGAATCACTATTAGGTGGGCCAGTGGTACTTAAAAATATGCAATATTTTAATAAGGTGCCACGTATTGGCAAAGCGACACCTCCACACCAAGATGGTTATTACTTTAAAATTCAGCCCCAACAGGCCATTACTATGTGGTTATCTTTGGGAGATGCTGACGCAAGCAATGGTGCGGTTTGTTATGTACCTGGTTCGCATAAAGCCGGTATGCGTGAGCATACTACGACCAACACATTAGGCTTTTCCCAGGGAATAAGCGACTGGTCTGAAATTGATCGTGCTAATGAGTTACAGATGACTGCAAAAGCAGGAGATTTACTGGTGCATCATAGCTTAACAATTCACCGTGCTAATGCGAACCTTTCAGAATGTTCTCGCCAAAGTATTGGATTTATTTTTTACCGGCAGGATGTGGTTGAGGATGAATTAGGGCACAATCTCTATAAGTCACAACTAAATGAAAAACTGATAGCGCAAGGGAAAGTTTAGGAATTAAAGGGAGAGTTTTAGAGTAAATGGAGGACTCTATTAAAAACATTGTAAATAGAGTCCGCAGTTTATTTTTATTTACTAAAATTATATGCGCTAGTTTTTATTTGCATCCATTGCATCTTCTTTAGTTTCCAGTCGCCAGGCGTCTAGTTCACTTTTCATTTTTGTTACAATGTTAGGATGCTTAGAGGAGATGTCATATGCTTCTGCTGGATCAGATGTAATGTCGAACAGCTGCCAAGTTTCACCATTGTCTCCACTGTATAGTTTATATTTTTCCCCCGAAAGTGCGTATTGAAGTCGGCTATTATCAGCGTCATACTTTATCCCTCGCATTGGAGATTGAAAAGCAATAGGATAAGCTCTTTGCTTTTTCTCATTGGTGAGTATTGGAATTATATTTTCACCGTCTAATGTCGGTTGATTCGATGGTAGAGAAATATTGAGAGCCGCCAAAATAGTCGGATATATATCCATGGTGGACATAGGCGTATTGATTGTTTGTCCGCCATTGAGTTTGTTTGGCCATTCGATGATAGCTGGAACTCGAATACCGCCTTCTTTTAGCTCTGCTTTTTTTCCTGAAAATGGCCCTGTAGAATTAAAGTTATGAATATAAGATGGTCCGTTGTCTGATTTGAACCATACGATGGTGTTATCACTGATCTTAAGCTGCTTCAAATGGTCTCTTAATCGTCCTATTTGTCTATCCATTGCAGTAATAGAACCATAAAAGTGCTGGGCTTGAATTGGGTGTTGAGCATAGCGTGTTCTATCGTCATTTCCAGCAACTAAAGGCGTGTGAGGAGTATGAAACCAAATAGTCGCAAAAAATGGCTGTTGGTTTGCTACTTTGTTGTTAATAAAGCTAATGGCTCTATCCATAACGATTTCTGAATCATCACCTTCTAACCACTCGTCTACTATTTGTCCCGGTCCTGTCCAGTAATAATCTCGCCACCTAAAACCTCCAGACTTTTGACCAAGTGCTACAGGTTCTTTTTGTAAGTGACGATAGTCTTCTTGGCCATATTTCCCACCTTGATAGTAGTAAGGGTTATAGGTTGGCATCATGGATTCTGTGGAAAAGCTTTCGTGAAAACCATTTTCCCATGGGGGGGAGTAATGATCTGGGTTTGCTAACTCGCCTTTAAAATAACTTTGATTAACAGTTTTGCTTAACTCACCAACATGCCACTTGCCGAAGTGACCTGTTTGGTAACCGTTATCAGCTAGTACCTCTGCGATGGTTAATTCATTACTCGGCATATGCCCTGCGCCAGCCCACTCTATACCGTATCGAAATGGATGACGACCAGTAAGTACGCTACCTCGAGTGGGTGAACATACCGGAGAAGCTGCGTAAAATCTATCTAACTTAACAGCCTCATTTGCCATATCATCTAAAGAAGGAGTATGGATGATTTGATTACCGTTATAGGCGACATCTCCCCAGCCTTGGTCATCAGACATTAACAGTATGACATTGGTGTGCGTATTTTCTGGTTGAATATGCCCAGGTTCTGCTTGCGTGTTTATGGGAAAAACAGTGGCTATCAAGCTAGTTGGAATCACTAAAGTAGAGCAAACAAGTTTTAATGAATAAGCAAATTTTTTTATAGATTTCATTTTATTAATTACTTCATTATTTACATGTTGGTGTACCTGTTATACCGTCTGTTGTGTGTGAAAGCAATAAAGCTTTTCCGGTAATTGGTATGAATTTAACTGAGAATGAAATGGAAATTATTCATTGTGGCTATGGGGAGTTTGCGCGTGAACAGTCAATAGAGCCTGTTATATGGCCATTCTTTGACTTATTTGTTATTCATCAAGGTATGATTGAAATATGTATCGGTAGAAAAACTAAATATCACTTGAGTCCAAACGAAGCTTTGCTTATCTGCCCAAATACACAATTTTCAGGGATGTCTAAAAGTGATAATGTAGTTGCTTCTGTACATCATTTTGCATTATCTCCTGAAAGCGAGGAAGAAGTCGTAAAGTTCTTTTGTGGTTTGTGTAAAAGCGCATTATACATTCCACTCGATAGCTCACTAATGGGGGATATAGAACGCTCTCTTTCGCTTAACGATAGTGTATTGAATGAAGTTTTTACCTCAGAAATTCAAAAGCATTTTCTATATATAATACTCGGCCAAATAATCGTTAAGCTTAATAAAGAATTATACCATTCTAAGTACAAGTCAGCTTTTGGAATGTTAATCGATAGCTATTATTCAAACCCACAACAGACTCTGAAGGTTTCAGAAATGGCTGAACGACTAAATTTGTCTGTAAGCCACTTTAGAGCGGAGTTTTATAAGCAATACGGTGAACCACCGCAGCGATACTTATTGAAAGTAAAAATGAAAGTAGCTTGCCAGCTTCTTGAGCGAACTCAACAAAGTATTAAGGTGATTAGTAACTCTTTGGGTTATACCGAACTTAGTGATTTTTACAGAAACTTTAAAAACATAGTAAATACAACTCCGGCACTGTATCGGAAACATAGAAAATTTCTTGGTTGAGCTTAACGAATAAAAGTTAATCATTGGCTATCTGATATCGTAAATTGAATTGAAAGTATTTTTTACGCTTTCGATAACTCATTAATTTTAAAATATTACTTACCAATTAATCTGCTAGCGGAGATTTTGAATCTCTAGGCTATAAATCAGGTGCTTACATTTACTGCTCTGTATTGATTAAAAAGTTGTCTAATTATTTTTGACAAAGAAATCTTCTAGGTGGTATGTTGGTATAACAGGTTGATAGTACACCTGTTGGTAGGTTGCGTTGTTATGTCGCTTGATTTAGTTGTTCTTGAACATAGCTGTTGATGAAATAAAAACTAAAAAATATAGGGATATCATGTTGAAATCAAGACTATTTATTAAATCAGTACTGGCCGTTAGCATCGCTTCTGCGTCAACTTA
>NZ_BPET01000108.1 GCF_019654915.1 Shewanella sp. MBTL60-007 | reverse complement strand
CACTTAACTCAGTGTTAGGGGAGGGGCTTTAGGGTTTTAGGCTTTCTCTATTTAAACATTTACAGCCAGTAGCCTGTATTTACAGATGCAAACTAGTTGTAATTAGCGCTGATTAAGTGTTTTTTTCAGAAGTAACACTAATAGCTATATAAGCATCTGGATAGCTATATATAAGCATCTGGATTGCGATTAGTTTAGGACGATAAACAAATTTGTACGCATCAACTTTAAACACTAATGACGCCGCAAGGTTTACTTTCTTTTTGTTGGTAAACAGCAAAGAGGATAAAGCGGCAAATAAAAAGGATTTCATTATGAAACTTAAATCACTAATTGTAAGTTTATCTCTGGCCTCTACATGTTTATTGAGCGCTAACGCTTCGGCTAATACCGGGACTATTAACTTTATAGGATCAATTTCAACGACAACTTGTGAAATTCAAGTTGCTACCGATGGGGTGATATCACCAGATCATGTTGTAGACTTAGGCTCTTATCTGGTAAGTGACGTCAACACATTAACTGGCGGTGCTCATTCAGCATTTGGGACAATTAAAGATGTTACTTTGATCCCAGACCCGAGTACTTGTAGTGTTCCTGCAGATTTTGCTGGCGGAGCCGAAATTAAGGTTTCGACTAACAGCACTTTTGGGCCTAATTCAAATGTTATTACGTCTGATGATTCTGCGATTTCAAACGCGGGTATAGAGTTCCTACTAGGCGGTGTAACCCCTATTCTAAATAAAACCGTCTCAACCACTGATGGTGTTGATTACGACTCAAATAATGGTGAGGTCCAATTTACGGCACAGCCTTATGCTCTTGGCACTGTCGCCCCTGGTCCGATTAGTGGAACTGCGACTTTTTCTGTCTCGTACAAGTAAACCAAAAGCTTAAGCCGGTATTCGTGTTTTCTTCCTGGCGAATACTGGCTTTATTCGGACTGCCATTATGAATACGTCGCACCGTCTAGTATTACTCATGTTGTTTTATGCTAATACTGCTGTAGCAGTAGAGCGTGAGTATGAACTTGAAAACGAGATCGAGCATGAGCTTGATAACGAGATCGAGTATGAGCTTGATAACGAGATCGAGTATGAGCTTGAAAACGAGATCGAGTATGAGCTTGAAAACGAGATCGAGTATGAACTTGAAAACGAAATCGAGTATGAGCAAGAAGCGGAATTCAACACTTCGTTTGTGTTTGGTAGCAGTAATGGCGTTGATCTTAAGGAGGTGCTTAAACCCCTTACAGGCATTTATGAGGTTAAACTTAATAATGAGTCCTTTGGTAATTATTATTTAGTAGAACAAAATGGCAAGTTTAGTTTGCCAGATGAGCTAACGGCACGATTGGGGTTGAGAGTTAAGCCTGTTTTGCTTGATGAGCTAAGCTCGGGACTGAAGGTCGGTTATAAAGGAGCCTTATATAACGTTCAAATGCACAAGCAAAAAAGTCAATTGGGTATTTGGGCAAGTGAGCGCTACTTAATTGAGAGTGAACAAAACGACATCCCTTTTGCTGCTGGCTTACCAGCTCTGCGGATGATGTATAACGCCAAAGTAGTTGGCTACGATTCGAATGATAATATTGAGCATACTGCGCCATTTAATGGCAAGTTAATGTGGACCTTTGGTGACGATTACTTAGTTAATGCCAGCATGTACTCGCGGGATCTCTTCGATGAAGCGATTGAATTTGACCAATTATCGCTTTCAAAAATTTTACCTCAATATGAATCTGAGCTTACCGCTGGCCAGCTCAACTTAAATGGGCAATACATTGAAGGTTTTGCCTTTAAAGGTGCCTCATTAAAGAGTGTTGATGGCTTAAAATCTCGACAGCAACGCTATTATACTCCGCACATTAATGGGGTCGCGAATACTAATGCCACCGTTTATGTTTATCAAGGCGAAAGGTTATTAACGACTAAGTCTGTTGCTGCCGGTCCATTTACTATTGATAACCTATCAGGTTTATCGAACCAAAGATTACGTATCGTGGTGCAAGAGCAGGACGGTACAGAGCAAATTAGTTATTTCGAAAATACCTTTGTACCAGGCCTATTAACCCCTGACGCTTACGACTATCAGATAAATTTGGGTATGTATGAGCCTCGTTCGGGCGTTAAAGACATTGACGCCTATTTTTTGCAAGCCGACTATGCGCGAGGTTTTACATGGGGCACGCCATCAGTTGGCGCGCTGATTGCTGAAGATTATGCCAGTACCACGATAGGCTCGGCATTTTCCCTTGGCCAGTTTGGTGCATTGGGAGCCAATATTTCGAGCTCTCTGTTTCAGAGCGATGAAAGCGGCTCAGAGTTAGGCCATAGTGTTAGTGTGACTTATTCAAAATACGTTAACCAAATGGCTAACTTGCAGTTGGCGGGTTATCGCTACTCTACTGAAAACTATTTCAGTTTCTCTGAGGCGATGGAGCATAAAGCCTACAATAACTATCAAGGCCAAAAAATTAAAAACCGCTATTTGGCCTCTTTTACCACTCGACTCCCTTATTTAGATAACAGTTTGTCGCTTAGCTTTAATAGCGATGAGTATTGGCGTTCAAGTGAAAGAACGACCAATTACAGTTTAGGTTACGGTGGATCTTTGGGGGCATTAAATTATTCGCTTAACGTGTCGCGCTCCTTTAATCAAACTGGAACAGCTAATACCAATGTATTTTTGTCAGTCAATATGCCTTTAATCGATTTTTTTGATAAAGGCAGTGGCGCTGTGTCTGCGCGGTACGATTCAAATGGTTCGCAAGAGAATGTCGGTGCTGATTTTTCCCGCTCATTTGATCGCTTAAGTTATAGCGTTTCAGCAACCCAACAACTAGGGACTGAGCAACAACGTGTTTCGGCAGGGGCGTTTTATAGAGGCCGTTATGCGCAAAGCCATCTTTCTGGCTTTTATTCACCTGATATGAATTCATGGAGTGGTGGGGTTTCAGGCACCATAGTTAATGATGGTGAAAACTTTATTTTCGGCTCCGATATGGCGAGAACGCAAGCTTTGGTGAGTGTAAATGGGGCTATGGGCGATGACGTTGAAATTAATGGTGTCACAGTTGATGGTAATGGCAAAGCGATTGTTCCCTTGAACGGTAATTTTCAACCTCAGTCGTTGACGTTTATGCCTGCGGCGGGAGCGCAAGCGCAAGGGAAGGGGCGGATTGAGTTAAGCCAGCAAACGGCCCGACTTCGTCCGTTAAGTGCTCGTTTATCTGGTGTTGAGCTCGAAGCTAACCGCATTTTATATTTAAAGGCAACCTTGTACGGGCAAAACCAAGAAACACTTGGTTTTGGTTCCCACTTTGAATATGAGGGATCTGAGTATTATGTGGGGGCTTATGGCGACATATTTTTACCGATAAAACTAACCTCTATGCATACGGTAGTTAAGTTTTCGAATAATAGTTGTCGCTACAAATTCACCTTTAAACCAGAAGTTGAAGATTTTTTAGCTGGATTTGTTGATGCAGGGGAGTTGTTATGTGTTGTAAATTGAAATCATTATTGATTTTTTTTAGTGTCTTTTTATCGTTATTTGTGGAGCAAGCTCATGCTGGGTTTAGCTTAGGCTCAACTCGCTTGGTGGTTTTATCTCAAGATACTCAGGTCTTAAAAGTGTTAAACCATGGTGATATTGCTTTTGCTATGCAGGCATGGGCTGAAACTGAAAGTGGAGATAATCCAGGGCATGCTTTGGTTGTTTCTCCCTCATTCGCTAAGTTAGCTGGTGATAGTAGTCTTGACCTTAAGGTAATGAGCTTATCGGGTGGCGGTGACATGGAGCAATTGTATTACTTGAATGTACAAGAGATCCCGCCGAAGGCTAAAAAAGATCACAACGGGGTAAGGGGCAACCAAGTCGCTTTTGCTATTCGTACAAAAATTAAGGTATTTGTGCGAACAGAGGCATTGCAAGAGCAACGTCGCCATGCTGAAAAAGCGGTAACTGTTTCACTATCGGAGGATGGCAAGCAGTTGCATATTAATAATCCAACGCCTTTTTACTTTACTATTGATACAGCATCATTGGGTGGCAATATGTTACCAGTGTCAAAAACTGGTTTGGTGCCACCAATGGCAAAAGAAGCTATTGATATTGGCGCTAACGCACTGGTATATGAAGAGGTTGAAATTAACTTTATTGACGATTACGGCGCTAAACGACTATATCGCTATGCTATCCAGTAGCAGATTCAATAGAAGTGATGAATAGGTAATAAAAAAGCGTGAGTTTTTACTCACGCTTTTTTATTTAAAGTTTTATTTGAAGACTGGGCAATGTTAACCAAGGAGCATCAAACCCATTTTACGGAAGGTTTAGAAGCCGTCTACCCCATAGTTTGGCTCGCTTGACTCAATTTTCAATATACAAGGAGATAAAAATTTAAACTGTCTATCTTTATGTTTTACCGTTTGAGTAAACCAGTATATCTGCAAGCGTAATAGACTATTATTAGGGATACTACTTGAACGATAAAAGCCACGATAACATCGCCTGTTGTACATATAGCTTGAGTTGTAGATTTTAATGTTTCTATCACCTAAATATATTTTGCGATAGTCAACACCATTAGCTGTCTCATTCGCAAAAGTATATTCTCCTAGCCGAAAAATACCATTTACGACTTCTATTTGATGGCGACTTGCCATATTGTAAAATGGCAACGTTTGATAACGGCTTAGAGTTAAACCCAAAACTGTAGTAAAGGTTAATGACAACAGAATCCAAGAAACCGTTTTTTTATAACGATACATAAACCAAAATGCAGCCAATAGCAAAACGACTGCAAACAATAAAAACAGCTCGTATTCAAGCCATTCACTGCTTTCAAAAAGAGTCACGATAACAACCCCTTTGTTATTAAAAATTATAAAATCGTGTTTACAACGTAGATAAACTAACTTCAGTACAGTCGGGCGGGAGAATTAGCAGTAGCATATTAGCCAACAAAGCTAGGCGGTTTTAATATTTGCCCACAATGAATATTGTGGGCAAATGAGTTTAAATTTGTAAAACGCTTACTTCAATACTGGAACCTTTTTAGTACCAAATACTCGCGCTTCAATTCGGCGGTTTGCAGTATTTGCCTCCATAGAGCTGCCTTTAAACAGTGGTCGCGTATCTCCATAACCTTTGTATGAAACTCTATTTTTTGCTATCCCATACTCAGCAGTTAAAACTCTCGCCACAGCCTCAGCACGTTTCTCTGAAAGCTCCATGTTGTACTGTGAATTGCCTATATTAGAAGCATGACCTGAAATAGTAACTTTGGTATTAGGGTTTTGCTTCATGTGTACTGCTAATTTTCTAATATCTCTATATGCAGACGACTTCACTACCGCAGAGTCATTGGCAAACTTAGCTTCAATATTAAAACTTTCTTCAATGTCTTTATAAACTGTGCAACCATGATGGTCGACTTTATGTTTAGATGGCGTATTTATGCATTGATCTAAATTGTTCGGCACCTGATCACCATCGTCGTCCTTAGCGGTTACCACAGGTTTTGATTGTTTGCCAAAACGGTAACTCAGCGCTAAGCCCCAGTAGTTACTTTCCATCGCTAACGTTTTCCACTTATCTTCATCTAAGCTTTCATAACGTCGGTATTTAACTTGAAGCATTAAGTTTTCACTAATGTTATAACCTATTCCCGCCCCAATATACGGCGCAATACCACTATCGCTGTAATACTCGCTACCATATTGCTTGTTATTAGAAATACGGTAGTTAAGCAAGCCAACCTCTGTCGACAAACTCCAGTCTTCAGCGAATGGCCAAAATCCAACGCCTCCAAGACTCATCCCCTTAGCGCCAACATCATTTAACTTGTTTGAATAATCTACCCATTCTGCTCGACCAAGTTGGCGATAACCAAGCTCAACACCAAAATAATCATTAAACAAATAGCCAGCAAAAATATCCCATGCATAAGGCTCATCTTCGCCACATTTTTTCATCGTTTTTTGATCGCAGTTTGGTTCATAGTTATTAACCCCGACACCACCACCAACATACCAAGGGGTCATTTCGTCAGCTGCAATCGCAGTTAAAGGTAACAAGGTTGCAAGGCACATCGTTTTTAGTACATGCTTCATCATTC
>NZ_BPET01000107.1 GCF_019654915.1 Shewanella sp. MBTL60-007 | reverse complement strand
ATACAAAGGTTATGTGAAGGGAATGCTTACAACCGAGGGGGATTATAATTATGATTTCAAAAAATTTGGAGTTTGGAAAAAGTATTTAGATGAGATTTTATTGATTGAAGAGTTTAATCATGATTTGCTAAATGCGAACAATAGAAAATCTAAAGAAGTGTTTAGAAAAATATCTGAAGAGGAAATGGGAAAGATCAAAGTCACTTATCCCTACGAGAAAAATACCGAATGGTTTAATAGTAAAGATGAAAGATTTGAAATAGATGCTAGTTTTGATATAGATAACTTTACAGGAACCATGAAAATAAAAATAAACGGAGCTTTAATTGATCTCTATAAATATAATGAAGGAGTTTGTTATGAAACTAGATCCTTTTATTATAATAGAGGGCCAAGGCACGAAATGGTTTTAGAGAAAAATAAGTTTGGAAGTGGATACACTGGTTACCAAAGAGATTACTACTATAACGGAAATGTTGAAGAAGAACTAACAGTTACTTTAGGAAGAGGTTATACTAGCCCTCTAGAAGCATTTAAATCCTCCTTTAACCCTACAGGACTTGGGAAACGAAGTGTAGGTTTTAATGAAACCTTTTCTTATTCAGGACCATTTAAACAATATTATTCAAATGGTCAGTTGATGGTTGAAGGAGAGAACTATAGAGATAGTCAGAATGTAGAAGATTTAATTATATACGACATAAAGGGAAACAGGTTGTATATAGATGATAAGTAAATTCATATGTAAAGAAGAGCTACTCTTCCTGTGTTTTTGGCTATAGAAAATATTGAATAATAACTATAGCGGCTTACCACGTGCTAACAAGTTGCTTAAGAGTGATTCGCAACGCATGGCATTTTACTATGCGTTGGCTCATGTGTTTAAGGTGTATGCAGAGCCTTGCTCGTTGCGTTGCTCACACCTTAGCAAAGCGTTACCCCATATCGGATTGCCATAGCTATCCTAATGCCAAGAGTCATTTTCAGAGCTTAAGCTCTAACGCATTTCTGTCCAAAAATGGGTTAGGGCGGTAATAAGATTAGCTCCCCTAGTAATGGAGGTTTGAACTCTTTATATATGTGTAGTTAAAAAGCTACTTCCCACAAACTCTATAAGAAACATAAAGCCTTAATTATCATAATTGTAAAATCGGTAATTACAGCAAAATGTTATCAATCCTTCCCAAGCAGGCCTAAGAATTTGTCTAAAAGTAAACGCTTTAACTATCCGTTAAAGTCATATTAAAAGCTATAACCCAATTTGCAATTAGATGCTTAACCATTGGCTTTGATCTTATTGGTAAACTAATTCAGCAATCAGGTTTTGTTGAATTGAAACCATAACAGTAACTCAGTTCTTGAACGCTAAAAATATTGAGGTTTGTAGTCATTGTTATAACTCGGGCTTTCTATAGGTCATCAAATAGGTTGGCTTCAGCAAAAACATCCGTGCGCTGTGTGGCTACTTTAAAATGTTGTTTAACTTAACTCGTCAGATTTCACGTAGCGTACGATCAAAACTTGATACTTTTATCATCTGTAAGTGTGAATTCTGGGATTCATGTTTTAACGCTTATCACTTTGACTATGTGCTCAGTGCTCAGTGCTCAGTGAAGACCCAGGTACTGGAGTTAGCATGAGTCCAATGTAATCCGTTCAGTTAGTAATGCTTGAATCGAGTTTAACCATAAGACCGGTGAAAGTTAGTGGCTTAACCGTGGTCGTGTTAATAGCAAGCAGAGCGATATGAATGAGAAACAGCATTAAAAAGATTAAGTAAGCTATAAAGTCATAGCCAGAAATATACAGAAGGGATAACTCAATAGTTAGTATCGATGCCTCATAGATCCTAAAGTCTTGACTGAGATTCTCATTTTCGAGGACAATTCCCATAAGGGCAAAGCAAAGGTTTCTACCCATAAACCCTATTTAACATAATATACATTGTGCGCATAAGCGTGTGAGAGCTATTAGGATGGGGTTAGATGCCAGATTTGTCTATATTTGCTTCCAATCAGCTCCATAACTATGAGTCATTTGTTTAGTCTTTAGCATCTAAACTTGAACCTGATAAACGCCAATACGTGGCTCTGAATACCTGACTCTGAATATGAGTCACTGAACACAGCTCAGTAAACACAGTTCATTAAATGTTTATTCTACAATCTTGCAAAATGAAACCTAAGAAGACTTTTCTGAAAACGCAGTTGGGAACTCAAGCGTTCAGCGATCAACTTATGCAGAACAATAATCTTAAACCCGACTGCAGATTCAGTTAGATTCTGCTTGGCCGTAGCTTAAGCTTAGCATTCATATGGTTTAATTAGCCCTTTGAAACTGGACGCTCAAACTCTGTATTTAAATCAAGATGAACTCTGTATTTTAATCAAGACATTGAATCTGTGCATTCAAGCTAGCATAAAAGCTTCGCTTGGAAATTAGACTGAAAACAGCCACTTTTTATCGTGCGCTACGTAAAATCTGGCGAGCTGAGCTAGGCAAAACTTTAAAGCAGCCACACAGCGCGCCGTACGCTCTTAACTAAAACTGTTTCATTAAAACTAGCTCAATACCAAGTTACTCGGTCTAGCTAAGTCTTACTCATAGTGTAAGCCTTAGTGAAATCCTTAGTGTAAGCCTTAGTGTGAATGCTAATCCGCAGTCGTGAATCAACTAAGTTATATCAGGCACAATTCTAACTAGCACAGTTTTATCTAAAACTGATCTTGGCTATATAGGTTTAGTCGATGTTTGTACTGACCACAGTGAGGTTAAGTTTAACGACTGGGTTTGGATAGGCTGGTTTAGTCGATACTTGTGATTCGCTTTAGGCTAAAAGCTCGTTTTACTAACTCGCTAATTCAAAGATGGGTATCAGAAAGACTGTGAACATGGCATACAACTGGAACCATTGGCCTAATCCAAGATTAGTCATCATCCGTTTCAAATCCAGTGGTGCCACAGCTAGCTAAAAACGAGAGAAAGCTTTAATAGACAGACGCAACCTTAAGAAAATAAACTGAAATAGCAGTAAAAGCCCTTTTAAGGCAATTGCCGATAATGTCACTTATCGGCATTAACTGTTCTTTGAAATCCCAACAGGAATCACAGCACAAACTAACTTAGATAAAGCCCGCTTAAATAAAGCATACTTAAATAAAACCCGCATAAATAAAGCCAACTTAGATTTAGTGGTTAGCAATAGAATCCGATACAGAATTGGTGTATTGGCTAAAGCAGAGAAGAATCGAATGGTTAATGTAAGATGACCATTTACGGCTCACATGCATGGCTCGAACCTCAAGTGTAAATATAAAGATTACAAGATTATAATCAATCACTTACGAGTGCGCTTGAGAGTAACTAAGTGTTGCACTCGCTTATTTTGAATATTGTGAATGGTTAATTATCGTGTCCACGCCCTACTCTTTAACGACTCGATAAGAGCTTGTTCAGACTTAATTCGGTCATCATCGCGCCCTGCTCAGTTAGAAATTCTTGATGCTTTTATTGAGAACGAATATTAGGAGCTTATGGCGTTGCTCATTCCTCTTTAATAACACGAGATGGCACGAGATGGCACGAGATAACTCGAAATATTAGCCTTCTTCCCTACTCCATTTTTACTAGGCTTGAGCTATAACTGTTGCTCTATAACTGTTGCTCGAGACATAACAGTATAAGATAAAGACTTTCCGTCTATTTTAAACATGTCTTTTATCTCACCAAATTTCTCAAACCCAGTGCTGGTATAGAGTTTTTGTGCGGCTAGATTATTTGAAAGTACCCAAAGATCGATAAACTCAATGACAGTGTTATCAGCAACCCACTCTAGCATTTGATTGATTAATTGTTTGCCGAGTCCTTGTTTACGAACAGAACGGTCAACCCCCATACCCAGTAATACTCTATGTTTAGTATGGTTTTCTGCATGACCTCGAATATCGATGTGCCCTACTATCTTTTTGTTATCATCAAAAGCCAGCCAAAGACGTCGCCAACCTGGTAGAGATATTTCCGTGCTAATGCCAGTAGAAAAACGTGCCTTCATAGCTTCATTCACCGATGATTCTGCTTTAGACATAGGTTGAAAAAGATGCGTATCACCGACACCATTGTCTGACAAATGATCATTTAAGTAACTGAATAAACTTGTTAAATCATTTTGGGTTGCTTGTCTTATTTCCATGTCACTCCATTTTATCGCAGCTTTATAGAGCCCTTTTAAAAGGCGAACTCAGCTGGGTTATTCTTATTTTTTATATGGCGATTTATCAATTACTTAGTCAGAACTTCTCACTTGATAGTGCCTTTGTACGTTTTTAGTTACTTTACCCCATTGAGATGATTTAACTCTAGCTTGATGATTATCAAAAGCAGTTTGATCTACAAATTCCTCGTAAACAATAAACTTATTACGATTGGATTCGTCAGGTGTCACGCTAAAAGTTAAACATCCAACCTCTTTTAACGTGAGACTTTTGTGCGTAGCCAATTCACGGCTTACTATCTCAAGATCTGAATCAGGTACGACTATAAAACCTTGCAATATAATCTTTGCCAACAATGAACTCCAATAACAGATAAGGGCGAGCTAAAATACCCATAGCTGTAGCATAAACACGCTACCACAATCAGAACATGAATTACGAGTAAGCATCGGTAACTACCTTGAAAAAGACCGCTAAGCTGAATGTCATACCGCATATACAGTAAGCAACTGTTTGGTAGTAAGAAAATGTCGTTTCGGAAGTACGAGCTATTAAATCTGCCCTTAACCGATCACACGGCGAACCGATGGAATACGATTGGCGGCATATACAACACCCGCAGCGATTGCCACGATAGGTAGATATTTTTTAAGCATTTTAGAAGTCCTCAAGGGATAGTTAGCGCCTCACGGCGTGAAAAATGACGCTTCGCAGCGTTATCTTTATCTCAGGACTGTAGGTATACGTGAATTTGGGGTACAAAAAAACCGTACCCGTTAACGGGTACGGTTTTTTTATTAAGCTCGAACGAACGTCAAAGTAAAGTTAGAGTGAAAATTTTCAGACTTGATAATTAAGTTATCTGATTTATCATCAATAAAGCCAAAGCAATGTTCTATTTTATTATCAAAAATATTTATCTGCCCCGTACTACTGTTTTCCTTTATAATTTCTACTTTACCTCTAAAAGTAGAACCAACTATAAATCCATTTAGTCTGTAACCTATTCTAAAACCATCCTTTATTTCAATATTAACTTGATCATTTTTAAGCTCAAACAAATCATCGCCACATTCATTTCGCCATGTTCCTAAAACCCTTGAATTACAACCGAAATAGAGTTGTTCAGTGAAACTTCGAATATTTTTTTGTAATTCATAGCATTTAGACGTTAACTCTTTCCAGCTTTGATCTTGCTCTCTTCGTTTAGCTGATATTTTTGCTAATAAGCCATGCACATTCTCATGAACTTCTTCTTGTTTGAGCGCCTCTTTAGCAATAGTTTCTGCTTCTTGAATAAATCCCGCCTCAAGTAGCATCTGCCCTTGATTAGCCATGGATAGTGTTATATTGAAATCACTACCTTTTCGATAGCAGTCGACAGCAATAATGTCCATATTTTCCTGTTTAGCTAAAACTCCAAGGTTGTTTATAGCACTGCCATGTTTTGGCTCAACTTTTAATAAGGATTCATAATTGGAGATAGATAATGCATTTATATTATTTTCAGCAGCTTCATAAGCCGAATCAAACAACAGAGATGAATCAAAATTATACTCTAAAGCTTTATCCTCACAAAAAACCGAGTAAATTAAATTACCTTTCGCCTTTTCCAAATTAGCAAGAGCCTTATAAATTTCACTTTTACTTTTATCATCAACCACCTCTTTAAAGTGATTAATTAATAAAGCATGACACTCTGTAAACTTATTATTTTTTACTAGAACACCTGCCAACTCAACAATAGCGCTCGTAAGTTCCGAATCTTCACAAAAGAAGTCAATTGCTTCATTCCAAAGACTTTCCGCTTTATCGAAAAGCCTCATTTCAACATATATATAAGATAACCACATATAAGCATCATATTTTGACGCTTTCTTTGAAACTCGGATTAACTCCAAAAGCCCATCAATAGCATGACTTGTAAAACCCTGTTCAAATAACTCCAAGTAGAAAAAAGCCTTATCTTTTTCTACTGTACCAGCATCAGTAGAGTTCAACTCATAGGCTTTGAATATTTCTAATGCCTCACCTAAGTCCCTGTTATTTAATGCTTGGCTGACATTTAAATGCCAATGACTATTATCCATTTTTTTCTTTATTTCAGGCTCCACATCGTCCTTAATTATTCCCTTATCCTCATC
>NZ_BPET01000106.1 GCF_019654915.1 Shewanella sp. MBTL60-007 | reverse complement strand
ATGGGAACTTGGTAGTGTTTCACCCATGGCGAGTGGCCCCCTCTAATCAAGTTCTTGCCGAACATATTGATTTTAAAGGATAAACCACTCGCCTTCTTTATTTTAGGTCAAGGCTCGTGAATAAGACGGGAGCAGGGCAGTCGCCCTAAAACAAAGTTAGATGCACTAAGCACATAATTGCTCACAGCCAAACTATCAGGTCAAGTCTGCTTTTATTATTTTTAAGCGTGCATAATAAGCCCTACACAAATTGGGAGATATATCATGAAAGGCTGGCTTTTTCTTGTTATCGCAATAGTTGGCGAAGTAATCGCAACATCCGCATTAAAATCTAGCGAGGGCTTTACTAAGCTTGCCCCTTCCGCCGTTGTCATAATCGGTTATGGCATCGCATTTTATTTTCTTTCTCTGGTTCTGAAATCCATCCCTGTCGGTGTTGCTTATGCAGTCTGGTCGGGACTCGGCGTCGTCATAATTACAGCCATTGCCTGGTTGCTTCATGGGCAAAAGCTTGATGCGTGGGGCTTTGTAGGTATGGGGCTCATAATTGCTGCCTTTTTGCTCGCCCGATCCCCATCGTGGAAGTCGCTGCGGAGGCCGACGCCATGGTGACGGTGTTCGGCATTCTGAATCTCACCGAGGACTCCTTCTTCGATGAGAGCCGGCGGCTAGACCCCGCCGGCGCTGTCACCGCGGCGATCGAAATGCTGCGAGTCGGATCAGACGTCGTGGATGTCGGACCGGCCGCCAGCCATCCGGACGCGAGGCCTGTATCGCCGGCCGATGAGATCAGACGTATTGCGCCGCTCTTAGACGCCCTGTCCGATCAGATGCACCGTGTTTCAATCGACAGCTTCCAACCGGAAACCCAGCGCTATGCGCTCAAGCGCGGCGTGGGCTACCTGAACGATATCCAAGGATTTCCTGACCCTGCGCTCTATCCCGATATTGCTGAGGCGGACTGCAGGCTGGTGGTTATGCACTCAGCGCAGCGGGATGGCATCGCCACCCGCACCGGTCACCTTCGACCCGAAGACGCGCTCGACGAGATTGTGCGGTTCTTCGAGGCGCGGGTTTCCGCCTTGCGACGGAGCGGGGTCGCTGCCGACCGGCTCATCCTCGATCCGGGGATGGGATTTTTCTTGAGCCCCGCACCGGAAACATCGCTGCACGTGCTGTCGAACCTTCAAAAGCTGAAGTCGGCGTTGGGGCTTCCGCTATTGGTCTCGGTGTCGCGGAAATCCTTCTTGGGCGCCACCGTTGGCCTTCCTGTAAAGGATCTGGGTCCAGCGAGCCTTGCGGCGGAACTTCACGCGATCGGCAATGGCGCTGACTACGTCCGCACCCACGCGCCTGGAGATCTGCGAAGCGCAATCACCTTCTCGGAAACCCTCGCGAAATTTCGCAGTCGCGACGCCAGAGACCGAGGGTTAGATCATGCCTAGCATTCACCTTCCGGCCGCCCGCTAGCGGACCCTGGTCAGGTTCCGCGAAGGTGGGCGCAGACATGCTGGGCTCGTCAGGATCAAACTGCACTATGAGGCGGCGGTTCATACCGCGCCAGGGGAGCGAATGGACAGCGAGGAGCCTCCGAACGTTCGGGTCGCCTGCTCGGGTGATATCGACGAGGTTGTGCGGCTGATGCACGACGCTGCGGCGTGGATGTCCGCCAAGGGAACGCCCGCCTGGGACGTCGCGCGGATCGACCGGACATTCGCGGAGACCTTCGTCCTGAGATCCGAGCTCCTAGTCGCGAGTTGCAGCGACGGCATCGTCGGCTGTTGCACCTTGTCGGCCGAGGATCCCGAGTTCTGGCCCGACGCCCTCAAGGGGGAGGCCGCATATCTGCACAAGCTCGCGGTGCGACGGACACATGCGGGCCGGGGTGTCAGCTCCGCGCTGATCGAGGCTTGCCGCCATGCCGCGCGAACGCAGGGGTGCGCCAAGCTGCGGCTCGACTGCCACCCGAACCTGCGTGGCCTATACGAGCGGCTCGGATTCACCCACGTCGACACTTTCAATCCCGGCTGGGATCCAACCTTCATCGCAGAACGCCTAGAACTCGAAATCTAACGTCCGTTCGGGCATCGAGGTCCATGTCGGGGTGGGACGGGCCCGTGGCTTCAAGATCACTTGCAGTCCGACCGCGATGTCTTGGTTGCGCGAGAGGTTGTCGATATCCTCCACTTCCATCATCAACCCTGGATAATGCCGCCGCCGTCATCGCCGCCGACGCCCGTGCCGGGCTTTTCGGGCCTGTCAGGCTTGCTCGGCCTTCAGCCTGCCTGGGCGAGATCTCCGGCGGACGGATTAACGGCGGAGCTTCGCCGCCTTTCGTGCGTGTGAAGGCCGAAGATAGTTCTCTCAAAAACATCCGTTTATGAGAGATACCAAATGTCATTTTCAGAAGACGACTGCACCAGTTGATTGGGCGTAATGGCTGTTGTGCAGCCAGCTCCTGACAGTTCAATATCAGAAGTGATCTGCACCAATCTCGACTATGCTCAATACTCGTGTGGGCTCTGTTGCAAAAATCGTGAAGCTTGAGCATGCTTGGCGGAGATTGGACGGACGGAACGATGACGGATTTCAAGTGGCGCCATTTCCAGGGTGATGTGATCCTGTGGGCGGTGCGCTGGTATTGTCGCTATCCGATCAGCTATCGCGACCTTGAGGAAATGCTGGCGGAACGCGGCATTTCGGTCGACCATACGACGATCTATCGCTGGGTCCAGTGCTACGCCCCGGAGATGGAGAAGCGGCTGCGCTGGTTCTGGCGGCGTGGCTTTGATCCGAGCTGGCGCCTGGATGAAACCTACGTCAAGGTGCGGGGCAAGTGGACCTACCTGTACCGGGCAGTCGACAAGCGGGGCGACACGATCGATTTCTACCTGTCGCCGACCCGCAGCGCCAAGGCAGCGAAGCGGTTCCTGGGCAAGGCCCTGCGAGGCCTGAAGCACTGGGAAAAGCCTGCCACGCTCAATACCGACAAAGCGCCGAGCTATGGTGCAGCGATCACCGAATTGAAGCGCGAAGGAAAGCTGGACCGGGAGACGGCCCACCGGCAGGTGAAGTATCTCAATAACGTGATCGAGGCCGATCACGGAAAGCTCAAGATACTGATCAAGCCGGTGCGCGGTTTCAAATCGATCCCCACGGCCTATGCCACGATCAAGGGATTCGAAGTCATGCGAGCCCTGCGCAAAGGACAGGCTCGCCCCTGGTGCCTGCAGCCCGGCATCAGGGGCGAGGTGCGCCTTGTGGAGAGAGCTTTTGGCATTGGGCCCTCGGCGCTGACGGAGGCCATGGGCATGCTCAACCACCATTTCGCAGCAGCCGCCTGATCGGCGCAGAGCGACAGCCTACCTCTGACTGCCGCCAATCTTTGCAACAGAGCCTCCGTCGCCATGCTCACCTCGCTTTGGTGCACACGAGTATTGAGCATAGTCGAGATTGGTGCAGATCACTTCTGATATTGAACTGTCAGGAGCTGGCTGCACAACAGCCATTACGCCCAATCAACTGGTGCAGTCGTCTTCTGAAAATGACAGCCACCTCCCCGATCCTGCCGCTTTTCACGTAAAATAACCCGTCAAAATATCAAGGAAAGAAAAGGCGCGTTTTTTGGAGGTTACATGCTGATAGGTTACGCCAGGGTATCAAGGGACAAGCAAGAAACGGCGCTGCAACTGGACGCCCTGGACAAGGCCGGGTGTCAGCGCGTTTACGTTGAGAAGCTATCAGGGGCCAGCACAGAACGCCCAGAGCTTGAACGGTGCCTAGATACCTTGAGGGAAGGGGATACGTTGATTGTGTGGCACTTAGACCGACTGGGAAGGAGCATCAAAGACCTGATCGAGATAGTCAGCTCGTTGAAGCGCCAGGGGATCGGGTTCCGCTCCCTAACCCAATCAGACATAGACACCACAACGGCGAACGGGGCTCTAGTGTTCCATGTGTTTGCGGCCTTGGCTGAATACGAACGCGCACGACTGCAAGAGCGCACACGGGCCGGGTTGGAGGCAGCAAGGGCAAGAGGGCGACGCGGTGGGCGACCCTTGGCCATGTCAGATGAAGACGCCAGGAAGGCAAGGGCCATGCTGTCGGATGTAGAGATAACGAAAGCTGAAGTTGCAAAACACTTTGGGGTTCTAGGGATTTTCCCCTCTAAAGTAACATAAATCGCCACAACCCTCGCAGTTAATGGCTTGTGGAGCTGGGTTACCTTTCATTTTAGACTTCATTTTCAACAATAGGCCTAGTTATTTCCTGTAAATCAGGTAGTTTGCGGTTACTAGCGAACTGATAAGTGCCGCTCAGATTAATGTTCTGCCATGCAACGGGTGATACTTGTCGAGTTATTGCTGCTTTTTCCTCGTCACCAACTTCTTCAAAGTGCAGTAATAGATGACTTAGGATCATCGAGTTAAAGTAGATAATAGCATTTGCCGTCAAACGGGCACACTCGTTCCAGACGACTATTTCTGATTCGTTTTTTCCACGGAACTGGTCACGATTGACCGATGCAATAGCTCGCCTGAGGAAATGCCAGGCTTCGCCTCGGTTCAGTGCTCGTTGAACATATTGGCGCAGACTTGCATCATCAATATAATCAAGTAAATATTGGGCTTTGATGAGCCTATTATATTCCGTTAATGCTTGTAATATAGGGTGTCTAGATGGATAACCAGATAATTTGCGTACTAGCAATGCCTGTGTTGTGCGTTTTTCTTGAAGGGATAACACAATACGCTGAATATCCTGCCAGCCTTCTTCAATCACATTCATTTTTATCGGCTTTTTCAGCGCCAGATGCGTGTTTCCGTCGTCGCTTTCAGTTACGTTAAATAGGTCATTGATCACACTGGTGAACTGAGCATACCTAGGCGCAAAACTATAACCGCATAAATCCAATAAGGCATAATTAACATGATTAACACCATGGGTGTCGGTTGAGAGGACATCTGGCTTAAGATCACTAGTATTAGATTGTAGTAAGTCGTAAATATAATGGGACTCATGCTCATTAGATCCTATGATACGGGCATTTAACGCACTATGATTGGCAACTAACGTCATGGCCGTAATACCTTTGTTGGTGCCGAAGTATTTCGAGGAGTAGCGAGTTTTAAAAGTCTCAAGGTGAGTTTCAAATTTTTGCCCATCGGTACTGGCGTGCAGGACGTCTTCTTGGATGTGATAGTGGCGGAAAATAGGGAGTGCCGCTACTGCGTTATTGATGATATCACTAGCCTCTTGCAAGGTTTCAGGCCTAATATAATTAGCTTGTATAGTGCTTAGATGCTCATAACTGCGATCAGATATTTGTGCCATCCCATATACGCCGCGATGTGTCGCATTCGCAATTAGAATAGCCAATAAATCATCCTGATTGGCGCCTACTTGTTTTTGTATTGGCAGCACGTGTGCGAAGCATTGCATAAAGTTGGTTTCTTGTTCAACATAACGCAACACATCAGCAATACTGACGGGGATCATTTGTTTAAAGAAAGGGTTGTTGACAAGTGATTGGGAGCCTTTAACTGGCAGTCGCCATCGTGTGCCACTTCGGCTCTTCATGATCACATTGCGGTTATCACCATTATCAATGTGACGAGCAACATCTTCTAGGGATGTTGTTAAGCGTATTTGTTTTACTTGCAGTAGCTTCTGAATCGGCTGCTTTAGCTTTTCCAATGTTGATGATGCCAATAGATCAGGCTGTATTGACGATGCAATTAAGTCGTCTTCTAGCGCACGATATTTAGTGACGTTTGATAAGTAAATTCGACCATTAAGCCGAGAAGCCAGTTGACGGTAAAGCAACCATTCGTATCGCTGTGGATGAACAACATCCTTGTTAATTAACCATGGACGATGTTTTTGTTGGATAAGTGTACTATCCATTGTTTGCAATGTATTACCTGCTAATAGTTCTGTTTTTGTGGTTTTGAGCTGGGTCACTAATGCTTCTGAGCCTTTACCTGCTTGGCATTCAAGACATAGAAACACGGGCCTTAATAACTGCTCAATTAACCCGTTTTGATCATCATAATATTGCCATTGATATTCTTCTACCGTGCGTTTTTGCTTTTTTAAGTACAGGCATAGCGTTTCTATATCTTGGTTATTCATTACACTTAATGCTTGTTGCCTAACCGTTGCAAATGGTTGATTATCGTCGATACTGTCATCAACAAACAGATGCAGTAATTCTGCGGCTTTGGTGACATTGTCTGCAGCTGACCTCCATGAGTCAAACACTGCCTGTTGGGCAAACGCATGCGCAGCTTCTTGTTGTTTACGGATATGATGAATAAACCCATCAGCCAATCGCTCTAGGCTTTGCCGTATGCGTTGAGTCAGAAAACACAGCAACCATAGGTGTTGCTGTGGACGCTTAAAGCGTTTTAGTTTACTGCCATAATAATCCACCATTTCACCGAAGTGTTGTTGGTTTTTAGACGATAAGGCTAAGCCCTGATGAATCCCCTAATGATTTTGGTAAAAATCATTAAGTTAAGGTGGATACACATCTTGTCATATGATCAAATGGTTTCGCGAAAAATCAATAATCAGACAACAAGATGTGCGAACTCGATATTTTACACGACTCTCTTTACCAATTCTGCCCCGAATTACACTTAAAACGACTCAACAGCTTAACGTTGGCTTGCCACGCATTACTTGACTGTAAAACTCTCACTCTTACCGAACTTGGCCGTAACCTGCCAACCAAAGCGAGAACAAAACATAACATCAAACGAATCGACCGATTGTTAGGTAATCGTCACCTCCACAAAGAGCGAC
>NZ_BPET01000105.1 GCF_019654915.1 Shewanella sp. MBTL60-007 | reverse complement strand
CTAATGAGCTTAATGATTGCAATGAGGGAACACTTGCGATTCTAGTTGATATTTACCTTGATTGGATTGGATTAAAAGATTTTAAAAATCAGATTACAAAACTAGGTTACACAGGTCCGTTTCAAGAGTCCTTGGACAGCATTAGTAAAAGCGTAAAGCTAAAAGATTGGAAGCAGGTAGTTGATCTTTTATTTCACATGTTTGGATTATTACTAGATAAAACCAATCCAACTTGGATTCAGCAAAAACTAGGAAAAAAAAATACAAATCAACTCTTAAAAGCTCTTAGTAAGGCTTGGTCAATTAGGTTAGTTCCATTCGTTGGCTGGGCTTTTTGTTTAATATCATTAGGTGTATCAATATACAGCAGCAAAGACCGTTTAGTAGCACTTTACAACTGCAAAAAAGAATAACTAGCCCCTCAACTCTCCAATCCAATTTGTTACCGAATACTTGCCCGATAAGAGCGGGGTTATATATTCCAGTTGAAGCCCTCCCTAAATCTCCGCACTTCAAAACTTGGCTATCTTTGAAGATAAAAGTTACATCTTACAGAAAATTAGAATTTAATAACTAAGATTAACTTTCGAGTTTCAGGTTCTTTTTCTAAGTATTCGCCCCCAGAGAATCTTATACTCTCAATCCACTCCTTCCATTTTGAGTGAATGACTTATAATGACGTTGCCACTAAAGATATAAATTACCAGACCCTACAATCTCCCCATACTCGACTCTATCTACTACTGAACCAGTAATGGAAGACTGGTTCACTTGATTCTCTTAGAGAGTAAGACTAGTAACTAGTGCTAGCCTTTCGTTAGACAGCACCAAAGCGTGCAGACTGACATCATCACTTGGCTTGCCTTTGGGTTAGCTGGGGATCGGGCGCTTAGGCGCCCTTTTCTCCTTTCCATTATTGATAGAACCTTTCGTTCAACTCCTCACACAGCACCGTTCGATGCACTATCTTGGTTTTGAGCAGTGCTGCATCCTCCTGGCTCAGCAGCGATAGCCGCGTCTTCTTATCAAACCTTGTTGGCATCTCTTCATAGAGCAGGTTGTGCAGCCTCTTTATGTCATTGAAGATTTGCAGGGATTGCGAGAACAGCATGACCTTATCGTAATAACCGTTATTGAGGCCATACAGCCACTTTAGGAGGATGGTTTGCCTGGCAGCTTTAGTCTTAAACGAATGCTCAATTTCAATCGCTGCAATTGTGCCGTCTGGCTCTATGACTATACCGTCGACATTGCGTACATCATTAGATTTAAAGAGCCTCTTAAACTCCGCCTCAGTAACGAACGAATACCAGTAAGGTTTAGCTATCTTGTCTTTCGTTTGGTTGTGGACACCTTTGAGCAGAACAAACTGCATCATAAGGTCGTGCATAATGGTGTTTTGGTTAACTCGCAGACTTGGCTCTCCAGCGCGAAAGTAGACCGCAACAGATAACAACTCTTCGGCGTATTTTGCCCCCCCATAATCGAGCACATAAACGCGCCCATCGATAGAACGGTGAGTGATAACAAGGCTCAGTAATTTCTCGCTGACGAGCTTATTCAAATGATCTAATGCGAGTCGGTGTGGAATACCATAAAGCCAGCCAATAATCGTTGGCGATGTTAGGCCGAAACGTGTGACGATTTTCATCGTTAATACACGCCTATCTTTACCAATCTGATTGTTACTTGTTCCTGGTTGATAGTGCATTGGAATAAAGATATAAGGTTGGTATAACCGCCCTGCCTCGCCCGCTATTGCGATGGCTTGGTTTAACTGTTGGGTAGTACTGCTTTGCTCATTCATCTTGATATCCGTTGTTGTGTTGAACATGGTTATCAAGAGGTAGAAACTTAAAACACAAACAATGCCGGTTCAGGCAAAAAAGTGCTGATTTTTATTCCGAGATGCTTATTTCTCCCTCTCGGGATGAAAATAGCGATAGGTATCGCTACCAAGCAAGGCTTTGCCTGATGAATGAGTCACTTCGTGACACATCCATATGCCTTGAATCGCCCGCCAGTTCTGATGACTCGTCATCGCCACTGTCTTACGAGCTACGCTCTAGCTTTTCAAGACATCAAACGCGCATGTATCTCGCTACGCTCTGTACTAACCGCATTTTCACCGCTTACGACGAGGGATGTGTGCCACCTCTATTCCCTCTTTCGACGCTGTGCTTTTCTGACGAAAAGGCAAATGGTTTAGCCATCAATTTGTTCCAAATGTGAGGCTAAATTTTGCTGAAGCAAAATGGAAATACGGTTAGTACAGACCAGCTGTACATGCGCGTTACTCCTTTGAATCGATACTTTGTATCCATCCAAATACGCGAGCCGATGGCATGTTTCACATGCACTTTTGTCACAAAAACTCGTGCCGATTGTTGTTATTAAAAGCGCACTTTCGTTAGGACGTAATGGGAAATTTTTGTGGGATTTTTGAAGAAAAAACGAAGAATAACTCGAAGTAAAACGCCAAACTTTTTGTTGCTGACAGTTCAGTCAAACAAGTTTGTAATCTAACATTTTTTCATTAATGTGTATAGATAGTTACTAACTTTTGCACAGTAAAATCAGGAGATGATTATGAGTACAAATTCTAACAACGGACCGCAAGTTAATGTCGATGGAACACCTATGGTCGCTGATAGCGGAGTAGATATCAAAGGCAACCCATATGGTGTAACGGAGTCATCTATAGATACGAGTTGCACCACAATAGATAACTCTTTCAATAGCCCTTTCGACAGCTCTTGTGGTAGTTCATTTGATAACTCTTTTGGCAGCTCTTGTGACAGCAGCTTCGACTCATTTAGCTCTGGATTTGATGACTTTTAGATGCCAAGAAAACTATTAAACTTAAACCAGACAATGAGCATCCCGCTAGTAATCGGCGCGATATTATTGTTCTGGTTATTCTCGTTTTATGTAGAAACCGATGATATTCGGTACCTTGTCATCTATAGTCTAGCAACGTGCAAGCTAATTCACGGCTCGTCAGTATATCAAGCCCTTTGCACTAAAGACCCAACTCAAGTGGACTTAAAGCGTGCCAGCTACTATGTCCTGTTTCGATTCGTTTAAGCTAAAAATTAAGGAGAGCGAATGTACTTTCTAATCCCCTCAGCAGTATTGTTGTTAGGTGTTTTATACCTAGTCAAACACGCGAAATATTGAAGTGAAGAGTGGTAAGCCCCTAGATAAATCCATTCAGTCACATTTTTGGTAGGCAGTCCATATAACCCGATGAAGTGTCAACGGGTATAGGGACTTACCATACATTGATATACAGTTTTATTGGCTAGCAGTTACAACACAAAAATTATGTAATGTATTTTTGCATTTCCCCATCTGTTAACCTACTTTTTACGTAACAGTTAAAACATGTTTGTCACGTATGCTCAAAATAAGGTCGTTAGTCTAACCAGCACTGTACTGAAGGGGTTGGATATTGGTACTTGTATCCATAATATCGAAGTGAAGTTCGAAAGACTAGAATGAAATCAGATCATTACGGATACAACCGTAGAATAATTACAGAGCAAGTTAACAACTACACCACGCTTTTAAGGAAAGAGTATGCGAATTATTGGAATGATTCTTACGCTTAGCGGCCTAATTTGGGGGATCATAGCATTCAAGATGCCCACCACAGTTAAAATTGATGATAAATATTTCGAATTATTGACTGACTCCCCTAGCCCAGAAATACATAACCTAGCACTCTCTAACAAACGTAACACTCACCTTCAAGCCTCTGCTGTATTGGCAGTTATTGGTAGTTTATTTTGGGGGTTTGGCTCAATTCAAAGAAGCTCATCTCTTCCTTCAATAGGAACCAAAGAATGCCCATTTTGCGTCGAATTAGTGAAGGTAGAAGCGAAGTTCTGCAAACATTGTGGAAAGGAAATCCCAGAAGCCAAACCAAAGTCCGAGCCCAAAGAGATGTACTCTGGAGACTTGGATTCTTTACATTATGCGGCATGGAGCGGGAACTGGGAAAGAGTTAATGGATTGCTAAGAGAAGGGGCCGATGTGAATCAAACCAACAAAAAAGGGAAAACAGCTCTTGACTTAGCTAGAATGCGCAATGATCAGCAAGTTATCGACTTGTTAATTTCAAAAGGTGCAACCGGATGACGAGAGCAAATCTTACTCATCCTAATTTATAGAAAATCAATGAAGGAAAAAGGTATGGCCTTTCTATCTTTCTTTTCCTCTGCCAGTTATTTAGCTTCCCTTTTATCTCTGGTTTATTAAGCCACAATAAAGTTCGATTTTATAACACATAATGAATATCGAAGCCCCCCCCTCGACATCAGGATTATTAGAGAGAGAAATAAAGATAGCCATAATAGTTTCAGTAGCAGTTCATTTGATAGCTCATGTGACAGCAGCTTCGACTCATTTAGCTCTGGATTTGATGACTTTTAAATGCCAAGAAAACAATTAAACTTAAACCAGACAATAAGCATCCCGCTGGTAATCGGCGCGATATTATTGTTCTGGTTATTTTCATTTTATGTCGAAACTGATGATATCCGGTACCTTTGCACTTATAGTTTAGGTAAGTGCAAGCTAATTCAAGGCTCGTCAGCCTATCAAGCCATTTGCACACAAAACCCGAGCAAAGTGAACTTATGGCGCGCCAGCTACTATGTGCTATTTCGATTTGTTTAGGCTAAACCTTAAGGAGAACGAATGTACTTTCTAATCCCTGCAGCAGTCTTATTGATAGGTGTTTTATACCCAATCAAACACGCGAAATATTGAAATGGAGTACTCCTAAGCTATTGAGCTCAGGAGCAACTAAACGAAAGCATGAGCACGCATGTCTGTCCCCCATTATCGGCATTAATCGACTAGCACAAAGGACCTAAAGCCAGCTCTTAGAATCAGAGCCTATAAGGTAATCAAATAATGTTTACACTGACCCCACATATTTCGCCTATGCTCATAAGATTGTCCCGTGTGAATATCAACCCCGCAGAGGAATGACTTTCTAACGCAGCGACTTATGCAATGGTAATAAGGTGTATCCTCCAAGCTTACTAACGCTTTTCTTGGCGTTGGCATAACAAACTCCTCTCTTCAGCCTTAACTAAAGCTTAGTAGAGGAGCCTCTATCTGACAATTTTGGGTGTCTGCGTTATTGTTATTATGTGCCCAGTTGATGGCTATCGAAAGATCAAATGGACATAGCTCCTTTTCAATTATATTTCCACTTAGTAAACAGCAGTATTGCTTGGTGAGCTGATTGTATATCCATCCAGAAAAGTGCATAAGAGTTAAGAAATGCTCGCGGATATAACTAATTTTTATGCATTACTATGATTATTTATTTGTTTTTAGTCTGTCAGAAAATATGAATTCCAAGGGTAGGCACAATAATCCAATACCCTTGGTCAGCGTTTATGACTAAAAGGCGTTGCTCTGCTCTTTATACTCTCGTCTTTCGCGAGCTTTTCTCTGTTGTTCTCGCTGCTTGTCATAAATTGCTAGATGTTTAGGGGATTCAAATGAAAGATACGTTGTAGTGTCAGGCCAGCCACGATATACGATAATTCTAATACCATCATCTAAGGTCCATTTGTAAGTGACTTCACCAAGTTTAGCGTTTCCTTTGATGGAATCTTGACTACCATATTTTCGTGCAATGAAACCGCGTATTCGAATGACTTGGTCAGCATCGAGATTGCTTGGAAATACATATTTAGCTTTCGCGAAGTTACCTTCTAAGGTATACGAGATAGATAACGATTTGCTATCTTTCAGAACTTTCGAAGTTTCATATGTATCCGACCAATATTGCTCTCCCTCTACTTTAACCACTGAACCAGCACGTTTAACTGCAGGTTGCATAGTGTCTCTATAGGCACATTTGATCTTCACGCCGAAGAGTAAAGTATGAGCTTCTGGTAAACATAGTTCTAAATAAACCTGCTTGACTTTACTCTTGGATTTATCGGTTTTTGAATCTATTGGGTATAAAGTAGATTTTTGGTATAAAGAAAGTGCTTTAGAGAGGTCCTTATCGACACCTTGCCCATTTTCATACATAGAAGCAAGCAGGAATAATTTATGTCCTTTATATTCCAGTTCGATACTGTCGAATGCTATTAACCTGTCTGCTGCTTCCTTAAAGTTTTGTTTAACGCCATGGCCATGGTAGTACATCAGTGCCAAAAAATACTTAGCCGTAGGGTGACCAAGGTCTGAGCTCTTATTGAATTCTTGAAGCGCTTTCTGGTAGTTCTGTTTAACACCTTGGCCTTTGTAATACATTAAGGCGACCATATTTCGACTACCTGTGGAGGTATGAGGAGGTGAAGTTGCTATGTCCTTAAGATACCAATACATTGCTTTTTCATAACTCTGCTCAACACCAGATCCTTCATAATAATCGGCAGCGACTATATCCATGAACTTCCCTTGTTCAGCAACCTTTAGCGCCCAATAAAATGATTTTTGTTTATCGACCTGAACTCCTAATCCACTAGAATAAAATAGTGTAAGCTGAACTTGAGACTGATAATGTCCTTTTTCAGCCAATACTTTGAATATGTTAAATGCCGGGAGAAAGGTTTCAGGTTTATCCCACTCTCCTTGGTTATATAGATCTATGGCCTTGCCATAGTCAGATCTAAAGTTGTTATCCTTAAGCGAATTGGCGAGTGTCATAAAGGGAAGCATGAGGGTAAAGATAAGGAGGAGTCTTAACATGAATTAGCATCCTAGCTTTGTTACTGTCAGGTTTATTTAGTGTTAAATAGTATCATGTAAAACCTTAGGCGTATAACCGAGAGAAGGGGGGAAGGGAGTTGTGTGTGAACAAAGTACTGCAGAAGTAACTCTAGGCCATCAATAATTTTAAACAGAACAGAATATTAAGTTCACTCCTCTAATGACCGTTGATATACCAGACAATAT
>NZ_BPET01000104.1 GCF_019654915.1 Shewanella sp. MBTL60-007 | reverse complement strand
TTGTTATCGATCCCAACACGGGTACTTGGACTTACACCCTCAATGACAACTTGTTAGTGGATCAACTAGCCCTGGGCGATAGTGAACAGGAGCAGTTCCTAGTTACCGTCACCGATGAACATGGCGCTTTTAGCACACAATGGGTGACTATCACCATCACAGGTACCAACGACATACCTGAGATCACCTCCTCTGCTGCAGCCGCGATGGGCGATGTGGTGGAAGCGGGTGTGCAGCCCGGAGGCAACGAGCCTGAGCCCGGCACCTTAGTGGCTTCGGATACCTTAACCGCCGATGACATCGATAACGGTGCCACTTGGACTTGGAGCGGCAATGCAGCTGGCAGCTACGGTAACTTTGTTATCGATCCCAACACGGGGACTTGGACTTACACCCTCAATGACAACTTGTTAGTAGATCAGCTGGCGCTGGGTGATAGTGAGCAGGAGCAGTTCCTAGTTACCGTCACCGATGAACATGGCGCTTTTAGCACCCAATGGGTGACTATCACCATCACAGGCACCAACGACATGCCTGAGATCACCTCCTCTGCAGAAGCCGCGATGGGCGATGTGGTCGAGGCTGGTGTGCAGCCTGGGGGCAACGAGCCTGAGCCCGGCACCTTAGTGGCCTCGGATACGTTAACCGCCGATGATGTCGATAACGGCGCCACTTGGACTTGGAGCGGTAATGCAGCTGGTAGCTACGGTAACTTTGTTATCGATCCCAACACGGGGACTTGGACTTACACCCTCAATGATAACCTGCTGGTTGATCAACTGGCGCTGGGTGATAGTGAAGAGGAGCAGTTCTTAGTTACCGTCACCGATGAGCATGGTGCCTTTAGCACGCAATGGGTGACTATCACCATCACAGGCACCAACGACATGCCTGAGATCACCTCCTCTGCTGCAGCCGCGATGGGCGATGTGGTGGAAGCGGGTGTGCAGCCCGGAGGCAACGAGCCTGAGCCCGGCACCTTAGTGGCCTCGGATACGTTAACCGCCGATGATGTCGATAACGGCGCCACTTGGACTTGGAGCGGCAATGCAGCTGGTAGCTACGGTAACTTTGTTATCGATCCCAACACGGGCACTTGGACTTACACCCTCAATGATAACCTGCTGGTTGATCAACTGGCGCTGGGTGATAGTGAGCAGGAGCAGTTCTTAGTTACCGTCACCGATGAACATGGTGCTTTTAGCACCCAATGGGTGACTATCACCATCACAGGCACCAACGACATGCCTGAGATCACCTCCTCTGCGCAAGCCGCAATGGGCGATGTGGTGGAAGCGGGTGTGCAGCCTGGGGGCAACGACCCTGAGCCCGGCACCTTAGTGGCTTCTGACACTCTCACCGCCGATGATATCGATAACGGTGCCACTTGGACTTGGAGCGGCAATGCCGCTGGTAGCTACGGTAACTTTGTTATCGATCCCAACACGGGGACTTGGACTTACACCCTCAATGACAACCTGCTGGTTGATCAACTGGCGCTGGGTGATAGTGAGCAGGAGCAGTTCCTAGTTACCGTCACCGATGAGCATGGCGCTTTTAGCACCCAATGGGTGACTATCACCATCACAGGTACCAACGACATACCTGAGATCACCTCCTCTGCAGCAGCCGCGATGGGCGATGTGGTGGAAGCGGGTGTGCAGCCTGGGGGCAACGAGCCTGAGCCCGGCACCTTAGTGGCCTCGGATACGTTAACCGCCGATGATGTCGATAACGGCGCCACTTGGACTTGGAGCGGTAATACAGCTGGTAGCTACGGTAACTTTGTTATCGATCCCAACACGGGCACTTGGACTTACACCCTCAATGACAACTTGTTAGTGGATCAGCTGGCGCTGGGTGATAGTGAGCAGGAGCAGTTCCTAGTTACCGTCACCGATGAGCATGGCGCTTTTAGCACACAATGGGTGACTATCACCATCACAGGCACCAACGACATGCCTGAGATCACCTCCTCTGCTGCAGCCGCGATGGGCGATGTGGTGGAAGCGGGTGTGCAGCCTGGGGGCAACGAGCCAGAGCCCGGCACCTTAGTGGCTTCTGACACTCTCACCGCCGATGATATCGATAACGGTGCCACTTGGACTTGGAGCGGCAATGCCGCTGGTAGCTACGGTAACTTTGTTATCGATCCCAACACGGGGACTTGGACTTACACCCTCAATGACAACCTGCTGGTTGATCAACTGGCGCTGGGTGATAGTGAGCAGGAGCAGTTCCTAGTTACCGTCACCGATGAGCATGGCGCTTTTAGCACCCAATGGGTGACTATCACCATCACAGGTACCAACGACATACCTGAGATCACCTCCTCTGCAGCAGCCGCGATGGGCGATGTGGTGGAAGCGGGTGTGCAGCCTGGGGGCAACGAGCCTGAGCCCGGCACCTTAGTGGCCTCGGATACGTTAACCGCCGATGATGTCGATAACGGCGCCACTTGGACTTGGAGCGGTAATACAGCTGGTAGCTACGGTAACTTTGTTATCGATCCCAACACGGGCACTTGGACTTACACCCTCAATGACAACTTGTTAGTGGATCAGCTGGCGCTGGGTGATAGTGAGCAGGAGCAGTTCCTAGTTACCGTCACCGATGAACATGGCGCCTTTAGCACCCAATGGGTGACTATCACCATCACAGGCACCAACGACATGCCTGAGATCACCTCCTCTGCTGCAGCCGCGATGGGCGATGTGGTGGAAGCGGGCGTACAGCCCGGAGGCAACGAGCCTGAGCCCGGCAGCTTAGTGGCTTCTGACACTCTCACCGCCGATGATATCGATAACGGCGCCACTTGGACTTGGAGCGGCAATGCCGCTGGCAGCTACGGTAACTTTGTTATCGATCCCAACACGGGCACTTGGACTTACACCCTCAATGACAACTTGTTAGTGGATCAACTAGCCCTGGGCGATAGTGAACAGGAGCAGTTCCTAGCTACCGTCACCGATGAACATGGTGCCTTTAGCACCCAATGGGTGACTATCACCATCACAGGCACCAATGACATACCTGAGATCACCTCCTCTGCTGCAGCCGCGATGGGCGATGTGGTGGAAGCGGGTGTGCAGCCTGGGGGCAACGAACCTGAGCCCGGCACCTTAATCGCTTCTGACACTCTCACCGCCGATGATGTCGATAACGGTGCCACTTGGACTTGGAGCGGTAATGCAGCTGGTAGCTACGGTAACTTTGTTATCGATCCCAACACGGGCACTTGGACTTACACCCTCAATGACAACCTGCTGGTTGATCAACTAGCCCTGGGCGATAGTGAACAGGAGCAGTTCCTGGTTACCGTCACCGATGAACATGGCGCTTTTAGTACACAATGGGTGACAATTACCATCACAGGTACCAACGATATACCAGTGCTTACTGTCGATACATCAGGGGAGGTAACAGAAGACCTTGATGTTGTTAATCAATTAATTAGCGATACTGGAGCGCTCAGCTTTACTGATGTCGATACTGGTGATACCGCTTCGGTAAGCGCTACTTACAACGGAGATATTAGCTGGAGTGACGGAGATTTAACGTTAATACTGACTCAAGAGCAAATAGATCAAATTATAAATGGCTTTTCAGCCGATCAAGATAGCTGGGATTTTAGTGTCACAAATAATCTGATTCAGTTTCTTGGAGTTACCGAATCTATCAGTTTAAGCTTTAATGTCACCGTCACAGATGTAAACGGTGCATACGATACAGAAAAAGTCACCATCACCATTAATGGCGTAAATGATCTGATTGAGGGGGATTTCACTCAAGAAGTTTGGCTACCAGGCTCACACAATGAAATTACCGACCCGTATCTAAGTGGTTATCCGCTACTAATATCTCCCCCAACTGACATTGATGTAAATGATACGATTACAGTATCGAACCTAGAAATAACCTTACTTACCCAAGGGTTGGACCCTGACGTTGAGTTAGGTAGTGTCTACTACATGGCAGATGGTAGTAACACTCTCTTGGAAATAGACTTTAATGCGCCACCAATACTCAGCGCTACAGAGCTAGAAACCTTAGTCTACGTTCCGGGGGATAATGGTGATGTCGATTATCAAATCGATCTAGCCTTCACCTTCCAGATCAACTCAGGGGGCGATTCAGTAGATGGTGAGTTTATTATTCACTCTGTGCCTGCTAACGGACTCGCCAGCCAAACCGTACAGATAGGTGACGGCTCAAGTCCATTAACCTCAGGGAATGATCAAGAGGCTGACTTAGTGATAACAGAGTTGTTTGCCACTGCGCTCAACTCGGACCCAGCTAGTGGATCATTAATGCTATTCACCGACTTCCAGCAAAATCCAATTGTAATACCCGTACCTATCAATGAGCGAGGAGCGAATACTGCGGCAGGTGCCGCTAGAGAAATGGAAGTATCAGCAAGGTTAACTATCGGTAGCGCAATTTTTGAAGTTATCCCTGATAACGATGGAGATGGCATTATCACTTGGTCATATGATGCTGAATCTGGGCTAATGAAGGCAGAGATCGACTACTCAGCCATCTTTCTTCTCGACGGAAACGGCGATCCAACCACGACCTCTTTAGCCGATTACATTATAGCAAACCCTGTCGCTGCTGATGATATTTGGCGAATAACCTATCTCGATAACAATGGAGGTAATTTCCAAGCAAGATTTGTCGAAGCAGTGTTCACACATGAGCAAATAGCCGATGACTCCATTACTATCGTTGGCAGCGACAATATCAATAATCTAATCTTTGGTAGTACCAATAACGACTTATTAACTGGCGCAAATCTAGATGATCGTATTTTCGGGCGCGAAGATAACGATATATTAAGAGGTTTAGCAGGTAATGATGAGCTTGTTGGCGGTTCTGGTAATGATAATATTGAAGGCGGTGACGGCAATGATTTTGTAATCGGAGGGATCGGAGACGACACTCTTGATGGTGGAATTGGTCGAGATTACCTATCTGGTGGACAGGGCAATGATAGCTTGGATGGTGGTTCACTAAACGGTAGTGATGATGGTGAACAAGACTTCTTTGTTTGGGAGTCTGACACTGCCGATGGAAGCACTGATACTGTATTTAACTTTAATCCTGACATCGATGTTCTTGACCTATCCGAGTTACTTATAGGTGAAGAGAACGGAAGCTTAGAAGATTTCTTATCGTTTAGCTTCAGCGGCGGCAATACCACAATAACTGTCGATGCAGATGGGCTAGGTTCAGGCACAAGCAGTGTCATGATTGTTCTCGATGGAGTTGATTTATCAACTATCTATGGAACCAGTGATGCAGGCCTTATCATCGCAGAGTTAATTACAGATAAAGCCTTGCTCGTCGACCCAAATACCACGCCCTTCATCCCGCCATATGATCAAATTGATGACGGCTTAAACCTACCTTAATATCAGTCAAAAGTGCGAACAACTCTATTAATTAGTAAGCACTTAAGCAAAGACCACTATATATAGTGGTCTTTGCCTTATTTTATTCTCTCTCCCACTTCCCACCATCACTGCCTCAGCCAAACAATCCAAAAACAAAGCGTCAATAAATTGACCAAAATCAACACAGTGTGTAACATAAATCGATTCTGGGTTACTTAAATTTCGCATTTGCAACACTTTTGTTTTTGCAGGGAGCAGGGCAATGAAATCGATAATCACAGCGCAGGCTGGGCATATCCAAAATCTAAATGGCGTCGTTACCGCTAATATTAACGGTAGTGTAAAACAGCTTAGCCAAGGTCAATCTATTCCTGCTGGAACAAATATATCTGTTGCAGAAGACAGTTATGTTGAGATTTTATTGGATGATGGTAGCTCTCTATCGTCTGACTCAGGAAACAGTTCCCTCAATACAAGTAATGAACCTCTTACGACTGAAGAGGAAGCATTAAGCGAAATTGAACAGATCCAAGCATTAATTGCTGCTGGTGAAGACCCGACAGAAGGCCCAGATACAGCTGCTGGTAACCAAGCGGGAAATGAAGGCGGATCAAGCCATGTATCCATTGCTCGTAGTGGAACTGAAACTATTGCCAATGCAGGTTTTGACACCTCAGGACAACCCCTCCCCCTAGCAGAAAACTTAAGTGACAATCTAAATGCTGAAGAAAGTAATACTTTTGATAGCCCGACAAATACCATAAATGACACTAATACTATCGATGAAGACACTGTCGCCACTGGTAACGTATTAGATAACGACTCAGATATCGACAGCGACCTGTCAGTTGTCAGCTTTAAAGTCAATGGTGAAACCTATACTGCTGGCACCACTGTCGAACTCGAAGGTGGTTCCCTGGTTATCAATGAAGATGGATCCTACACCTTCACGCCTAATGACAACTGGAACGGCACCGTACCAGTCATCACCTACACCACCAATACGGGTGAGAGCGCAACACTGACACTTGAAGTGACTCCGGTTGATGATCCAAGCATCTTGGCTAACGACAGCAATACTATTGATGAAGACACTGTCGCCACTGGTAACGTTTTAGACAACGACTCAGATATCGATAGCGATCTCTCAGTTGTCAGCTTTGAAGTCAATGGTGAGACCTATACTGCAGGCACCACGGTCGAGCTAGAAGGTGGTTCATTAGTCATCAATGAAGATGGCTCTTACACCTTCACGCCTAATGACAACTGGAACGGCACGGTTCCGGTGATCACCTACACCACCAATACGGGTTCAAGTGCAACACTGACACTTGAAGTGACTCCGGTTGATGATCCAAGTATCTTGGCTAACGACAGCAATACTGTTGATGAAGACACTGTCGCCACTGGTAACGTTTTAGACAACGACTCAGATATTGATAGCGACCTGTCAGTTGTCAGCTTTGAAGTCAATGGTGAAACCTATACTGCTGGCACCACTGTCGAACTCGAAGGTGGCGAACTGGTTATCAATGAAGATGGCTCCTACACCTTCACGCCAAATGACAACTGGAACGGCACCGTACCAGTCATCACCTACACCACCAATACGGGTGAGAGCGCAACACTGACACTTGAAGTAACTCCGGTTGATGATCCAAGCATCTTGGCTAACGACAGCAATACTGTTGATGAAGACACAGTTGCCACTGGTAACGTATTAGACAACGACTCAGATATCGACAGCGATCTCTCAGTTGTCAGCTTTGAAGTCAATGGTGAGACCTATACTGCTGGCAGCACAGTCGAGCTAGAAGGTGGTTCATTAGTCATCAATGAAGATGGCTCTTACACCTTCACGCCTAATGACAACTGGAACGGCACGGTTCCGGTCATCACCTACACCACCAATACGGGTTCAAGTGCAACACTGACACTTGAAGTGACTCCAGTCGAAGATGCGCCGACTATCGATGTCGTGGCCAACGATTTTGTTGAGAACAGTGCCAACGAAGGTGACGTTGCTGCCACCTACACCACCCACGATGAAGATGGCGATGCGCTCACGGTCGACTTCACGCCCGGCACCAATGACAACGGCTACTACGCCATCGTGAACGGCCAGGTGGTCTTGACCCAAGCCGGTGCGGACTTCGTCAATAATGGCGGTACCTTACCAGCAGTGGATCTCACCGTCTCTGACGGTAGCC
>NZ_BPET01000103.1 GCF_019654915.1 Shewanella sp. MBTL60-007 | reverse complement strand
GATGTGTTGTTAGTGAGGTAGCAGTTAAAGAAGGAGCATGTGTTTCTACTGGCGCTCCCCTTATGTTGGTTATGAACGATAAATTTATGACTAACTCGTTAATCTCTGACATAGAGAAACTTAAAGAGCTTAATATTCAAATATCACTCATAAATAACAGTTCTCCCAATATTCATTGTTATACAAAGAAGGGCTAGCGAGGCATGCGTCAATTAAACTTAAGGTTGGCGAGTTTGCTTCGAACGGAGATTATTTTGTGACAATCTTACCGGATGATTAAAAGCTTGATGCAGAGGTTTATATGCCTACAAGTGCCATAGCTTTTGTAAGCGAGGGAGATGAGGTAAACCTAAAGCTCGATGTCGATGCTTTGCAGTTTCAGAGGTTTGGCGTGGCTGCAGGTTGTGTGCCTCATGTTTCTAGAAGTGTTGTGCTTGCATCTGAAACGGCCTGTAAGCTCTCTTTTGATGAACCTGTTTATAAAGTAACAATTAAGCTTTTAACACTAAATATTAAGGCTTACGGAAAATAAATAGGCTTTATACTAGGAATGCTATTACTAGCTGATATTAATACGGGAATTAAACGGTATATCATCGGCCTTACATCTAAACACCCTGTGATGTAGCCATTCAGATATGAAAAAGCCGCTTAGATTTCTCTAAGCGGCTTATCAAAATTGGTGGCCCCTCACGGACTTGAACCGTGGACCTAACGATTATGAGTCCCGGTAGCTTGTTTTTGAAAAGATAGTTGCTAGCTAACTTGTTGATAGATTTGGGTTTTAATTTTTGGCTCTGTCGCACTTTTGCACTGCTTTGCATCATTTACCATGTTTCTTGTGCGACAGGTGTGCGATCAAATTTCACTGAAATAAGAGCGCATACTGATGAATATCAATCTACAAATTTCCTTTTCGAACAAATCTATCGACCAATTTCTTTGTTATGCGGCAACATGCCTTAACAAGAAAACCAGCCAGCCTAATCAAAAGTTTTTAGCATTTAAGTCTTACCTTGAATCTTCATTCCCAACAGAGTGGATTGATCATTTTCACAATGAGATTGAGCGATGGTGGCAAGGTGATACAAAGTACTTCGTACTCAATTGCGCTGAGCTGAAAGGCTTATCAATTCGATTTTATAGATCGCAACTGACACTCACTAAAGCGACATTAGCACCAAAAGACGGATCTAAGGCTGCAGTTGTGTATTTGCGATATCGAGATGCATTAACAGCAAAGTTAAATACCACCAAAGTTGGGGACTTATCAAAGGACAACATAAGCCAACTAGTTAAAGCTGCCACTCAACTTAAATCTGGCAATAATCTAGGCATTAAGCTGATTGAAAAACAAAAGGGGGCAAGACTGAATAAAGACAGCGCCATCAGCCTGCGTACTTTTTTGCATGCCGATTACCTTGATATTAAACGTTATGAAAACCCGAAAACGGTGATGAGTAAAATCAGAGTGATTGAGCGTAATTTTAAAAAGTACCTTGATAGCCCTGTATCAGATATAACGGCAGAAGTGGTTCGCGAGTGGATGCGTTCTAAAGAACGTAAGTTAACCAAGAGGCAATTGGCTGCCGGAGAAAGTTTGTGGAGTGTTAAGCCATCAACGCTAAAAGAGACGATCTGTACTCTAAGGGCCTGCATCCAGCTAGCAAAAGAAAGGGGCGTTATCAGGGAGCATGACCTGTACACCTTGCCGAAAATCAAAGTTGATAATCAGGTCATTCGTTATTTATCAGATAGCGAAGAGCTGAGGCTTTACGATGCGATCAATCGGCGCAACTCATTCAAGCATGAGCAACGAATTCGAACCATTGAGCATAGAGAAAAACGCAGGTTACAGAAGCCTGACGATTTGGCTGATTGCCAATTTGCTGATCATGTGACGCCTTTCATTATTCTGTTTAAAGAAACCGGAATAAGACCAGGGACTCTATTCAACTCCCGTTGGCAAGATGTCGATCTTGAAAATCGATTCTTCCGGATCAGAAAATCCTTGGATAAACGTGGCGTATCAAACTTTATTCCATTGAATGAACTTGCCTACGCCACACTGGTGGAGTGGCGAAAACATAGGGTTCATAGTGATTGTGCAAAACACTTTAAGACTCGAGCTGAGTCATGGTTGTTTCCGTCACCGACGAACCCTAGCTTACAGTTAACAACGATTAAGAAGCCTTGGACTAAGTTGCTTAAGGAAGCAAAGATAGAAAGCTTTAGACTCTATGATTTACGCCATGACTTTGCTTCAAAGGTGATGATGCAAACGGGTAATATCTACATGGTGAGTCAGCTACTCAATCACAAGCAGATAGAGACCACAAAGCGTTATGCTCACTTGATGGATAGAACACGGTTCGAGGCTGTTACTAAGCTGGATTCATCACGGCAACAAGGGGCAATGCCAGATTTTTTGAAGTAGTAGAATTCAGCACTATGGCAAAATAGTATATTGCCATAGTGCTAGGGTTTGATTGTTTTGAAATTGAATGCCCTGTATCAATAATGAAAGAGGTGAATAAGCTGTAGTAGCTCATTTCTGCCCCCAAACGTGTTGCATGATCAATCTCTTCAATAAAGCTCTAACCTCCTAGGCTTAGGTTTGCTCCCCCATTCTCACTATCAGCCAACATCTAAAGGCAAATGAAAATAATCGGGTAGCCAGAGACCCCACCTGCGTGCATAAGTTTTCTCAGACAATTAAATGAATTGAATCCGCTGGGCAGCAAAGAGAGCCCAAACCTTTTAATTTGGTGTTGATTTAACATGGGCGGGCTTAGTTATAACCGTATAATGCGTTATCAACGCTCATTTATCTCTCTGACAAAATCACATAATATCAGCCTAGGAGAAAAAGAAGGAAGATGTAAAAATTCAATAGCACTTTTGTTTTTTTGGGAAATAACAGTCTCCAGAATAGTGCTGTATAGTTTCCCCATAACTTAGTAAGTTCTATATTTATACCACTACCACTACCACTACCACTACCACTACTTCGAGGGGGCATCCCTCTAAAATAACTGGTAAATTTCTTCAGCTTTAAACCATTCACTCTCCTTGATGTGCTGAAGAGCTATGTCAGGTTGCTCTGACCACAGTACAAGTGCCAAACTATCGCGAGCTCGGCTGCATGTTACGTATAATAATCGTAAACTACGATCAATGGTTGTTTCCTTACCCGATTTAATATTTTTTTGATCGCTGTCACTGAGGCCCTTTGCACCAAATAACTTGTCATAGGAAATTTGAGAACCACCTGCTTGGCTATCATCCATAACAACCATTACATGGTCAAACTCCGAACCTTTTACAACTTGGTGTGTAGCTAAATCTGATTCGCCGTTCAAGTACTTGCGATAGCGAGCAAGCTCTTCCCAAGGAGAAGCAAACAAGGCGCACCATCCTCTTCTTATACGATTTTCGGTCAACTCCTTCTTACGGGGAGGTGGAGCTGTAGGCGCTGTAGAATCATCTGCGTATGACGAAAGCAATCTGCCATCAACTTCAAAGATTTTTGCATCAATAATTGGTTTCAGTACCTCTTTGACTGTTGCCCCCTCCTTAATACTGGCTTCGGCAAATGAAGAAATAGCCATCAACATTTCCTCTGTTCGTATGTTTCGTATTTTAGCATCTTCTGGAAGGCGATCTAAGCATCTATTCAATTGTAGAACTTCCGTTGCAGCGAACTCATTGATAGTTCCATCAGTTCTTACACACACAGCCAATTGGGCTAGTTCATCAAGTAGTAATCGCACTGCAGTAGGTCCTTTATTCTCCCCACTGCCTTGTGGAGCTGCAGTATTGGAGTCTATTAGGAACATAGCTTCATAGACTTGCAAAAAATTGCCTCTTGTAGCCACAAGCTTATGCTCTAGAGCAAGCATCTGATACCCGCCTTCTAGCCATTCAGAAGATGAATTTACTTTTGCCATTTGCGCAGCACATTGTTTCTCTTTGTAAATTTTCTCTGCGGGCTCAAGGGTTGAGCTTCCAACAAATATTCTTACAACCCCTCTGGTATTCTCGATACGCGAATACTGTTTAACACCAGTTGTAGCTTGAGTTCGCCCATGTAGTTCAGCCCCCCAAATCTTGTTAATCAGATCTACGATACGCTTCTGACTTCGATGATTCATTTGCAGTTCAGGCCTTGCCCATTTATCAGGAACTAGGCCTAAAAGGTCTGAGTGTCCATCTGTATATATACGCTGCCGATGATCCCCCAATAAACCAAGTGCAAATCCATTGTCATCTTTTTTCGCTATATCCATCAGTGTATCTAGAACCCCCTTCATCGTGTCCTGAGATTCATCAATGAGAATAATTGGATGGAGGTCTATTAAGATACGTTGTAAAGTAGGTCTATTTGTAAGCAACCAAGCTGCTGCATCTAGCACATGTCTGTGTTGGATTGCACCAAGGCCATATGTAATTCGGTCTGGACTATAGGTAAACGTCTTTATTGCCTTTAGAGCCTCAATATCTTTTTCTATCTCAGCAAATTTCCCTCGGTCTTTGTCATTAATTCCTTTCGCCTTTTCTGATGCTTTAGTCTGCTCTTTATTCAGTTTCCGCAACTTTATAGCAATAAGAGCTTCTCTAATATCGTCATTAAATCCGTCAATTAGTTCCCAACAAAATGAGTGAATAGTCGATACCTTCACAAGATCGTTGTTTCCCAAACGGCCATTTATGACTGCTACAGCATTCTTGGTATAAGTAATCACTCGGATTGATCTGCCAAACATGCGAAAGCTCTTGGAAAGCGCACTACCAGACTCATGGGGAACTACATCAGTTAACCTACGAAGAACTTCAACCAGTGTTCGGGTTTTGCCTGAGCCTGCGCCTGCAAACAAGAAGTAACTTCTAGGTGGTGTCTCTGTCAGATAGCCACAAATTTCTTCAACAACACCAGCATCACGCTCATTACCACCGTGTATGATCTCTGCTGTCATGAGTGTACCTTTGAATCCGGCTTAAGCTGCTTCTGCAGCCATGCTAATGCTTCCGCTATGTAATTTGGGCAATTGATTTTCTCACCTGAAGCAATATTTTCGAAGATTGTGGCGGCAAAGTCTCCCTTATTGAAAGACTTATGCATCAGTTCATGTAATGCCTTAGCAAGATCTGTATTTGATTTACCTTCAGCAACTTTCTTCACTATGGCGCCAAGCGCCCCAGTTGGCTTCTTCAGCTTATTCCCATCCTCATCTAACTTTTTTTCGGATAATCCCCTGAACCAGCTGATGTTGGAAAGTATGAGAGAGTCCTCGAATGAACTTGGCCAACAGGCATCCGCTTCCAATACAGGAAGTTGCCATGCAAATCTCACCTTGTAATCTTCGCCTTCTGACCGTATCAGAACTGTGTCCTCAGGATTTTTGAAATCTTCAAGTTTCGTCAGTCGTGGATGCCAGATGTTCAAAGTCGGGTTGCCGCATTCTAAATTTGGTTGACCTGTATTGGCTACCGCAGTGCGGATTGTCTTTCCTTTCTTATTTTTCGTCACCTCGACGGGATCGATATCGGTGATGACCACTGTGGGGATTCTAAGTTTCTCTATCAACGGACGAAGACGATGAGCGTGGCTACCACCGATATCAAGAAACGAAACATACTGGTTGCTCAGCTCCTTGAAATCTCGCTCAACAAACAAAGGTACAAGCATGCGCTCAGCAACTCCCTCGACAAAGATTGCGGCATTAGCAAACAGCAGATCGGTGTGCTGCACACGAAAATACCTTTCTGCAAACAATCTAGTTTCTTCGTCGTTCCCGAAAACTTCACCCAGACTAATAATCTCTGCGCATGGCATTTTATTAGACTTTGTCTTCGCAACTCTCCGCACGTAACGTAGACGCGCAAAACTCTCTGCGTGTGCAAGGTGACTGGAGTGCGTACTAAGGAGCAACTGACTATTCAGCAATGCTGGTTTTTGGTCACTTAGGCTGATTAGCTTATGTGCCCTACCAGGGAAGATGCGCTGCACCTGCACATGAAGGTGTGCTTCCGGTTCTTCAATCATTACAAGATGAACAGGTGCAGGAGACCCCTTGGGTGGATTCAGTCGTGCTGTTTTGAACGATACTAATTGATAGCTCAAGGACTGCAGATTCTGGTATCCAAGGCCAATTGAATATTCTGGTAGTAAATCTTCGGCCTCATCTTCACTCATGCTGTACTGCACAGCGGTGCTATGATTTAGAAGATCTGCGGTCTGAATTCTAGTACGAAAATGAATTTTTTGGGGATCCTGCAATCCGGGATATCCCAGTTCCTTAACATCTTCAACTATGGGAGTAATTGCATCTTGAATCGTTTTATCTAAGTCCTGTTGTGCCTTCGCAACCGATGTTATTATTTCGGCACGATTTCCGTAACCGTTTGCAGCTACATTCAGATGTTGGCGTGCAAATTTCAGCAGTTGATTAGAAAACAACCCCACACTATGAGGTTCAGAACTGGTGCGGCTATCAGCTTCTTCACCACCAAGGCCACGCTGAGCAGCAACAAAATCTACTCGAATCAATTGCGATAGATGTAAGCGGTTTACCTGAGTCGCGTTAGCCGAGAGAACTTGCTGTGTGTAAGTATTCCCTTTTTCCATGGGGCTATTATCAGTATCTAGCTTGTAAACGTGTACGCGCCCCATATCTCTAGGTTCGCGTAGCCAATAGTCCAGTAAGTCAAGAGGCCATGCGAGAGAGTCTGCCCCCATGTCTTTTACAGGATCTCTAGCTTCTCTATAACGCCAAGCAAGTTGCTGAAGCTCATCAACGTTTGACGCTGGCTCTAGGCGCAAGCGAATCCCCACAGCTCCTCCCTTCCAAGTAAGCTTGGAAAGAAACGGAGCTACATAGTGATACATGCCTTGGTCCGCGTTAAACCATAGGTCAATCGTAGGCATTGCGGAAAGTAGTGTAGTGAGTTGGGTTTGCCAATTATCAATCTCTCCACCCGCTGAAGTAGGATCTTCAGCAAGAGCCTCCCATCTTTTTCCTAACCCTCTCAGTTTCTTCCATTGCGATTGACTGATGTCAAAAGCACCAAATGGAGTAGAATCTGATAAGAACAAGCGCAAAGCAGCCAAAATGGATGTTTTACCGCTGTTATTCGCGCCAACTAGGATTGTAGTCCGTTCATCAACGTCAAGTAGAACCTGATCTAACCGACGAAACTTACAAACCTCAGCATAGCGAAGGGAAATCCCTTCAGGCTGTTCAATTGTCTTTTTTTCCATACTTTATATAGATGTCCATTCAAAGAAAACTAGTTGACCCTATCTTCATCTAGATCGAGTAAAGCAAGCTACTGAAACCGAGTGTTCTATTGCCCATCGACAAGAACGTAGTTCTGCTCATGTAGGGGGGAGATATGCAATGAATAGGTGAAGATACTCATATGATTTTACTTAACTTATCATATTTTGAAGGAAAATATGTGCGCTAAATCCAATATTCATTTAATGTCAATTAATCAAAGCTAGGAGTTAACGTAAACGATACGAGTGATTAAATTGAACACAACTAAAAAGACTGTTCGTTGGCTTCAACAAACAACTAAGGCACCCAGAGTTTTTAGATAGAGGCACCTTTAGTAACCCTGATTATTTTGTTGATTCTAGAACATGAAATAATTATGGATGGCCA
>NZ_BPET01000102.1 GCF_019654915.1 Shewanella sp. MBTL60-007 | reverse complement strand
TTATATACAATGAGCTGAGGCCGCACTTAAGCTTGGGTATGAAAACACCTAATCAAGTGCATAAAAAAGACCAGCAGCAGAAGCTACTGGTCTAGTAAAAACCGTCAACCTATTTCAGGACGGGACAGACTAACTTTTTAACGAATTATCGCTAACTCAAATTAGAGCTTATAGTTTGCACCGAGGAAGAATGCACGACCTGTAGTATCATAGTAACCATCACCGTCATATACATAGGGATTACGTGGTGGTTCTAGGTCAAATGCATTCAATACACCAAAGCGTAAAGAGAAGTCATCTGTAAAGTCATACGAACCAGTGAAATCCCAAACTGTATGCGATGGAATATCATTGTAGTTGTTGTTCTCAGGCTTCCACTCATTATCTTCAACCGCTGAATGGCGATAGTTAGCACGCGCTTCTAGACTTAGTGCATCATACTTCCAACCTAGGCTGAACATCGCCTTCCAACGTGGATCTGTGTATTCACCCACATCGACTTGTAAGTCTTCTTCAAATCCTGTTGGGTTATATTCCCACTGCTCTAGGTAAGTCGCAATCACGTGAATGCGGAAATCACCAAAGCTATCTGTAGGAATGTCGTACTGACCTTCAATATCCAGACCTTTTACGTTAAACGATGCAGAGTTAACTGGGCTCTGTACGAAGTCAATGATATCACCCGTCGTTGCATCACGAGTGAATAGATCACAATAGATGTTATCTAATGACTCTGAGTCGTAACAGTAGCGAACTGCTGTATCAACACCTATGTAGTTAATCGCATCATCAATTTCAAATGCCCAGTAATCGACTGTGATTGAGAAACCGTCTAGATAACTAGGCGTATAAACCGCACCAACAGTGTAATCGTTTGAAGTTTCAGCTTTTAGATCAGGGTTACCCGCATTGCTTCCTGGGTGGTTGCTTAGATACCACTCTTCTGTTGGGTTCCAGCCTTCTGGTAAGCCTGTAGCTTGACAGTTGCGCTTACGGTTAGCATCTGGACCTAACTCAACGTTGATCTTGTCGCAAACGTCAGTAAAGCTCTCAAAAGTTTGGATCTTAGGGCTAAATAACTCCCCAATATTGGGGGCTCGAACCGATTTAGATCGCGTCGCTCGAAAACGTAAATCTTCAATAGGTGCCCAATTTAAACCAACCTTCCAAGCATCATCTTGACCTGCAGTGTTGTAATCCATCCAGCGATAAGCTAAATCAAGGCCTAGATCGTGTACTAAGAAGGTATCTGACAATAGCGGAATACTAAATTCTGCGGCAAATTCAGTAACATCATATTCCCCACTCATTGGGTTAACTGTGTTACCGAAAATAGTACCATCGACTAACGCTTGATCAGGCTTTGTCTCAGACTCTTCTTTACGGTAATCGACACTAAATGCCGCGCTAACATAACCCGCAGGCACATCAAATAACGCACCGCTGACCACTAAGCCTGCACTGGTTTGAGTTGTCTTAGCAGTTTGCCCCGCACTGGTACCGACCCAATTGATTGCTTCTTGACTTGCTTGGTTTTCGCCAAGAAGGTTTAACGGAACACAACCTGCTGCACGAGCTTCGGCGTCACGGCAAACGATATTGCCATCTGCGTCAAAAACCGCATCTTTTGCGTCATTATAACGTTGATCCCAAATCTGCCCTTTCCACAGTGTCGTTTCTTCTAACTGGCCACGCTGTGCATGGAAAGCGTAATCCCAATCATCGCTAATCGCGCCCTCAATCCCCACTAAAAACCGCATTGTTTCACGGTCTTGGTTATAAGTACGGCTACCAAATTCCCTATCAAGACGTGCAAGATTAAACTTGCTCATTCCTGTATCAGCCATTAACTGCCTAGTTTCTTCAGGTAAAAAAGCATTATCTGCCTGAATAAAATTACTGGTGTGAAATACTGGAGTACTCTCACCATTTGACTGATAGTCTACATACGTAATTTCAGTGAAAATCTTATGACCATCATTAAGGTCGTAGTCTGTATTTAATGTAAATACCATACGCTCAAGTGGTGTACGAATTAGACCGTAATCAACCGGATCATAACCTTCACAGCTTGGACCACAGTAGTTGCCGTTGTTACCCGGACCAAGAATGACCCCTTCACCATAATCAAATAACCTCATCGAACCGTCATCTGCAAACGTATAACGATTATCATCATTCGCCACAAATGTACCAGCTTCATTAAGCCAAGATAATGGCTTGCGGCCTTCATAAAGAATACGCGCAGGTGCACCTTTTGAAGTATCAGGGTTATAAATACTGCCTACGGGGTTATCTAAAAAATTTCTGTCTGTTGGACGTAACTCTTTTTGTTCAGCGTAAGTAAAGTTAAATACCGTAGAAAGTTTGTCTTCTAAGAAATTTCCCCCTGCAGTGATAGAGAACTGACTCTCTTCACCACCACTTTGCTCCGGCTGAATATAAGAAGCATCAAACTCAACACCTTCAACATCAGTACGAGTGATAATGTTAATAACACCTGCGATTGCATCAGAACCATATACCGCAGACGCACCACCAGTAATCACCTCCATACGCGAGACCATTGCCGTAGGAATGGTATTCAAATCAACAGCAGAGTCACCATTCGATCCCGCAACAAAGCGTCGACCATTAACCAAAACTAATGTACGGTCAGATCCTAAACCACGTAAATCCGTTTTATTTAACCCATTGGCGAAAATATAGTTATTAGATGTTTCAGGAGAGATCCCAACGGTCGACGATGGTAGCTTGTTCAAAATATCCGCTACATTCGTTATGCCCATATCCATCATTTCTGCACCAGTAATCACGGTTACTGGTGTCGGAGAAAGCTCCCCTATTCGTTTAATTTTTGATCCTGTTACCTCGATTCTTTCAATGTTTTCACCTTCTTGCTCTGCAGCAAAAACGCCTGTACTAGCCATTAACGTTGTGCTTGTTGTTGCAAAAATCGCAATCTTTACAGCATGACACAAACTATTTATTTTCATCATATTCAACATTCCTTCGTTAATTACGAACTTCATCATTCAGAGTTATTGATTGACCAAATTCATTAACTAGGATTGTCCTTGCACCTTCTCCAAGCCAGACAACCATCAACTACGAACTTATGCTATGTCAATTTTTGGCAAACAAAATATGTAACATTTATTTACAACACTGAATATATTGAAAAAAATACTTACAAGAATAAAACTGTAGAAGCGATGACTGAATAATTAATATGATTAAGGCAGCAAAAGATCCATCTACTGATGTAAGTGGTTTAAGACTGAAACAAAAAAGCCCCATCAAAAGATGAGGCTTAACTATTTATCTACACTGCCCTAATTGATTAATGACTTGATGAGTGGCCATGAATACGATGCTTAGTTACAAAGCTCACTAATAAACACATGATAAAGACGACCCCATATAACCCATTACCAGTTAGCTTGACGTGGTTATAAAGATACCCGCAGCGCATTTTATATCACGCTGGTTTCGTATTGGGGCGTGGGTATGACCTTAGGCTACACATTAGCGCGCACCGACATCATAGTGCCGCATATGGGAGCTCAAGGCTTCTGGATTGGCTTGATTGCAGGTTTAACAACTGCAGCAGTGCTGTTCGCGCTGCGCCTTAGATATGTTCAAAAAGCAGGTGCTGTACATTCAGCACTTTAACCTGCTGTTCAGTGCAATAGTAAAGGGCTAACTTAGCAATGAGTTAGCCCTTTTTTAATTCATCAATATTATCCAACTTTTTCAACACTGTCTCGGCCTCATCCAGATTTTAGAGTGCAAGTACTGTGTAAAAACGGCTATAAGCTAAAGATGTTAAGCCATATCGCTAAACTGGATTCGTGTCGGATAAATTTGACTGCCACTATTCATGCTTTGCATAATTCGCTGCATTAGTTCATCTAAAGACTTAAGATCTTCATCACTCAGTGCTTCAACCATTCGTCGCTCTTTTTGATGCAACACTGGCATAATATCCTCAACCAAAGCCTTGCCTTTCCCAGACAATATCACTAGTTTGCTGCGTTTATCTTCTGGATTATCTATCCGCTCAATCAGCTCCATTTTTTGCAAACGAGTCAGAACCTTAGTTAACCCTCCAGAGCTAAACAGCATGCTTTGATAGAGATCTGTCGGCGATAAAACATGGGGCGCAGGATTGCGGCGCAGACAGGTTAACAAATTAAAGTCAGCGCTTTGCAAGCCAAATGATTCGACACACTCTTTGATAATTTGAATAAAAATATTATTAACTTGGGTAAGCCGTAGTAACGCTGGGAATGAGGTCTTTGCACATTCTGGCCAGTTGTCTTGGTTCAACTGTAAAATGTCTTCCATGCCCTTTTCCATTTGCTCTACCTCTAATTATATAAAATCACCTCTCAATATACCTTGCTAGAAAGACAAAATCCACCTAGTATCTTTCTGGAAAGATACATTGCTGTTTGTATTTTAAAGAAATAGCAATAACTCCCAGCTAGTAGCAGATTAACCGAGTTCGTGAAGTAAGTACTACATGGTCAAGGCTAATTAACTAATGGTGCTTCCTGCCACCTCCAAAGAGAGTTGGTATATAACAATAGAGAGTGATGATATGAGAACGATTAACACGAGCAAATTAGCGTTGACTTTCGCTATTGCGTTAACAGGTTGTGGCAGTGATGATTCACCCGTAATCCCCGAAATTGAAAATCAGGCACCTATAGCTGTCGCTGATACTGCGACAGTTTATCTTGGTACACATGAAAGAATTGACGTACTGGCTAACGACTCCGATCCTGAAGACCAACAGCTAACACTGACACGGGTGGAGATTATTGAAGGTACAGGGTCAGCATCGCAACACGGTAACGACATTCAGTTTACTCCCGAAAAAGTAGGCACGACTGTTATTGAATATATAGTCGCAGATCTACAGGGAGCCACAGCAAGCAGTACATTAGCCATTACAGTACTTGATCCAAAGCAGGATAAAGCGGATTTCGTAGGCTCGCAAACTTGTGTGAGCTGCCATACAGATAAAGCAACCTTCTTTGAGACAGGTCATAATTTTAAGCTCAATAAAGTCGTCGACGGTAAGGCTCCAGAATACCCATTTAGCAATATCGATGGTGTTGTAGAGCTCATGTATGAAGCCAACAATAGCCTTGGCACGCCTAATAGTTGGGATGACATAAGCTATGTAATTGGCGGTTATGACACTTGGGCTAACTTTATAGATAAAGATGGTTTTATTTTATCGGGTAAAGGGGTTGCCGTCTCTTTGCCACAAAATGGCGATGACATTTCCATTAATCATATTCAGGGATACAAGCCCGATTCGGCTCCAGACTCACAGCAATTTGATTGCGGCCTTTGTCACTCCACGGGTTGGAAAGATTATACGCCTGACTCAGACCTTAATCCGCACCATCAGGATGGCTTAAAAGGGTTCGCAGGTACCTATAATCAAGCAGGGATCCAGTGTGAAGCTTGCCATGGTGCAGGTAGTATTCATATCAAAACACGTTCTCCTGATGATATCTCACGTGTTGCACAAGGGCGTTTAACTTCAGACTTAGTAAAAGATGATATGGGTTATGGCTTAGCTATTACCTGTTCTGAGTGCCACTCAAAGAAGACTAATCGGCACTACCCAGACTTTGTCAGTGAACATAATAAAGACTTTGGCGGCGACACTATTGGTGGTCGATCAATTCCGTACTTTGATGGTGGTCGATTAGCCGGCGATCATATGCTTGGTCTTGATGCGAATACAGGTATTGCAACAGGTAAGAAGCGTAATATGGCTTGCCATACATGTCATAACCCTCACCGTTCAAAAGCCAATGAGGATCAACCCGGTCACGAAGATGCAATGGTGAAAACATGTACTGATTGCCATAGCAATAAGACGTTCGTTTCAGAGCTTAAGGTGCATGAGTTTGCTGCAAAATGTACAAACTGCCACATGCCCAAGAGTAACCACTTCTTTAAAATTAACTTGTCTTTACCATCTGATAGTCCAGAAAATTTTTCAGCTGATGGCCAATACGTTCAACCATGGAACGTTGCTAAAGACAGTTGTGGAAGTTGTCATGAGAACTACGACGAGTTAGCAGCAACAATTAAGAAGATGCATAACTAAAACGAACCAAGACATCAGGAAGTCTGAGCACCAGATAAAGATAACTTGATAATTTTCGTTAGAGTTGAAAACTGTTAAAAGGTAGAGGGTTTACCTTCTTACAATCAGTAAAGAGCTAAAGTTAATTACTTAGCTCTTTTTATCATTAAATTAGATCACCTCTTCTAAATGTATCTTAATTATTCCACTCCCCCCCACCTGAATGCTTATTACACCAATCCAGAATAAACGTAATCAGGCTTCATTCGAAGGCTAGCTAACTTTGCGATAAAAACACTTAGAGTGAAATAACAAAAAGCCCCATCAAAAGATGAGGCTTAACTATTTATCTACACTGCCCTAATTGATTAATGACTTGATGAGTGGCCATGAATACGATGCTTAGTTACAAAGCTCACTAATAAACACATGATAAAGACAACCCCATATAAGCCGTTACCAGTTAGCATTGCTGCATGTGCCCCATAACTCTTCACAATTGGGCTGGTAACAACGAAAGTCAACATCGTACCTATACTGCCACATAATAAAATAAAATTAACAATACGAGGTGATGCTTCTTTGGTTTGCTGTGATGCCAGAGTAATGATAGTCGTATAAATTGCGCTACTGAAGAAACCTAATACTGAGATGATAATAAGTAAATGCTCAGTATTTTTATCCATATTGAACCAGAACATTAATCCAGTGGCTAAAGCAGAAAGCACCAATACAAAATATTGAATATCAAATCGTTTCATTATCATACTAAAGGCCCACATGCCAAGCATGTATGCTCCCCAGAAATAACTCAGTAACTGACCCGCTTCATTTAAGCTCATACCCAACGATTTAGTTGCATATTCAGGGAGCCATGAAATAAAAGCCATTTGCCCTAAAATATAGCAAAGTGCTGCAATCGCTAAAAATAAAATACCTAACCCCCACCTCTCTTTTACCGCTTGCTGTTGTCCGTCAGGCTTAACCAGCGTTGGAAACTCACAAATAAGTGCCAGTATAAAGATAACTAGGTAAATCATGCCAATGGCAACATATACCCAATACCAAGCAACACTATGTGCGAGTAAAGCAGCCGAGATTAGTGGGAAAATCATACCAGCCATACTGAAAAATGAATCAGTAAACAGCAATCGTGAACCACGTTGTTTACCATGATAGAGACGAGTGATTAAATAAGTACCAATTGACATGGTAATACCACTAACCAGCCCAAGAACAAACATGCTACCGGAGAAGATTGCGAGATTATGACCAAACATTAGCCCTAATACCGCCAATGCCATCAGGATAAAACCAAAAATCAGCTGCTTTTTCAGTGAAATGATTTCCATTAGCCATACATTAAGGAAAATAGAAATTAATACACCCGTATTCAAGAATGTAAAAGTGTTACTCATGCTGGAGATAGGCAAATTGAAAAATTTAGCAATATCCCCCATCACAATCCCGGTGACAATAATCAAAGATCCTGTTAATGCATAGGATAAAAAGCTTATCCATGTAAGTAGGATGCGATTGCGGTCGGTCATAGCAAGTCCTGTATAGGTAAAAATAGAATAAAAAAAATCGACTTTTAAAAGTCGATTCAAACTAAGTTATTTTAACATGATACAAGTTGTTACATTGATGAGTTTCGTAAAAAGGACCAAAATAAATTAGTCCAAGATAATTAATTTTACGTTCTATACACTCACGAATAAACATCAAAAACAATACAAAAACGAAGTGAACATACAACCAACACTAACAACATATTTGCAATGCGGCTGATATTATATATACCGCTAGTTAGGCTTAAACAATTGCAGTTCAAATGAACAAAGGTACATAAATTAGTTTTCTCAGTCCTGCATGTTAGTTATTTATTTTATAAAATTGATTACGGAAGTAGGATTACTCTCATCAAAAGAGTGATAAGGATCTTATCCCTATTTTTTTGGGCATAAGTTTATAAAAAGCTGCTCTCGACGAGCTACCAAACTGCTCCATCCCGCGTCCGTATAAACACAAAAAAACAAAATCAGCAAATTTCAGACACAAAAAAACCAGCTTTCGCTGGCCTACATATCACTTTATTCTTTAAATAAAGAATTGGTTGCGGGAGCCGGATTACTTTTTATAAAGAAGTAGCGACGACCTTCGCCTAGCTTTCATAAAGAGTTGAGCCCGACGAGCTACCAAGCGGCTCCATCCCAATTTGTTTCTCTACACTTACGATGCAAGTAACAAAATCAGCAAATTTCAGACACAAAAAAACCAGCTTTCGCTGGCCTACATATCACTTTATTCTTTAAATAAAGAAGTGGTTGCGGGAGCTGGATTTGAACCAACGACCTTCGGGTTATGAGCCCGACGAGCTACCAAACTGCTC
>NZ_BPET01000101.1 GCF_019654915.1 Shewanella sp. MBTL60-007 | reverse complement strand
GGACTGCACTTGTGTTGTTAATATTAGATTTGCACTAAAGGGTTTAACTATCGAAATGTCGATCATTCAAATGAAAATAAATCTATTTAAAGTTACTTAGTTTAAGAAACGGTTATTTAAAATAATTCTATGGGTGTGTTTTTTTCACATCACCAAACACCGTTAAGTATAAAATCATCATAGTTAACAACGACCTAGCGCGTCAGCGTGTAACCAGCTAACACCCGTGTCAAATAAAATTAAGAAAAATAACAAGTTGTAACAAGGTTTAACTATGCGATTCACGCACCGTAAACCTTAAAATAAAAAGAGCAGCAAAACAGGTTGCTATTTTTTATGACTACTTTGCAGTTTGAACACTTCTTGCTAGTAGGTATTTAACCCTAAATTTTAATCCTTAATTTAACCAGATGGTGGATATATGAAGAACTTAACAAAGCTTTCGTTTATTTGTTTAACGGTGGCCTCAACAGGGTTAATTCCCCTGACCAGCTATGCCGCACCAAACGACATTACTTTTATGGGAGAAGTCAACGCAAATACCTGTGCAGTGGATATTAATGGAGATGCTGCTAGTCCAGTAGTGTTAATGCCTACGGTATCTACAGCTGACCTAGCTGGTTTTGGCTCAGAGGCTGGTGTTACCGAGTTTACTGTCAATATTAATGGCTGTGATGGTAGCGTTGATTTTACTGCAGGAATGGAATTTACAGGCATGGATAATGGTGTCGGAAACCTGTTAAATACTGGTACGGCAGGCAATGTTGCAGTGGCCCTAACTAAGGATGGTGGATCAAACTTCGATTTTAGCTCTGGTAGCTATACAGATGGCAGTGCCTTTATGATAACGGCACCTGCCACCTCGGGTAGTGAAGTCTACCAAGCAAAATATCGTTCTGACCTAGGTGGAGCTACGGCTGGTACGGTTATCGCCACGGTGAATTACGCCATTACTTATTACTAAGTGTTTATTAACAATTTATTTTTTAGCCAGTAAGTAAAGCCAGTTTCGCAGGGAGGCGTGATGTACAACTATCTGTACATGGGCAAATTAATCATCGGTTTAATGTTAGTTGTTTACACGAATTATGTTGATGCTGCCGTGGTTGCTAATAAGTCTAGGCTCGTCATGTCGGCTAAAACTCATAGTAGCAATGTCTTTATCAATACATTAGATGTCACACCTAGCATGGTTCAAGTTTGGGTAACACAAACCCACCAAGTAGGTGATGTCGACTATCAAGATGATGCGCAATTTTTTGTCTCGCCCCCTGTTTTTAAGCTCAACAATAAACAAGGTCAACAAGTCAAAATCGTTTATACCGGAACGGAATTACCTACAGATAGGGAGTCACTATTTTATTTTCACTTTTTAGTATTACCGCCGCTGGCGCAAACTGAAGGTGAATTAAACAATCAGTTAGTCATTACCCAAAAACACACCTTAAAGTTATTTTATAGGCCAGAATTTGATGGCTATCATATTGATGACGTGGTTAAGCATATCAAGTTTAACCTTAACAAGGCAGCGGACGGCAGTTCAGCATTAGTACTTAAAAATCACAGTCCATTTTTTGTCACTATTCCTAAGTTAACCTACAGCAACACCTCTAAGGTTAAGCGTGATTTAGTACCAAAAGAGATGCTTGCGCCCTGGTCAAGTTTATCACTGCCGCTTCAGCCACAAGATCAACTGGCTAGCTCAGAAATAGAATTCATCTTAATTAATGATCAAGGAGGAAGGAGTCGGTTTAAAGGGCTTGTCGATATAGAGGAGGCGCTATAATGAATAACGCGGTTCCGACTCTGTATTTTAGCCTAATGGCTAGCGCAATATTAACATGCGTATCAGTGGCTTTTCCGATAAGCGTATTCGCGGCCGAAAACCAAGAGGCAGAGCAACTCGAAGATGAAGTCATCATGATGAGTTCAGCCAACCAAAGTCATACACCTGAGTATATTTTTGACCCGAAAATCTTAAGTGCAACCGGCTTTGGTATTGATTATACCGGGTTTATAGATGGTGGCGCTTCGGCAGCAGGGGACTATTTAGTTGATATCATCGTTAATCAACGGGTGTTTAAAACCAATCAAACTGTCTCATTTTCAAAGCAACAAGATGGCAGCCTAGCCCCTTGTTTGCCTGTTGAATTTTGGCAGAGCACTGAGCTTAAACTAAAGCAAGACTATCGTGATGCGCTGATAAAAAGTGGTGCTGGTAGTAACTGCACCGATTTAAGTCAACTCCCAGAAGGTGTTGAGCTGACCGCCAACCTTAATCAATTGGCCCTTAATATCAATATTCCTCAACTGGCGTTGATTGAACCAATAAAAGGCGATAACCGCGCCCAGTGGAATTACGGCAGTAACGCTGGATTTATTAACTATGACGTTAATCTTTATAGCTCAAGAATGAAGTCTGTAAGTAGCTGGAATACAAATGGCTATTTAGGCTTAAGTAGCGGTATTAACTTAGGTCGTTTTCAGCTTAGGCACCGAGCCGCTTTAACGGTGACAAAAGCTAATCAAACGACTGACTTTGATTGGAGCGCCTACCAAATATATTTGCAAACCATTATTCCCGATTTAGACAGCTACTTAAGAGTCGGTGATAGCTACAGCAGTAATAGTCACTTTGGTAGCTCAGCGTTTGTCGGGCTCCAACTTAAGTCTGAGCCGCGCATGAAGCCTTATTTTACAAGAAGCTACGCGCCCGTCATTACTGGAATAGCTGTGAGACCATCCACTGTAACAGTTAAACAAAAAGACGCCACCATTTACCAAATCACTGTGCCTGCTGGTCCGTTTGAAATTAATGATTTAAACCCCACAAGAGCCTATGGTGATTTGCGTGTAGAAATCACCGGCGACGATGGACAAACAACCAACTACAGTGTGCCTTTTTCTGCCACGCCTGATTCCTTAAGGCCTGGTGTAGATCGCTATGAGATCTCTATTGGCAAATTAGCCAACAACCTAGGTGACTCACCGTATTTAATAGATGCTTACTATGCCAGAGGCATAAACAACTGGTTAAGCCTTAATGGCGGTGCAAGAGCCTCTCGTGACTACTATGCCTTATCTAGCGGCGCGGTTTTAGGCACGTCTTTTGGGGCATTTGGCATGACTGGGATCTATTCCAACTCAAGCTTAGGTAAAGACAATGAGTCTGGATGGAAGTTGGGGCTGGATTACAGTAAGAGCTTTAACTTTGGCACCAATATCGCGTTAGCAAGTTTTTGGTATTCCACTAAAGGCTACAGAGACCTACAGCAAAGCCTCAATGAGAAGGATAAGTCGCAGGCGCTAAATTTAGCCGAAGCCAGCCGTTACAGCGACTATTCAAATAGGCAAAAAACTTACGCGTCAGTGAATATCAGCCAGCAATTACAGCAATATGGTCAGCTGGTACTCAATGGCAGCTTGACGCAATATCGAGATGATCGACCAACAAGTAAACAATTACAAATTGGTTATTCCAACTCATGGGGAGACGTGAGTTACAACCTATCATACCTACGTCAGTTTAGTGGTTATTTACCAATGCAAGATGATGAACAGTTTATGTTGACCCTGTCTGTGCCGTTTAACTTTCGCGGTCAGCGTTTTATGTCTAGTGCTGGTGTTTCAACCTCAGGCAATAATGGTGAAAGTTATAACGGCACGCTAACCCATTTACCAAAAAACCATCAAGATGCTGTTTACAGCGTGAATGCAAATTATGAAACTTTAGCCAATCATCAAACCAATCGCAGATTTGGTGCAAACCTATCTAAGCAATTTGACCACTTGCAGCTCAATGCAGGAGCCAGCACTTCAGACCAGTCTTATCAAGTTAACGCTGGGGCCAGAGGCGCTTTTGTCGCTCACGGCGGTGGCGTCAATATGGCCAACACCCTAGGCGAAAGTTTCGCTATTGTCGAAGCCAAAAAAGCTGAAGGCGCCAAGGTGGGCTTTACTGGCGCTAAAATTGACAATAATGGCTACGGCATAATCAATCAGTTGTCTGCGTTTTCGCCTAACGTTGTTACGGTGGATACCAATGGCCTGGATAGCGATGTAGAGCTGATTAATAATGGCCGCAGCATTGTGCCTATTGCAGGCTCAGTGGTCACACTCGACTTTGTTGCCAAAAGCGGTATTACCGCGCTGTTTAAAATACGTCTCGCTAATGGTGAAATTCCGCCACTTGGTGCAGTGATTAAAGACGACCAAGCAGTCACGCTTGGCTATGTAGGCCAAGGCGGGCAGGGCTATATTCGCTTACAACAACCCCAAGGCAGCTTACATCTCAGTTGGGCTGATAACACTTGCCGCGCCGAATATTTAATTGCCGAACTTGAAACTAACAAGATGCATAAACAGGAAATTAGCTGTGAGTAAATTACCATTATTTGCTGCAAAGCAGAGGGGCGTTCAGCGACACCAGCGAATGTTACTTATGTTTGTTATCATGAGTACTTGCATCCCCCTTCAGCTATTAGCTGGCGTAGGCTTAGATAGGTCTAGGTTTGTTTATACTGTTGGCACTAAAAACGCACAGTTTCGCCTAGTCAATTACAATGCTTACCCGGTAATTGTGAGTTTATGGATAGACTCTGGCGACATTAATGCGACTCCTGAGTCAACAACAGCGCCGTTAATCGTCAGCCCACCGATAGTGCAGCTTAAAGCTAAAGAAGTGACTACCGCAAAACTCATTGATGCCGGTATTGCCGAGCGCTTACCTGATGATAGAGAGTCACTGCTTTGGCTCAATGTACTAGAGCAACCACCTTTAGAAAAGCAGACTATGACTGAGCAGGCTATGACCGAGCAGGTTATGGCCATAGCGATGCAGGTGCAATACAAAGTGTTTGTTCGGCCTACATCAATAAAACCCAGTAGTGACGATGCATTAAGGCAAGTATCGTTTCGCTTATTAACAAGACAGCAAGCAGCACCAATATTACAACTGCACAATCCAACCGCCTATCACCTGAATCTCAAGCAGTTGCAGCTCTTGGGCGGTTGTAGGCAAAAGGTTGTGATTAACGATGTACTCAAGCCCTTCGCTGAGAAAGCCATCAGCTTAGATGCTAGCGTACAAGCAAGCTGTGTTGAAACTGTTGAATACCGCGTTATTAACGATGAGGGTAAAACCATAGGCATGAATGCATCAGTAAATATAGGCACTGCAGTTATTAGTGACCAGGGAGGTTAACCATGAGCGGCACAGTAAGGTGTAAATACCTTTTACTTATCATGCTTTCTTTGAGCGCGGTTAACGCCAATGCGACGTGCGTTCGCCAAAGTTGGTGGGCTCCGGGGGATGGCTCACCAGGGCCTATGGGCTGGCCTACAAGCATTAATGTTGCAGCACCTTCCAGCCCTTTACAACCAACAGGCAGCGTTATTGCTGAAACAACGGCTCCCATGACCCAATTTGGCCGAGCAGGGGGCTATGATCCAGAATTAATTTTATACATTTGCGATGCAACCGATGCGGGCAGCCTCTATGAACTGTATGCCACCGATGGCGGTGTTGATATGGCAGGGAGACAAGAAGATGGATTAGCATACGGCATACCGGGCGGATACCGAACAGCATTACAAAACACCGTGGCCCGTATCACCCATTTAGGGACTGGAGAGTACTTTTCTAGATATTGGAAAGAGCGACCGTTAACAGGGCTTGATACCGATGGTAGCGGCAATATTCTTGTAAAAGCAAAAAATTTCGCCACCATAAAAGCTGAAATCATCAAGGTGCCGACTGGACATGGCTGGTATTTTACCGATGCGATTTACAACTATACCAATAGCTTTGGTTTTCTCGTTTTTAAAGGGCCCGGACTTTGGACTTCGCTCATCAATGCAGGAGACGATTCACAATCAGTATATCACGGTTGGTATGATGACTGGCCGGGGTCGATTGCATTACATAATCAGGGGTTAACAATCCGTAGGGAGCCCCACTGTGTATTTTTAACGGTGACACCTAGCGTTGCCTTTGCATCGATAGCAGCAAGTACATTGAACTCTGGGGGCGATGATACGCAAAGCTTTAACTTACAGTACCGATGTGAAAACAGTTATTCACCTGGGGTGAGTGCTGGCGAGTTTTCATACGCGTTTAAAGTTGGCGCAGAAACGGTTGCTGCCGCGCCCTCTGTTGGCATTAATGTTATGGGAGGCAGTGGTGTGACTCACCTTTTAGACAATGGTTATATTAGTAATCCCGGTTCAGCGAAAGGGGTAGGGATTCGAATTACCGATCTTGATAGCACCACAGATATTAATTTGGCCACCAATGAATTGATAATGGGAGGAGGCAATCTAGACGGTTGGTATTCCGCAGTGGGGGGAGCACCAAGTGTAAGTGGCACTACAACCATTTGGACGCGAAATTTTTCAGCGACACTTGAAGCACTACCCGGAGAAACTGCTGAAGCAGGAACAGTTCAAGCGACCGCTAGAGTGTTTATTAGAATAAACTAGCAAGGTTAAGCTGGTGTGGTGCGGTGTTAGCACCAAACCAGCTTAACAGAAGTACTATCCAGTTTAACTAGGTTCAAAAGTAAGTAGTAACTCAAAATAAGTTTATAAGTATTTGTTATAGCTCTCTAAGTGTCTTTGAGATATCTTCTTCGAGGGTGCAAAAGACAGCCCTCGACACCAGTAATCATTTTTGATGAGTACTTTACATATTCTACGCCAACTCGGAACTTTTAGTTTAGCTTCTAATTTTTTGTCTTCGAAATCATTAATTCGCCAGACGCCTTGGGATTTACCATTATTTTTCCACCAGAGTAAAAACTTAAAAATACGTTCTCTATAATGTGTAGCCATGTGCGGTGGCATGCTTTTAAGCAGGAATTTACTATAGGATTTGTAAGAGTGTCCTGCAGGTAGTTCAAAACGATAATATCCCAGAATTCGTCCCTGATCTTTACTGTATCTAGCACCAAAGTTACAACCATTTACTCTTTGAACTAGTTTCTCCCATGTATTGGGCTCAAGGATTTGGTAAAGCCATAAGCCTTTTCGTTGATCGTCACCGAATGGCTGGCACAATCGCTGCAGGCTTAAAGGGACTCCAGCTTTATGCATCAGATCATATATATGGTTGTAATTCCAATGATTCTTACCATTAGCAGCCCATACGTCTTCGGTTTTCCAATCGTAAATAGGGTAGGCCTTATAAACCTCTGACGTAACTTTAGTGGTCCAAAAGTATTCTTTATATTTTTCTTTATTTCGATTTTTAATGGTTTTATAACGGTTTAGAGACTCATCAGCTCTAATGCCAATTAAACAAGCTGTTTTACCACCATGTTTTGCCTGATACCAAAGACTAAACTCATCGACAAAATCTTCAAATTCCATTCCAAAATGGTAAAACTTGAAGTAGTTAACATCCGAAATGACTGAGCGATGTTGAGGCAGAGGCCTTAGCCATTTATCTTTTTCAGTTGGGTCCCAGCAAATCCACTTAGGCTGAAACTGACTTATTGCGTTCCTCAAACTTAGGGGTAAACAGATCCAGTATGCATTGACCTCCTTTCTATCTACCATCTGGTCGATTAATTCAATTGTATGTTGATATTGAGCCTCCATATCAATAATGAGCACATCGATTGGTAACTGGTTACGTGCCTTAGCGACTTGAATTGCTAAATTTAACAGTGCAGCAGAGTCTTTACCGCCGGAAAAAGAGACAAATAGGTGTTCAAATTCATCTAAAATCACATTCATCCGTTGCGTTGCTGCCTCAAACACATTTAATCCTATGGGCTTCTTCATCTGTTATTCCCATGCCTTTGAGTACTTTCTATCAGCAAATGCTTCAGCTAAACCGGTCAATTGCTGCATTCTCAACACTTCGTCAGGATCCATACCTAACTCTTTACCTATTTTTTCATCAGACCAACGCGCCCCCTTTAGCTTAATCACCAAATTTGCAGTGAGCTCTACCTGATGGGCACCTCTAGCCATGTTATGGCGTACAGATGCAGAAATCCGCTCTTCTTTTTTTCTTTCGATGGCAACAACAGGTATGTAGTTTTTTAGTGAGTCAGCAATTTCTGTATGCTCTCTAACTAATTTACTTCGGTGATACCCATCAATGATTTCTACACAGCCCCTTACGTCCGGGGCTCCTACGACGACAGGCATGGTTACGCCATCTGTTAATATGGAGTGCTTGAGTAGTCTGAACTCCGGGGGGGCAACTTTATTGGGGTTGAAGTCGTTATTGAATACCTTGTCTCTCTCTACAAGTTGAACGTTTAAAACTGGGTGTTTTATTGACACAAATTTGTACAGCATGGTTGAGACTTCATTAAATATTCGTACTTTGTCATTATCAGTTAGTTTGAACCCCGGCATCCCTAGCTTGTTCAACACTCTACGAATTTCATTTACTTCTTCTTGAATAAGCTTTTCTTCCATAAACCCAGCTATTACAAATATTTATAAGGAGGTTCATGTTATTTCTATGCACATAAAGATGACAAATTAATAGTTATTAAAAGATTTAAATCCTTTAATAT
>NZ_BPET01000100.1 GCF_019654915.1 Shewanella sp. MBTL60-007 | reverse complement strand
CACCAAAACCAACAAGCATTATTTTGTCACCAGGATTAAACTTATCAGCTTTAACCGCCTCACTAATTCCTAAAGGTATTGTTGAAGACACCGTGTTCCCAAAAAACTCATATGAAGTAAGAAATTTGTCTTCATCAAATTTACATTTCTTCCTGAGTTGTTCTAACATAAACTTATTAGCCTGGTGAAATATAACATGCTCTATCTGCTCTTTTTCAAGCCCTGCGAGTTCCAATAATTCATCAACACTTTTGGGCACTGTTTTAAGCGTAAAAGTGAATATTTCCCCACCATCCATAAATAAGTTCTTAGGTGCCCTGCAATTACCACTAGAATCTTGTTCTAATACATCAGAACTGGCATCCAATGGGTATTTAGCCCCACCGTGTGGGACAATAAGATTATCTTTTCCAGCACCATCGGTACCAAAGACAAAAGGTCCAATTTTATCTTCGTTAGAATCAGCACAAGATATTAGAGTCGCAGTGGCAGCATCGCCAAATAGTGTTCTGACACTTTTATCTTCTTTAGCTATATATCTAGAATATAATTCAGACGTAACTAATAAAATATTTTTAGCTTGATTCGTCTCGATCAATCCTTTAGCTAAACTCAACCCATAAATGTAGCCAGAGCAACCTAAATTAAAATCAAGCGCGCCACACGAGTTCTTTAACCCTAGCCGTTCTTGCACAATGCATGCTGTGGTTGGAAGCTTAAAATCTGGACTTTGAGTGCATAATAATACGTAATCAATATCTGTTCTATTCACTGAGTACTCTTTGAACAGATTTTCACAAGCTGCTACCGCCATGTCTGAGCACGATTCGCTCTCAGCTGCAATGTGACGTGTGCTTATGCCCGTTTTATCATATATTTTATTCACACTCCACTCAGGATTATCCCGAGCTAACTCTTCATTGCTAAGAATATATTCTGGCAAATAAGAAGAGACTGCAATTATTTTAGACTTCACTATCACTCCTTAGTGAGCACTATATCCACCATCAACAAAAATAGTTGTTCCAGTGATCCAACTAGATTTATCACTTGCTAAAAACTCTGCCGCTTGAGCGATATATTCAGGTTTACCTAGACCAAGTGGATGCTTAAGCAAAATGCTTTCACGTTGCTCAACTGTAAGCTGCTTACTAAACTCTATCGCCATTTCAGTCTCAACATGACCAGGTGCTATACAATTAACTCGAATATTTTGCCGTGCAAGTTCTACAGCTAAAGACTTGGATAAACCTAATAATGCCGCCTTGGACGCTGAATAACTAGAAATTGCAGGCTCACCGCACACAGCAGCAACTGAACTAAGTAAAACTAAGCTTGTACCTTGTGAGTTATGTCTGCCTTTTTTACGCAAAAACTTAGCGATAAACTGAGCACTTTTCACATTAGTATTAAAAATATCATCGAATTGATGCTCTTTCAAAGCTTGTAGTGGCAGGGTCTTTTGAATACCAGCACAATGAATAACACTATCAAGAGCTCCAACATTAGCAAAAACAGCATCCATCATTACTTGAACCGACTCTACTTTTGCCAAATCAGCTATAAAATATAGGTGGTTAGAACCGCTCATGTCCTTTAGCGTTTCCAGTAAACGTTCTTCATTTCGACCGCTTAATACAACCCTAGCTCCGACTGTACTAAAATAAATAGCAATAGCCTTGCCTAATCCAGAAGATGCTCCAGTGACTAAAATAGTTTTTCCAGCTAACACATTACTCATTGATTTTTTATCTCATTTACAGGTAAAAGCTTAGTTGTACTTAAATCTACCATAACAGCGCCCCAAGAAAGACCTACACCAAAACCAACCAACAGCATTCGATTCCTTGAAATAAGTTCTTGAGTACATAATGTCAGCGGAATAGACGCACAACTCGTGTTACCAAACTCGGTAATGCTGACTGGAACTTGAGTTGGCTCAAATTTGGACTTTTTTGAAAGATGTTTAATCATAAAATGATTAGCTTGGTGGTAAACGCATGAGTCAATATCTTTGCTTGTTAATTCTAAAGTCTCTAAAAAACCATTAACTAATAATGGAACCCGCTTAAGAGTAAAAGTAAATACCTCTCCACCGTTCATTTCTAAAAAAGCAGATTGTAAGCCACGAATAGAGTCTACTTGAGGTTGAGGTTTTCGAGCAATGATATGCTCCGCGCCGCTTCCATCGCTTCCTAGTTCAAAATGTATAACTGGACCAGTTTCAAACTCTAGCCCAGTTGCTGTTCCTGCATCTCCAAATAATAGCTCTGTACTTCGATCTCCGGGCTTTACCAACTTGCTAATAGTGTCACCAACTAACAATAAAACTCTTTTAATACCCGTTTGAACAAGACTTGACGCTAAAAACAAACCATAGGTATACCCAGAACAACCAAGATTCACATCATAAGCAATCGAACTGACAGGTAAGCCGAGTCTATTTTGTAAAATACAAGCCGTTGCTGGCAGCTGATATTCCCCAGTCTGACTTACAAATATGATAGCGCCTATAGACTCTGGCGCCCACTTAAGCTCATTGATTAAGTTAACAGCTGCATCATAACAAAGATCTGCTGAGGTAGTATTGGTATCCGCGACACGTCTAGCATTAACACCAACACTAGAAATCAACTTTGCAATCTCTTTCTCTCCATATAAAGATCCCAAGTCACTATTAGTGACCTTAGATGAAGGAACAGTAGTTGCTATACCTTTTATGCTGACATTACTAATCGTAATCATTCTACAACCTAAAACGCCCGCAAGGGCGTTGTACTTAATTAAACCAAATCAATTAATTGTTTCACAGTTTCCGCACCACCGACTGAAGATGGAGAAACAACAACATCAAAATTAGAATCAACTTCAGATATAAACGTGACTACAGCTAATGAATCCCAAGAATCTTCATCTAATTGTGTTTCTAGAGTAACCTCATTAACCTCTACTTCTAAGATTTCAGCTATAATTTCCAGTAATTTATTTTCTTTAGACATATCTACCTCATTTAATTTTTTTAGCAGGATTACCAAACATGGTTGAGCCAGCCACGACTCTTTTAATTACAACACTTCCAGCACCGATTATAGAGTCTGATTCAATAATGACTCTAGGAATAATGCACGCATGCGAACCAAGAAAAACTCTATCGCCAAGCTCTACGCCACCAGTGATATCACAATGACCACTAAGCGTACAGAAGTCGCCCAAAGATGCATCATGTCCTATAGACGTATTCGCATTAATAGTAGAAAGAAGCCCAATTTTAACATCAGTAGTTATAACAGCATTTGGGCCTAATATAGAACCTTCACCAATAGTTACATTTCTCCCAACGAAGGATGACGGGTGGCTAAAAGTTATAAATGAAGCCCCAAGGCCTCGATAAAAGCTAAATAGGTCTTGCTTTAACTGACAGCTAGCTACCCCCATCAACAATAAACTATTTGCTTCTATTCTATGGTGCCTTAATGGACCTAAGACTTTATGCTCCATATTAAAGCCATTCAGTGCTTCCTGATTATCATCAAGAAATCCCTTTAGTTCATACCCTTCGTAAATGAAATTACTTGACGATAAATAAGAGTATAACTCTCGAGCAAGCCCGCCGGCTCCGACAATATACAAACTAGGACTACTCATTTTTATAACCTTTAAAAGCCGTCATTGTAGCTTCACCATCCGCTGAAATACCATCCCTTACAAAGACTTTTTTGATAGTTAACAATAGAATTTTTATGTCTAACCAAAAAGATTGATTTTCTACATACCACACATCGTATTCAAACTTCTGCTCCCAACTAATGGCATTTCGTCCGTTTACTTGTGCCCAACCAGTAATTCCGGGACGCACATTATGTCGTTTAGATTGTTCCGGGGTGTATAGAGGTAGGTATTCAACTAATAATGGACGGGGCCCAACTAGGCTCATATCACCTTTCAAAACACTAATTAATCCTGGTAGTTCATCTAAACTAGTGGCGCGTAACTTAAGGCCAAAAGGGGTTAAACGTTGACTATCAGGTAAACTATTGCCAAAGCTATCAACCGCATCAAGCATACTCCTAAATTTAAACATATTAAAAAGTTTGCCATGCAAACCTGGTCGCGATTGCTTAAAAAATACTGGACTTCCAAGCTTATTGCGTATAAGTAAAGCTGTAACTAGCATTACGGGAGAAAGTATAATCAAAGCACAGAGAGCAGTGCTAAAGTCAAAGATACGCTTCATCTAATCTCCTCAAAAATTTTCAAGAACTTATCAACACCAGTTTTCAACGACAGTTTTTGATAATAATAGCTTCGCCCTAATTCTCCAATGGTCAATCTCTCATCCTCAGTGTAAGACGCTAGTTTTATAATTGCTTTTGCAAGACTCTGTGGATTATCAGGTTCGCAGGTTACTCCAGCTTTAGCCGCTTCAATTAAATCGGCAGCATCACCTGAAACCCCCATAACTATCGGTTTACCCATTGCTAAGTTCGCCTGCGTTCTTGACGGCACAGTAATTTCAAAAAGCTCATTTTTGATCAAATGTACAAGTAACATATCTGCTTTCGATAAAAGACTACCAACCTGCTGCATTGGCACCCTCGGTAGAAATATCACATTTGATAATTGTAAGCTCCGAGCCTCTTCTATAGCAGCAGCCTTGGCAACACCGTCACCGAGTAACACTATATTGACTTGAACATCACTGTCTTTAAGTATTTCAGCAGCTTTGATAATTGAGGGTAAGCCCTGCGCATAGCCTAAGTTACCAGCAAATAGCAAGTTTAACTTTCCATTATCCGGTAGCTTTACCTCAGTATCTTCAAAATGATTTAAGGCTGGCTCGTTACACCAATTGTAAATAACTTCAACTTTTTCAGCTTGTACACCACGAGAGATTATTCTTTTTTTAAAACCAGGTGATAGAACAACTATTTTGGCCGCCCTTTTATAGACAAAGTCACATGCCTTACCAACAATTGAAAGTATGCTACTATTATTGACCATACCTGTAGCAGACAATGTATCTGGCCATAAATCCTGAACATCAATGACAAAAGGAACTCTTTTAAAAAAACCTAATAGCAAAGCTGATATAGAGGTCGTAAGCGGTGGATGATAACTATATATTACATCAATATTTCTTGTTTTTAGTAAACCGACAAAAAAGGCCCCAACAGCAAAAGAGACGTAGTTAAAAATACGCTTAACAGCCGAACCATCGTGGCTAGGATACAAAGGTGCTCTATGTATTGTTATTCCGCCTATGACTTCTTTTTGATAAAGAGAAATTTTATAACCATCGTATACTTTTCCACCAGGATAATTAGGAAACCCGGTAAGGACCTCAACATCATGTCCCTGATCACGTAATGCTTGCGCAAATAAGAGACCTTTGAAGGTCGGTTCTGGCTCGAACCATTGTGTTAATAATAATATTTTCATTCATAGTTCACTATAGGCTAGCTTGTAATAGTATGTTTATAAGCCAAACCACATTTTAGTACTCTTTCCAGACGACTCTTTTCACATAATCCGTGTAAGAATGAATTATTCTCACCATTTTATCTGATACATTCGGCATACTATAGTCATAAACTGGACGCAATAAACGCTCAGTTCCGCTAGGCTGAGACTCTAACACTTCTAGAGCTTGCATAACGCGTTCGACACAAAGCCCCACCATCATCACAGAAGCTTCTTCCATCCCTTCTGGTCGTTCATGAGCTTCTCGTAGGTTCAAAGCCGGAAAATTCATTATTGAAGATTCTTCATTAATAGTTCCGCTGTCAGATAAAACCGCTTTAGCATTTTTCTGTAAATGGTTGTAATCATGAAAACCTAATGGTTTAAGCAACTGTATATTCTTATGGAATTCAATTCCTTGAGCCTCAATGCGATTACGAGTACGAGGATGCGTTGATACAATTACAGGTAAGTCATAATTAGCTGCAACAGTGTTCAACGTTTCAGCCAGCTTTGCTAGTTGTTTAGGTGAGTCTACATTTTCTTCACGATGTGCACTAACGACAAAAAACTGACCTTTTTCAAGTTCAAGGCGAGTCAATACATCTGATGCATCAATTTGAGGCATATAGTGATTTAATACCTCAAACATTGGACTACCGGTTTTTATAACGCGATCGGCTGGTAACCCTTCAGCTAATAAGTAATCTCGAGCGATACTACTATATGTCAGATTAATATCGGCAGTGTGATCAACAATGCGTCGGTTAGTTTCCTCTGGCACTCGTTGATCGAAACAACGGTTCCCAGCTTCCATATGAAAGATAGGTACCTTACGTCGCTTTGCAGGAATAGCTGAAAGACAAGAATTGGTGTCGCCAAGCACCAACATCGCATCTGGCTTGATTTCTTCTAACGCCTGATCGACTTTAATGATAACTTGGCCAATTGTTTCTGCTGCATTCTTACCTGCTGCTTCTAAGAAGTAATCTGGCTTACGCACTCCTAAATCGTTAAAAAAGACTTCGTTTAATTCAAAATCGTAATTTTGACCAGTATGAACCAAAATATGTTCACAATGGTCGTCGAGTTTAGCTAAAACTCGAGAAAGACGAATAATCTCAGGACGTGTGCCGACCACTGACATCACTTTTAATTTTTTCATTTTTAATTCCTACAATGGCTTAGCAAAAGTGTCTGGTTTTTCGCGATCAAAAATTTCATTAGCCCATAACATAACGATAAGTTCTGAATCACCAGTATTGGTCACATCGTGCGTCCAACCTGGCACAGTTTCAACAACACGGTAATCATCCCCTGTGACATCTAATGAATAACATTCACCTGTTGCTATATGTTCAAACTTAAACTTAGCCTCTCCTTTTATCACCAAGAATTTCTCATTTTTAGTATGATGATAATGGCCACCTCTGGTAACACCGGGATGAGCAGTAAAGAAAGAAAATTGGCCAGCTTCTTTAGTTTTTAATAATTCACAAAAAGAACCACGAGGGTCTATATACGACGGTACGGTGTATGAAAATTGCTCTGGCGAATAATAACTAATATAAGTAGAGTAAAGCGCGCGAGAAAGCCCAGTGCCAACATTTTCAGTAACTAATGAAGTTTTACTTTCTTTAAATGATTCAAGAGCATTAGCGATATCCCCGACTGTAGTAGGGTAAATTGGCTTAATTGATTGTTCTCCACTTGGTTCATCATTAGTTAAATGATGAATAAAGTGTTCACAAACGGTATCGATATAAACTAAATTAATTTTTGCTGCGGGATCATTAATGACTAATGGCAGATCATTTGCAACATTATGACAGAAAGTTGCCACAACAGAGTTATAATTAGGCCGACACCACTTACCAAACACATTTGGTAAGCGATAAATAAACACTTTAGCTTTAGACTGCTCAGCATACTGATTCACTGCGTCTTCAGCAAGTGCTTTACTTACACCATAAGGATTTGAATGCTCTGCTTGAATTGACGAAGTCAAAAGAATAGGTGTTTGACGATTAAGCTCTTTTAACTTAGAAACTATCCGTGACGTTAAATCTACATTGCCTTTTGTGAACTCATCTTCAGTTTTCGGACGATTGATCCCTGCTAAGTGATAAATAAAATCAACACTCTCTAATGCTGAATCTAATTCATGTGTTGAATTATCACGATCAATTTTTACAATATCAGTAAAACCTTGTTCTTCTAGTTGGAAGCACAAATTCTTACCAATAAAGCCATTGGCACCTGTCACTAATATTTTCATTAAACCCCCTCTGGTACAACTAAACTGCCTGCTTCTATATCCGCAATAAAATCTAACTTATGTAGTAATTTAATCATGCCATCAACATCTAAGCGCTCAGTATTATGAGAGTTATAATCTTCAATTGAACTTAAATCTTGTTCGCCTTCTTCAACATATTGAGAATAATTTAAGTCTCTATTATCTGAAGGAATGCGATAGTAACCACCTTGATCTTCAGCAACAAACATCTCTTCTCGGCTGCACAAAGCTTCATAAAGTTTCTCACCGTGGCGAGTACCAATAACATTCACTTTGTGCTCTGGTTTAGATGTAATTGTTTTTAGCGCCTTAACTAATACATCAATCGTTGCAGCAGGAGCTTTTTGTACAAATATGTCGCCATTTACACCATGTGTAAATGCATGTAAAACAAGGTCCACCGCGTCATTTAAAGTCATCATGAAACGAGTCATATTAGGGTCAGTAATTGTTATCGCGTCTCCATTAATTATTTGTCTTAAAAATAAAGGGATAACAGACCCACGAGAAGCCATAACGTTACCGTAACGAGTAGCGCTAATAACGGTTTTATCAGGATCTACATTTCGTGATTTTGCAACGATTACCTTTTCCATCATCGCTTTTGATATTCCCATCGCATTGATAGGATAAACAGCTTTATCTGTGCTTAAACAAACAACTCTAGAAACTTCATTTGCTATACAAGCTTCTAGTACATTTTCTGTACCCAAAACGTTTGTTTTTACAGCTTCCATTGGATGAAACTCACAAGAGGGTACTTGTTTCAAAGCTGCTGCATGATAAACAAAGTCCACTCCCCGAGTTGCTGACAATATAGAATTATAATCTCGAACATCCCCAATATAAAACTTAAGTTTCGGAGAGTTATACTTCTTACGCATATCGTCTTGCTTTTTCTCATCCCGAGAAAAAATTCGAATTTCTTTAATGTCTGTTTCTAAAAAGCGATCT
>NZ_BPET01000099.1 GCF_019654915.1 Shewanella sp. MBTL60-007 | reverse complement strand
TTGTCATTAGAATCCACTAACAAAAAAACCATATCACCTAAAATATTCAATGACTTAAGAGTAACCTTTGATATTTTGTCAAAGATTGAGAATAAAAAAGACAGATTTAAGAAAACCGCAGCGGTTTTAAATAGGCTTTCCAAAAAGGCTTTCTTTAAAACAAGTAAGGGGATTAACAATAAGCACGTCATTTTTTTTGATGTTAATAAAGGTGGAAAAATCAGAAGAAGAGGCTTCGAAATATCTATAAACAGCGAATTAAAAAGCTTTGATAAGCAATTACACAACGAGTTAAATAGAACAAGTAAAGATATAGCTGACGACAATATCCAGTCCAGTTCAGCAAGGAGAAGTGACGCTCCTCCCACTGATGAGGAGGAAGATGAGGAGGAAGATGATTTCAATGATTATTTTAATTGGCTAGAAGATTACATGGATGAAATGAGCGACGAATTTGAGGATTTTTGGTTTAATTTTAATTACAATGATGGTGAAGATGAGCCCTTTGAAGTTTGTGTTGGATATGAGCATGTAGACGGCTCAAGTGACGAAAGCTTTATGTGTGGCCCATAGTGTATAAAAGCACTTAAGAATATAAGTGTTCATTTTACATTTCAGCTTTTACTCTTCTACCATGTAATAGTTATAAAAAATCAATCCCATGCATGAAGTTGACATCATGCATGGGTTCTAATGACTTCTAATTATATTGAATGAAACCTACTAAATTAGTTTAATCGATTTGCAGCATCAACACTGGCTAGAAAAACATGGCAATCAATCCCACGATGCAATTCATAGCAAGCCAGTGCATGCCGCACTAAAAACAATAAAGTAAGTGTCGCATTAGGTTTGTTGTGCTATTTCTTTCTTAATCTGCTGCACACTTTTACCCCCAACTGCAATATTATTATCAGGTTGCTCTCTAATAGAAACTAAAAATAGCTCTTTAGGTATCCCCGTAATTTCAACTGCAACTTCTGTCAACTTTTCAATCAGTTGCTCTTTTACGTCATCCGTTAATTGACCTGATTCGAAAGCAATAAATGGCATAAAACCGTCCTTAGTTATTATCGTGCCCACCAGCATTATTGCATATTTTTCTAGCTAAGAAATATTTGACGCTACAGAGGTAAAACCAAGCGTCATTTAATTTATTTACTAATGGGTAGAACGACGCATTTCTATTTAGCCAATTGAATATTTAATCTGAACCAATATATCAGGACTAAGCAATCAAGCCGCGCTTGATAAAAGTCCAGCCACCCCGACGAAGTTACATGCATTGAGTACGAGCCTCATAGTTATGGATAAATAGCTAACGCCTCCGATGAGACATCTGATGTGAATGGATTCACAAATGCCGTGGTGGCACGGATGCCAAGGAACGGCCAGCCCCGCGAAAGCTACGCTAACATCCATGTCGGCATCACGCAGCTCTGGTTTATAAAGAGTTTCCAACGCACTTCGGCAACTTCGATGGGGAATGGGTGTTTTCTGTAAGCTAAATCGGGGACGTTAAGCTAGGTATTTTAATGTTTACTCTGACCCGATATATCCACGACATATCCAAAACTGCTGAGTGTAAAGCGTCACCTTGATGTTTTTGTTATGTAATTTCTTTCTGTATTCCACCATTCATTGACTGCTCTCCAAAATCAGCCTTTGGTACAAATTCTTTGTAGTTAGAAAGTACTTGCTTGATACGCGACTTCTCATTATTGATACTCTTCTTGGAATACAACCAAAATCTATACGTTTTTATATAGTTGAAAAACTTAGGTAAAACGCTGTATACAATGAAAAATATTTTTCTCTTGGTCACGTGCTCAATAGTAGTTAAGTGATCATAGTACTCGTGTAAGATATCAACTTGAGCTTTGCTATCCAAAGATAAAAATGCATGCCTATTTTTTAGATCTTTTCGAACAAAGTTATTGAGGTCTAGCCGACAAGTATCATCACTTTTTAAATAAACAAGAGTTTCATACATACTAGCTAAATGCATGTCATCGTAGCCAACAAGTAACAAATACTCATCGGGTAAGTGAGTTAGCTTTGGTGGAGGAGCTTTTAAAATATCAAATTCATCAGCTAAAAACATAGTCAAAAGTAAATCCTCGTCACCGTCTAAAATCCTCTCAATGGCTTTTATATGCGGAATAACTGTCGCTTTCAAAATACTTAGCTCAGAAAACAAAATTTTGTAACATTGGTGGACGATATAAGACACTGCATACACTTTCTGCTTCGTCTCTTTAACTCTGAGTGTATTGAACTGTATAAACAATACCGTCAGGGATGCTCCTAATGTTGCCAATAGAGGCAAAACTAATTTCTCATTTAGCATTACAACTTCGCCCATTATTACCTCAAATTACATAACGCCGAACATAAGGTGCTCCACGATAAACTTACCAAGCGCACCGAACTCCATACCAAAACCGCCGAGTATAACGAGTCACCTTTATGTTTATGTTAGCAATTTAGCTAAGTGAGGCTCGACTTCTGGTCTGAGCATGTGATGTTGCATCGAGTCAATGAAAGTGAGCGGGATTTGGCAGACTTTAGCTTTTTTCTCATTTTTTCTCAGTAAACTCATGCCTTTGCATATTTCTAAATACTGTTTAATGAGCCTTTTACGCTCATCACGTGAGATACCATCATTGAAAATAACAACGTGAAACACCAAAGCACCTATTACGATTTGCTTAACTGAAAACCCTGCTGGTGTTTGTGGAGCCCATGATATTCTTGGATAAAATGGATTTACATATCGATGTTCATCAGCATCCAAATCTTTTCCGTATTCATGATATTGGTCTTTTGTTAACTTTAGAGATTTAAACAGCCCGACGGAAATAATGAATTGGGAGGAATCTGAACTTTCCTCAAGAATAAACCCTTTAAATTTCTCAAAGACCCCCTGGTGTTTGCCGCTAGCTCTAGACGAATTATAAGCAACTTTTAGCAACCACCTAGAAAGCTCATTGTAATTATACTCAAGATATAATGTGCTTTTTTTGAAATTCGAGGTAAACACCCCTGCCTTTTCAAGCACGTGTTTTGCATGCCCATCAAGAGCCCCCAAAACAACATTGTTGCATTCTGCGCAAACATCTTTAATTACTGCTTCACCCCCGATTATTTTTTGTGGCTTTTCTCTCCATCCAGATGTTTTTCCTTTTTTGTTGCTCTCTTGGTACTTATACACAAACGAAGGAAGAATATGTTCTCTAGTCAACGACTTATCTTTATCACAATATACGCATAGACCCATTTAATACCTCCTTGATTGCTAACATTTATATAGTGCGCATGCGCACGTATTTAGCAAAAACACGCATGCACATTTAATAAACCTATTATTAAAGCCTCACTAAAGCAAAGCTATTGATTTATAAGAACTCTACCAGAATATCAATGAATAAACGAGCACGATAAATTGCAAAGTGAGCATGATTTTTGTTGTCATATCTAAAGTAGGCAGTAACTAGAAAAGAGGAAAACTTAGCTACTACTCTCACAGAAAACACCAAGTCCCCATCGGAGTTGCCGAAGTACGTTGGAATAAATCGCGTAAGTCCAGACATGGATGTCTGGCTAGCTTTCGCGGGGCAGGATGCCCCATCGGAAGCGTTAGCGATTTATCCATAAGTACGAGGGTGACAACTTCGTCTGGGGCGTCATGGTGGATGCAAGGAGGATAAGGACGAGCAGTCCTCCTTGCCCGAGTGTGAGCTGGAAGCTCACGACCTTTATCAAACGAAGTTTGATTGCTTCCTTCTAGGGTGTGGGCGAAGCGCCACGACTTTAATTGTTAGACGAAGTCTAACTTAGAGGTCAAACAAAGTTTGATTGCATTCAGCTCAGGCGCAGCCTGATAAGCCCCAGTTTTGGCCTAGAAAACAAAAAGAGTTTACTGAGCCAAACATTACAAATATCGGCTCAAGTAAACTCTTTAATCTCAATCGAAAAGTTCGTTATGTACGAAAATTAACGAGACTTAACGTAAGGTTGACCAATTGCCTTTGGCCCCACTGCGCGGCCAATAAAGCCCGCTAGTAGCAACACGGTTAAGATATATGGCAATACCTCAATCGCTTGCACTGGGATTTCGCCAACCAGTGGTAACTCAACACCTTGCAGACGAATTGCAATCGCGTCTAAGAAACCAAATAGCAAACAACCAAACAATACTGGTACTGGCTTCCACTTACCGAAAATCAACGCCGCTAATGCGATAAAGCCTTTACCCGCACTCATGTTCGGTACGAAGCCTGCGCTGTGAGCAGTCGATAAGTAAGCACCCGCCATACCCGCTAATACACCAGCAATAATCAGTGCACGGTAACGGATCCACGCAACTGAGATACCTGCGGTATCTACCGCATGTGGGTTTTCACCTGTTGCACGCAGTCTGAGGCCAAAACGGGTTTTATAAACCACCCAGTAAACCGCTGGTACTGCAAACAGCGACAGATACACTAAGAAGTTATGCCCTGATATTAGCTGGCTATAAAGCATGCCAATAACTGGCACATCGGCTAATGCATCTGCAAATGGTAGTGTGATAGCAGTAAAGCGAGAATCATCAGTTAGCGCTGGTGTTTGACCACCTAAACCGAACCAGAAACGACCAAGCGTAACGGTTAAGCCCACAGCTAACATGTTGATTGCTACACCAGATACGATTTGGTCGCCACGATGAGTAATGGTCGCAAAACCGTGTACCAGTGACAGCATCACAGAAACACCGATACCCGCTAGCAGGCCAAACCAAACTGAGCCTGTCACTGTAGCCGTTGCCGCAGCGGCAAAAGCTGCAGAGAGCATCTTGCCTTCGAGAGCAATGTTGACAATACCTGAGCGCTCAGAAAAAAGACCAGCAAGTGCAGCAAGAATAAGTGGAGCCGATACCCTTAGGGTTGCATCTAAGATTAGAATGATATTCTCAAACATAATTTATGCCTCCGCCTTAACGCTGCCTAGGGCTGCTTTCTTTTGATCAAGAAACACAAACAGCTTCTCAGTCGGTTTAACTAGCATCAATGCCAATGCACCACTAAACAACACTACTAACGCTTGCACCACTTGAATCATTTCACGGTCAATATTCGGGTAATCAAACGACAGTTCAGCGCCGCCTTGATAAAGCACACCAAATAGAATACTGGCTAAGATAATACCAATTGGATGACTACGGCCAATCAAACACACGGCAATACCGGTAAAACCATAACCTGCAACAAAGTCGAGTTTTAGCTGCTGGCTATAACCTTGAACTTCGTTCAAGCCCATCATGCCTGATAGCGCACCAGAGATAAGCATTACCACAATGATCAGTTTCTTATAGTTGATACCGCCATACTCGGCAGCACTTGGGCTAGCGCCCATTGCGCGGATGGCATAACCCCAGCGAGTACGCCACAGCAGCGCCCAAACAAGTACACTGCAGATAAGCGCAATAAAGAAGCTCAGATTCATTGGTGATTGCGAGAAGGAGATCCCAAACCATTGGGTCATCTCATGGAACATAGGTAAGCCAGCGCTATCTTCAAATACCCGCGATACCGGCGCCATCTGCCCTTCAAGCTTAAGTACGTTTACCAGTAGATAAACCATTAACGCTGAAGCGATAAAGTTAAACATGATGGTGGTAATAACGATATGGCTTCCACGGTATGCCTGTAAGTAAGCCGGGATCAGCGCAAACAGCGCGCCAAACAACATACTGGCAAGCATGGTAATTGGCAGTAATGCCCAGAAAGGCAAAGTACTATCGAGTGCTAAACAGGCAAGACCTACACCTAAGCCGCCCATATAAGCTTGACCTTCACCACCAATGTTAAATAGGCCAGCAGAAAATGCCATTGCCACAGCTAAACCAGTAAAGATAAAGTTAGTCGCATAATAGAGCGTATAACCAATACCCTCTTGGTAACCCAAGGCTCCGCGTACCATCACGCCAGCCGCTTCGATCGGATTCACATCTACCGCAAGGAAAATACCGGCTGCAAACGCAAAAGCAAACATGATATTAATCAAAGGTAAAACAAAAATATTTACCCAAGATGGGATTTTAGAGTCGTTCATATTTGAGCTCCATTATCCGCAACCAGCTCATCAGGCATAATATTTGCCATCATCATTCCTAAAGTTTTCTCATCTGCCTTGCTGGCATCAATCTCACCAACCACATGGCCGTCAAACATCACGATTATTCTGTCAGCAAGTGACATCACTTCATCTAGCTCAACAGATACTAGTAAAATGCCCTTGCCCTGCTCTCGTAACTCAATAATACGTTTGTGAATAAACTCAATCGCACCAATATCCACACCACGAGTCGGCTGACCAATCAACAAGATATCAGGGTCTTGGTCCACTTCGCGGGCAATGATCAGCTTCTGCTGGTTACCACCAGAAAATAGTGAACTTTTCAGCTTAGGATCTCGCGGTCTAACATCCCACTCATCCATTAAGCGCTTACATTCAGAGGTAATGTACTTAGGCTTATTCAATAAATGGCCGTTGTACTGCGACTGATTATGATGACCAAGAATGGCAGATTCTTCGGCGGTGAAAGACTTGATTAGCCCCATGACTAGTCTGTCTTCCGGTATGTGGCCAACCTTTAGTTTGCGCATTTCATCGGCGCAACTAGGGTTGTTGGCATCAATCACCTTACCGCCAACCTTAATTGAACCACGGGTTGGTGTGATAAGGCCGGCAAGTGCACTTAATAGCTCTGATTGACCATTACCAGAGACGCCTGCAACGCCAACCACTTCACCCGCCTTAATCTCAATCGACACCTCTTTCAGGCGATCTACGCCCATTGAATCGGTATAGGTAAGCTTATGGGTTGAAAGTAAAACCTCAGTTGGATTCGCATCGCTTTTCTCGGCTTTAAGGCGAACCTTACGGCCAACCATCAACTCAGCGAGCTCTTCTTTATTGGTGTGAGCAGTTTCTCTATGGGCAACCATTTCCCCTTGGCGCATCACCGACACATTATCAGTGGCAGAAAGGATCTCTTTAAGCTTATGGGTGATCAATAAGATAGTGACACCTTGCGCCCGCAAGGCATCGAAAATATGGAATAAATGTTCAGTTTCCTGCGGCGTCAGTACGCCTGTAGGCTCGTCTAGAATCAGGATTTTTGCGCCGCGATATAGCGCCTTTAAGATCTCGACTCGCTGCTGTAATCCAACCGACAGCTCTTCAATAAGGCTATCGAGTGGCACATCCAGTTGGTATTCTTTGGCTAAACGCTCAAGTTCTTTACGCGCTTTTTTCAGGCTAGGTTTAAGTAAACCGCCCTCTTCAGCACCTAATATAACGTTTTCAAGCACGGTAAAATTATCAACCAACATAAAATGCTGATGCACCATACCGATGCCATAGCTGATGGCTTCTTTAGAATTAGCCAGCTTGCGCTCGATGCCATCAATTAGGATCTGACCTTTATCTGCGGTGTAGAAACCATAAATGATATTCATCAAGGTGGATTTACCTGCACCGTTCTCACCGATAATACCGTGAATAGTGCCAGCAGGAATTTTTAAGCAGATATCTTTATTGGCATGAACAGCGCCGAATCGTTTGTCGATACCACGAAGCTCAAGGGCAACGGGACGCTCATCGGATTTTTCTTTTTCGTGTATGGACATGGTCATAATTATCTCAAATGCCTAAGCAGGCATTGATGACTAAACATTGATCAAATATGGATTTGAAAATTAACTCTTAAAAATTACCACTTACAACAAAGCTCCCCAGTCATAAACCAGAGAGCTTTATCTATGTTAATACTGCTTAGTATTTACAAGTGTTGTCTTTCATGTAGTCATGAACAACGATTTCACCAGCAACGATTTTCTTAGTGATATCAGCAAGTTTTGCTTCCATTTCTGGAGTCACAAGTGCGCGGTTATGCTCGTCTAATGCCCAGTTAACGCCATTTTCTTTAAGACCACGGCTATCAATACCCGCAACAAACGTGCCTTTTTCAGCGTCTTTGAATACTTCAAATGTGGCAACACCAACTAACTTAACCATAGAAGTTAGCATTACGCCTGGGTGTAAATAGTTTTGGTTTGAATCAACACCAATTGCGTACTTACCTTCATCTTTAGCAGCTTGATAAACGCCAACACCAGTACCACCAGCAGCAGCGAAGACTACGTCAGCGCCTTTAGTAAACTGGCTCTTAGAAAGCTCAGCACCACGCGCAGGGTCATTCCATGCAGCAATAGTCGAACCAGTCATGTTTTGGAAGATTTCTGCATCTTGGCTGATGAATTTCGCACCCTGCTCGTAACCACAAGCAAACTTACGAATTAGCGGAATATCCATGCCGCCAACAAAGCCAATCTTGTTAGTTTCAGACTTCATCGCAGCAAGTGCACCAACAAGGAATGAACCTTCGTGCTCTTTAAAGACAAGTGACTTAACATTTGGAAGATCAACTACTGAGTCGATAATAACGAATTCAGTTTCAGGGTATTTCTTAGCCACTTTTTCAAGAGCAGTGCCATACATAAAGCCAACAACAACGATTGGGCTAAAACCACGGCGTGCTAAACGCTCAAGGCCCTGCTCACGCTGCGCATCATTTGAAGGTACGAATTCACGTACTTCGACATCTGAGCTTTCGTTAAACTTCAAAACACCATTTTGATAAACGGCTTGGTTGAAAGATTTATCGAACTTACCCGTTGTATCAAATGCAACAGCAGGCTTGAAGTCTGCAGCAGTAGCTGCAAACGAACACATAGCTAAAGTGACTGCCGCAGCAGTTGCGCTCAGGATTTTCATCATTCTCGTCCTTATAAGGTATAAGTATTATTTTTCGTATTATTGACAGCTTTAAGCAGTAAAAACCCCGAGCTTGAAGCCATCATTTAAGATCAAGAAACCAGAGCTTACAGCAGCACCGAATAGGATTGCTAGTGCCCCTAAAGCCCATAAATCAGCCAGAGCTAAAAAGCTAGCAGTTGTACTTTTAATACAAAAAATCGCCTTAATTTGCGCAAAATCACGCTTTAAATCCCGTGAAACGACGATTAAATAATCTTGCGCCTACAAAGAAAGAATTATCCCAAAAGCAAGACAAAACACCCCAACCTAAACGGCGGATTAATCTTTAAATACAAGCGGATAACTCAAATTGCAATTAAAGGACAAATAAACAACAGCCAAAACCGCC
>NZ_BPET01000098.1 GCF_019654915.1 Shewanella sp. MBTL60-007 | reverse complement strand
GTGTTAATTGGGTGGGTTTCTGCTAAACGGGGAGCTGAACCGGTACTGGGGTGTATCACGGCAGTGCGACAAAAGCCTTTTAGGTTTTAACAACGCTAGCAGCGAAATTAACCATAAATAGGACATTAATAACAGCCGAAATGTACACAAAGGCAAGCAAGGCTAACGAGAGCGAAATCAAGCGCTCTCGTCTATTTAACTTTAAAGCGGTCGCTAAAATTAACTCATTGCTAGGCGTTAGCGTAAGCCTTTTCGACCTCTTCGGCGATAATTTGAATGCCCACGATCATCTTAGCTTCATCTTGAACATAGTTCATGCGTAAACATTGATGGCTATGCTGCCAATCTTGTTCGAGTCCAAAGAAAAAGTACTCTCCGGGTACGACTAACACACCGCGAGCTTTTAATCTGTCATAGAGTTCCATTGTCGTGATAGGTAACTCATCAAACCAAAGCCAGAGGAACATCGCGCCTTCAGGCTTATGGATTTTAAATCGGGTATCGCTAATCGACTCTTGCAACAAAGCGACGGCGAAATCGGACTTCTGTTTATAAAAAGGCTTAATGACTGATTCACTTAGAGTGAGAAGGTCACCGGAATCGATCATCTGCTTAACGATAGCAGGACCAAAACTGCCAGGAGCCAAACTTATGATGCCGTTAAGGTTTGTCATTGCCTGAGTGATATCCTCGTTAGCAATAACGATCCCGCAGCGAACGCCCGGTAAACCGAGTTTTGATAGGCTCATACATAAAATGGTGTTGCTGTTCCAAAAAGGTTTTACCTCTTCGAAGATAATATTAGGGAAGGGGGTACCGTAGGCGTTATCGATAATCAGTGGAATGCCATTGTCTTGGGCCAACTCATCTAACTTCACGATCTCAGCATCGGTAAGCACATTGCCAGTAGGGTTTGTCGGGCGTGAGACACAGATAGCAGCGACAGAACTGTCGATCTCAAGTTTTGAAAAATCGACACGATACTTAAATAATCGATTATCTAGCATCTCGATATCAGGGCGGTAAGAGACAAAGATATCGTCATCTAGGCCAGCATCGTTATAGCCGATATATTCTGGAGCGATAGGCAACATGATTTTCTTGTGGCTACCATCAACTTGCTTACCGGCAAGAAGATTAAAGAGGTAAAAGAAGGCGCTTTGGCTACCGTTAGTGAGGCTGATGTTTTTCTCACTGATCTCCCAACCATAGGTTTCACGTAAAAGCTTAGCTAAGGCCTTTAAGAAGCTGTCTTTACCCTGTGGGCCATCATAATTACCTAGGGCAGCGACTAAATCGCCGTTAGCTAGCAGCGTGGCTGACGCTTGGTGAAAGTAATCGTGCATTGCAGGAATGGTTGCCGGGTTTCCGCCACCGAGCATGATTGCCCCGGGTGTACTTAAACCTTCATTAAGATCATCCATTAACTGTGTAATACCGGAATAACGATTAAATTTTTCACCAAACTTTGAAAACTGCATAACACCCAACATAACCATTGCTAAAGAATGCCTGTAGTAACAAGATTTCGCTGCAAACGCACTCATTATTTGTTTTTTTGCTGACTAATTTGGGACTCATCATGTTTTACCTAAAATCTCATCAAATATTTGTACAAATTTGAGACGAAAGGTCACGTAAATATTGCCCCTGTTTGGCAAGTTTTCGATTGATATTGCAGCAGTTTGCGGTATAGAAGAACAAATGTTTTAGGCAAGGAGAACTGAATTTCGAGTCGATAGCCAAGGTAATAAAACTCATTTTCAACCTATTTTTTTTGCTAGTTGCTCTGGTGAAATCAGTGAGGGAAAAGGATTCCCAAAACAGTAAAAAATCTATATTATCGCGTCCCTTTTTCTTGAACGATTAACCATGAAACTCGTAAAACTTAGTGCAATTGCATTGTTCTGTGCAAGCCTAACAGGCTGCATCACTTTTCCAACCGATGAATCTAACACTGTAAAGGTGCTATGGGATGACCCTATTGCATTACAAGGTTGTGAGCACAAGGGCACGGTCATTGGTTCACAGGGCCACTTTTATGACTATTGGCTACACGCCGATAAAGACATGGTTTGGGGCACATTAAATGAGATGCGCATCAAGGCTGCGAAACTCGATGCCGATACCATTTATCTTTATAAACCGTTGGGGTTCACTGGTTCAGTGACTATGATTGCCAATGCCTATCAGTGTGGTGATAAGGCGACTGAGGCTAATGCGCTATTTCAAAGTACGCATACAGCGATAGACAACTCCATAGATAAACCCATAGATAGCGCAGACTGACGCTCAATAGGGCTAATAGCCAATCTTCAAAAAGCTATGAGTATGAACTTACACTAAGTTCATACTCAATATTGTGGCTAACTATTGTGACCTATTATTCTGACCAACTATTCCGACTAAGACGCCGCCACTTTGGGTTTAGGCTTGAACAGTGCAAGCAGTGGAATAAGGCATAAGTAAGAGAATAGCAAGAAGCCGAATGTATAGACAAAGGCGGTGAGGGTAGATTGCTGATGTAGCAGGTTTTGCAGCTGAGCTAAAAAGGTTGGATCGGTAATACTGGCTCCCTGTGTCTGGGCTGCTTGCTGTAATACCGGATTAGTTGGTGAAAGCGCCCCGCCTAATTGGTTCCATTCTTGTTGCTGGATCCGTGAGAAATAGGTATTAACGATGGAGATCCCAAAGGAGCCACCAATAGTACGACATAGATTGAACACCACTGCGCCGCCTATAGTATCTTTTGGGGAAAGTGTCGCATAGGCCAACTGACTTAGTGGAGCAAAAACCAATCCCATTCCTGCACCTTGAATGATACTTGGAAGTAAGATCCAGTAGATGTTTATCTCAAGAGAATACTGAGTCATTAAATAGGTTCCCAAGGCATTCAGGCTCAGACCCACAACAATCAACAGCCTAGCATCGATTTTGTCCATATAGCGCGCCATCACCAGTAACACCACTGCAGAAGCAAGCCCCCTAGGCGCCATAGCAAAACCTGTAGTTTCTACTGGGTAATTCAATAATTGCTCAAGCATCATGGGTTGTAGCTGGGTGATACCAAACATGCCCATAGAAAAGCCGGCCATAACCAGGCATGACATGGCTAGGTTACGATCACGCAATAACCAAACCGGCGCGATCTCGCTCTTAGTCATGAAGGAGCGTGCAACAAAGAAAATTATCGCTATGGCGCTGATAATAGCCGAGAACAAGATGATATTAGACTCAAACCAAGACTCTTCATTGCCTCGGTCTAGCACCATTTGTAATAAGCCAATACCTATGGTCATTGCGATAACAATTGGCCAATCGATACGGGTCTGACCGCGACCATCGAGCTTAACGAAGAGATAGATAAGGCCTAAACAGAGCAAGCCTACAGGGAGATTTACGTAAAATATCCAGCGCCAATCCATATTCTCGGTAATGATCCCGCCTAGGGTTGGCCCTAAAATCGGCCCGAGTAACACCCCGACACTAAATAGCGCCATTGCCTTACCACGTTGATTGGCAGGATAGATCTGCACCATAATTGACTGAGAAAGTGGGATTACCGAAGCGCCAAATGCGCCTTGCATTACCCTAAAGGTCACCATTTCAGCGATGGTATCAGCTTGACCACAGAGTGCGGAAGTGATCACGAAACCACTTACGGAGATAAGTAAAAGACGGCGAATCCCAAACTTCAAAGCAAGAAAGCTCGCTAACGGAATAAATATCGCTTCAGCCATAGAGTAGGATGTAAGCACCCAAGTTACTTGATCAGATGTAACCCCTAATGCGCCCATCATATGAGGGAGCGCAACATTAGCGATAGTCATATCTAGAAGCACCATAATAGCCGACAACATTACGGCTAAAGTAACCAGCTTACGGCTGTTTTCGCTTAAAACCTGTGGCTCTTCGTTAGTTGGAGACGCCTTTGATAACGGCTCCATATTACTGCTCTTTATGCTGAGCTGAGCTGTGAAGGGTATCTACAGTGACATTGGCACTTGCGCCGACCCGCAACGGAAAGTCTGGATGCTCGGCTTCATTAGAAAGGCGGATCAATATTGGGAAACGCTGAGGGACCTTTACCCAGTTACCCGTCGCATTTTCAGGTGGCAGCAGTGAAAATGACGAGCCGCTTGCTGGCGAAATTGCTTCAATGGTGCCGTGGTAGTCGACCTTGGGGTAGAGATCTAATGTAATCGAGGCAGGCATGCCACTTCTAATCCGCTCTAGCTGGGTTTCTTTGAAATTGGCCTGCACCCAAAAAGTATTATCTTCAACTAAAGGTACGAGTGCTTGGCCAGGGGAAACAACACTACCGGCATGAGCACTTAACTTGCCTAAATGGCCGTCTTTTGGAGCAAAAATATTAGTGTATGAAAGCGATAAGCTGGCTTGACTCAGTGCTGCTGCCGCCTTTTTGACGTCTGGAGCCGCATCCCCTTGAGCACCTTGGGTTTTAATAAGTTGTGACATCGTAGCCCTAGCAGCAATAACGCTTTCTTCTGCTGAAGAGAGCTTAGCGCGAGCATCATCGAGTTGTTGTTCGGGTAGCAACTGCTTTTCTACTAACTGTTTAATGCGTTGATAGGTGGACTGGGCATCGGATAACTGGGCTACAGCGCTTTTAACGTTTGCACTGGCGGCGAGTATCGCGTCATCGCTTGCAGCATTATTTTGCATGGCGACTTCATAGGCTGCGCGCGCTTCATCGAGTTTGGCTTGAAAAGGAGCTGGGTCTATCTGTACTAACAAATCGCCTTGACTGACTTTTTGATAATCTGATGCGTTAACACTGATCACCTTGCCATTTACCTGTGGAGCAATGTAAATGATGTTGGCGTGAATGTAGGCATCATCGGTACTCGGGTAGTTTTTTTGGTGTTGAATATAGAAATAACTAAGGGTGGCTAAGACGACAATCGCTATGGTTGCGATAATAAGGTTACGTAATGTATGGGATGGAGCTGAAGTTTCGTTCATTATTTTAACCCAGTAAGGTTATTTGGCGATTGCCGAGTATTGAAGGCTCAACGCGCGGAGAGATTAATTTGTTCTCACAAATATTAGACCTAGTTTGTGGTTGTCACAACGTAAGTGACTAAAAAAGCACGAATGTGAACCATGTTTAATCTGGGATTAATTTAATTTACCAGTGGTTTATATACCTTGATGCGTTGTGATTAATATTTTATTGAAGATCTGTTAGCCAGGGAGTCGTATATTCCCTTTTATGCAGTACTCGCTCTTTTGAAAAGCCAATTATTTATCCTTGAGTTTCGTCCTACAGAATCCTATTGATAGCTAAGATACAGGCACTAATCTTAGAGGTTTTCAATAAAGCTGATTGAGCAATTATTCTTATATGACTTGGCTTAATTATGGTTAATTTACTTCGCGAAGCACGAAGTCGACAAAAGTCCGATTTTTTAATGACAATTGTTTTGAGCGGTAGAGCAGATGGATTGGCTTGGGCTTTGGTGCGTATGTTTGAAGTAACTCAACTAAGGTTTCGGATTGGATTTCTTCTTCAACAAGGATTTTGGGTTGCAATAAAACACCAGCTCCATTTATTGCAGCAAACTTAAGTACATCTCCGTTGTTCGAGGTTAGGCGAGTATTGGTTAGACCAAAGGTATTCGATGGTATGTTTACAACTTGTTGGCTCTCTCCCTGATGGTATTGAAAACCGAGGCAATGATGTTGATTGAGATCCTCCAAGTGGGTTATTTGCCCGTGTTTCGCTAAATAGGAAGGTGCGGCGCAGTATGTCATCTCGTAATCACCAAGCTTACGTGCAACAAGTGAAGAGTCAACCAAATCTCCAATACGAATAATGATGTCCGCATCGCTGAGGTAAGGATCAATCAGCTTGTTATCTAACATCAACTCCACGTTCAGGTCTGGATATTCAGAGAGAAAGTCTGCCACGATCGGTGCAAGTATCTTTTTTCCGTAAGTCACGGGACAGTTCACTTTTACAGTGCCAGATGGACGATTCATCAACGTTTGGATCAGGTTTTCGGCGTTGGTGATATCTTCAATAATGCGCTGACACTCTTGGTAATAGAGTTTGCCTGCTTCAGTAAGAGACTGCTTACGCGTTGTTCGGTGGATAAGTTGCGTACCTAAGGTTTGCTCTAAAAAGCTCACATGCTTGCCAACCATGGTGGGTGAAATATCAAAATGATGGGCAGTATTGCGAAAGTTGCCATGTTCTACCACATAAGCAAAGACTTTCATGCTGGTTAGCTTATCCATTGCACACTTAGAGTTGATAAAGAAATAACTAAAGCGGAGTTTATCAATCAAATGAGGTTAATTACAGTAGCGCCCATCAATAAAAAAGAAGAAAGAAAACCATCATGAACGAAACTATTTTTGTCACTGCTGAACTTAAAATGAATGCGGCCAAACCGAGAAATCAAGTGATACAGGCTATTGAGCAATTCTGCCATGATATGCAAACTGAAGCGGGTTGCTTACAAGCCATTGCCACATACGATGAAAAGGAACCACAACGGGTAATTCTGTGGGAGCGATACGAAAATCGAGCCGCTATCGAAGCCCATTTTACGATGCCCCATACACAGGTATTTATTGCGGCTGAAATGGCTGAATTGGTTCAAGTATTTGAGACACAGGGTAAACAGGAGCCGCAATCATGAAGTGGGGAATTTTAGGAACAAGCTTTATCTCAGGCGTTATGGCAGAAGCGATCAAAAATGATGATAAGAGTGAACTCTATGCCGTTGCCGGGCGGTCAGAACAAAACTTAAAGGCGTTTGCTGAGCAATATAGCGTTGAAAAGATCTTCACCGATTACACTGCTTTGATTGAGGATGAGCAAGTAGATATTATTTACATTGCTCTACCAAACCACCTTCATCATGACTTTATTGTTAAAGCGGCAAAGCAGGGTAAAGCGATTCTGTGTGAAAAATCACTCTCCGTTGATATGGAAAAAACCAAATTGGCGCTAAATGCCGTAGAAGCGCACGGGGTATTTTTTGCAGAAGGCTTGATGTATTTGCACCACCCGTTGATTAGAGAATTGGTTTCGGTACTAAAATCGGGAGAAATTGGAGAATTGCGTTCGGTTCATGCTTCTTACATCGCATCGATTGCTCAATTCGTTAATCCAGACAGTAAGGGCGCATTATACAACCTAGGTTGCTATCCAATATCTCTGCTGCACCTTGTAGTGAAATCCATGCTTGGTGAGCAAGCTTTGGAAGGCAGAACAGCCGTCGCCATTGGTCGTAGAGGGCAAGATGGTAATATCTGCGAATCAAACCTAATGATGCGATTTGGCGACCAACAAACAGCAAATCTGCATACAGCTGAGGATCATGGTCTAAAGCACCAATTCACTATTCTTGGTAGTAAAGGTTGTATTACGCTGGATTCCAATCCGTGGCTACCAGCGAAAGAGAACCAATTTAGTGTCGAAATCTACGAAACTTCAAAGCGTATAGTTTCAGTTGCTGCTGAAGGTGATGCTTTCTTCTATCAGGTACGTAACATCCGCGAAGCGGTAGAGAACGGCAAGAAAGCACTTGAATATCCTTGTGCAACCTGGAATGACTCGTACCGAATCATGCAGTTACTGACTGAATGGGAAACACTTGTCTCATAGCATTTTAACTGCTTGTTGTATTTAAAAAACGGCACAATGATTGGTGTGCCGTTTTTGATATTAGATAAAAGTGCATCGACATGCCTATCCACTATTAAAATATCGCCTTCAAAAATGCCAACACCTTCCATAGAGTCACCATTCATTGGTGCGACCTATATAGAATATCCCTTTGTTTGCAGAGCTTATTACGGCCAACTTTAAGGGAAAAATACAACGAAGATAACATTAACCGAACTAACAAAGCTGCTGCTATAGCAATCATTTCAGGTTTGAAATACCCTGAGCGAGTTAAATAACTGCAAGTGTTTAATGGAGTTCGAAAACTTCATAAGGCTTAGCTTTAAGAGTAAATGCAGCTAAAAAGCTAATTAATGAGGGCAAATCTGTTGGCTTTTTCATGTCTCAACATTCTAACCAACAAAGTTTGTCACTGTTGTTTGTCACTGTTAGTCCTTTGACTGCATAGCATTGTTATACAAAAGTCGGAGTAAAAAATGATATCGAAGGAAGAGCTTAGCAGCCTTTACGCAGACGTATTAGATAGACTCATTACTCAAACTGAGGACAGCTTGAGATTTTATGTTAGGCAAGAGGCTTTTTCCCACATGACTTTGTCGGTGGCATTTTGGCATAGCGATTTGTATTGGAATATTTGGAATAAAAACCACCTAAAATTTAATGAGCATCCGCGGGATTATCATGATGAATTTATCGTTGAGTCTGCCAGCAATAATCAGGATGAAGCCTCGATTAAACTTATGGAAATATACTCTGACTGGGGTGAAATGGCATCCAATGAAGAAGACGATTACATAGAAGGAGAAGATGTCTATTCCCGTTGCATTAAGCTGACTCATGAAGCACTAGCTACAGCAATTAACAGTGAATTCATAAAGCAAAAGTTCATAAGCATTTTGCAAGAGAACCCTAACTTTGAACAGGGCTGTTTAGAAGATGTTGTTCATGTGGAAGATCCAGATGGACAATTTGAGTTTAATTTCATGAACCCAGTTGCACAGAGCACCGAATAACAGTTGTGACACTCAACGCTTAGCATATTTGCTTTGCGTTGGGTTTTGTATTTACCATGCCGCAAGGTTTTGATATCGATCAGGGCAATTGAGATTTTTAGCTTGGGTGACAATTGTCGAAATCAATATTCGAAATTGAGATCCGTATATTAGGTCCGATTATAAGATACAGATAGATAGCATTTATTCAAGAGAAACAAACGGCAAGGGCGGCAACTCACTTCAATATTCGGCTAGAGTTTTGATTTTGATTGGCCTAGCTAATTCCATGAATGGCATTAACAGATTGTTTTCATCAAAACCCTGCTACTAATGTAGACTTTTTCGATTAAGTATGCTCGTTATTTCAGCACCACTCTGGTAGAGTGCTTATTAATCAAAAGCTTCTCTAAATCAGATCAAAGATAATAGGTGTATTAAACGCGCACTTCATTTGGAACCCCATTGTTGGAGCAATGTTGTTTTTAGGGTTAACAATATGGATAGCTGTAGGTCAGGCTAAAGTTCTAAAGGCTTTAAGGCCACCAATGAGTCCCAAAGCTTATAAAAATGGAAAACGACATGGTAAAAGTATTCAGTATCGAAAAGGTAAGCCTGCATATAAAAGTTATTATGTCTTCGGAAAACGCATAATGAGAATGAAATTAGCTAGTTAAGGAGTAATTATGCTTAAATTGAATGTCTTACACCTATTTATGGCAATGACTGTATTTAGTCAAGATATTAATTTGTCCATGAAGAACGATAAGTTTTACTATAAGGAAGAGCTATATACAGGGGTAGTAAAAGAAGAAAAGTCTTTTGCTAGATACAATAACAACATATGAAAAAGGAATTATCATAGCTAAAAAAAGATTGGTTTATGA
>NZ_BPET01000097.1 GCF_019654915.1 Shewanella sp. MBTL60-007 | reverse complement strand
ACCAGTGACCCCCTCCTTGTAAGGGAGGTGCTCTCCCAGCTGAGCTAATCGACCTGGGATTTACACAATGATTTAATTCTTTATAAAAAGAATGGTGGTCGATACTGGGCTCGAACCAGTGACCCCCTCCTTGTAAGGGAGGTGCTCTCCCAGCTGAGCTAATCGACCTCGCTGTGTGGGGCCGTATTATAGGGAGGAACGATCTACTGTCAACGCTTTTTTTAGATAAAATAAAGACTACGGTTCAATTTTGCGCGTGTTGATGCATAGTTAATCAGAGCTGCGCTATTAATGCAAAAAATGATTAAAAATTAGCTTGAAAATATACGCTGACTCTACCGCTATATTGGCCCACTTTAGAAGGGGGACTTCTCTTTTATGGTGCTTTTCTTTGAGTCTATCTGTTTTTTACACTTTCATGTCGGCAGCGAAGCCGTTTTAGTTTGGTTTGATCGTTTCCACATTAGGAACACTAATTTATAAGTTAAGTAATGCTAATGAGGGGAGAACTATGCTCTAGAGTACAGAACTTCAATGTGTATCACTATCTGTATCTACTGTTGTCATCTACTAACATTTCTATATAGAGGTGTTAGTGTTTCTTTCTCCTTTTTCCAAAGAGGGGGGCGATAAGCCCGCTTTTACACTTGAAGAGATTCAAAACAGAAGAAAGACAGATTTTCCCCACAAAATTTGCCATATAGTAGTAGATCTATTTTCCCTAGCCCTTTTGGCTGTTAGAATATGCGCCACATTCATTAGTACAGTCTATTATTTAGACTTTCTACATAGGTCAATGTCCATTATGACAGTTAAGACGCGTTTTGCTCCAAGCCCTACAGGCTTTTTGCACGTTGGTGGTGCTCGTACAGCACTTTATTCATGGTTATATGCACGCGCAAACCAAGGTGAGTTTGTTCTACGTATTGAAGATACCGATCTTGAACGTTCAACTCCAGAAGCATGCGCTGCAATTTTAGAAGGTATGGAATGGCTTAACCTGAATTGGGATGAAGGTCCTTACTATCAAACCAAGCGTTTTGACCGTTACAACGAAATCATTGCACAGATGCTAGAGCAGGGGACTGCTTATAAGTGTTACTGTAGCCGTGAGCGTATTGAAGCGATGCGTGAAGAGCAAGCTGCGAATGGTGAGCAACAAAAGTATGATGGTTGCTGCCGCGATAAAGCACCACGTGATACAGATGAGCCATTTGTTGTGCGTTTCAAAAACCCAACTGAAGGTAGTGTAGTATTCGATGATCACGTACGTGGCCGTATCGAATTTGCCAATAGTACATTAGATGATCTTATCATTGCTCGTACTGAAGGCACGCCTACTTATAACTTCTGTGTAGTAGTTGACGATTGGGATATGGGAATTACCTGTGTTGTGCGTGGTGAAGATCATATCAACAACACGCCGCGTCAGATCAACATCCTTAAAGCATTAGGTGCACCAGTACCTGAATATGCACACGTATCGATGATCTTAGGTGATGATGGCGCTAAGCTATCTAAGCGTCATGGCGCAGTTGGTGTTATGCAATACCGTGATGATGGTTATTTACCTGAAGCACTACTTAACTACCTAGTTCGTTTAGGTTGGTCTCATGGTGATCAAGAAGTGTTCTCTATCGATGAGATGAAGCAATTCTTTAGCCTTGATGATATCAACAAAGCAGCTTCTGCTTTTAATACAGATAAACTGATTTGGTTGAACCAGCACTATATTAAAGAATCTGATCCAGAATATGTCGCTTCTCACCTTGAGTGGCACATGGCTGATCAAAACATTGATACTAGCAATGGTCCAAAACTGTCTGAAGTGGTTTCTGCATTGTCTGAGCGTGCCAAGACACTAAAAGAACTTGCTGCATCTAGCCGTTACTTCTTTGAAGATTTCGAAGAGTTTGACGAAACAGCTGCTAAAAAGCACCTAAGAGGTGTTGCACTTGAGCCATTACAGTTATTCCAAACTAAATTAGCTGGTCTAAATGAGTGGACTTTAGAAGCAATTCATCAAGCAATCGAAGATACTGCTGCTGAATTAGAAGTAGGAATGGGTAAAGTTGGTATGCCATTACGCGTAGCTGTAACGGGTGCTGGTATGTCTCCTGCTGTAGATTTAACCATATTCTTGGTTGGGAAGGCTCGTACAGAGCAAAGAATCTCCAAAGCGATTGAATTTGTAGCAAATAGAATAAATTCCTAAAAAACGGGTTGACTCTTTTGGGTGCGCTGCATAGAATGCGCCACGCAGTTGAGACACAGGCAACGAATAGTTCGCGGTGCACTCAAAAGTGATTTAGTTAGTGAGGGGCCTTAGCTCAGCTGGGAGAGCGCAACACTGGCAGTGTTGAGGTCAGCGGTTCGATCCCGCTAGGCTCCACCATCTAACTGATTAAAGCGTTAAACCTTAGCCTACAGGGTTTAATGAGTATTCACTCTTTGCAGAGTCTAATGCAGTCCGGGTCCCCTTCGTCTAGAGGCCTAGGACACCGCCCTTTCACGGCGGTAACAGGGGTTCGAATCCCCTAGGGGATACCACAATTTATAAAGCGTTGAGTTTTAGCCTACAGAACTTAATGAGTATTCACTCTTTGGTAGAGTATAACGCCAGTCCGGGTCCCCTTCGTCTAGAGGCCTAGGACACCGCCCTTTCACGGCGGTAACAGGGGTTCGAATCCCCTAGGGGATACCACAATTTATAAAGCGTTGAGTTTTAGCCTACAGAACTTAATGAGTATTCACTCTTTGGTAGAGTATAACGCCAGTCCGGGTCCCCTTCGTCTAGAGGCCTAGGACACCGCCCTTTCACGGCGGTAACAGGGGTTCGAATCCCCTAGGGGATACCACTATTTATAAAGCGTTGAGTTTTAGCCTACAGAGCTCAATGAGTATTCACTCTTTGGTAGAGTATAACGCCAGTCCGGGTTCCCTTCGCCAAGAAGAGAGCGCCTAGGACACCGCGCTATTTTTTATTAAAAGCAGCACGGCGGTTTCACTTTAATAGCCTTCTAAAGTGTGACTTATAGGTCTTCGTTATATTGGAAGTAAAACAATATGTCCGGGTCCCCTTCGTCTAGAGGCCTAGGACACCGCCCTTTCACGGCGGTAACAGGGGTTCGAATCCCCTAGGGGATACCACTATTTATAAAGCGTTGAGTTTTAGCCTACAGAACTCAATGAGTATTCACTCCATTACGGAGTCTAAACGTAAGTCCGGGTCCCCTTCGTCTAGAGGCCTAGGACACCGCCCTTTCACGGCGGTAACAGGGGTTCGAATCCCCTAGGGGATACCACTATTTATAAAGCGTTGAGTTTTAGCCTACAGAACTTAATGAGTATTCACTCTTTGGTAGAGTATAACGCCAGTCCGGGTCCCCTTCGCCAAGAAGAGAGCGCCTAGGACACCGCGCTATTTTTTATTAAAAGCAGCACGGCGGTTTCACTTTAATAGCCTTCTAAAGTGTGACTTATAGGTCTTCGTTATATTAGAAGTAAAACAATATGTCCGGGTCCCCTTCGTCTAGAGGCCTAGGACACCGCCCTTTCACGGCGGTAACAGGGGTTCGAATCCCCTAGGGGATACCACTATTTATAAATTCGTGTTAGTAATAACATGAATGTTTACCAGAAATGGGGCCTTAGCTCAGCTGGGAGAGCGCAACACTGGCAGTGTTGAGGTCAGCGGTTCGATCCCGCTAGGCTCCACCATTTTACTGTTTTAAATCAGTAAGTAATTAAACCACCTTAGGGTGGTTTTTTTATGTCTGTAATTTGCAGATTTTACCTACTTACCTAACAAGTTCATTAGGGCTGGCGTGAAAAGGCATCATTACTGATGGCTTTTCACTGTGGACACTTGAATCGTAAAGAAGAGAGGCAAGTGGGGAAGCTTAAGTGCTAATCGACCCCAAGAAATCCGCCAGTCTGGTGGGCCCATAGCTGTGCGTAGATCCCACCTGAGTTAATTAACTCTTGATGGGTTCCTTGCTCCACAATTTTTCCTTCATCTAACACTATTAATCTGTCCATTGCTGCAATGGTTGATAATCTATGAGCTATGGCTATAACGGTTTTACCTTCCATTAATTGATATAAACTTTCTTGAATTGCGGCTTCAACTTCTGAGTCCAGTGCAGACGTGGCTTCATCTAGAAGAAGAATAGGGGCATTTTTGAGCAATACTCGGGCGATCGCGATGCGTTGACGTTGGCCTCCTGACAATTTGACCCCACGTTCACCAACTTGTGCATCTAAGCCAATGTTGCCTTCGGGATCACTCAAGTTCTCTATAAATTCATGAGCTTGAGAATTCTTAATCGCTTGTGCTAACTCTTCATCAGTCGCGTTGGGGTTGCCGTATAAGATATTGTCTCTGATAGAGCGATGCAAAAGTGAGGTATCTTGAGTCACCATGCCGATATGAGCACGGAGTGTGTCTTGGGTTACTTGAGTTATATCTTGGTTGTCGATAGCAATATTGCCTGATTCAACATCATGAAAACGCATCAATAGATTCACTAATGTGGATTTCCCTGCTCCAGAACGTCCTACTAAACCGACTTTCTCACCAGCTTTGATATTAAGACTTAGATTATCTATTACCCCGCTAGACTCCCCATAATGAAAACTTACGTTATCAAAGTCTATGCTTCCTTGGTCAACAATAAGTGCGGATGCGTTATTGATATCCTGGATCTCAGTAGGCTTGGACAAGGTATTCATACCGTCAGCAACCGTACCTATATTCTCAAAGAGAGAGCTTATCTCCCACATAATCCACTGTGACATGCCATTGAGCCTAAGGGCTAAACTGATTGCAATGGCGATCGCACCAACAGTAATCGCACTGTCACGCCATAACCAAATAGAAACTGCCGCAATAGCAAACGCGAGTATATAATTGATCACTTGAACACTCACATTAATCCAAGTCACCAAGCGCATCTGTTTGTACACTGTGGATAGAAAAGTTTTCATGCTGCCTTTTGCATACTCAGCCTCTTTTTGAGTATGTGAAAACAGTTTAACCGTTGCTATATTGGTGTAGCTATCGACGATTCTACCAGTCATGGTAGAGCGTGCGTCCGCCTGTTCGGTTGATACTTTTTTAAGCTTTGGCAAAAATTTAAATTGCAGTGCAACGTATGCGACTAACCAAACCAACATCGGTACCATCAGCCTTAGATCTGCTTTGGCTATCATCACAACCATAGAAGTGAAATACACCAAAATATAAACCAATACGTCTAATAGTTTGGTGACGGTTTCACGTACCGCAAGTGATGTTTGCATGACTTTGGTCGCCACTCGACCCGCGAAGTCATTTTGATAAAATGAAACACTCTGTTTTAGCAGGTATCGATGGGCTAACCAACGGATCGACATGGGATAATTGCCGAGTAATCCTTGATAAACAATGAATGCGTGTAACAGAGTCAGTAAGGGGATCACAATCAACACTAGGAGCGTCATCCCCAATAGTCGCATACCTTCTTGTTCAAATAGGCTCTGTGGATCATGTTTGACTAACAGGTCAACAAGATCGCCCATAAACCCGAATAGCGATACTTCGAGAATAGCCAGTAGGGCGGTTAAAATTGACATAATAATTAGCGGAACTTCAAAGCCACGGGTGTAATGGCGACAAAATGCGTAAATCCCTTTTGGCGGCTGCTTTGGTTCTTCGTCGGGTAATGGATTAACCCAAGATTCAAATCGTTTGAACATCTATGTACTCGGTCTTTATTAATGTTGGGAAAATGTAACTAGTCACTAGCATATAGGAAACAGCGGCTTAAGTGTAAGCAATGGATAGATAGAACTATTCAGTTCCGTTTTCCGCTAGTGACTGCTTAACTAGTTGCGTAATATGGCTGACATAGAAAGATAATTGGGTAAATTCAATGGTTGAGCATGAATGTCAAATTTCGAAAGAGGCCTGTCGTAAGGCGAGGCTCGCTCGAGACCCCAGATTCGATGGTCAGTTTTTTATCGGGGTGTGTACGACTAAGATATTCTGCAGGCCTGTATGCCCAGCAGTAAGCCCTAAAGAGGAAAATGTTCGCTACTTTGATACTGCTGTCCAAGCTGCAAATGCCGGATTAAGGCCTTGCCTACGTTGTCGTCCCGATAGTGCGCCACGCTCTTATGCTTGGAAGGGGACGCAGACGACTTTAGAAAGGGCCAAGGCATTAATCGATGCCGGGGCGCTTTCAGGTATAGACGGACAGAATGTTGAGGCATTGTCGGAGCGTTTGGGGATCTCGAGTCGTTATTTGCGAAAATTATTTGCACAAAAGTTGGGTACCTCAGTTAAGCATTACGCGCAATACAGGCAACTGATGTTCGCCAAGCAGCTATTACACCAATCGAATTTGAGTATTACCCAAGTCGCTTTTGCTGCAGGGTTTAACAGTATTCGCCGTTTTAATGAAGTGTTTAAGGCACAACTGCAGTTAACCCCGTCAGCCTTGAGAAAAAGTAGAGGCCAACCTGGAGATTCAGAGCGAAGCCAGCTTCAACCTTTGGCTGAGTGTGGTCAAGTCACATTGAGAGTACAGCTGAGCTTCCGGCCTCCCTTTGCTTGGCAGCAACAATATGACTTTTATCAGCTTCGTGCTGTAAAAGAGATGGAGTGGCTCGATAACAACCTAAGTTATGGTCGTAGCTTTAGTCTCAATGGGGTAAGTGGTTACTTTGATGCAAAGCTCAATGAGGCAAGGAATGCATTTGACGTCGATATTGTTTTGGAAAAGGATTCTGATCTCTGCCAGTTAAATGCAATCATTAATAATATTAGACGAGTGCTGGATCTTGATGCAAATATCTACCAAATCGACAGTGCACTGTCGTTGATAGAGCCTTTAGCGCCTTTGATGCTCCCCGGGTTACGGTTGCTTGGGGTATGGTCGGCATTTGAAGCGGGTTGTCGAGCGGTCTTGGGTCAGCAAGTGAGTATTGTTCAAGCGTCAAAACTGCTCAATCAGTTAGTCCTTACCTACGGTGAGAAGCGCTTGATTGGGGAAAAGCAGGTCACTCTGTTTCCAACGCCGGCGGCGATCGCAAAGGCCGAGTTAACCGAGCTTAAGATGCCAGGTGCGCGTAAACGAGCACTCACTGCGCTGGGACAGTTTGTTTGGGACAACCCTAATGCAGATCTCGAACGGTGGTTATCAATAAAAGGGATCGGTCCTTGGACCGTGGCATATGCGAGAATGCGCGGTTTAAGTGAGCCGGATATCTTGTTATGCGGTGATCTTGTCGTCAAAAAGCGGGTGTTAGCACAATATCAAACCGAACAAGCGGGTACAGATAAATCGGCTACCGATAAAGGTCTTGATTATGAACTGTTAACTCAGTCGCTTGCCAAACAAGTTGCTCCTTGGGGCAGCTACCTCACGTTTCAATTATGGAATCTTTCATGAAAAGTAATTTGCAGCCTAACGTTTTACAGCCTCTAGCGAAATTGAATTTTGAGACAGAGATAGGTTTGCTCTCTATGTGCGCAAGCGAGAGCGGACTTACGCATCTCAATATTATTCCTAAAATTGGTGATGATTGGTTGTCTCGAGAAGTGAGTGATTCAGCTATTTTAACTGGAGCCAATAACCTTGCTCTAAATGCAGCCAATCAACACCTGTTACAAGCTCGCCGAGAGTTAGAAGAATATTTTGCAGGGGGAAGACGACAGTTTGACGTCAAGCTGGCTCCGAAAGGCACCGAGTTTCAATGTCAAGTGTGGCAGGCATTGTCCGAATTAGACTATGGGGCTAGCTGTAGCTATGCGCAGATTGCAGAGCGTATTAAGCGTCCCAAAGCGGTGAGGGCAGTTGGAACGGCTAATGGGGCAAACCCTATCGCGATAATCGTTCCTTGCCACAGGGTCATAGGTAAAAATGGTGCGCTTACCGGCTACGCATACGGTATAGAGCTTAAGCAAAAGCTGCTTAAACTGGAAGGTTTGGACTGCTTCTAAATGCTTGTGTAAGGAGACCTCGCAAAATGTTTTCTTTAGTAAGTGTTAAATCTGATCAAAGGTAAGCATTTACGCTGATATTAGCGTAGAATAGCTGCCTTATTTTTGATTAGGCGTTTACCCGTAAATTATGACTCAGCCAGTATCTTCAACCGACCAAGCAGCAACGCAAACTGTGGCTAGCACATCAACTCACAGTGACTTTACCCAACTAGGGCTTATCCCTGAGTTGCTCGAGACTCTTAAACTGCTGAGTTATACCAAGCCGACTGCGATTCAGTCGCATATTATTCCGGCTGTTTTGGACGGCAAAGACGTGCTGGGCGGTGCTAAAACTGGCTCGGGTAAAACAGCCGCTTTTGCTCTGCCTATCATTCAAAAGCTTGTAAAAGCTACACCTCGTAAAGCGGATAGTAACTTTGTATCTTGCTTGGTATTAGTTCCTACCCGTGAACTGGCGCAACAAGTGGCTGATAGCTTTATGCGCTACTCACAATTAATCAAACCTAATCTTAAAACGCTTGCCGTTTATGGTGGTGTGTCTACCAATGTGCAAATGCAAAGTTTACGTGGCGGTGCAGATATTGTCGTTGCGACACCTGGGCGTTTGATTGATCTGATTTCAAGCAATGCCCTTAAGCTGGATAAAACAGCTACCTTAGTGTTGGATGAAGCCGATCGCATGTTGAGCCTTGGTTTTACCGAAGAGCTAAATGAGCTGTTAGCTAAGCTGCCTAAGAACAAACAAACCTTATTGTTCTCTGCCACTTTCCCTGAAGAGGTGCGTGAGCTTACCGATTCGCTATTGAGTAATCCAGTAGAAGTACAGTTACAAAGTAGCGAAGAAAGCACTCTGGTTCAGCGGGTCATTACTGTTAACCGTAACCGTAAAACGGCTTTGTTAGCGCAATTGATTAAAGAGAACCAGTGGCAGCAAGTGCTTATCTTTGCCAGCGCAAAATACAGCTGTAATCGTTTGGCACAAAAGCTTGAAAATGCGGGTATTACTGCCGAAGTTTTTCATAGTGATAAAGGTCAAGGGGCGCGTAACCGCGTGCTTGAGGGGTTTAAGTCTGGCGAGATCAGTGTGCTCATTGCAACGGATATCGCCGCTCGTGGTATCGATATTGAAAAGCTGCCTATCGTGATTAACTTTGAGCTGCCGAGAAGCCCTGCTGACTATATGCACCGTATTGGCCGAAGCGGTCGTGCGGGTGAAGCAGGTTTAGCAATGAGCTTAATCTCTCACGACGAATATCAGCATTTTAAGTTGATTGAGAAGAAAAACAAACTGAGATTGGAGCGTGAACAGATCCCTGGATTTGAAGCCGATCTCGAAGCGCCAGCTGACTGTCCATCCCGTGAGCCAAAACCTATGGCAAAGCCCGCTGGTACTGGTAAGAAGCATCGCAAAAAGGTCAATGCTGAAGTTTGGGGTAAGAAATCTTAATCTCAAACCTATAAATTCGTACTGAGAAACAGCATGAATTAGAGCTCTATTTGAGCCCTTTTTTATACAAAAATTGTAATTTTTGTGGGGTAGCGCCTTTTTTCATCATGTATTGCTTCCTCGAGCAAAAAAGCGATAGCACAAGATCTAGGCTT
>NZ_BPET01000096.1 GCF_019654915.1 Shewanella sp. MBTL60-007 | reverse complement strand
AAATATCGAGTTCGCACATCTTGTTGTCTGGTTATTGATTTTTCTCAGAACCATTTGATCACATGACAAGATGTGCATCTACCTTAAATTTATGATTTTTATCAAAATCATTAGGGGATTCCTCAGGGTGTAGCACATAAGTTCAATTAATAACTTTCAGTAAGCGTAATAGACGAGCTTTCACATGTTTAATAAACCCACAAAAATTTAGATTAAACTTATTAATATTGAATCAACTGACTAAATAAAAGGCAAAAGTGAACTTTATTAGTATCAAAGTGATGCTAATTCTAGCCCATATCAGAAATACATTGGTAACTGTTAACATAAAAGCTAAGGTTAACAGCTTGCTTTTTTGCCGACATTCGCGTCCATTTGGACGACTGTAACCTGTAAATAATATAAAAAATCACATAAAAAAATGCCTCTATTAACTAGAGGCATTTTTGTCGTTTATGGCTATGTACTGGCGGTTAATTCTAAGTGCTATTACTGGCTAGACTTAGCATCATACTCAGTGGTTATATGAAGCACTCATTCTCTACCAGTAAGTTAATTTTCACACACGACAAAGGCCTTAGAGTCTGGATCTTGTCCACGAATTTCAAAACCTCCAGGTCCTGCCAACTCACCGATAGCTAAACGATAGTTGAACCATGAACCTACCTCGTCAGTGTCTAGCTCTGACGTCCAAAAGAAACGAACTAACGGCCAAGTTGATGCTTCAGCGTGGTGCTCATTCATATAGTCATTAAATTGATTAGCGTTAGAAACTAGCTGCGTTCCTCTTCTTTGGCATTCATCAATTGCGGTTTCAACTTTTAAAGCTGCATAGCCATACTCGGTTGGGCCTGTCACTTGATTACCGAATTCATCTGTATAAACAATATACTCTTTAGAATCAACGGACTCATCAAAGTGTGTCTCACTTGCCAAAAGGGGGCGATGATAAGGAATAAACTCTATAACACTTAATGGCACAGTATCTTTAAATGTATTGCCTTCAAATACAGCCGAGGCTGTAATATCTGTAGTGCCAATGGCTTCACCAGTAACAACACCAGTGTCATTATCGACTGTTGCTACAGCGGTATTACTGCTGCTCCAAGAAACCAAGGTTTCAGAAGTCACGTCTAGTGTTGAACCGTCAGAAAACAGTGCAGTGGCGGTATAAGCCAAGGTCTTACCTTCAGGCACTTTTCCTACTTTTGGCGTTACCTCTATTGCCGTCACTGCAGCAGGTGTAACCGTTAGTTCCGCCGGCGCACTAAATTCTGTGCCATTAGCATTGCCCGATGCGGTAATGGTAACAGTACCTGCTGCAACACCGGTTGCGATCCCCGTATCGGTATCGATAGTTGCAATATTGCTGTCGCTGCTGCTCCAAGATAATGCTGGATCCATCGTCACATCTAGCACGCTTGAGTCTGACATTAGCGCTTGCGCTGTAAAGGCTTGCTCTAAACCTGCTACTACACTGGCATCAAGCGGCGTGACTTGCAGGCTTTTTACCGTGGCATCCGTTACGGTCAGCTGGGCTGACGCGCTAAACTCGGTGCCATTAGTACTGCCCGATGCGGTAATGGTGACTGTACCTGCTGCAACGCCTGTTGCAATGCCAGTATCGGTATCGATAGTTGCAATATTGCTGTCGCTGCTGCTCCAAGATAATGCAGCATTTGTGGTCACATCTAGCACGCTTGAGTCAGACATTAGCGCTTGCGCAGTAAAGGCTTGCTCTAAACCGGCTGCAATACTGGTATTTGCTGGCGTCACTTGTAGGCTTGTTACTGTGGCATCCGTTACGGTCAGCTGGGCTGACGCGCTAAACTCGGTTCCATTAGCTCTGCCCGATGCGGTAATGGTAACGGTACCTGCTGCAACAGCGGTTGCGATCCCCGTATCGGTATCGATGGTTGCAATATTGCTGTCGCTGCTGCTCCACGACAATGCAGCATTCGTGGTCACATCTAGCACACTTGAGTCAGACATTAGCGCTTGCGCAGTAAAGGCTTGCTCTAATCCAGCTGCAATATTGGTATTTGCTGGCGTCACTTGTAGGTTTGTTACTGTGGCGTCCGTTACGGTTAACTCTACCGACTCAGCGAAAATACTACCATCCACATTGCCCGAGGCAGTAATGGTAACGGTGCCAGCTGCAACACCGGTTGCGATCCCCGTATCGGTATCGATAGTTGCAATATTGCTGTCGCTGCTGCTCCACGACAATGCAGCATTCGTGGTCACATCTAGCACACTTGAGTCTGACATTAACGCTTGTGCAGTAAAGGCTTGCTCTAATCCGGCTGCAATACTGGTATTTGCTGGCGTCACTTGTAGGCTTGTTACTGTGGCATCCGTTACGGTCAGCTCCGCTGACGCGCTAAACTCGGTGCCATTAACATTGCCCGAGGCGGTAATGGTAACGGTACCTGCTGCAACACCAGTTGCGATCCCCGTATCGGTATCGATAGTTGCAATATTGCTGTCGCTGCTGCTCCACGACAATGCAGCATTTGTGGTCACATCTAGCACGCTTGAGTCTGACATTAGCGCTTGCGCTGTAAAGGCTTGCTCTAATCCAGCTGCAATACTGGTATTCGCTGGCGTCACTTGCAGGCTCGTTACTGTGGCATCCGTTACGGTCAGCTCCGCTGATGCGCTAAACTCGGTGCCATTAGCACTGCCCGATGCGGTAATGGTAACGGTGCCAGCTGCAACACCGATTGCGATCCCCGTATCTGTATCGATAGTTGCAATATTGGCGTCGCTGCTGCTCCACGACAATGCAGCATTTGTGGTCACATCCAGCACGCTTGAGTCTGACATTAGCGCTTGCGCTGTAAAGGCTTGCTCTAATCCAGCTGCAATACTGGTATTTGCTGGCGTAACTTGCAGGCTCGTTACTGTGGCATCCGTTACGGTCAGCTCCGCTGATGCGCTAAACTCTGTGCCATTAGCACTGCCCGATGCGGTAATGGTGACTGTACCTGCTGCAACACCAGTAGCTATGCCCGTATCGGTGTCAATAGTTGCAATATTGCTGTCGCTGCTGCTCCAAGAAAGTATTTTGTCAGTGGTTACATCAATGACAGAGTTATCACTCATCTTAGCCAACGCTTTGTATTGCAAACCTAAACCTGCAGGGCTTTGTGCTACAGCTGGCGTAACTTGTAAGCTCACAATTGTGGGCTCATTCGGCCCTGTGACTAATCCTTTGTCATCGCTACCACATGCAGTTAGGGTTAACACTGCTATAAGCATCAGTGAAAAAAATTGTATTAATCGTTTCATTGTGGCTCTCCAGTATTAATGTGTGCTTTAGACTTAAATTCGACCTCTGTTTTTCTGTTCATTGCCCTTCCCTGCGCCGTGTCATTACTCGCTTTGGGTCTAAGCTCTCCGTTGCCACGTACGGTAATACGCTCGGCATCAACCCCCTTTGAAATTAAATGATCGCCAACGGCTTGCGCGCGCTTCTCTGATAAGGTTTGGTTATACCCCATTGCACCTTTACTGTCGGCGTTACCCGTGATCACTACAGTTCCTTGAGTTTGTTTGGCTTTTTCAATCAATGGTGGTAACTCATTCGAGTCATCATGGAACGAAGTGGAGTCAAAATCAGAATCCAATAAAACTCGAGTCACTGTGGCCGGTACAACAACAGGATTTGCATTTGCTGTTATTGTGGCAGGAGTGGTTTTTGCGGTGGCGCTTGTGGTGGTTCTAGCTACTGTTCCAAAGCGATACGTTAGTCCTAGCGAGCCAAAGTAAGCGTCTGAAGATGCGCGATTATCATTTGCATCGCCAATAAATTGATATTCAGCTCGAACAGATAAACGCTCAGTTAGCTTATAATCAAGCCCGGCTGCGGTTGTTAGTCCCCAACCTGATGGTTTTGAGTCCCCCGCCCATGACGTTTCTCTATCAATATATTGATAAGATCCACCTAATCGAGCATATAGAGCGATGCGTTCGGTTAAGCCATATGAAAACTTAGCCGTTAGGTCTGCACCAGACATATTCGCCTTGGTGTAGCCTCCTTGGTATAGCGCCGATATCGTACCGTAATTAGTTGCTCCAGCTTCAATTGCAAACCAGTCATTAAATTGATAACCACCATATAGTCCGTAACCCATAGAGTTATCATCGCAGTCGATGGCATTTTTAGCACACGCACCGTGAAACTCAGAAAACCCACCTCTAGCACCACCGTACCAGTGCGGCGCTTCAACTGTTACAAATGTGCTAGTGTTGGTATTATCAGTATTTGAGTCTGTAGGTAAATCAGCATTAGCTGCAAATACGGGCATTATTGGCAGCAAGCTGACCAATAACACTCCACTTCCTGTTCTCTTCATTACAATTCTCCCCCATAAGAACTTGCAGTTTTAAACAACGTATAAGTGCTAAACCTTATATATTTCATTTATATAAAGCGGGGCATTGTGACAAATAAGCAAACGCCTAAACCATAAGCGAAACGCATATCCATAATGCAATGCGCTTATCTAATTGGTTAATTTTTAACTGAGATCCGCAACCATGCTGAAAAGGAACCACAAAGGCTTATGGGGGCAAACACCTTTTTATTATTGGTTTTTGTGATCTATACCCACATTTAAAGTGGGGGAAATATCTACGTTGAATCATTAGCTGAATTAACCAATACATCGTTGGCTATTACAATCTACATAGACCGCATCGACATAGTGCAGGTCGGTCTCTGATTGAAGCAGAGTAAGATTATTGGAAAACTTATAACAAGCTGGCCAGTTTTAGTTGACCACTACAATCTCTCTTAGGGATATTTTGTGTTTCCCATAAAAAAACCTCCGACTTGCGGAGGTTTTTATTATCTAACTTTTATTATCAAACTAATCGTATCAAATAGAGGTTAGAACTTCTGGTTAATACGTAGGTAGTATGTACGACCTAATACATCGTATAGACCAACATTCACATCACGGTAATCGGCGTAAGTGTAGTAGTTTGGTGCCTCAGCATCGAACACATTGTTGATACCTACTGTAATCGTACCATTTAGCGCGTGGTTATAAGCAAACTGTACATTGTGCTTAAAGTAGCTTGAGTAGTCTTCGTAGCCATCCCAATCTGATAATTCACGATAGTACTCTGCTGACTGGCTACCAATGTATACCGTAGTCCATGCTGCTTGGAAATCATCATAGCTCCATGAAGCGGCGAAGTTACCACGCCAGTCTGGCGTATCTACAACACCCGCATAATCAATCATTTCTGATTCAGCATCATCTTGCTTCTTGAAATCGATTACGTGTGATAAATCAACTTTAAAGTTCCAGTCACCGAAACCTGTTTCTAGGTTATATGCTGTCACAAAGTCGATGCCCGAAGTCTCAACCGTTGCGATGTTACGTACACCAGACTCGATATATTCAATTTGACCGTCTGGACCACGAGTCACATATGGAGAAGAACCATCGCGTATCTCATCACGTAGGATGTCATCAACACTTACCGATTCAATCTTATTGTCATAAGTGATTGAGTAGTAAGATAGCTCAATGTTCCAATCATCGGTTACATTCCACACACCACCAAGCGTGAATGAATTGCCCTCTTCAGCCTCAAGATTTGGGTTACCGCCGTACCACGTCTTATGCTGGTTGTTGGTATTACAGTAGTTCTCGTCGACATTACCTGGGGTGTTACACCATAGATTATCAACTGACTTTTCAAAACTTAGCGATTGAGATGAGAACATCTCACCCATGTTAGGCGCACGGAAAGAATCACCATAGCTTGCACGAAGAAGTAGTGAGTCAACTGGACGCCAGCTCAAACCAAACTTTGGAACAACCGCATCGAAAGTTGATGAATTAACCACTTTACCTTCTGCACCTGTAAGTGTTCCTTCCTGCTCATAACGCTCATAACGAACGGCTGCAGACACTTCAAAATCAGCTGGTAAGCCCATTTGGAACTCTAAGTAACCCGCGGTGCGATCACGTGTAGCATCAACGTCATCACCACCTGAACCACCAGAGATAATACCAGCTGCAGACTCAGGGTCACTAGTTTGCTTAAAGTCAATCATCTCATACTCAGCACCCGCAACCATAGCAAGTGTCACACTATCATTTTCCATGATTAACGTTGAAACCAAACCATCAAGCTGAGTACTTTCAAACTTACCCTGATAAACACCTGTGTGAGCCGCACTACGATATAGATCAGTCATCTGCTGATTCCAATCTTCATAGCTCATGCCTGAAGTATTAAAAATATCATACTGCTCAGAGTCGATGCCTTGCTGAATTAAATTATCATTTACAAGGTTATAGTTGAATGAATTAGTAGTCGAAGTTGAATGCTGAACATTCGCTTCCCAATCAAGTCCGTTGCCCACTTCAGCATAACCTACAAGGCCTGCAAGAATATCGAAGTTGTTGGTTTCAGTAAGGGTATCACGCTCACCGATCTGCACTGAACGCATACGGATTTCAGTAATATCTTCACCGGTCGGGTTGTACTTATTATCCTTACTCATAGTAGGGATGTTTGTCGATACAGGCGTACCTGCATAACGCGTCTCAGTTTCAGCTAAAGAAGCTGAAGCACGACCTCTAAACTGTATATCGTCTGTAATTTCATAATTGAAGTTTGATAACAGAGAGTTACGGGTCACATCACCAAATAACTTAGTCACTTCACCGTAACTGTATAAACAACGTCCCGCGCTATCAGCTACAACATTTTCAGTCTCAGCACACATCTCTTGGTTACTTCCCCAACCAGATGCAGTTTTATAGTTAGGGACAGAACTGAAGCTACTATATGCGTTATATGAAGGATCATCTAAGTTCCAAACATCACGATCCATAACTGCATCGGTACCGTAATATTCATAAGTTAGGGTGATGTTACCCTTGTCAGTGTTGTAACCCGTTGCGATAGATAAACGATTTGCGTCGCCACCATCAATTTCAGGCATTTCAGTGCTGTAATCTAGCTGAACACCTTCAAATTCTTTCTTAGTAATAATGTTTACTACACCAGCAACAGCATCTGAACCGTAAACTGCCGATGCACCATCACGAAGAATTTCGATACGTTCAACAATTGCCATTGGGATAGATGAGGTATCGGCTACTGAACCAGAGCTTGAGCTGGTACCTGGCATACGACGGCCATCTAACAATACCAATGTTGCAGAAGAACCAAGACCACGAAGGTTAACACTACTTGTTGAGCTAGCACCCGCACCATAGCCCGATGTACCACGCCATGAACCGAAACTGTTAATTGCCGAGTTATTTAATACGTCAGCAACTGTTTTTTCGCCGGTCATAGCAATATCAGCTGCATTAATAACAGTCACAGGAGAAACTGTTTCCATATCAACTTGCTTAATACGCGAACCGGTTACTTCGATGCGTTCTACTTTTTCATCTGCAGCTTCTTCTGCAAATGCAAATCCAGATAAAGCAACACTTGTCGCGGCAGCGGCTATAAAGCTACGACGTACTGCTTTTGCGGTTAAGGTTACTGAGTTCATATTTATCCCCTCATATTCCGCATTATTAAATGCCAGAATAGTTATATTTATTTCTTATTCTTTAAAAGGAAGTTAATCACTTCGCAATAAATACTGTTTAAAATTAACTTTTAAGTCAACCGATATCACATAAAAATAACGAGGAAGATATTAATTGATACAAATTACTTAACATTAAAATTAACAACTAACAATAATAACCATTAAAAACAATGCGTTACACTGCATCTACAGCTTAATAAATAAATTAAGCTATTTAATTTTTATGATAACGCGCTCACATATAAATTGTTACACCACAGTTAATCTTGTTAAATTAATTAACATTGCAACATCTAAACATGTGAACAAAAAAGCATCAGAAACACTTAAACCCCTCGTACCCAATATAGCAATTGAGAATAACCACCTGTATTTAAACACTAGGCAACAAGAGGAGCATAAACAATTTAAGTACATTTGATACCATTTGTATCTTATCGATAATTACAACTCACTTTTATTTCATCTTTATCTAATGGTGACTTTTATCTAGAATCTTAATTAACACTTTCGCAACCAATGTTACCCGAACCGCTAACATTTAATTATTGGAAATATATCGAACTCAATAGGATTAAAACGACTTAGTAATCATGAACGAAACGAAATAAAAGAAAAAATAGAGAGATTGTTGCAGGAGTTGATAAATGAGAAAACAGATGATTATCACGTGAAATAGCTTCCACACAGTAAGTTGCCTAAGTAACATATGGCAATTAATCGTATATACAGTTGTGTGGGCTAGTTAGACGCTTATAAAAAAATGCAATAGAGACAAAGAAACTGTCTTCTGCCTCGATTGCTTGCTAATTAAGACTTCCTTACTGGCTCTCAAAGCACATAGTAACCTTGTTATCTCTGTGCCTAAATACACACTTTTGCTCCAAAGCTGTGGTATGAAGAAACGATTGATAACCTTAAGCGTTACAAATTTAGTCGGTAAAACAAAGTGTGAAGATTACAAGTGTAAAAGGCTCGCTATTCGCGCTCTGCAGATGCTACAGCGCCTAAACCAGTAATAATGAAGAGCTACGCTTTCGTCGCTATGTCTTACTCTTGTCTGTTTAATGCGCAAAACCTAAGTTGGTTATGCCTGTTTCACCGAATACTAGCCAAAAAAAAGGAGCCTTGCGGCTCCTTTTTTCTCACTCTCGAATTAACGAGTGCGTGGGCATAGCTCTTCAGTGCTGAAGAAGTACGCGATTTCACGCTCAGCAGATGCTACAGCATCTGAGCCGTGAACAGCGTTCTCATCGATGCTATCAGCAAAATCGCTACGGATAGTACCGCGAGCAGCTTCAGCTGGGTTAGTTGCACCCATGATTTCACGGTTAGCTAGAACAGCGTTTTCGCCTTCTAAAACTTGAACACAGATAGGACCAGAAGTCATAAATGCAACTAGCGCACCAAAGAATGGACGCTCGCTGTGCTCAGCGTAAAAGCCTTCAGCTTGCTCTTGGCTTAGGTGAACCATTTTAGAAGCGATGATTTTCAGGCCAGCCGTTTCAAAACGGTTGTAGATAGCGCCAATGTGGTTTTTTGCAACTGCATCAGGCTTAATGATAGAAAAAGTACGTTCGATAGCCATGAAAAGCTTCCTTCTTATATAAACGGGTTTTAATTTTCGCGCGGATTATACGAAATTAAAGGCCCATTGCCTACCCTTAAGCCCCAATCTAGTTGAGATAAGTCCGATATCGAAACAGAAAAATCGCGAGCAGCTCACACTTTATCGCGATTCCAACCTGTTTAATTAGATAAAACAGCAACTACTAAACAATTGAATGACAATAGAAGCCAATCAACCTAAAGTTCATTACTTGCGGCTTTTTACCCAAATAAAGCCTGCCGCAAGTACCGCTAGCAAGGCTATCGCCGGAGCAAGATCAACAAAATGATGAAATAATCCCACCCCGCCGTGGCCCTCATGTGCCATTACAGACATAGGTAATAACAATACTGCTAGCAATAACTTACGCATACGAACTTCCTTTTTTGTTTGATATTGTAATTTAATGGCTTAACTAAAAATCAATCACCACTTAACGCTAGGCTAAAGTGGATCAGCCATAGGGCTATTGATACGGATCAAAACAAGACAGCTTTCCCGCTGCCAAGGAAGTCAGACAAGACGCAGGTCACACTTTAACCACGTTGAGTGTTAATGCGTCACTTCTCAGCAATCCAGTTTGCTTGGATGGCTTCTAGCACTCTTTCATTACAATGAGTCGGATCGTCATCAAAAGCCTCAAGGCCTAATACCCACTCATTAAGATCAGTAAACCGAATCGTTTCTGGCTCAACGTCCGGGTATTTGTCGATTAATTGCAGTGCTATCTCTAACGAATCAATCCATTTTAGCTTCATAGGAGGCTCCTTGGGCTCAAACTGATATCAATCAGTATAATACCTATCTGTATAAAGGTTTAATCGATGAGCAAGCGTTTAGCCTTGAATGAACTTACAAAAAAAATACACTAAGTAAATGAAATTCTTCCCCCATGGTATAAGCCATGGAGAGTAAAATAGTAGTGATAAAAAGGACTGCACCTCCCCCACTTTCTACTACTTGGTCAGCAATATCATCAATGGACAATAAGGTGTTAGAGCACAAACGCAAAAGCTTCATCCGGATGGCTATGTCCCTTTACTGTGGCGCTTTGTTTTTAGCTGTGCTGTGTCCCGTCCTGAAATAGGTTGACGGTTTTTACTAGACCAGTAGCTTCTGCTGCTGGTCTTTTTTATGCACTTGATTAGGTGTTTTCATACCCAAGCTTAAGTGCGGCCTCAGCTCATTGTATATAA
>NZ_BPET01000095.1 GCF_019654915.1 Shewanella sp. MBTL60-007 | reverse complement strand
TTACTATGAACAGCGCATTTTCTGGCTTGGGTTGCTAAAGTCTTGCTGACATCCTCCTGTTGTAGCAGATAAATGATTAAAATTTAGTTTTTTTAGAAAAAAATCTCTTTGATTTTCATATCATTTTATACAAAAAAACACTCACCAATGTTCTGACCTAAGTGCCTGATTCTCTAGGCCATAAGAACACCAAGCCACCACCCTGTTCTCCACCGCAACCAATGAGGCTTCATTTTTCTTTATTTAACAAATGCTTATACGTTTCAAATGTGATTAACCCTTCTTTTTTTTGTTACAAAATTCTGCAACAATCGCGGCGAACGTTAATGGAAATTAGCGGCAATATTACAAATTAGGGGTTGCTCCATGGAATATGTAACAAGTATATCAACAGTTTCGTCATCGAACTCTCCACCCACCTGACTACCCATAAGCTTTAGATATTACTAATAAACATTTTTAATTTTGAGTTTGGCCTTCAAATATAGGCTGACAAATTACTAATCGGAAGTAACAGCAATGTTAAATAAATCAACGATTGCGATCGCTATTGTCACTATGCTTAGTGCTGGTTCAGTGAACGCTGTAGTGTTAGAAGGTGAAAGTCAAGGTGACCATGTTCGCTTATATGGTGAAGTGGGCGTAGGGGGTCATTTTGATACTCATGCAGATTACAACCACGATGAGTTCTACGATACCAAGGGCTACGTAGATGATAGCTTTGCGACTCTGGGAGTAACAGGTCAACGTCAACAATTCACTTATCGTCTAGAGCTAGATTACCAACGCCGTAATTGGCTTGGTGGCGACGGTGAGTTCGAGTTGGCCATCGACAAATTGTACGTAGGCTATCTCTTTACCGAACAACAGTGGATCGAGCTCGGCTTGACCGATACAGCATTCGACGATTACGACCACTTCGGTGATTTCACCTTCAACAAGTCCATTGAAACCGGTGAAGCAGGTGACCAAGAGAATACCGTTAAGTACCAAGCTAAATTTGAACATCTGATTTTTGGTGCTTCTTACTCATACGATGGTGAACACAAGAGCGGTGCGCTGCAGGGTGACATCATTAATGGATACATGGGGTGGATGTCTGATCTGCTTTCTGTCGTGGTTGGCGTAGAAACTCGAGGCGGCTCTAACGGCGTCAGTAAATATGGTGAGCAGAAACTAATTGGTTTAGGTGCACGCCTGAAACTAATGCCTGAATTCTCTATTGGTTTGAATGGCTTTTTAGAAGATGAAGACTTGTCTACACGTAAGAGCGGTGACGTGCATTTAGATTATCAAACCTTCCGCAACACCGGGATAACGGTCAGTGCCAAATACGACCTGAATGAACACTGGGAAATAATCAGCTCCTTAAACCACGAAGAATATGAAGGTTGGGATCTGCTCGGTCCGAACTACGACTACTCTGAACTGCCACCTGAGTACGGAAAAGAGCGTCGTTGGGCCAGCTTAGGTTTTAACTATCGTCCTGCTCGCGACATTGTGCTGTCTTTAGAAGGCCGAGTTGGCGAAGCCCCAGAAGCAGGCTACGCATACGTGCGTATGTACTTCTAGTCCTAATTGAATTCAATTTTATAGAGTCTACTATGAAGAAAAGTTTCCTATCGCTGGCCATTGCCAGCACCATCAGCATGGGCGCCTACGCTGGCGTTGAAGACTTGCTGATCACTGAAATGACCCAAAGTACCGATGCGAATATGGGCACGGTTGAAATCACTAATACAGGCTCTGATGCCTTCACCTTCACTGATGACATTACAGCTTACCAACGCTCTAGCGGTAAATACGACAACCAATTGCTTAACGCCGATGCTAAGCCGCTGTTGACTGGCCAAACGCTTGCTCCTGGCGCTTCTATGGTGATAGTTAATAGCAGAGCCAGTGAAGAATTTCGTAATGCCATTACGACTCAAGGTGGCACAGTTGTTATCTCTACCTATGACAGCAGCAATAAGTACAACAACCTGTTTATGACAAGTGATGACGGTTTCTTCCTGAAAAATGGTGATACCGTTATCGATCGTGTTGGAGCCGCGAATGAGACTAGCAAGTGGGCTCCAAATACCACTTTGCGTCGTAAAAAAGCAGCTGATGGCAACAATCCAGCTCAATCAGGCACTTTCGATGCAACCAAGTGGCAGAACATCTTACCAATGAGATTCGATGATTTAGGAAAGTCAGAGCTGCCCGCCGCTGATGCTGAAGACATCATGGACATCTTCACATGCCCAACTGATAGGAGTGAAATTAAGTCTCCTAGCGAAGTCCAAGGCACAGGCTTTACCTCACCTTTAATTGCCGAAGGCAAGACAGAATCAGATGAAAAAGTGGCCGTAGAGGGGATCGTCTCAGCTAAGGTATCTATTCCTAATGAAGGTTTCTATCTTCGCAATATTGCCTCTGATAACAATCCAGAGACTTCCGATGGCATCTTTGTTAGCTCTAGCGCTGCGGGTGCTCTAAAAGTAGGTCAGACAGTTTGTATTGGCAGTAAAGTAGCTGAATTTGAAGGTCAGACTCAACTGTCTGCAGACACGGCATTTAGCTGGAACGTTACTGATACTGACATCTTAACTCAGCCTACCGATATTGAGGTTATTAGCGCTGATAACGGCTCTTTCGATAAGACGTTGGAGCGTTACGAAGGAATGTTGGTTAACCTGCCTACAGATCTAGATCCTCAGACTGATGGCGACCAAGATATGCGTATTACTCGCAGCTTCAGCTACAACTACCTGTTAAGTAGCAAAGGGCATAACCGCAACAATATGGTGGCGGCTTATAAGCGTCCTAACTTGCAGCCCAACCATTTGAATGTTGCGGGAAGCCCTGAGTCAAAGGCGGCCTATGAGCAAAACAATGACTATCGTTTAGTGATTGAAAGTGCCACTAAGTCCAACGGCACCGAGTTGCCTTATTACGCTGGTTTTAACAGTGATCCACACACTAACTATATCCGTATCGACGATAGTTTAATTAACGCGCAGGGTGTGATCAGTCAATATGAAACTGAGTTGATCCCAGGCACTGATAAGTATGATCAGGACTACAGTCTGACTATAACCAACCAGTTAACTAGCGATAATTTTATTCACAATTTACCGCGTACAGAGACACCAGATCTGCAAGATACTGTGGCTGATGATGATTTTGCTATCCGCATTTCTAGTCAGAACCTGTTTAACTTCTTTAACTCTCCTTTCGGTGGCGACAACAACAATTTTGGTCAGAGCCGAGGCGCAGATAGCTACGATGAATACATTAACCAGAGAACCAAGCTGGTAGAAATTATTCGTGCGCAGGACGCCGATGTCATGGCGCTGATGGAGATTGAAAATAACGGTTTTGGCGATGCGAGTGCCATTGCTGAGATTGTAAATCAGGTCAATATCCAGTATGTGGATGAGAGGCCTCAGGATTACAATGGCCCTAATTCTACCGAGAACCGTTATGTGTTTGTTGGCTTTGACAACAATGGTAATCAAATGTTGGATAACCTTGACGCCATTGGTTCTGACGCTATTGCTACAGGCATCATATATCGACCAAGTAAGATGAGCATTGAGCGAACTCGCGTTATCCCAATGCCTCAACAGAAAGCGCCGACCATAGTGAACGACTTAGGTGAGGTGATCAAAGATCAAAACGAGGAAATTCTAGAGAACGGTCAGAACTACCACCGTGACGCCTTGGTTGTAACCTTTATCGTTAACCAAACAGGCAAGCGCTTGACGCTAGCTGTAAATCACCTTAAGTCAAAAGGCTCTACTTGTTGGGAAGAATGGCAAGGTGTTGAGTTTGGTAATGCTACAACCTGGAACAACCGTACAGCGCCAGACCTTGACTACCAAGGGTCTTGTGCTGAGTTCCGTGTAGCCGGTGCCGTGCACTTAGGTGAAGAGATGGAAGACGTTCCTGGGGATAAGATTATCCTTGGTGATTTAAACGCCTACGGTAAAGAAGATCCTGTATTAGTTCTTACCGAGAACCCACGCAACAAGACTATCGTTACCGCTAGCCACACTTTCCTTGGGCCTAAGCCTCAGTTTAACGAAGATGGCTCTCCAGTCATCATCACTAAAACTTATGGTTACATCGATATCGTCGGTGAAAAGCTAATGGAGAAGGGTAAGACGCCTTGGAGTTACTCTTTCAGTGACGAAATTGGCTCGCTTGATCACATCTTGATCTCGCCTTCTCTAAAAGACCGAGTGATTGATGCCACTGACTGGCATGTTAATGCTGCAGAGACTGGCCTGTATGACTACCAAAACCGCTTTAAAGGTACCATCGACGGTACTGGAACCCATAAGTTCTACAAAGAGGATATATATCGCGCATCAGATCACGATCCAGCACTGATTACCCTGAGCTATAAGCCTGGTGATGCGGACGCTAACGTGCCTCTGAACCTGCCAAAGCTGAGAAAGCTAATCAAAGTTCCTTACCAGATCCCAACAGGTATTACGACCCAAGCTGGTGATGTCGCGACCGTGAAAATGAGTCCTGATGATGATGAACAGCGTTTAGACTTGAGCCAAATGGTGCTTCCTAATGTAGTCCTTTCTGATGACACCACAGCCTTGGTCAATTTCGAGGTCTTTGGTGCGCCTTCAGCTCTCTACAATGTGACCGTAAGTCTAAAGCGTGACGGCAAACTTGTAGAAGGATCTGAGCAATCTTTCCTAGCGAAGGTATCTAACCGCGACTCCTTGATTGCTGACATTGTAGAAGAAGAAAGCGATCACACAGGTGGTGACGGTAGTGCTGGCAGCAGCGGTTTCATCAGCTTGTTATCCCTGTTCGGGCTGGCAGCAATGCGCCGTCGTCTTCGCAAATAAGCGTTGTTCTCAACAATGAAGCGCCTGCTTTCGGGCAGTGCGCTTCCCTTAAAAGATTCAAAAGAGATAACATTATGAGAATTAAAATAAGTGCAGTTGCCACAGCGACTGCCATGTTTTTGGGCACCCTTTCCACCGCCGCCAATGCTAATCTAGTTATTACTGAGTACATAGAAGGTAGCAGCAGCAATAAAGCGCTAGAGATATCCAATGTAGGCGGCAGCACCATAGATCTGGATGCCAACGTTTACAAGCTAAGCCTTTACTTCAACGGCAAAACGACAGTTGGAAAGACTGAAACGTTGAGCGGCACACTGGATGCCGGTAAGAGCATTGTCTACCACAACTCTAGTGCCGGCGATGGCTTTAAGGTCGGCACTGCATCTGAGATTACCTGGTTCAATGGCGATGATGCCATTGTGTTAACCAAGGATGATGCCGTGATCGATCGTTTTGGTAAATTGGGTGAGGACCCAGGTTCAGCTTGGACCGATGCAAATAACCCCGATTTCTCCAGTGCTAATAAGACGCTTCGTCGCAAAACCAGTGTTACCACAGGTGATACCGATGCTGGTGCAGCCTTCCCAAGTAATGACCAGTGGGTAGTGTTTGATACTGACACGTCTGATGGCCTTGGCTGCACAGGTGAAAGCGCTTGTAGCGCAGAAGCCACTCCAGGCTTACTCTTGATTACCGAGTATGTCGAAGGCAGCAGCAGTAACAAAGCGATTGAAATCTCCAACGTAGGTGGTACAGCCATTGATCTGGATGCCAATGTTTACAAACTGACGCTATTTGGCAACGGTAAAACAGATCCAGGTAATACCGAGACACTGACGGGCACTCTGGAGCCGGGAAAGAGTATTGTTTTCCATAATGCTAGTGCAGCTGATGAGTTCAAAGTAGGCAGCGCTTCTACCGTAACATACTTCAACGGTGACGATGCTCTGGTATTAACCAAAGACGATGTGGTTATCGATCGCTTCGGTAAGCGTGGTGAAGATCCAGGCTCTGCTTGGACTGATCCAAACGATGCAAATTTCTCCACGGCGAATAAGACCCTACGTCGTAAAGACAATGTCACTACAGGTGACACTGTTGCCGAAGCCGATTTCCCTGGAGCCAACAACCAGTGGGCTGTATTCGATGTCGATACCTCTGACGGTCTTGGTTGTGCTGGTGAGAGTGCCTGTGATGGCTCAGTTACACCTCCAGAGCCTGAGCCAGAAACAGGTCCTTGCACTAATTGCGAAACTCTGACTCCGGTTGCCGACCCTACTACATTCAACGCTGAAATCTATTACTCTGATGTATTAAGTGGCGATTTTTCCAATGCTGATGAGCTTAAGAACGCCTTGTCAGTCATCATTGCGAAAGATCACAAGTATCTGACCTATAAGCAGGTTTGGAGCACACTGACCCACGCTGACCAAGATCCTGACAATGATAAGAATGTTATTGAGATCTACACGGGTGCCTCTATTTCTAAGTACGACAACCAAACGAGTGGTAGCGGTGCTGGTAAGTGGAACCGAGAGCACGTTTGGGCCAAAAGCCATGGTTTCCCTAGCGACACTCAATGGGGCTATACCGATGCCCACCACCTTCGCCCCGCAGATCCTGGGATCAACACTGCACGAAGCAATAATGACTTTGGTGCGTGTAGCGACACTGGTGAAGAGGTTCTATTCAACGGTCAAGGTACGGGTAACTACCTAGACAAAACTACGGACTGCTGGGAGCCTCGCGATGAGGTGAAAGGCGACGTGGCTCGTATGATCATGTATATGGATACTCGTTATCAGGGTACCGATACAGCTACAACCAATATGCCTGATCTAATTGCAGTTGATCGCCTAACGACTACTGCCGAGGATAGCGAACCGTTAATCGGTACGCTTTGTACTCTGTATGCTTGGAATAAGTTAGACGCTATTGATAGCTACGAGCAAAACCGTAACAACCAAGTATATAAATATCAGGGTAACCGTAACCCCTTCATTGACCGCCCTGAGTTAGTGCAGCAAGTGTATGGTGCAGCCTGTGGCGACGATCCAAACCCTGGTTTGATAGTCGAAGGTGATATTGTAACTCCTGAGAGCGTAAATGAAGGGGCTGCATATACCATCGATGCATCTGAAATTACAGCTGGTGAAGGTGTTGCTCTTACGTACAAGTGGGAGCAGATTGTTGGTGAAGAAAAAACCCTTGTTGGCGACAAGGCGATGTTGTCTCTGACTGCGCCAATGGTTAAAGCGGACGAGGCTTTGAACTTTATCTTGACCATCAGCGACGGTGCTTTGGAAACAACTAAAGCTGTTAGCCTGCTCGTGACTAACGTGCCTCTGACTTTAGATGTGACGTTTGCTGGCAACACTCAGCTGACTGAAGGTGATGAAACGTCTATCACAGCGACTGTTGCGGATGCTCCAGAGGACACGAGCTACAGTTGGAAGCAGGTATCTGGAAACACGGCAGTGTTTACCGCTACAGGCCTGACACTTAATGTAACCGCACCTAGCGTAAGTATTGATCAAGTTCTTGTGTTTGAACTCACGGCAACCGTTGACGAAGAAAGCGTCAGCAAGTCTGTTAGCATTGAGGTGAAAAACACCGAAGAAACTGGTTGGACTAAGCCTGATGGGGCGGGTAGTTTAGGTGGCCTTATGACTCTACTGCTACCTCTAATGTGGTGGCGTCGCCGCCAAGGCTAATCATCAGTTAAGCCTATAAAAAGCAGCACTGGGAGCGCTCTGAGTGCTGCTTTTTTAACTTTACAGACGTTGTCTACATCTCGCCTTTTGCGCGTTGAATTCAGAATTAGAAATCAGCCATTAGGGCAAATGACAACGATTATCTGAATCATTTTGAAGGATTATTATGAATACTTCACTCCGTCCTTCTAGCCTACTTCTTACCGGCTCAGCTATCGCTCTAGCGTTAACATTGAGCGGCTGTGGTAAGGAAAAGGTGGAAGAGCCACCTAAGACGACAGCATCTATCGCCTGTCAAGCTGCTGGTGATGACTGCAAGCGCTTCACCTTGCTTCATACCAATGATCACCACGGCCGTTTTTGGCAAGGCTCTAGAGGTGAGTATGGTATGGCCGCGCGAAAAACCATTCTCGACCAAATTCGCAAAGAAGTCACAGAGCAAGGGGGGGAAACGTTACTGCTCTCAGGTGGCGATATTAACACTGGCGTACCAGAATCTGATCTGCAAGACGCCGAACCTGATTTTATCGGCATGAACCACCTTGGTTATGATGCCATGGCCGTCGGTAACCATGAGTTTGATAATCCATTAACGGTCATGGATAAGCAGAGAGGCTGGTCAAAATTTCCTTGGTTATCGGCCAACATCTATCGCCAAATAGATGGTGAATGGCAACGCTACTTCGAACCCTACACGTTATTCGAGATTCAAGGCTTGAAGCTAGCCGTAGTTGGCCTGACTACCGAGCATACTGCTGAGATAGGTAACCCAGAATTCGTTAAAGATCTTAAATTCACTTCTGCTCAAGCGGAGGCCAAAAATATTTTGGCAGAGTTGGAAGAGAAGCATCAACCGGATCTTGTTTTTGGCCTTACCCATATGGGTCACTATGAAAATGGTAAACATGGTAGTAACGCGCCCGGTGATGTTGCTCTTGCTAAAAGCCTAAAACCCGGCCAGATCCAAGCAATCATTGGCGGACATTCACAGTTGCCAGTTTGTATGGAAGGCGACACTGGTGAGTACGTAGAAGATTATGGTCGAGATGAGCCTTGTAAGCCTGATCGTCAAAATGGCACTTGGATCATGCAAGCCTACGAGTGGGGCAAGTTCGTTGGTCGCGCCGATTTTGAATACTATGGCGGTAAGCTACATTTGGCAAACTACGAGTTGGTACCGGTGAATACGGAAACCAAGTTTGGTTCTTACTATCCTCCTCATATGCTAACACCTAAGGATGAGGAGACTCTTGAACTGCTTCGCCCTTATCAGCGTAATGGACAGCTGAAGTTGAGAGAGCAGATTGGCGTTGCAAAGGCGGACTTCATTGGTAAGCGTAAGGTTGTTCGTTACCAAGCTACGCCTCTGGGGATGATGATTGCGCACGCTCAAACTCAGCTTCCTATCCCCGCAGATTTTGGGATCATGAACTCAGGTGGTATTCGCGCCACCATAAAAAAAGGGCCTATTCGCTATCGTGATGTGCTTAAGGTGCAGCCTTTTTCTAACAGTGTAACGGTGACTGAGATGAACGGGGCTGAACTGAAGAAGTATTTGTCTAGGGTTGCGCTTAAGACTCGTGGCTCTGGAGGCTTTGCCCACTTCAGCGGCATCAAGATGATTGTTGACTGTAAAGCTAAAGATGTCGACATCAAAACTGTTGGAGGCAAGCCATTCAAACTCACTGATAAATATCGATTTACCCTCCCTAGCTATAACGCTGCGGGTGGTAATAAGTATCCCAAGTTGAAGGAAAAGGCGAGAGACACAGGCTTTATTGATGCAGATATGCTTTATCAATTCATCAAAAAGCATGACACACTCGATCCTGCCAACTATGACAGAGCTAAAGATGTTCGCTATATCAACTCCAGAAGTTCTGATGGCTGTGGCAGTTAAACTTATCAGTTAATAAGATAATACCTGAAGCCTAGAAACAGAGCCCAACCTGTCTATGGGGCATACGCTATGGATTCATCATCGTATGCCCTAACTAACTAACTGCTGTGAGCATTCAGTAACTTAACAATATCATGTGCAAACTCTATATAGCTAAAGCGACACAATAAACGCTCATTACCAAAATAATTTTGATAATAAATCAATATGTAAACACTATTTCCATACTTAAGATACAGGTAGGATAGCAGCCACTAAATTATTGTTTCCCATGCCACATTAGGATACTAAAATGACTCACCCAATTATTGCCGATCTTGAAAGTCGTTACACCACAAAACGTTATGATGCTTCTAAGCGTATTCCTCAAGCTGATCTTGATGTGATCTATCAAGCAATGAACCTTTCGGCTTCATCTATTAATTCACAACCTTGGAAGTTCATCGTAATTGAGAGCGATGAAGCTAAGCAACGTATGCATGATACGTTCGCCAACAAGTTTCAATTTAACCAACCTCATATTAAGTCTGCATCGCACATTGTGCTCTTCGCTCACAACCCTAAATACACTCGTGACGATTACGCCAAGGTGATTGATAAAGGTATTAACGACGGACGTATGGGAGCTGAAGATAGAGAGCAGGCATTTGCTGCCTATGCTTTCGTAGAGCTGAATACAGATGAGGCTGGTAACAATGCTGCTTGGACCAAATCTCAAACCTATTTAGCCTTAGGCAATACACTACATACCCTTGCTCGATTAGGAATAGACTCCACCACAATGGAAGGTGTTGATAACGAGTTAATCGGTGAAATCTTCAAAGAAGAGTTAGGTGGTTACCAATGTGATGTTGCTCTGGCCATGGGTTATCACCACAGTGAAGAAGACTATAACGCTGCGCTACCTAAATCACGCCTTGCTCTGAGGGATCCCCTCATAATTTCCCCAAAGCACAACCATGTTTGAATAGATTTTGAGCAAGCAGGGTTGCAGCCGCGAGCAAGTCTTCCCTCGTTATTGTGTAGCCAGAATGCCGCAAAACTTCCAT
>NZ_BPET01000094.1 GCF_019654915.1 Shewanella sp. MBTL60-007 | reverse complement strand
TATCAATACTTAATATTTTAACGGGAGAAATAATGAAAATTATTACGTGTTACAAATTAGTGCCAGAAGAGCAAGATATCGCAGTTACTGCTGATGGCAGCTTAGATACCAACAAGGCGGCCCCAAAAATTAACCCATTCGACCTATGTGCGGTTGAAGCAGGTGTAGCGATCAAGGGACTCGTCGATGGCGCTAGCATCACAGCAATGAGTGTTGGTGGCAAGGCGCTAGAAAATCCTAAAGCACGCAAAGACATTCTTTCTCGTGGACCCGATGACTTAACCGTTATTGTTGACGAAAAATTTGAACAACTTCTACCTCATCAAACCGCTCGCGTATTAATGGCTGCGGCACAAAAAAATGGTTTTGACCTCATTCTTTGTGGTGATGGTTCTGGCGACCTTTATGCGCAACAAGTTGGCGTACAGTTAGGCGAGTTACTCGGTGTAGCCAATATCAATGCCGTAAGCAAAATCATCTCGGCCGAGCCAGGCAAACTTACAGTTGAAAGATCATTAGATGATGAAGTGGAAGTGTTAGAAGTCACGCTACCTGCTGTCATCTCTGTTTCTGCAGATATTAACGAGCCAACAATCCCTTCGATGAAGACGATTCTTGCGGCAGCGAAAAAGCCTGTCACTAGTCTAAGCGCTTCTGATATTGAGCTAAGCGAGTTTCCAGCGTTAGTTGAACTGGTTTCAGTTATCGCACCTGAACAGAAAGCACGTCAGAAGATTGTTATCGAAGGTGATGACGAGCAGCAGATCGCCCAATTCGCAGAACACTTACGTAAAGCACTTAACTAATTAAGGATAAATGATGAGCAAACTATCTAATATTTGGGTATTTAGCGATATCGCTTCCCGTTTACCTGAAATGATCGCAGCTGGCGTAGCGTTAGGCGAAAAAGTATCGGCATTTGTCATCGGCAGCGAAGCCGATATCGCTACAGCCTATTCATATGGTGCAACCCATGTGTACTACCTTGGCGACAAAGACAGCCAAAAAATTATTGAAGACTACAGCCACACTATGGCGCAAGTGATTTCAGCCGCTAACGACAACACTTTGGTGGTACTTGCCCCAACAAAACGCGGTAAAGCATTAGCCAGTAAGTTAGGTGTTCAATTACAAGCCGGTGTTGTTAACGATGTTGCTGAAGTTAGCATCGAAGACGGCGTACGTGTTAAGCACATGGCCTACGGCGGTTTGGCCATCGCAGAAGAGAAGATCAATAGCCCAGTCGCCATTATCACCTTAAGTAGCGGTGCTTATGAAGTGCAAGCAGCAGATACAGCTCGCACAGGTGAAGCGGTTAACGTGGCATTTGTCGAACCTACATCATCAATTAAATGTATAGAGCGCCGCGCGAAACAAGGTGAAAGCGTCAATCTAGGCAAAGCCAAGCGTGTTGTTGGTGTTGGTAGCGGGATAGGTAGTCAAGAAAATCTACAAGTGGCAGGTGAACTCAGTGCATTAATCGGTGCCGAGTTAGGTTGTTCACGTCCTATTGCTGAAACAGAGAAATGGATGGAGCGCGAACGCTACATTGGTGTATCAGGCGTGATGCTCAAACCTGAGATCTACTTTGCTCTAGGTATTTCAGGCCAAATCCAACACATGGTGGGTGCTTTAGGTTCACAAACTATTTTTGCCGTAAACAAAGATAAGAATGCACCTATTTTCCAATATGTGGATTACGGCATTGTTGGTGATATCAACAAGGTAATGCCTGCACTAATTAGCGCTTTAAAAGGCTAACTGAAACACAATTTTTATTGTTATTTCAATCGCCTCTAATCACAAAATAGATTAGAGGCGAGTAGACAAATATACCTAGAGAGTGACGAGTATGTCAGAAGAATCATTTGACGCCATTATCGTAGGAGCAGGGCTTGCAGGTTGTGTTGCGGCGTATGTTCTTGCAAAAGAGGGAGCAGACGTTCTCGTAATCGAGCGCGGTAACTATGCTGGTAGCAAGAATATGACCGGCGGTCGTTTATATGCCCACAGTCTAGAAAAAATTATTCCCGGCTTCGCTAAAGAAGCGCCGATAGAAAGAAAAGTCACTAAAGAAAAAGTCACTTTTCTTACCGATGATACCGGCGTCACTCTCGACTACCACAACGGTCGAGCACAAACGGCAACTGAAGAATCTTATACCCTATTAAGGGGGGATTTTGACCAGTGGCTAATGGGAAAAGCCGAAGAGGTTGGTGCCCAATTTATTACCGGGATCCGAGTTGATGAGATCTTAACTCAAGACGGTAAAGTCATTGGTGTTAAAGCCGATGGTGACGAACTAACAGCAAAGTCAGTTATTTTAGCAGAAGGTGTTAACCCCATTCTGGGCGAACAACTTGGCATGGTTAAGCGTGTAAAAGGTGATGTCATGGCGGTTGGCGCCAAAGAACTCATCGAGCTTCCTCAAGAAGTTATCCAAGATCGCTTTAACCTAAAGAATGATGAAGGTTGCGCCTGGTTATTTGCTGGCTCACCCGCTAATGGCCTAATGGGTGGCGGCTTTATTTACACCAACAAAAACTCCGTTTCACTCGGTATTGTTTGCGGCCTGCACGATATTGGCAGCTCAAACAAAACCGTACCACAAATGCTTGAAGATTTTAAAAACCATTCAATGATCAAGCCTCTGATTGAAGGCGGAAAGCTCATTGAGTATTCGGGCCATGTAGTACCTGAGGCTGGCATTAACATGGTGCCTACCTTAGTTGATGACGGCGTGTTGATCGTTGGAGACGCTGCAGGTTTTTGTCTCAATATTGGTTACACCGTGCGCGGCATGGATTTAGCCATAGCATCAGGCGAAGCCGCAGCAAAAGCCGTTTTAACAGCCCGCGAACGCAATGACTTTAGCGCCGAAGGTCTGTCTACTTATCAAAGCTTGTTAGAAGACAGCTTTATCATGAAAGATCTCAAGCTATATAAAGATCTTCCCGCCTTTATGGAAAACCCACGCATCTTCAATCAGTACCCAAAGATGGTGGCAGACATAATGCAAAGTATGTTCACTGTTGACGGCAAGCCATCACAACCCATCAGAAAGACATTGATGAAGCACTGCAAAGAAGTCGGCTATATGAACCTGATTAAAGATGGAATTAAAGGAGTGACCTCAATATGAGTGAAGTAGTTAATGTCGATGTCAAACTCGGCGCCAATAAATTCCATGTTGATGAAGGTCATCCACATATTATTTTAAAAGATAACCCCGATATGAATGAATATCGAAAACTGGTCAACGCTTGCCCAGCAGGTCTTTATAAATTAGAAGATGATGGCAGCATAAGATTTGATTCAGCCGGTTGTTTAGAATGTGGAACGTGCAAATTCCTATGCGGAGAGACCATTTTAGAAAAGTGGGAATATCCTCGCGGGACATTTGGCATAGAATATAGATACGGCTAGCCGACAAATTAAAAAAACATTATAAAAACAGAGTTGAAATCATTATTTCAACTCTTCGTCGTACCTATAAAAAGCTAAATCCATTTAACTTCACAATTACAGAACATTTATTAAAAAACATAGTAAAACATTGGTCAAATCACCGTTTTAATATTTTTACCTAGTAGTATTTCACATTAGGTTATGAAATAGCCAAGTGGGGAATCAACTCCATAAAAATAATTACAACAATCATATAGCTTTATATTTAAATTTATATTTGGTGGTAAGTAGCATGAAACCAAGAACAAACTTCGATGATATGGAGTTTACTCCATTACACAGAAAAATAATGTTGTGGGGAAGTGGAGGCCCTTTCTTAGATGGCTATGTTTTGGTGATCATCGGCCTAGCACTTCAGCAGCTCACCCCTGCGCTAGAACTTGACGCCCAATGGATAGGTTTAGTCGGTGCGGCGACCTTGGCAGGTCTATTTATTGGCACCGCACTTTTTGGCTATGTCGCTGATATATTCGGCCGAAAGCTGATGTTTATGATAGATATCATTGCAATCGCAGTGCTCTCTTTCGCAACCATGTTCATCTCCTCACCTATTGAATTAGTGATATTGCGTTTCTTAATCGGCATAGTGATCGGTGCAGATTACCCAATTGCAACCTCTATGGTGGCAGAGTTCTCCCCAACAAAAAAACGTGCCTACACCATGGGGTTCATAGCGGCGATGTGGTACGTCGGTGCTACTGCAGCCAATATGGTCGGCTACTTATTATATGACGTTGAAGATGGCTGGCGTTGGATGTTCGGTAGCGCGCTAATCCCTTGTTTAGTCATATTACTCGGGCGTTTTCACTTACCAGAGTCTCCACGCTGGTTACTCAAGAAAGGGCGCGTACAAGAGTGCAAAGAAACGATGGAGAAGTTCTTTGGCCCTGATGTCGAAATAGCCCATGAATCAGCGGAACAAACCAAGTACAGCAAACTGTTCGAGCCAGTCTATCTAAAGAGAATCCTGTTCATCGGTATTATCTGGACCTGTCAGGTTATCCCTATGTTTGCCATCTACACCTTCGGGCCGCAGATCATTGAGCTTCTCGGATTTACCGATGGTAAAGACGCCGCCTTAGGCAATATTGTTATCAGCCTATTCTTTATGGCGGGGTGTATCCCAGCTATGTACTGGTTAAACTCAATAGGTCGACGACCACTCCTTATAGGCAGTTTCGGCATAATGACCGCCTCATTAGCCCTATTAGGTGTGGTGCCCGATCCAAGCGTCTGGTTAATTATTGGTGCATTCGCTACATATGCTTTCTTCTCCGGTGGTCCAGGGATCTTGCAATGGCTCTACCCAAATGAACTGTTCCCTACTGAGATCCGAGCCTCAGCGGTTGGCGCTGTCATGTCATTTAGCCGTATTGGTACAATTATCTCAACTTATGCCCTGCCGATATTTATGGCGAACTACGGTATCTCTCCCACCCTATTAGTCGGTGCCGCCATCTCGTTATTTGGACTCGTTATTTCAGTCTTTATGGCACCAGAAACTAAAGGGTTAGCATTAGAAACCACAAGTTCAGCTGAGTTTAAAATTAAGGGAATAGCGACAAACAGCTAATAAGCTCTGCGGCGCTAATTAATGATGCCACTAACGTTAATAATTAGCACCGCAATAATATACACAGTTCAAACTTATTAATAGAAAACGCAACAAAAGATATTAAACATAAACCAAAGGACTTTATAGCAATTAAAAACAACACAATTCTATTTCTATAATTACCGAGTAAAACCAATAAAAGATAATTTATAAAATACAACTTAAATACATGGGGATAATATGATCATGAAATCAAATAAAAGGTTCTATCTGTCTATTCTAGCAAGTGCCATTGCTCTTAGTAGTTTTAATACTATCGCAGCAGAACAAGAAGAAGATGGCATTAATATTCACGGTGGTGTGCGAGTTAACTATGCCTACAAAGATTACAGTGATAGCTCAAAAGATAAAGGCGGCGATTTTACCTTCGATATGGTCTCTTTACGTTTCGATGCCAAGCAAGGAAATTGGGGCTTAAAATCAGATTATCGTTTTACCGCTAACACTAACTATATAAAATTTGGTTATGGTTACTATGACTTCAACCCTGACTGGCAGTTACAATTTGGTATAAACAAGGTGCCCTTCGGTAACCTAGGATATATTTCAAATAGTTATTGGTTTGGTTTGCCTTACTATCTCGGCTTTGAAGATGACCACGATATCGGTGTGAAAGCCGTGTACCAACACAATGGCTGGCAAACCGACATGGCCTTTTACAAAGGAGCTGAATACGGCCCAACAGAAAACAAGCGCTATGCGGCCGACCTTTATAGCGGCACGATCAATGGTACCGAGTACCATAACGAAGAAACTAACCAAGTTAACCTTCGCCAAACTTACACCATGGAGCACCAAGGTGGATCAACCACTTTTGGCGCCTCGGTTGAAGCGGGTCAGATCTATAACTCTGAGACAGGTAACAATGGTGATCGATACGCCTTCGCAGCTCACTTAGATAGCACGTTCAACGGCTGGAACCTACAGCTACAGGCGATGCAGTATGAGTTTAATGCTGCCGATAGCGCTGACGATAATAAGATTGCCGTATCCGTAGTTAGCTGGCAGTACGAAGTCGCCTCTAAGGGGCAGGTCTACAGCGCTAACATCGCCAAAACACTGCAAACCGATTGGGGTAATATCAAGTTCTACAACGACTTTGGCTTAATGACCCCAGACGTCGATGACGATAACTACGATAATAGTATGCAAAACGTGTTAGGTGCTGCAATCAGTGCTGGCCCTACTTACACCCAAATCGACTTTATCATGGGTAAAAACATGACATTCTCTACTGCTAACAATGACCATATTGGTCTTCCTGAAGTAGGAGATGACTGGGATAAACGCTTCAACGTTAGTGTGGCCTATTACTTCTAAAAGTAAAATATACTAAATTTAGTGGGGCTCACATTTTACTCAGTTTTGACTCATCACTCTTAGAAATGTTGATTTAACCACGCCACCTATAGCCTTCATGATTATGAAGGCTTTTTTTAGCCCATCTCAGGCCTACTTAAATAACCCATTGGCTTCTTTTAACTTAAACAATACACCTACTATGCTAAGACTTAGCGTATAATCACCGCCCTTAAGCTGTATCATGCTCATACTGCAAAATGCTAATATTGAGCAGCTAACATACAGCAACGACTTGCATACTCATTGTAAGTCAGTACTTTAACCAAAGTACTTTTTATATTAGCTTTTTCAAATTAGCTTTCGAACTTTTCAAAGTCCCATTAAAGGTCGGTTAACCATGTCATTGCCAAAAGATGAATCCCCTATCGATAACAGCCAACATCTAAGCGAATCAGAATATGAAACGCCTGAGTTAGCTATGGTAGAAGTGAGCCAATCGGTTGAGCAGCTAACCAATGCAGAAGGCGAGCAGCAGGCAGAGCTGTTTAATGACATGCTAGAAGAAGCGGAACCCGGAACTGTAGCCTTACTACTAGAGTCACTACCTCTAGATGAGCGTTACGAACGCTGGTCTCAAGTTGATGCTAACGAACGCATCGCTGTATTAGACTTGATGCGTGCAGATCCTCGTAATGGCATCTTGAAAGAGATGCCAGAAACCGAGTTAGACTCGCTGTTCTCGCAGATCTCACCAGAAGACTTGATTGAGTGGAGCGATACGCTACCCGAGGCCATGACCGACCGTGCGTTGTCGCAGATGGGCGAGCGCCAAAGAGAGCACTATGACCGTTACGATCAATATTCAGAAAATGAGATTGGACGTTATGCCGAGCATCAATTCTTAGCGCTAAATCTGACATCGACGGTTTCACAGGCGCAACGTTTCTTTCGCCGAATAAAGCTCGACTGTAATGATCATGTATTCTTGCTTGATGATGATGACAAATATATTGGTAGCGTGCGCCGCCACGATGTATTTCGCGCCGCCCCAGAAAGCACACTAGAAAGCTTGTTATGGGAAGACAGTCGCTCCATTCTTGCCGACTCTAGCTTGATTGAAGCCGCAGAAGCCATAGAACACAGTAACGAATTAGAAATCGCCGTTGTCGATACAAACGGCATCATGATTGGCCGTATGACACTGCGTACTGCCACGGCATTAGTACGTGAGCATTACGAATCACAATTAATGGCAACCGCTGGTATGGACGAGGACGATGACTTGTTTGCGCCTATAACCGTAGGTGCTCGTCGTCGCGCCGTTTGGCTTGGCATTAACTTACTGACCGCATTTTTAGCCTCGGCCACCATTGGCCTGTTTGAAAATGTTCTAGAAAAAGTAGTCGCCCTCGCGGTACTGATGCCGATAGTAGCCTCTATGGGCGGAATTGCTGGCAGTCAGTCGCTCACTCTGATGATCCGCGGCATGGCCATGGGGCAGATATCGTCGGGTAACGTCATATCGTTACTCAAGAACGAACTTGGCATTGGGATCCTAAACGGCGTGTTGTGGGCGATTGTGATTGGGCTCATTGCCGGATGGTGGTTTAGCGATCCTATCATAGGCACAGTGATCGGCGCGGCTATCTTAATCAATATGGCAGTCGCTGCCGTAGCCGGGGTCATGGTACCGATGATCCTGCAAAAAATGAATCAAGATGCCGCCCTATCGGGCTCAGTGATCTTAACCACGGTCACCGATGTAGTGGGCTTTTTCTGCTTCCTCGGCTTAGCTTCTGTTCTGTACCTATACTAACAAAGGGATTGATAGCGGCCCCTTTCTGTAACAGCATAAACAACAAAGCCTAGCGTATACCGCTAGGCTTTTGTTTATATGCCTTAATCAGATAACGTAATAGATAAACTCAATCGCTATGCCTGTATCGCTTTTCCAATTAAAAGGTCAATATAGGCCTTATGAGCCTTACTAATCTCATCAGCTCCCCAAGGGCTGCTGCGTTCTGCAATTGAGTGCAACTGGTACAGAGCGACCGATTTAGCCAGATGAGAATAAGTAGAGTCTTCCCCAATTCCCGCTATCTTTATCAGCCTCTGCACATACTCAACCTGCAAGTTTTGACTGGTCGACTTCAGCGTCTCTGAGTCGGTAAAGATTGCTGCGGTTAAATCATTCATATAGTGATGTAAGCCGTAGTCATTGCCATAAAGCTCTGTATCAGAGATACGCTGCAATACATTCGCATGCAGTAAATGATTCAGCACTGATGATTGTAAATTCAACACCATTTTGTGGGCTTTAGGGTCTTCGTTTTTACCGTAATTATCCCACCCTCGGCGCTGATGCTGCATATAAGCATAAAGAGGCTCTAATGCGCTAAGCACCTGTTCAGAAAATACATATTTGGCCAGAGCGCTCATGGCTTGTTGCTGCTTTTCTGCCGCCACAGGTGCGTACGGTGTTGAAGCACTGTCACCTACAAAGCTACGCTCAATATTCACACCACCGATTTGGCGGGAGATAACCACAGCTTGTTTCTTGTACTCACCGTATAGTGCATTAACCGAAGCCAGCAATTGCTGATAAGAGCCATTTTCAACCAAGGCTGTCGCCTTAAGTTCGCCTAAATGATGATTAATTAACGTCATTCTATCAACTGCGTAACCCACTGGGTTCGATGACATATCTCCGGTCATTACCTGTGGATCAATATGCGTCCCAGCGCTGCGCATATCATCCGCATCATGGGCAAAGGCTAACCCTTTATCTGCCGAACGACGAAGTATTGCCTTTAACCTTTGTTTCTCAGCAGCCTTATCAGCTAACGCTTGTGAATATCCGTATTCAATCGCCCAATAATCATAAGGACCTAACTCTGTCTGAAAGTAATCGCCCTGCTTAACGCCTAAAGGCGCCCAATTTATTGGAGCGTACTCCATAACAGAGCCAGTCAGTACACCTTGGGTGATGGTCCTATTATGCACCTCTTTCTCATCCCATAAATTTGAAGCCTTCATATTGTGAGTTAAACCTAGAGTGTGACCAACCTCATGCATCACCAGCATGCGTAGCCCTTCCGTTAATACGTCCTGCTGCGCCATCTCATCAATCGTTATTGTGTCGGCCAATAAGCTGGCCAACTCCAGCTGATGTCCTGCGCTGCAATTGAGCTGAGCGGCCTGTCCACCTTGTTCACTTATGCCACTAGCAAAGTGGTCACCGCCTTGGCTATACATCTGATGACTTGCCCAGGTAGCTTTCATAAAACGGTATTCCATGATCAGATCCGCCCCCAAGATCTCACCAGTAAATGGGTTTGATACCGCACTGCCATAACCGTTACTTAAAGGCATAGGTGATGACGCCCACCGCAACACATTGTAGTTAATATCTCCCGCATCCCAGCTTGCATTATCTGGCTGTACCTTTACTTGAATAGCATTTTTAAAACCAATTTTTTCGAAGGCTTTATTCCAAGTTAATACCCCTTGCTTTATGGTATCGCGCCATTCATTGGGTGTGGTATTTTCAATCCACCAAATAATCGGTTTTACTGGCTCTGACAGAATCGCTGACGGATCTTTTTTCTTTAAATTCCAACGTACTATTACATCTTCAAAAGGGACCCAATCTGCTGAGGTTTTATTATCCTGTTGATGGAGAAAATACCCAACTCTGGCATCATCTCTACGGGGTTCAAAATCACTATTGGGGAGCTCAAAAAAGGAGTGCTGAATCGTCAATGACGCAACCCGAGGATCCGTAAGCGCTTTTGATCCAACGCCTTTAGGATTATCGGTATTAAACATATACTCTACGATGGCATCGACATTGTTATTATAAGTACGTTTTTTAATGATCCGTGACTTATCGATATCTAAACTACCCAACTTAAAGCTCTTCTTATCCGCCCCACCAGCATCTGGCCATTGTGAAACCCGATGCAAAGATTCACTTAAAAATAATCCATCTACGTTTACCAGCAACTGACTATCTTGCTCACTTTCAATTTTCAATGTCGCTAGCACTGGCTCACTGAGATTGGCATGCCTAGCCTTTTTCAATGGACTATTTTTATCAAAAACAAAACGAGAGGACTTAGCAACAATATCAATGCGGTCGAAATAGCGCCTAAATTCAATTAACTTCTCTTCCCGCTTGAAGCCTCTAAAATCCCAAGTATCTGCGAGGCCATCAACAGTATGAGCCGTATAGAGTATTGGCGTATTAAGCTGAGACGCTTTGAGTAACATAAATGTCTCACCAGTTTGACTGTCCTGATAAAAATTAAATAAACCTTTAGATTCCTTTTTATCTGTCAGCAACTGCTGCAAAGTCGGTGGATTTTGACTATCCGCAGCCATCACAGAATGCACACTTGCTATCGATAACACTAAGGCT
>NZ_BPET01000093.1 GCF_019654915.1 Shewanella sp. MBTL60-007 | reverse complement strand
TGGTCATGAGATTATAGAATGAAAAACTTAATACTTGCTGTAGTAATAGGCAATTTATTGACCGCTTGTGAGGACGGGACTGTCAATCCTACTCTTCCATCATTTGACATCATTGATGACAAACTTTGCGAAGAGACTTTTAAGCAAACGCTATCCACTAGTGAACACTTTTTCTGTAGCACTGACTCAAAAGAGCAAATTAGTAACAGCGATGCATTTAAAGCAAACGATTATACAAGCACAGAAGCTTGCCAAAGCGCACTAAAAAGCTTAGTTGCAGAGCAAGATACCTATACCAATAAGCAATGTTTTAGTGGCACAACTGAAACAATTCCACCAACAGAAATTCTGCCTGCGATAAAAACCTATCAAGGTAGTTTATTACTAAATGGTAAAACCCTATCAGGCCACATTAGCTGTAATGGTCAAGCTTTAGGCGATACAGGGCACTTTACCTTTAAAGATGGCGATAACGTAAGCTGCTCTTATGGTTCATTAGAGCTATTAAACCAAGATATTCCGCTACCTGAAGGTTGGACACGTGATACTCATAACGCAATGGCGTTAGATATGAAAGATGAGTGGTCGCATGCAATCAGTGTCACTGATGGCGCAAACGTTATGGCAAAAATTAGCACCTGCCCTGCTATCACAACTGAGATCTGTTTAGATGAATTAGATAGCTTTGATGTTGCACCGCTATTTTCTAGCGGAAACAGCCAAGATATTGATGCATTTTTAAATCCACCAGCTGCTGAAGAAACGGACCAAGTCGATAAAGCACCTAGCTCACACGTCGACAACACCCTAACACCAGAAGTCACTGAAGAAGCCAAGCCAGACATCAACGCTGGTTTTGTTTCTGCAGCAGCAGAAGATGCCTACACTTACAAGCCTAGCAGCGACGCACAAGTGCTAACTACGAGTGTATTAACTGATGCTGACGGTAAACCTGTCAAAGGCGTAAACTACTACACCAAATCATCCCGTGGTATTACTGATGAGACAGGTGCTATTGACTATGTTTGGGGTGAAACAATCACCTTTGGTATCGATACATTTACCTTTGGTTCAGTCAAAGGTAATCAAGTTGACTACAAGTTATCGGATGTTTCTGAAAATGAAATCGTTAAGCGCAATATTGATGCGCTAACGGCACGTTACGCAACCCATTCACATGAAGTTGTTAGCTTTGATGACAAGGTGCATCAAGTTTTCGCTCAGTATCCAAATGCAATTAATGAAATCATTAATATCAATCTGCCAAACGGCGCGCAAATTGAAGATACCGAGTTCCGCGTACCAAATGAGTTTAATGCCCAGTTTGATAATGGCTTAGCGCAAATCATTGATACTGAACTAAATCAAAACCCAGCAGCACGCTATCAGGTTGCAAGTCCGCTATTGCAAAAGAGCCAGTATGTAACTGATACACTGCAACAACTGTATACCGATGTAGATCAGTTCCATGTTTTCCATGATAACACTGCATTTTATGGTGAAGTGGGTTACGCACGTTTCATGCGCTCAATGAACACCTCTAATACTGCATTCCCAGTATTAATGCCACGTAATGATGTTAACTTCTGGCTACCTTTTGGTGCAGAGCAAGCTAACCGTCGTAATGATGGCTTCCCTTATGTTACGGATGCAAAGATCATTGATGCCAACTCAGATGTTGTATTAAAAAGACCTGAGTTAGTTGGCAAAGATACCGCGACCTATAATTTACCTGTGATTACGGCGGGCGAAATTGGTAATGGTCATGTGGTATTTATGGGTAACAGCCTGTACCCAAATATCCTAAGTAAACCAGATAACTACTGGGCCGGTGGTGAAGATGCGGGTAAAGATAACGGCAGTATGCCAACCTTCTTTATGAACATGTTTACTTGGTTTGCGCCAGAGTATAACCATGGCAGCAATAGCGTTACTGTGGGTTCGAACATAGGTAAAGTGTGGCAGTCAAATGTTAACTCAAACAAGCAATATGACTTCTTTGTTGACGACTCATACAAGCTAACTGTCGAACCTATTACTAGCGGTGGTTACGACAGTCTTGATCCAAAAACGATGCCGTTCTTGATCCTACAAGCTTATGAAACGGCTATTTTTGGTGACGGTATGAGCGGTAAAGTACTGGCAGATATTGAGCAACCTAAACTAAATACAACCGACATTACAGCACTGATTAACTATATCAATGCTGGCGGTAATGTATTGTTTATGGATGCTATTGAGCAATTAAACCCAGAGCCTATTGCGCGCTTAGCTGACACTGCTGGGATTTCTTTAGGTGGCGCCAACCTTGCCCGCACTAAACAGGGATTCTGCGGTGAAAGTTACTATTGCCAAGCACCTAAGGCAAATACACGTGCGGTGTTGAAAGATACGCTAGTGACTTATGAAAAATTCGATGATATGTCAAAGTTTGTCATCAACCAAGATGGCACAGTCACATTCCCACGTCCTATCGACAAGCCAACCTTTGATGTAGCGACCTATACAAGCAAAAATAGTGACGGCACTGAGAAAACCAACTTTGCATTTTTCAGTGTTAAAAATGAGCAAGAACGCTTAGCCGCTGTTGCCAAAATCAAAGCTGAATTCCCGAAAGTCAAAGAGTGTACAGACGCTAGCTATGACTATGAAATTGGTTGTATTGAAACTCGTAATGGTCATGGTATATCGACAGGTGGCACCTACTTTAGGCCACGCTTTAGCCGTTATGAGATCTCACCAGAAGTTGTAAGCACTATGGTGAAAGCGGCAAACCTTGGCGCAAACGTTGAAAAACTATACCAACATGAAATCTACTACCGCAGTAAAGGCATTGAAGGCACACGTTTATCGCTAAATGAGTTAAACCAAACCTACGATAACCTGTCTATTTGGTTCTGGAATGACGAGCAGTACAAGTACGATCCAAGTGCTCAAGACGAACTAGGATTTAAAAAAGCGGTTGAGTTTTTAAACTGTTATACCTCTGATGAGCATCAGCCTGATAATGCTTGCAGCGAGCAAACTCATCAAAAGTTAACTGACTACGGCATGCTTACTGAAGCAGGCGAGCTTAACCCAAGTTATCCACTAAATTACCAAGAGAAACCGTTAACTCGTATTATGCTTGGTCGTTCATATTGGGATAACGAAATTAGTGTTGATACTAGCATTTATCCTGGTAACACCGCTGAAGTGGGTAGCAATGCAAGCGTTGAAATTGAAACATTCAACAATGCCGTTATCGGTACAGCAAACAACATGCAATCGACTGGTCTTTGGGCAATTAAACATGCTCCAGTGACAGTAACAGGCGCACATGATGCAACGATTACCGTTGCGCTAGTTGATGATGTTACCGGTAAACACCAGCATGAAGTCGCACTTAAGCGCCCTTCTCGCGTACAAAAATCATGGACACATAAAGCAGGAGCAAGCACTGAAATCATCGCACCTTATGGCGGCCTGATTTATATCAAACCCGCTAAAACTGACACCCAAAACTTGGTAGAGTTTGGCTTTAGCAATGTGTTACAAGCTTCTTTATGGAAAGACGGTGAGTGGCAAAACTCTGTTAACTCAGATGTACCTTTAGCTGAAATTGTTACAGGTCACTTTGTTTACACTACACCTGTGAAAAACGTTGCAGAGACTAACATCCAAGAGTTTGCTGATGGCATGAACAGCTTTGCTAACAAAGCCAGTGACTTCCATGCTCGCGATAACTCAGAAGGGAATATGCGCTTTACTGACAAGTCATTACCTGAGCATAGTCACCGTTTTGTTAACGATGTGCAGATCTCAATTGGCGCAGCGCACTCTGGCTATCCGGTTATGAGCACTACCTACAAGCCTAATAGCAACACCATACCAACTAACCCAGTTAATGACTGGTTATTGTGGCATGAAGTAGGCCATAACTTGGCGGCAGCACCATTTAACGTAAAAGGTGCCACCGAAGTTGCTAACAACATCCTAGCGCTATACATGCAAGAGCAGCGTGATAATGGCATGGGCGAAATGGATCGCATTAAAACTGACATTCAAAAAGCGCCTATGATGATTGACCGCGATCACGGCCATGTTTGGAGTCACGGTGATGCAGGTTCACGCTTAGTGATGTTTGCGCAGTTAAAAATTTGGGGCGAAAGCCACTTTAAGATTGCCGATCATTTTGCAGCAGACGCAATTCCTAGCTATTACGGTAAAGACGAAGGCTGGAACATGATTAAAATGATGCACCGCGAAGCACGTAACATCAATAATCAAGCTTGTTCTGCACGAAACTCGCAAGGCCTGCGTGAAGGTGATTTACTTATGGCCTGTGCCTCTCAAGTATCTGGTTATGATCTAACTAGCTTCTTTGAAGCATGGAACCCAAGCGAAGTGTCTGTAATCACACCTGATGGAAGTCGTGATTACGAAGGCGGGATCACAATTCACGGAACAAGCTATGTTCGTTCACTAAAACTTGCTATTCCAGATGTGAAACCTGAATCAATTGCATCACATTAACTTGAAATACTAGGAGTTAGATAGAGCAGTTTAGGTTTTGTCGCAAAGTTGACGAAATGAACAAAAGTGTAGATGCTCTTCGAATATTAATTTGGAGTATCCACTGCATGACAATCAACTTTACAGGCCGACATTACCCATCTGATATCATTATGCAGGCGCTTCGCTATTACTTGGCTTATAAACTCAGTTACCGTGAAATTGAGGAAATATTCGCTGAGAGGAATATCCATTTTGACCACTCAACGCTGAACCGTTGGGTTATCAAGTATGCGCCACTACTCGAAGCCTTATTCAGGAAGAAAAAGCGTCGAGTCTCTGGTTCGTGGCGAATGGACGAAACCTACATCAAAGTTAAAGGTCGCTGGCTCTACTATTATCGAGCTGTCGATAAATACGGCGCTATTATTGATTGTTACCTAAGTGAAACCCGTGATGAGCCAGCCGCCCGGGCATTTTTCAGTCAGGCCATCAACCGACATGGCTTGCCAGAAAAGGTCGTCATTGATAAAAGTGGTGCCAATGCTGCGGCGTTGGATACTGTCAATATCCACCTTTGGCTGTCAGGGCATATGCAGTTTATGATTGAGGTATTGGCCATTAAATATCTGAATAATATTGTCGAACAAAAGTCATCGAAGAGTGAAAGGAAAAATGCATCAATGTTTGGGATGGAAGTCCTGGGAAGGTGCAGAGTCAACGCTTGCAGGTGTTGAGATTTGGTCAATGATTAAGCAGGGGCAAATGGACACTGCTGAAAATATGACACCATGGGAGCAGTTTTATTCTTTGGCGGCCTAATTGTATCTGAGGAGGACCGTTTCCTCAGTTTATAGTGGTCAGTTCTCAGTTTGCGACAGAACCCGATTTAGTTCGCGGCCATACTACAGAACCAGATCGACACGCTTACATCTAACAAAAACTTTGCAACAGAACCTTACCCACCCTTATAGCTCTTGGAAGCTTAGAGACAATGAGTATGCTGTCAGATTTTTAAGGAAATATTGGAAGAAAGGAACCGACTTAACAACGGTAACAAATAGCGATATTGAGTTCACTGTATCACAAATAAATTATCGACCGAAAAATGTTTAGACTTTAAGCAACCAGCGGTTGTCTTTAAAGAGATGGCATTGTCAGCTTGAGATTGGAGAGTTTCGTACTTCGCAGTTGAATTCGATATCTATTGTGATTAAAAGTTAAGTCAATAGTGTTAGAAAGAACTTACGCAACAAATGGTGCGGTTACAGTTTTTTTAAGATAAAATTAATTTATATTAAATGTATGATCATTTCTATGGTACCACTTGCTGACTAACCGTCTAAAACTTTGAATTAATTTATGATAACGACTAATTTCAAACTGGACAAAAAACAAGGAAAACCAAGCATAATTATTGCCTCATTGACAACACTGAACGCAAGGTTTGAATCTTGTTTTATCCATATGATTTCAGTAGCATCGTCACTCGCAATTTCTATGGTAGCAATGATGACGTGCCAAGATGCTCATGGATTAGATTCTCTACACGACAGTAGTACTCTGGCATACGTCCAACAAAAAAAGGTGCTAAAAGTCGGGGTTCACACCATTACTCGTTTTCCTTACTGGGGAGGCAATGCAGAGTTGCCGTCGGGGTTGTTGCACGATTTAGCTAAGCTCACTGGTGAAGAGCTTAACTTAGCTATTGAGTATATTCAGTTTGATACTTTAGCCAGTTTGCTAGAGGCGCTAGACGCTAATGAAATTGACGCCTCCTATGGCTTTATCAAAAGTCCGTCGCGGTTATCGCGCTTTAGCTTCTCTGGTCCTATATTTTCGGTTAACCGTATCATCCTGTTAAAAAAGTCGAAAATGCAATTAGAACATAGCCAACTTACATGGGCATGCATTGCAGGTACCATGTATTGTGAGTACTTGAAACAGCTTGGATACAATTATGTTTCGTTTAATAACGGCAACGAATTTAATGAGAGCCTATTTAGAGACGATGTAGACGCTATATTTAGTTCCTATGATTCCACCTTGTGGATACTGGAGAACTTGGATATTGATGATAGTCAGCTAAAGATTGACTACAGCCTTGGCTCAGTTCCGACTTACATTATTCTCTCCAACAAACAGACTAAATTAAAAGCAGTGCTCGATAGGCTTGTCGCTCATTGGAACGAATCAGGAACGCTTGACCGTCTTCTTTCCAAGTATTGGATTAATACCAACTTGCAAAAATTTCGATTAGGTGAAAACGATAAGTTTGAGGTTAAATTCACTGTTGCAGGTGATGTTTTTCCATACTTCTATCGCGACAAGTCCAATGAAGGACATTCTGGCTTCATACAAGACGTGTTGGACAAAATTAGCGCGCGTACCCCCATCACCTTTAAGTATGTTCCGGTTAGGGGCCGCAATGTAGAATCTATGTTGGCAAGTGGTTTGGTTGATGTTTTACCCCTTTATAATGCGGAGAGCTACGATTCTAATTTTTTTACCGCTACTCGACAGTACGCACAGGCTGATTATCTCTATGTCCGCTCACTGGCAGAACAACCCCTAGATAATATCGGGGTACTGGATCGCGTCGGCATCTTTCATGCGTTTAATATGGTTACCGAATATATTGCCTATGACGAATTGCAGAACATACTGGCAGATCTAGAAACTGGTCAGCTCTCTCATGCATACATCAACCGCCACCTTCTCGAAAGCCTTCTTTTGTCTGGTGATGTAGATGACATTCTGGAGCTGGTGCCATCACCATCAAGCAAATCGTTCTCAACAAGTATTGCGATGTTGATCAATAAATCTGACCAGTCAACATTGGATGTTATGAACAAAGCACTGAATACTATTAGCGCACGTGAATACTTAAATATAGGTCGAACTTACGACCGAATTGATTACAGCATCGGCTATGATCGACAAGAATTGTTCCGTTATGTTGTATTGCTTATTGTCGTGATATGTTTGATTACCGTGTTTACGATTAAGTACTTCAAGCGTCTTAAATCTATTCTGGATAGCCACTATGCCTCCATGGTTCTCTCGCAATTTAAGGTGGAATGGCTACATAGCGTGCTCGACACTATCCCGCATATGATCTGTATTCGCGATAACAGTAATCAACTGCTATTTGCAAACAAGCAATATTACAATGAGTCAAGGCTAGCAGGCTACGATGACATCCTAGATTTAGCAGATACGTTACTTAGTTTTATTGATCAAGATTTGAGAATTCCATTCGTTCGAGTAATCGAAGTGGATCAGGCATCACATCGCCTTGCTGGTAGAATCTTTCAAGTAATTCATTGCGCAATCAATCATGGTAGTGATGATGTTGCTGCCTTCTTCATGACGTCTTTTTTTGACATTACCCATGAGCAAAGAAAAGAGCGGCAACTTATCTTATCTGAACAAAATGCGATGGGACTGGCTAAACAGAAAAGCGATTTTGTTGCCATAGTGAGTCACGAACTTAGAACTCCTATCTCAACGATGCTCGGCTTTATGGAGATGATACAAAACAATCCAAACAGAGCAGATAAACATAACATACTGGATAACGCGATCATTTCGGCGAATCGATTGAAAGAGCTGGTGGACGATATTTTGGATTATTCCAAGATGGAAGCGAACCAACTATCGATGAACAAAGAGTGGGTGGTGTTGGTTACGGAAATCTGTCCTACGATAAGACCTTTTGAGGCGCTGGCAATAAACAAAGGCGTTCGCTTTTGGTTTGATTGGAAGCCAACCGAATACGTTTACGCATTGATCGATTCAGTTCGTATCAACCAAGTGATTTCAAATGTATTATCGAACGCAGTTAAGTTTACATCGAACGGTTGGATATCGATTTCAATTATCAACAACCACAATCAATTGACCATCAGGATTAAAGACTCTGGCATTGGCATGAGCGAAGCTCAGTTGGCTAAATTATTCCAGCCTTTTGTGCAAGCAGAACCCAACACCTCAAAACATTATGGTGGTACAGGGTTAGGAATGTCGATCGTAGCCAATTTAATTGAGCTGATGAAGGGAAAGATCCATGTTCACAGTACCCTTGGCGTGGGAACTAACATAAAGATCGATATTCCGATAGAGACCAAGCCCTCGACCGTAAACAATACTGAAGGCAATCGAGAACTGTTGGACGAGGCCGAGGTCACTTGGTGGCAAATTTTAGGGCATAAGGAAAGTAAGTCAGACTCAATCAATCCGGGGCGAGAAATCGTCTACCCCGACCAAATCTACTTTAGCCTTAATGAGATTGAACAGACTTTGACTACTAATGATAGTTCAACAAGTTCGTCGCTATCGGCTCACGTGTTGATAGTTGATGATGATCCTATGAATCGCTTATTACTGTCTAAGCAGTTAGCAGATCTTGGTTTGTCGGTTACCCAAGCAACCGATGGTAGCCAGGCTTTAAATATCATAAAGAGTGATGCAAAAATTGATTGTGTGATAACAGATTGTCATATGCCGAAAGTTAATGGTTTTGAATTTGTAGAACAGCTCATTACTTATTACACGGAGGCAGATCGTATTCCAGTAATAGGATGCACAGCGGATAATTCACTGACTAATACCGAAAAGGCAATGGCTGTGGGTATGGATACTTTGATTTACAAACCGTACACCATATCAGAATTATCCAGCGTTCTCCATTCTATACTTGCTGATGGGAATACCAAATGGGTTCTTGAGTTGCCAAATGAGACTGATTATGGGAAGGAATACGCAAACGCATTAGTAAAGTCAATTAAGGTGATTTTGGAGGAGTTACAACATGATCATTTTGATCTCATCGCTATTGTACACAGAGTGAAAGGATCTGCGAGTATCATTGAGCACGCATACTTGCGAAGGTTATGTGAACAAATTGAACTCAACACGAACAAAGCCGAATTAGTAAAAGAGCTGATAATCACTCTAGAAGAAGTATTACATCAAGCCCAAAAAGCATTGAAAGAATATAGGTAACAATTTGAATATACTTGTTATAGAAGATGATATCCTCCATTCCACGGATATTGTGATTAAGCTTTCCAAACTAGGATTCGACAAGGTCACCTTAGTTCAAAAAGTTCAGCAAATCAAACAAACCATTACGGGACAGCAGTTTGACATGGTTTTTTGTGACTTGAGTTTACCTGAAACTGACGGGATTGATTTGCTTTGCAATCATTTGGCTCCAGAAATGATTAAAGGGGTGGTAATTACAACTGCTGCAGTTGAGGATGTCATTGAACTTACCCAAGGTATGTGTATTCAACTGGGTTATATGTTTGTTGCTTCGATGACAAAGCCCTTTTCATTACAACAAATTGCAGGTGTGGTTGAAAGTTTTGAGTGTGTTCGTGATAAACAGCTGACCGAAAGTTTAATTGAACCACTTTCAAATGAAAATGAGGTCATTGATGCACTAGAAAATGACAGAGTCAGTGTCGTTTTTCAACCACAATACAATTTTCATACAGGAAGACTGTATGGGCTTGAGGCTCTCGCTAGGTTACAATCCGCGAAAGGGAAATTAATCAATCCCAGCTGTTTTTTACCAGTGATCAAGAAGATGGCATTGGATCAAAAACTCTATTTGGTGGTTTTAAACAAAGCCATTTCAGAGATTAGTCGTCTAAATAGCCAGATTCAATTATCGATCAACATAAACCCTATCTTACTCGAAAGTGATTTGTGTAATTTAACTCTAACTGTCTGTGAAAAGCACCAGTTCCCTATTGACCGGTTAACCCTAGAAATAACCGAGGAAGCGGCATACAACGTGACCTCTCAAGCACTAGCAAACTTAGCTAGATTGAGGCTAAATGGCGCAAAGTTGTCAATTGATGACTTTGGTACTGGCTACGCTTCGCTTGAGCAGTTAGTAGATTTGCCGTTCTCTGAGCTAAAAATTGATCGGGTGTTTATCTCTGCCGTTAAGGACAATTATCGCTTACAACAGTTGACACAAACCATGCTTCATATGGCGCAGTCTTTAAATATGACCTGCGTAGCTGAAGGCGTAGAAGACGACCAAACTTGGCAATATCTGAAAGAAATAGGCGTCGACGTATGCCAAGGTTTTTACACAGGTAAGCCAATGAGTATCGAAGATTATTCTAGGGTATTCTACTTAAATAACCAAATTGATTTATCACTTAATTCCGTGATTCGATCAATCTTGGTAGTGGTGGATGAAAACTTAACAAGAGGAAAGGCGCTTGCGAAAGCGCTAAACAATCAACTTTGTAGCTACGAGGTGCAAAACGTCTCTGACACCAATCAACTTAAAAAGTTAATTAGTGTCACTCCTGTAGAGTTTGCTATCGTAAGCGAAAGCTTGTTTTCAAAGGACCTCATCTACTATTTGTCAGGCGAAGAATCAAAGATTATTTTGCTATACGATAAATTAGTATACTTCACAGATAATAGTATCACTTCGCTTAAACGACAAATGCTGGTGTCTGACACTGCGCGGCTAATATTGCAAAATGTTGATAATCTTTTAAACGCAAAGTCAAAGAACACCATCTCCAGATTATCATACAGGGAGTTACAAGTGGCGCGTTTACTGGTTGCAGGATTCACCAATAAGCACATTAGTTTTGAATTAGGTATTAATCAGAAAACGGTAAGTACCTATAAATCAAGAGTGTTAGAAAAGCTGGGTGTAAAAACGACCCTAGATTTAGCCGAATTTTTACGAGAGAACAAATGAAAACTGAAAATTGATTTCGGGATAATCAAGTTGTGTTGCAAACTTAGATATTGCTTTTATATTTTAAAAATGAAGGATATCAAAGATATAATCATGCCGAGCTAAATGGGCATTGTAACTAAATAGTAAAAAGGGTTTTGTCGCAAAGTTGACGAAATGAACAAAAGTGTAGATGCTCTTCGAATATTAATTTGGAGTATCCACTGCATGACAATCAACTTTACAGGCCGACATTACCCATCTGATATCATTATGCAGGC
>NZ_BPET01000092.1 GCF_019654915.1 Shewanella sp. MBTL60-007 | reverse complement strand
ATACTTTTGAACGATTATTCAACTAAAATGTAAGTGAGTATGATTACACTTGTTAATAATTTGTTATTACATTAGGGCTGTGCTAGGTTGATTTTCGTGTTCCGGTTTTTTTAACCAATAAACCACTAAAAATAAGTTTAAAAAACTAATAATAAATTGGGCTTGGGTTTACGGCCTAATATCATGATTTTGGAGCGAATAAATATGAGATTAACAAAAGTAGCTACGGCTCTCGTCGCCTTGTCTCTCGGTGTTTCAGCAAGCGCTGCGGCTAGCGAAAGGTATGTTATTCAGGTCGATAATGATAAGAAAGGTGTGATTAAGGCACTTGCTAAGAAGGTTGGCGGGGAACTGAACTTAGATGGTAACGGCTTTATCGCGGCGACTTTTTCAGGAAAGGACCTATCTCAAGTTAAAGGTTTACTCAATAATCCACATGTTAAGTTAGTGGAGGTGGATCAGCCTCGTTTTCTGATGTCGTTTAGCGATGATGCGGGTAATCCAATGACTCAGCAAGTCACGCCTTATGCGGTTTATCAATCAAACGTTAATGATATTGGGTTCAATGCCAGCGCAGGTATGAAGGTCTGTGTTATCGACTCAGGTTTAGATAGAAGCAATCAAGATTTTGCTTGGAACAATATTAGTGGTGATAACGACAGCGGCACAGGTAACTGGGACGAAAACGGTGGCCCACACGGTACACACGTAGCCGGTACGATTGGCGCTGCAGATAATAATGTCGGTGTTGTGGGTATGGCACCGGGCGTTGATATGCATATTATTAAAGTATTTAATGCCGATGGTTGGGGTTATTCATCTGATCTCGCTCATGCAGCAAACCTATGTAGCGATGCGGGCGCGAACATTATTAGTATGAGTTTAGGTGGTGGAGGTTCCAACTCTACCGAGTCTAATGCGTTTCAATCATTCAGTGATGCTGGTGGTTTAGTCCTCGCCGCTGCGGGTAACGATGGTAATAGTGTTCGCTCTTACCCAGCCGGTTACCCTTCGGTGATGATGGTTGGAGCCAATGATGCAAATGACGCCATTGCCGACTTCTCACAATTCCCAAGCTGTACAACGGGCCGCGGCAAGAAGCAGCGCACCGATACCAGTATCTGTGTCGAGATCGCGGCAGGCGGTGTCGATACCCTATCTACTTATCCAGCGGGTATGGCAACGGCCTCTAACATGAGCCTTGATGGTAACCCGTTAGCCAGTTCTGCAATGGAGAACTCTGGTTCTGTAAATGGCAGTACCTACTTTATGGGAACGGCGGAAACGACAGACTCAAATGCGAATGGTAAAGTCTGTGTTATTGACCGTGGTGTTATCTCATTCCATGACAAAGTACTGAATTGTGAAACATCTGGTGGTGTCGGTGCCATTATCGTCAACAATGAGCCAGGCATGCTTTACGGTACATTAGGTGATACAAATGCTACGTCGATTCCGGCCGTTGGTGCGGCATTTGAAGACAGAGCATCGATCGTTGCTGCAAGTACTGCTGAGCTTTCAATTGGCACATCTGATTACGGCTTTATGAGCGGAACATCGATGGCGACCCCTGCTGTATCGGGGATCGCTGCACGTGTTTGGTCGAACCATAACCAGTGTACAGGTGAAGAGATCCGTGCGGCGCTAAATGCGAGCGCAAGAGACTCGGGGGCTAACGGCCACGACGTGTACTTCGGTCACGGTATTGTTGATGCACAGGCTGCCGATGCATACCTAACGGCAAATGGTTGTTCAGGTGGTGACGGTGGCGGTGATCCTGGTACGGGTGATGATCTGACCGTAACGACGAATCACTATAAACAAAGAGGCGTTAAGATTGTTGAGCTGAGCTTTAGTGGCGCAGCAGGTAGCAGTGTAGATGTTTACCGTGATGGTACTCAAATCGGTACCGCTTCAAGTTCTGCGACCTATACCGATACCATTACCACTAAAGGTGGTGGGACCTATACTTACAAGGCCTGTGATGCAGGAACAACAACTTGTAGTGCAGAGACAAGCGTGACTTTCTAAGTTTTTCTGCATAATAAGAAGGCCTGCTTGATGCAGGCCTTTTTTATGTTTACACAATGCTGAGCATACACTTTGTCAAGGGAGCTTAAAGCGCTTGCAGTATCGTGAGTGCTGGCTGCAAATTCTTTGGCCAAACTTGATAGGCTTTATGATGTTTAATCAAAGAACTCTTCTTATTTCCAGGGCTTAGCAATAAGTTGTGGCGGTAAGCTATTTCGGCGAACTTGGTTTCATCGGCACGAACATAAAGCGTGATTGGTTTGATAATTTCATCACCATCAATGCGCTGGCTAAATTGCTCTTCTGAAATAACTAGGCTACTACAGCCATCGCTATCAAGCTTAAGTTTCTTGGTAACTTCTTCATCGGTGATGACAATCCAATCTTGGCTTTCAAGCTCTGCTAGCATTGATTTTAGAGACTGGCCTAGACCCGTTTGCTTGTCGCTGATATAGCTATATTGTGCTTGGATCTTCTCGAGCAAAGTCTTAAGTTCTGCTCCCGCACCCATGCTGCGGCCTTGACGTACCCACAAAGTTAAGTCATCGGCAACTAACTTTGAAAAGGTGCGCTGCTTTAATGCGGTTACCATCCAGCTGCAAAGAAAATGACTCTCAGCTGCCGGTGTTCTTACGCTACTACTCTTAGCGCTTGCTTCTGAAAGTGCCTTAAGTCCGGCATTAGCGAACTCTAAAACAGCTTGGTTATAGGTGATATCTGACATTGTTTCTCCGCCGTGTTGGCGTGATAAAAGGTGACGGCATGAGGATTATACCTAATGGCCATACAAGTACGAAATTAACTTTTTACTCAACACGCCAAACAAAATGTTTGCCTGTTAAATCATCGTTGTGATTAAAAAAGGCACCGAAAGGTGCCTGTTTTGTTTATAAAATAATTTGGTGTCCGTACAGCGATTATTTTATCTTCTTGATTTTAGCTGTCGATGAGTTTTTCACTTTTACACGGCGTCCTTGCATGTTTTTCTCTGCAATCACTTGGGCACCTGCGTTATCGACACGCTGCTGTTTCTTGGCGAAACTGCGGCGCTTTTGCAGTTGCTTGATCAATAGATCGCGGCTGCCAACTTCGTAACCTGGAATGCTAATACGGCGCAACTGCTGACCGATTAACTTTTCGATATCAGCAAGAGTGCGCTCTTCCTCACGACTCACAAATGAGATCGCCACGCCTGACTTACCCGCACGACCAGTACGGCCAATACGGTGAACATAATCTTCAGCAAGGAAAGGTAGATCGTAGTTAACTACGTACTCTAAGCCTTGAATATCCAGACCACGGGCAGCAACTTCGGTCGCCACGAGTACGCGCATTTTGCCCTCTTTAAACTCACGAAGAGCACGGCGACGGCTACCTTGGGCTTTTTCACCGTGAACAACGGCTGTTGGAATACCATCAAGGTTTAGTTCTTTTTCAAGCTTGTCTGCAGCATCGCGGGTTGCGGTAAAGACAAGTACCTGTCGCCAGTTTTTCTTGCCGATAAGCTCTGACAGTAGCTCACGCTTACGGCGCTGCTCTACAGGGTAAACCACTTGGCTTACCGTTATCGCAGTGGTGTTTTGCTTGTCGGCAGCAATCACATTTGGCTTAACCATCATCTCGTTAGCAAGTTGCTTCACTGCCGATGAGAAGGTGGCCGAAAACAGTAAGTTTTGGCGCTTCTTGTTTACAGCCTGCAGAATTTTTTGAATATCGGCACTAAAGCCCATATCTAACATGCGGTCTGCTTCATCGAGTACTAGAGACTCAACGTTTGACAGGCTTAGGTTACAGGCAACAATGTGCTCGAGTAGACGGCCTGGCGTTGCGATAATGATATCTGCACCGCGCTTTAATTTGACTGCTTGAGTATCTGTTTTTACGCCACCGAAAACAGTCACGACTTTGACGTCTAGGTATTTGGCATAATCATTGATGTTGTCTGCAATTTGCATTGCCAGCTCACGAGTCGGTGTCAAGATCAATGCGCGTGCATTTGAGCGGCCCGTAGTACTTGGGTTATCTAACATCTTTTGCAAGATAGGCAGAGCGAAGGCGGCGGTTTTACCCGTCCCAGTTTGTGCACTGGCAAGTACGTCTTGACCGCGACGAACGGCTGGGATCGCTTGCTGCTGAATTGGTGTCATTTTTTCATAACCACATTCAGAGATTGCGCGCAAAATCTCAGGAGCAAAACTAAAAGATTCAAATCTCATGATTGAGTAGTCCTATGTTCAACAATTCAATTGCTAACGGCAGAGCTAGCATTCTATCTATACCATTAAAATGGCGGTCGCGGAGTATAGCAAACTTTTATACCAATCAGTATAAGAAACTGTTCTACTCAGAGCGTTTTTGGCAAACTAATTCAAGGCGAATAGATGATGGAATGGTGGATCCCTTGTGAAGCTATTCAACGCTGAAGTAGGCCGCCCAAAACGCTCCTGAAAGGCGAGTTTTAGTGCTTATTATGCTGCGTTAACAAGCTTAAACCTAGTTTAACTATGCTCTTCACTCGTTGCAAACCACATGGATGTGGTGAATGTCATTAAAGCAGGAGCACTTTATGACCTTGCCTCACAAGCGCTAAATTCTCGCTGAGCGAAAAGATCTTTATACTGATTGTATTAGGTTAAAGCCTGCAATTTTTCAATGGCTATTTAGGGGCTGGGGCAATAAAAAAGCAGCGCCTTGGCGCTGCTGTTATTAAAGTGGTTTATGGCAAAGTTAAATTGCCGTCGTCACTTTATTTAACCAGTCTAAATCATCACCCTGCATAAATGGCGATAGTTTTTCTCTAACTTGCTGATGATATTGGTTAAACCAGCTAACTTCTGCATCAGTTAAGTAATTTTTATCGAGCAAGCGAGCGTCCATGGGAATAAAGGTTAACGCCTCAAACTCCAGCATTTCTCGTTCGCTGTTAGCTAAGGCTTCACAAGGGCGGACGGCGATTAGGTTTTCTAATCTAATGCCAAACTCATCGGCGCGGTAGTAGCCTGGCTCGTTTGATAACACCATGCCTTCGAGCAGCGCCACATTTGAGCGCCCCTTAGCGATACCTTGTGGGCCTTCATGGACACTCAGGTAATGACCGACGCCGTGACCCGTGCCGTGATCAAAGTCGAAGCCGTGTTGCCACAGGTACTGGCGAGCAAATGAGTCTAGCTGCATGCCGCTTGTGCCTTTAGGGAACTTGGCTTGGTCGATTGCGATATGTCCCTTTAGTACTAAGGTCACCATCTTTCTCTGCTCATCGGTAACATCCCCAATGGCTATGGTACGAGTGACATCTGTGGTGCCATCCAAATATTGTGCGCCAGAGTCAACAAGGTAGATGCTGTTCATCTGCATTTGCGCTGGCGTACCATTGTTATGGTTATAGTGACACATGGCTGCATTGCCGCCGGTCGCAGAAATCGTATCGAAACTTGGCTCTTGATACATAGGATCGCTTAAGCGGAAGCTTTCCAGCTTTTCGGCAAGCTGGGCTTCATCATAGAGACGGTTCGCGTTTACTTCGCGGTCTAGCCAGGCAAGGAAGCGGCTAACTGCAACGCCGTCACGAATATGGCAGGCTTTCATGCCAGCCAGTTCCGCTTCATTTTTTTGTGCCTTAGGCAAGGCTACCGGATCGCTACCCGCAATAAGTTGTGCACCAGCCTCTTGAGCGGTCAGTTGTAGCCAAGCGTTGCAGCTATCAGGGCTGGCTAACACTTTACAGCCGCTTAAGCTGAGCAGTTCAGCGGCCAGTTCAGATTCGGCTTTAAAGCTGACGCCTTCACCGACGTGATCGATAACGTTTTCAGGTAACTTGTTGAGATCGGTGAAGAGCAACATATCGCCATTGGCGTGCAGTAGGGCTGTACCTAGTACCACTGGTAAGCAAGGAATGTCTTTGCCGCGAATATTGAGTAGCCAACAGAACGAATCGAGTGCCGAGATAATGGCAATGTCCGCGCCCTGTTTCTTGATCTCTGAGCCTATGGTTTTACGCTTCTCTAGGCTGCTTCGCCCTGCGCTTTGCTCGCTAAATAGCATGACAGGGGTAGATGTTGGCATGGGTCTGTTGTGCCAATTCAGATCAATCGGGTTTTGCGCAACCTGTACCAGCTCAATTTGCGCCTTGGCCAATTCGCCATGGGTTTGATTAAACCAGGCCAATGTGTGTAGGCGCGCATCGAAACCGACTTTTGCATTTGCGCCTAGCTGCTCAATTAACCATTGAGCTTGCGGCGTGTCGTGTAGACTTAAGTAATCAAATAGCGCGGCATCCACTTGCTGACGCACCTGTACCGTATAACGGCCATCGACAAAAATCGCTGCACTGTCCTTGAGGACGATAATCATGCCTGCCGAACCGGTAAAACCGCTGGCCCATAGCATGCGTTCATTATGCTCTGGTACGTATTCGCCTAAGTATTCGTCGGCTCTAGGAATAATAAAAGCATCCAGATTGGATTTGGCCATTTCTGTGCGAATGGCGCCGAGGCGTGCTGCAATTGTATTTGACATTCAAACTCCGTTATCAGCCTTCGAGTCCGGTTAATCTGTGGGCTTGAGGCTGTTTATTTTTGTACGAATTTAGCGCGGAGGTTATCACAAAGAGCATTTGCTGGGGAGGTTCACAACATATTTTAATCTCGCGCCTTTATTGCAAGTGTTAACCAAAGTGGACAAATTGTTTATAAAATTGAGTTTGCATGCCAGTATAGCCCGAGTGAGATATTTGATAGTAAGGGCTAAAGCGGTGAACAGGAGCATAGGTTTATGCCATTTAATGTTTGGCTATTAACACTGGCGCAGGCGTTTGCCATGAGTGCCACCCCTATGATGATGTTACTCGGTGGTTTAATTGGCGCCGATATCGCGCCATCTCCAGAAATGGCAACGCTCCCCATTGCTTTTATGGTGATAGGTCTCGCGCTGTCAGTACTGCCTGTATCGAGAATGATGCAGCGCTTTGGCCGTAAACCAGTATTTGTTGGCGGTGCATTACTTGGTGCTTGCTCAGGACTAGTTGCAGCGTTTGCGACATCACAGCAAAGCTTTGCTCTATTTTGTCTTAGTGCTGTGATGCTTGGCGCTGCGGGAGCTGTGGTGCAGCAGTACCGTTTCGCGGCAATGGAGTCAGTCGCAGAGCCGATGATTGCTAAGGCTGCATCACGAGTGTTACTTGGTGGTCTTGCCGCGGCAGTTATTGGACCTGAGCTGGCTGTTTTAGGGGCCAAGCTCTGGCCACAGGCCTATGTCGGAGCATTTTTCTGTCTCACCTTGGTGAGTCTTATTGCCGCTGTGATCTTGTGTTTTTATCGAGAGAGTGTGTTTGAAAAAGGCTGTAGCGCCCAACGGGTTCAGGATAAGGCGCGCCCATTATCCCAGATTTTAACTCAGTCACAGCTGTGGGTAGCGGTTGCGGGCGCGACCTTAGGTTACGCGATGATGAGCTTTGTGATGACGGCTACGCCTTTACATATGCATCATGTTGAGCATCACTCTCTGGCTGACACTAAGTGGGTGATACAGAGCCATATTATTGCCATGTACTTGCCCTCCCTATTTAGTGGAGTATTGGTGGCGCGTTTGGGGGTATCTAAAATGATGCTGCTAGGACTATTGGCTTATTTTGTTACCATCATTAGCGCAATCATTGGACGCGATCTACTTAACTACTGGACAGCCTTAGTTCTGCTCGGCATAGGTTGGAATTTCTTATTTGTTGCCGGTACCTCCCTACTACCTCGATGTTATGACAAGAGTGAGCGCTATAAGGTGCAATCCTTTAACGATAGCTTTGTGTTTGGTGCTCAAGCGATGGCATCACTCAGTGCAGGCTGGGTGATCCATCAGCTAGGCTGGAACATGTTGCTAATCAGTTGTCTTCCCTTGATTGGGGCACAATTACTGCTTATCTCCTGGTGGAAGTGGAGTAGGAGTAAGCAGGCATCGAGTCTTTAATCTCATATTTGCCATTTGTCTTTTTTTGGGATGGCGATAAGCCTCAAGTGAACAAAATTAAAGTCTTTGCAGCAACTTTATACCTAAGTCTTTATTATGTATAATTTTGTTGGATATGGCGGAGGTTGTTGAATCGGATATTTCTGCATTAATGGAGTAGTAAATGCAAACATTGACAATAGATATTAGTGGTTCCAAAGCCTTATTTGAGATAGATATTCAAGGTCGAATTGAGCAGTATAAAATAGCGCTGGCTGATAGTTTCAATCTCGCGAGTTTGAACTCGCTGATAGCGGAACTGGAACAGGACTATGGTCTGAATGGTTATGCTCTTGGGATAGCCGTCCCAGGTTTGGTACAGGCGCAGGAGTTGGTTTCATGTCAGTCTTTGCCCAGACTTAAGGGACTAAGTGCTGCTAAGTTAATCACTAAGGCTAGTCGGACCCTCATTGTCAATGACTGCGACGCAGGAATGCAGGCTTTAGTTGATCCTAAACAAGTGTGTGAGTTGCTAGTAATGTGCGATGTGGGGATCGGCTTATCGATCGCCATCAACGGCGTACCTTTTACGGGCGCATCTGGCATGGCTGGCGAACTAGGGCACAGTCGTTTATTGACAGAGTTTGGTGAGTTTAGCTTAGAGCAAGTCGCGAGTGGGGCAGCGATTAAACGTCGTAATTGGACCCGCAATGAAGATATTGCACGAGCGGGCAGCTATATCGGTGCGAGCCTTGCGTGGGTGGTAAACCTCTTTAATCCATCTCGGATCTATCTTGCCGGTAGTTTGATGGATAACCCTCACTACTATCAAGCTTGCTTGGCTTCGATTAAGGAAATGGCACTGGCGATCCCTGTGGCACAGGTGAAGGTTAACCGTGTCGATGATCGTGAAACGATCGTCTGTCGCGGCCTTAAGGTGATGCTAGCGAAGTAAGCCTTAATATGGTGATGCAGCGACAGCCTAGCCGTCGCTGTTTTCACCTTATCTTAATACTGTTTAGCTTTAGCTTGGCTCTTCTACTATGACAAAGCCTCTATTTTTGTTTACATCCATCGTTGCCATCGCCTTTAACAGCGCCTGACTATTTACCCATACCCAGTTCTGATAAGTATTGGAGACATCCATTACCAAAAAGGAATCTGAATCATGGTGATAAGCCACTATAGGGGAGAAGTGCCCAGCTCCTTTCTGTTTTAAACTGGCCCTAGCGTAATTTGCAATAATATAGACTCGTTGCTGTTGCAGCGCAGAGATTAGATGCTGCTTCACCCTTGAGATATACTCAGTATTTGCCAGCTGTTTAGTATCGACATGGGTTTTACTTGTTTTAAAGTTCAAAGATTGGGCTAATGCTGCTAGCTCTTCTAACTGCATACCTAACTGACCAGTAAACTGTGTCGCCTTAGGCATACCCAGCAACTGTGACTTTGTCAGCGTACTGCTGGCTAAAATACTCGCCTGACTGTAGCGGTGAAACAATGGACTGACTCCCTTAGGAAAGTATGCACTCTCTTGCTTGCTGATTAGGCGACCATCTTGGGGGATCTTTGTGTTGTCGGCGTCAACCCTGAGTGCATTGGCTATAATCGTCATTGAGGCTACCCCGCAAAAGACTTTATTCTCTTGGCCCTCAAAGTGTGGCGCTAGCTTGAAAAAGTCCTGTTTGGACTCTGCTAACATCAGTCGACTTTTGCCCTCTTGGCTCGACCATTCAATGACTTGAGCTGTTGCGGTTTGCCATAGGCATATCAATACGCAGCTTAGATAAATGGTGGCTAAACTTACGCGTCTTTTTATCTGCATCTTGTTTCTCTGTATTACGATAAGTGAAGTACATCATGCTGCGTCACTGCTTTCTAAGCATCACTAGTAATCTTAGTTGTGCTAGTGAAAACTGATTTTGTATGACGAGCGTAGCGATAAATTAATCGTGAACCAAAGAGGGGTGAAAACAGCCATCCACGTTAAACTCAATTTTTAGGTAATTGATCGACAATTATTTGCACTTTAACTCATTTATTACTGACGCTTTGTATATTTTATGCTAGAAAGTGGGCATCATAATTGAGTTAAACCATAGAGCCTTGATTAAGGTTTGATTGTGTTTAAGTATAAATAATTAAAAGTTAAGGGTAGGTATATGACCTTAGGTGTTGGCGGTTCTACCGCAGAGCAGGAATTAGCAAAACTAACCGATATGACTCAAGGCGTTGAGCCTATTAGTCGTGAAGAGTATCAAGCTCGAATCGCTAAGGCGCAAGGGATCATGAAGGAGCAGGGCATTGCCGCTATTTATTTAAATGCTGGCACGAACCTGTACTACTACACGGGAACGCGTTGGTACGCGAGTGAACGTATGGTTGGGGCGATTCTACCTGCTCAGGGCGATGTTGAATATATCGCGCCTGCGTTTGAGGTCGATACTCTGAATGGCTTTATGGTTATCGAAGGTAAGGTAAATACTTGGCAGGAAGATGAAAGTCCTTTTGCCTTGTTTGGTAACGTACTGGCTAACATGGGTATCGAAAGTGGTGATATTGGTATCGATGAGTCTGCGGCCTTCTTTATTTTTGATGGCGTGCGTCAAGCTCATCCTCAGTATAACTATATTAATGCTAAACCGGTCACAGCTGGTTGCCGTATGATTAAGTCGGCAGTTGAACTGAGCCTGTTACAACGCGCTAAAGATATGACGTTAGAGGTGCATAAAGCTGTCGCGCGTATCCTACATGAAGGCATTACCACTAGCGAAGTGGAAGCCTTTATCAATGCCGCCCATATTAAAGTCGGTATTCCTGCAGGATCATACTTCTGTATCGTGCTATTTGGTGAAGACAGCGCCTATCCCCACGGAGTTAAATCCCCCAAAGCATTGGAGCTGAATGATACCGTATTGATCGACACCGGTTGTCAGCTACATGGCTATAACTCAGATATCACCCGTACTTATGTATATGGTGAGCCTAGCCAGCGTCAGCGTGAGTTGTGGCAGCTAGAGCAAGACGCACAAATCGCAGGTTTTGAAGCGGCGCAACTCGGTGCAACTTGTGCCAGCGTTGACCGTGCAGCCCGTGATGTACTCGAAGCGGCAGGTTTTGGTCCTGGTTATGATGTGCCAGGACTTCCGCACCGCACTGGTCATGGCGTGGGACTCGATATCCATGAATGGCCATACCTAGTGCTGAACGATCATACTCCACTTGAAGCGGGTATGTGTTTCAGTAATGAACCAATGTTATGTGTACCAGGCGAGTTTGGTGTGCGTCATGAAGACCACTTCTATATGAGTGAAGACGGTCCAGTGTGGTTCACTAAGCCTGCGCACTCAATTGACGACCCGTTTGGTTACGAAGCGTAACTTGTTTTATTAAATTGCGAAGCTTGACTATCAAAGAGTCATAAGAGATGCCTCGTTATAAGTAACGAGGCATTTATTTTTGTGTAGTAAGGCATGCATCCTAGGCGAGTTTGGTGTGCGTCATGAAGACCATCTCTTGATACAAGCGTATATGAGTGAAGACGGTCCAGTGTGGTTCACTAAGCCTGCGCACTCAATTGACGACCCGTTTGGTTACGAAGCGTAACTTGTTTTAACTAACTAAATTTGTCCCGTCCTGAAATAGGTTGACGGTTTTTACTAGACCAGTAGCTTCTGCTGCTGGTCTTTTTTATGCACTTGATTAGGTGTTTTCATACCCAAGCTTAAGTGCGGCCTCAGCTCATTGTATATAA
>NZ_BPET01000091.1 GCF_019654915.1 Shewanella sp. MBTL60-007 | reverse complement strand
AAAATATCGAGTTCGCACATCTTGTTGTCTGGTTATTGATTTTTCTCAGAACCATTTGATCACATGACAAGATGTGCATCTACCTTAAATTTATGATTTTTATCAAAATCATTAGGGGATTCCTCAGCACTAGGTATTATTATTGGTCATTCTGTTCTAAGTTGTCAGCGATTTCACGAAGCACCTTAGCCCAGCCTTTTTGAGATTCATTTTTGAAAGGCACGTTTTCAAAACATTGTTTGAGCGAAAAAACTGCTGGTGGGATCTCTGGTGATAAGCACACATTAACTGTACCTGCATGCAACCAAATCATCAATCAACAACAATTGACGGTTTAATAGGCCACGTTAGCCCTTTTGGATCTACTTCCTGGTGCATGATTTTTCCTCTTAGTTGTTTAACTGTTCTGGCACAGCTTCAACAGCAATACTTAATAACGTTCTCTTTAGCTCCCAGAGAGATTGTACGGGCCATGATGCCCAATCTAATGGGTTGCATTCAATTTCTTCACTAAACGTAATTAGACCCGTTCTGGCTCTATTTGGAATGCTGACCTGCGTCGATTTGTACTTTTCAGCAGTCATTCTAGCTGTTTGCCCGTAATAGTAGTAATCAAGTGCAATTTGGGCATTAGCGTTATTCTCAAGGAACTGTTCTAACCTTTCCTGCTGTTCTAACATAACCATTGCACACCCAATAAACAGTTCCTTGTTATCTAACACATCCTGTCTATTGAACTTTGGCTGTCTCGCAGAGGACTCATGCACCTTCCTAGAAACCTTCTTTGCCATTTTTGGTTTAACTTTAGGCTTCTTTTTCTTAGTTGGCCGCAATTGATATCTTGTCATTCCCAGCGAATTTAAACAGTCTTTGCATACTGGCTGAGCTCCGTTCTTCGCAGCGGTGATGTTCCTATAATGAGCTCCGTTACCAGATACAACTTTTCCACAAAGTGATATCTGACGAGATGACTCAATCCGTTTAGACCTTAAAATGCACACCATAATGACTACCTAGACTTTTTCACCGTGCTTGCGCATAAAGCAATATGCAGTTTCTAAATCAGCCTCAGAATGGGTAATTCCTTTATTCATCTGAATGTAAAAACGACATGCCTCAATATCAGAATCAAACTGGTAGATGTTCACGATCAAATTCAACCTTGGGAAAATACCTCCAGATTTTAAGTCTTCCCAATACAGTTCATCAAATACAGCGAATTCACCAGAATGAAACGCCGCAATAGCGGTAAGCCTCTGTAACCCATCTAAGATAAGGGAATCATCCAGCTCTCCCCCCCTGCCTTTCACATCATAAAGCTGTACTTTCGTTTCACATCCACACAAGAGGTTTTCAACGAAACATTGCTGCATGTTTTTCGTCCACTTCTGATTGGAACGCTGAAACTCAGGGGTTAACTTTTCAAGTATCTCATAAGGAGATAAAGCTATCTCCTCTGTTAGCTCTTGCACCAAGCTATTGTAGGCAAGCAAACCACCAACGGGTTTGAATAAGTCTTTAAAGCTAACGTTTACGGAATAATTCGGAGAACGATAAAACGCACTTTGTGTCACTATTTCCTTCAACCGTTCAAGACCTGATTTCATCGTGCGGTCTCCTTCTTTAGTTCTGAAAGTTTGATTTGATAAGCATCATAGAAAAAACACGCCCAGAGATAATTCGCATAGATACGCTTCGCAAAGTTTTTCCCTGGCCTGTCCTTTACGATCTCTTTTGGAAGTGATATTGCGAGACTGTTGTACTCAACCATATCGGAAAGACGACGCTTTACTTCATCGAGGAAAGGTCCAAGCTCAGTAGAGAATGATTTTCTGGAAAGGTCCCACATATATGTCTTAGAAAAATCAAAGTTTTTCAGGTTACGTTTCTGCCACTCAATCACTAATTCATGAAGTTCGGCTTCATATTCCCTTTCACCGGATACCGCTTCGTCTAAATGGTTGGGGCACTGGATTGCTCCAAACCAGACCCCATCTTTTTTGCGCATGGTTTTATTCGGAACATGGCCGCAATGACGGCATCTTGCCATAAACACTTGATCAGGTTTGGGGGTTTGCAAAGAACTCATGTTAACTAAGGGGTAGAATTTCTTTGAGGATACATAGAGCTGATCCCGGAGTTGTTCAAATCGCTCAATTGAATCATGAGAAATATGGCTGTACTTATCTTTCAATTTATCAACGGGTGTAATTCCGATACCACTTTTCGACAGTTGACGACGAACAAAGCCTTCTTCTAGGTTATGCTCAATTTTTGCCACCAGCACCAATAGTTGAAGTTTACGCAACGTCGCGTTGTTGCTTCGGGGCATAAAGCACTGCCATTGCCCCATCTGGACAGCAGTTCCAAACTGATCGTCGTAGACGTCACAGACATCAACGTCATGCCACAGATTTAATCGTTCTTCGCACTTACCCATCGAGTTCAGTGCCTTCCGTCCCATTTGTAATAGAAGCGCTTGGTAGATAGAGTCAATTGCAGAATTCAGCATCTTTTCACTGATTTCGAACACAGGAAATTCTAGTTCTATATTCTCATCCGATTGCAACATACGCTGCTTTTGCATGTAGCCCATAAACATAAATGAAGCTGTCGCTAAAAGACTTGCAGCCTGAATGATCCCATTATGACTGGCTAGATTAACGATTGTTTTGGATGGGTTTAAAGGAAGTCCATCCCAGTACGCTGGTATGGCAAAATCGAGGAACGATGATTTAAGCTTTGTCTCAATAGAAAATGGAGCACAAATCGCACCCTTTACATTACGGTTTGGCTTAATCTTGCGTAACTTCTCACGCATAGCTTTGTAGCTACATTTTACTTCTGGCATTAGTTTTAATGCAGCATGGTTATCAACATGTAGGATATCGTATACCGGGTCCAATAGTTCATGGAGAACTTCGGAAGACTGGTATGGCTCCAATTGATCAGATACATTAACAGCGAAATGGTGGCTAAGGTCGATATCCTTCTCACCACTGTCACTATAAGCCTCTACCTGGACATGATCAGAGATTGTATTAGGAACAGGCATCACTCCTTCATATTCGGCCACACACTCGTTCCAAAGCTTCGCATCAAACTTAATGCCATCACTTAGGATTGATATTTTTTGTTCTTTCTCTTTCTGGGCCGAGATGAACAGAATCTCATTGCGCTTTTGGTTATACAGCTTAGCTATTGCATTGTGCTCTCTACACCATTTGCTGTATTCGCGCTTCAAAAAGGAATGCGCTTCGGCTAGGTTTTTGAACTTTGACCAATATGCCTCTATGTGTGTGGGCTTCCGATCTGTCTTTGTTCGGATGGTGCAACGTGAACGTTTCTGCTTATCCTGATCAATAATCTTGATAGCATTGGGCTCAAAATAACCAACATTCCAATTAGCGGGTAAGACCCCCTGTTTATACATATCCAGGCGAAAGGATAACGCTGAATTAAGCGCGTTATCACTAGATACTCCGGCATTGAAAGACTTTGTTTTTTTACCAATACGTACTTGATATCCAGTAGGCAACTGGAAAACATTTAGGAACTTTTTCATAAAATAACGCTTTATTAAGGTGCCGACGAACACTGTCAGGCACTGGTTTATCAAATTAAACTTATTGCACGGTTCGAGTGGTAGACATCCGTTCATGAAATGCTGCGAGTTGCCAGCCTTCAATCCATGCTGCTTTCGACTCGTGATCATTGTGCGGGTTTTCTGCGTATGGCGTTCCACTTTGATAAGCAAAAGCGCCTTGCTGGAGAACTCGGTGGTAGTCAGCTTCACTCATCGAACTATACACCCTTAGTTCTTTACCCCACACCTCATCACTGTTTGGGTTATATGCCATAACATTGACCTCTCAGCCAGATTACAGAATCATATATTAACCCTGTAAAAAAGTTTTGTCTATCGCTTATACAACGGTCTGTGATCGACTGGCCTCCAATTTTTTCTGGCAGATTTGACTTCGCCTCGAAGAGCCATAAGCTTTTTAAAAAGTGTCTTATCATAGTCCAGCTTCAATACTCGCCCACAACCATAGGCTATGACACCCTGTGCTTGAGGTAGCCAGAATCGCTGAATTAACCCGGTATAAAGTGTGAGCTGGTACTTTTCACGGATTGTTATTCGCCCATTGAACGCTCTGCTTTTAAATTCTCCTGCAATGTATCTAAAACGCAATGGATCAAAAAATACTGCATCAGGGGCTCCGCAGACTCCTCGGCGTTTAATAAACCAAGGCTTTTTCCAACCGCCTATATCAGCCCCCAGCACGATACAGTACCAAGGCATATGGAACTGCCTCTTTATGGACAGCCCTCTGAGAATAACCATCAATAGGCCGATTGACGCCACCAGCAAAAACACTAGTTCCCCAGTCATAACAAATCCCAGTTAATAGCAACCAATATGGCTACAACAATAATCACTAACCACGGTAAAAGACTGTTACCACTTCCTGCTTGGGCGTGAGCCTTTAATCCAGCGTTTGCAGCCTCGGAGTTGTATGCTTGTCCTCTGTGCTGGCAAAATTTAGATGGATCAGCGGCATAGGCGCTTAAATGACTTACGGATACCCAGTTTGAACGCTTTCTTCTCACCCAGCAATTCCTTGTAGTTCTTCAATTGCCTGTTCAGCTGCGTTGATGACAGATAGTGCGTTTTGGGTGTACTCATTGCTAATTTCGCCATCGAGCCCTTCACACCACAAGCCAAATTCCTCCTGGGCAACTTCATCGCTTATACCCGCAGCTCTGAACACCATTAACCAATCTTCAATATATTGATCTACGTGAGCCATACTCGGTTCCTTATTATTGTTTCTTCAATTTAATCGCTTGCATTAGTGTGGTTAGGGCAACCCAAAGCATCGTAACAATGCATACAAACCAAATGATTCCAACAAATATGAGCCATGCTGACTCACTACTTTCTGGTCCATTTGGCATCGTTATTCCTCCCAACGCGGCAGCAGCGATCATAGCTATAAGGCTTAACGCCCAGCGCTTTGAAAAATCTTTAGCGAGTGACTCCCATTCCTCATTTGGGGCTTTAAACCAACAAACCAAACCAATGACTAATGGGCCTATAAAGAAAAAATCCAGCATTACTCCCCCCCCCCTATTTTAGAAACGTACTACCGTTACATCACCGAGCAATACGTCATCAATTCTATCCGGATATAGCTCTCTGGTTTTTTCAACAATTTCAAACGCAGATGAAGTAGGAAAACTCGCTGTCAACTCCAGCTCTGTCAAACTTACCGCCACTCGCTTGCGTCTAATGCTTTGTGAAGGGATGTTTTCTTGGATCAGACTTTTACTATGAACAGCACTCTGGTAATCATCCCAATCAACCACGCTGTAAGACAAACCGCGTTCTATTGGTCTTGTCCAACCAGGTAACACTGATTCCCAAGCGAGTTCTCTTTGTCTCCATTCTGAATCAGTCACATCGTTAGGTTTATCTGTCGAGTTTTGGTAATGATAATCTTGAAATCCAACGTCGATTAAGGATTGGCGATACCCAATATCGTTTTCAACGTAGTACAAACCTAATGTATGTTGTCCCCAGGGAATTAAGCAGACATTAAAAGTGAAGTCCCAATCCGTACTACGAATACCGTCCACCAAAACTTTATGCTTTTCCTCGATAAACATAGTTCTCAGATCTGACAGAGTTTGGCAGCTTCTATCCTTTTGGAGCATGGTTACGTTTGCCGAGATATCTGCATCAAATGCAAGCTTTCTAGCTCCCAGTTTTGCGATGGCTTTTTTGGCCGTATCAACGCAACCAGAGCGCAAGGAGCATAATTTGGTTAGTGCCTGCTCTAACGTTGTATTGCGCAGAATTAACCCATTGTATATCTTAGTGCTCACTTCGAGTTCCCTCACTTCGATCCGGATTTCTCACATTAACCAGTTCAGCTAAGGCAACTCCCGAGGATGCACACCCCCACATAAACATAAGGTCGATAAAGGCAGGATTATCCCCCAGATGAAAAAGGCCACCGGACAAAACCATGAAAAGCCCTATTCCAGAGATCGTTACGATTCGTTCTAACGGGCGAGAATCTTGATTGAGAGGCTGGTGGATGAGAAACCATCGAAGAGCAAAACCAATACTCATACCACCAACAATGAACCCAGGCCATTTCAATTTTGCACTGACTAATGCCAACGAACCCAAGAACGCTATCAAAAAATACAGTCTACGTCGATTCACTGGCCTTCCCCATCACTGCTTGTTTTTTCCCACAAGTGGGCCTTATCAATAACGCTCAAAACAGCACAAATTAATGCGAATCCATTTGCGATAATTAAGAGCTTTTCTGGTAAGTAAAAATTGGTAATCAACTGAATAAAGTTCAGGGCAGCCATAGCTATAAACACGTAAATAAAAAAGCGCTTTACTTTGGAATGCAATTTATAGCCATCTAATGCCACCATTTCGTTTTGTTCCGTCACGACATTTCTCCTGTAGTAAGTGAAAGCTTCTTATCATCGCTAAAGAACATCCATTCTCCGTTAAATCGTTCGGCCAACTCTTTCGCAGTGATATCTCCAGGCATGAACATACAACCAGAAACAGAACCGCTATTCTTTGACAAGTATCGGTTTAAAGCAGACATACCTGCCGAAAGTAATGTGTCGTAGTGGCTATCGTCGTACTGTGAGATCTCCAGAGCTAACTTAACAACGGACTCATTGTGACTAGAATTCAACAAGGCTACGGTTTTTTTCTTGTTTCCCAACAAGTCGCGTACTTTCTCAACTGTTGGTTCATAACCTAAAACCAATTCAATAGATTCAACTATCCGAGCTGTAAACTCTAAGAACGCGGGATCAGACTCTTTTGAAAGTTGTTTTGTAATAACTCTCAGTGCATTGCTCATAGCCAACTCCTGTAATTTTTAGTGTTTTATCAGTATTTCATTTGGTTGGACTTCTAAAGAACCAAGATCGCACTCAAACTGTAATGAGATTCCCTGATCGTGTGCGATGGCTATCATGTACCTAGCCATACAAGAGTGCCTCTTGTGTCCCAAGCTCTACCGTTGCCGCAGCCATCTGCTCACAGAATGCCCGGTTCTTTTGCTCATTCATTATCGGAGCCTCGCTACTTTTTTAGATACAAGGGCAATCATGCCCCTACCTACGCTATATACCAATGGGAGTAATTGCCCTTTTCTGTACAAACTAGCGGGTATTTTCAGGATTGATCAAAGCCAATCGCGCAGACAGACTTGAACTCATTTTTTGAATAGTGTTGTTCAATGTAACAATCAGATTTGAACTCGTAACGTTTATTAGCGACTTGCTAACCCCATAAAATTCTGGATATTTTTCAGGGTTTAGGTTTTCTAAATGAGCAACCAGTCGCATTGCTTCACCTTTGCTCATACAGCTCAGGTTTATCACATGGGCTTTTGCTATAACGTGTAGCAACTTATCTTCAAAGTCCCGGTAAAATTTGCTTTCTTGCTTCAATTCTGAATCCATTATCAGTACATCTCCTATTACTCATTGACCTTGATTGCGAACACGCTAACGGGAGCATCACCAAAATGAGGGTGAGTAATAACCATCTCCTCAAAACCTTTCCACGGTCGAACTAAAATCTTCTCGGTATCCCCAGATTTTGGATAGCCAAGCTTGATATGCACCTCATCATACTCGCGACCCTCCAGACGTTTCCGCCAGTAATCCGTTTGAAGACGATATTCATACTTCTTTTCCCCGGTTTGCATTTGTCTGAAATACAGAGCTTTCACAGGGAGATGAAGAACTTTCATTTGAGACCTCCAAAAAACTAAAGGAGCTACCTCCTCAATATTACAGCATCACTTTATAATGCTTATAAAATTTTAAAAGTCTACAGGCATAAAAAAGCCCCGGCGCAATGCCAGGGCTAATTTGAGGTTGGATATTACAATCAGAGCTTTCCGTGCCGCAAGATGAACTTCTCACGGTCCAAAATACCCCAGTCCGTTATCATATAGTAGCCTGTAGCTCCTCGCTCTCCCCTCGATTCACGGATGAATATAATTTTCATATCAAACTCATCACGAAGCATCGCCAGTTGGCGTTTAATAGTGGACTCAGGAATCTTGGTCTCTGAATGGAGATCGTGCAAGCTGGGCTTATCTAACTTAGACAGCGCATTTACCAGTTCAAACTTGCGACTCATATCCTGAGATAACTTCATTCCATACTTACCTTACTCAACGCTTACGAGCTCGATGTCAGTCACCGCTACTTTTATTGGCTTTACTTCCTTTTTCTCACCAACAAGAGTCTTAACCCAAACCACATTTGGTTCAGTAGCAATACGATCTGTCATCAGTACACCACGCTTATTTTCACTCTCACCGATAATATTCACGGTGATGACTAACTTACGTGGGTCAGCCCCTTTCCAGTCTTTACCTTTTGCAAGAGGAGGTTCAATGCCTTCTTCTTCGGCATCATCGGTTGCATCATCACTTTCATCAACCTGCTTATCACCCGGCGCGTTTGTATCGCCTTGAGATGAAGCATCATCAGAAGTAAATTCCTCTCCCGTAGCTTGATGAACAACATTATCGCCCGTTGTATCATCAGAACTTTCCACATCACTTTGTGTAAAGTTGCCACCCTTCTCTTCACCCAATTCTGAGTCAGAATTCGAATTATTATCCTGCTCAGAGTTATTGGTTACTGCACCATCTTCATTTGAAGTTGGTTCATCACCATTCTTGATACGTTTTGCATCATTCAACAACTCACGACTTTGCTTACGTGTCATGCCATCACTCATAGCAACGGCACAGACAGCCCGGCATCGCTCTTCATTCAGTTCGAATAGCAAACGTAAGTTATTGAGTGTTTCCGTATCAGCTGTAATGTCATTATCGTATAATTCTCGAACGCAGTCAGGCATTTTTAATAATGAAAGGTGCGTTGAAACAAAAATTGTGTTCTTACCGATACGTTTTGCAACGTCTTTTTGCTGCCACCCATTATCAATGAATACTTGTAAAGCATTAGCAATTTCAAGTGCAGCCAAATCATCGCGCTGAATATTCTCTATCAATTCTCCCGCTGTTTCGTCCAAGTCCGTTTGTTCTTTTTCGTTAACAACGATGTCAATTGTTGGAATATCTTTGGCTTTACATGCTCTCCAGCGACGTTCGCCTTTTTGAATGACATATTTGCCGTCTTCATTTTTCGGGTAGACCACAATCGCGGATTGCTGGCCTTCTTCCAAAATTGAATCACCCAGTTCCTCGATATTACGGAACCGTTTACGAACCTGTTCTTTTGAAATAACTTCATCAACAGGAACCGTCAGAATTACCTTACCATCTGGCTGCTTTTTTTGGGCGGCTTGAGCTAACTGGTTGAGGTTTTTTAGGTTATTTAGTTTCATCTTAACCTACCTTCTCTACAATCTCGTCCAGCACCGCTCGCACTTCTTTTGCTGCTACATGACCATAGCGAAGAGACCATACTGGAACTCCATCTGTAGTTGCAGAATCAAGCGGTGGACGGTGTTGAATAATGTTACTAAAGATCAACTCTGGGATAGCTTTTTTCAGCTCAGTAAACGATTTGTTGTGGTTCACTGAACGATCCATATCATTGATGACAATGCCCAGGATTTCTAAGTTTTGATTGTGCTGTTGCTGAACACCGATAATGGTCGTCAGCAAGCCCTCTACACCATCAACCGCAAAGCCAGATAGTTTTACAGGACATACAACATGCGTCGCAATCATCAGTGCAGCAACCAGCTTACGGCCAAGACTCGGTGGGCAATCAATCAACACGTAATCATAGTCTTTGATTAGTTCTTTTAAGTGTCGAGCTGGGTTCATTGCTTGTTCCAATGGCACTGCCTCCATCTCAAACAAATCCGGATCGTTTTTGGGCGTGTAAATCAAATCAACACCACATGGACACTCCGTTACTTGAATGCTTGAGCAGTTATCAAGGAACAATTCAGCTACTTTAGTACCGCTATATACTGGCTCGTAGCTGCCATCTTCCAACTCCACACGAGGAGCCAAACGTGAAGATGTATTACCCTGACCATCGAAATCCAGTACCAGGACTTTTTTCTTTTTTTCTGCCAAATCGAAGGCTTGCTGGATACAGATAGTACTTTTACCCACGCCTCCCTTCTGATTGGCATAGGCGATAGCTTTTGCCATGTTTACCTCGCTCTCCGATTGCAAATGAGATTCCTAGTGACGAAACATCGCCACTTTCACATGTGAAAGATTCTAACACTCACTTTATGATACTGCAATGTCATATCGTGGTACTAACATAACAATTACAGATAAAAAAACGGCCTCAAAGGGCCGCGAGAAAAATCATCAATGTTTAGGTGAACTGTATCGACAGAACAATGTGCATCCTGTCTCAATCCAATATTACCTTGCGCTTGTTTTTTTCGGTTAGCAAGTCTTCTTTAGTTTCTTGGTTCTGGATTGGATTATTGTCAGCCAAATCCTCAATAGCTACTGGGCTCTCTGAAATTACTGGGCGTCTAGACCTGACGTAATACTCCCTTGCTAGTTCAATATCAGCGACAGGATGCAAAAGTTAAAGTTTGATCATTTTTAAGGTGCATTGTTACCAGAAGCACTGTGGAAATGACAAAGTTTGTTCAATCTCTAGCAAACTTTTGGACAGAAATGAGTTATTCACAACTTATAGTTGACTTATGCGTATGAGATTCAGATAGCGCTTCCTTCATCCTAAGTCGAGCAGAAAATAACGCTCCATAAACACACTCATCTTTTCATACAAACTTAATATGACCCGCTGTTGATTTATATCTTTCGGGCTGTATTATTACGCTCCGTAAATTCAGTCTTATTACATAAATAGTCGAGTTATCATGAAAAAATCAATCTTACTTTCGAGCTGTTTGTTCATTTCTTTTTTATCGACCGCTTCAACATTGAACGACTCGCTCTATTCTATAGAACAACGCACCTTGGGACGCATAGGCGTATCAGTTTTAGATTCAACGGATCAACAATGGCACTATAAAGGGAATGAAAGGTTCCCTATGATGAGTACATTCAAGACATTAGCATGTGCAAAAATGCTACAGGACTCTGATAGAGACATTTTAGATATAAGTACAATGGCGCCAGTAAAATCCGATGAACTAATCGCTTGGTCACCAATAACAAAAAACATGGTTGGCAGTTCAATTACCATTGAAAATGCTTGTGAAGCTACGATGAAGACTAGTGATAATACTGCTGCAAACATAGTCTTAAAGCACATCGGAGGCCCACAGGGTGTCACTGCTTTTCTACGTTTGATCGGAGATAAAGTAACTCAATTAGATCGTTTTGAACCTGAACTAAACCAAGCCAAAGCTGATGACCTACGTGATACAACGACGCCAAATGCGATGAATAAGACCCTATATCATATTTTATTCGAAGATGTATTAGCTCAAAATTCAAAAAAACAACTTAAGGAATGGATGCAAGGGAACACTGTTTCCGATTCTTTACTCCGTTCTGTTTTACCAAAAGGGTGGTCTATTGCAGATCGTTCTGGTGCAGGAGCTAACGGTTCGCGCGGTATTACAGCAGCAATTTGGACTGACGAGCGCGAGCCATTAATCATTAGCATCTACCTGACACAAACCAACCTTTCTATGCCAGAACGTAATCAAGTTATTAATGAAATTGGTAAGGCTATTTTCGAAGAGTATGCTGTAAAATAACTAGATGAGATTGTCATACTGTTGACAATAGATATGCCGTAGAGAACAAAATGGGGTTGTACGGCATATTGACCACCTTCGTTGCTTGGCTATAACTCATTTTGGGGCATTTTTGAGTTGGAAAATGCCACGGGTAAAAATTCATCCGGTGAAGGTTTTGGACAGAAATGCGTTAGCAATTTTTCGTTTTAAGTAACTTATGGATTACTTCGTGCATAGAAAAGTCACCTAGCTAGCGCCACACCACTAATTATGAAAACATAACGAACTCACCAAAATTGAATCTAGCACTTGGATAACTAGGCTCAATGATTATTGAACGGGTGTAACAGCACAAAGCTACTTGGTAAGAATACTTCTAATGAAGGTCACACTGTTAGTAATTGAAAAGCACTAATGCCATGTTCCGTGTGTTAAGCTGATAATTCTACAGTTTATAGATGCTTACTCCCGAATTCAACTGCGAAGTGCGACACTCTCCAATATCAAGCAGCCAATGTCATTTCTTTAAAGACAATCGCTGGTTGCTTGAAGTCTAAACACTTTTTCGGTCGATAATTTATCCGTGATACAGCG
>NZ_BPET01000090.1 GCF_019654915.1 Shewanella sp. MBTL60-007 | reverse complement strand
GGATAGGGCCATGGATATATCAACAATCAATAGTACTCAAGTAAATCAAAATAATAACTTTATTGGTGCGGAGCTTGTTGATGTGGATCTTGTCAAAGAAGCGACGAGCAGCGACACAACGGCCCCATGCGCGAAAGAGTTTTTAGATGCAAAGTTTCCATTAGCCAAGGGCTCCCATAAAAATGCCTGTAGTTATGTGGTCTACTATTCACAGCTGTTAATTTTCATGGCCGATGGGAGTCAAACAGGTTTACGCTTTCCAAAGCAATTCGTGGCACTGACAGGCCATAAGAGCGAACCAACTGCGATTTTGCTTCGAGACAGGGGGACGCACGTTGAGTTAAGTTTCGATAGAAAGCAACCTAATAGAGACCGAGATTTAGCGAATATCAAAGATATTCAGTTAGAAGGGCATGACTATTGGATTAGCTTAATCAATATAGAGAACACTGCCACTGTTGCTGCGATGCAGTCTCGTGAGTTTACTGCAAAAGATGGCAGTGAATACTTAGTTAAGAGTCAGAGTTAACCGTTACGGACACTCGATAACCTAAAATTTAGCGTTAACGCTACAGGTAAAGCCGCTAGGAGAATTTAGCGGCTTTATTGTTTTTAAGGCTATCAATAAGATCCACTGGGTTTGCTCGGCCTCCAATTTAGTTAAAGGCTATTTTTCATCTCTTTTATTTCAGTATACCAAGTAGCATATCTATTATTGCTCTGGAGTTTCTATAAATTACCGCTTTTGACAGGGCTTAGCTTGCGTATTTTAAGCTTTGCTCCTATGATCGCAGCGTTTTCTATCTAGGGTAACTTTTTTAATGTTGAAATCTTCGCTATCTCCCAGCTCAAATGAACTCGTGATCAGTATTCTTGATCTTGTTTTATCAGAGGGCAAGCCACTCGACCGTGCATACTCACAGCACTTTTCTGGCTTAAAATTAGAACCAACTGAACAAGGCAGAATTACTTATGTTGTGGGTGATATTTTAAGAAGATTAAATCTTTACTGTTACCTGTCAGATGTTAAACCGGAAGAGATGGCACGCTTAGGTTCACGCTTATTGAATGTTTGGCATCTATTTAACGACCTTCCTTTGCCGAAAATGCAGTACTCACTACAAGTTGATGCTGAAGATTTAGCCTCACGTATTGAGTCAGCAAAAGCACAACCAGTACTGTGGGACGGTTGCCCTGACTGGTTAAATCAAATGGGTGAAGCCCAGATGGGCGAAAAGTGGCCCGCAGAAAGAGCGGCGCTAAATCAACCCGCAAAGCGATTTTTACGTACCAATATTTTAAAGTGCACTAGAGAAGAGTTAGCCAATGCATTGCGCAAAGAAGGTGTGCAAACCCTTCCTGTAGAAGGTGTCGATACCGCTTTAGAAGTGGTTTCTGATTCTGCATTGTTTAGAACTGAAGCGTTTAAGAAGGGCTGGTTTGAGCAGCAAGATGCGGGTTCTCAATTGGTGGCACTGGCGCTTGATGCTAAGCCTGGTATGAGAGTTGTTGACGCCTGTGCAGGTGCTGGTGGTAAAACGTTATCTATCTCAGCACAGATGCAGGGCAAAGGTCGATTATTAGCCATGGACGTTGAGCAGTGGAAACTAGATAACCTCAAGCAACGTGCTCGTCGCGCGGGCGCCCATAACGTTGAAACACGGATCATCGCCAGCAGTAAAACCATTAAGCGCTTAAAGCTAACTTGTGACCGAGTATTATTAGATGTGCCTTGTTCTGGTCTTGGCGTACTAAAGCGTAATCCAGACGCAAAGTGGCGTGATACTCCTGAACGCTTGCCAGTGCTGGTTGAGCTGCAGAAGCATATTTTGCAAAGCTACAGTCGTATGGTGAAAGTTGGCGGTATCTTAGTCTATGCAACATGCTCGATCATGCCTGAAGAAAACCGAGACCAAGTTGATGCGTTTCTTGCTGATAACAAACACTTTAGGTTTATCGAAGATGAAACCATTAGCCCTGCTGAAACAGGTTTTGATGGATTCTACCTGGCTAAGCTAGAACGTATATCTGAAGCTTAATTATTGATAGGTCGTTTGAAAGAAAAAAGAGCACATAATGTGCTCTTTTTTTAGTTTTACTCTCCATGCAATGTAATAAGTATTCTTCTACTGCCACCATTATCTCTGTGCTCACCTAAATAAATACCTTGCCAAGTGCCAAGGTTAAATCGTCCATTTGAGATTGGGATCGTAATTGATACCCCTAAGAGACTTGATTTCAGGTGTGCTGGCATATCGTCATCACCTTCGTAAGTATGAGTGTAATAAGGGGCTTTTTCTGGTGCGAGCCGATTTATGTAGGCTTCAAAGTCGGCTCTTACACTCGGATCGGCATTTTCGTTTAACGTAAGCGATGCCGAAGTGTGTTGCAGCAATAAATGCGCAATTCCCATTTTTATGTTTGGCAACTCTTTAAGTGAATGTTCTATTTCATCGGTAATTAAATGAAAACCACGGGGCCGAGGTTTTAGTGTAAGTTGTTTTTGTGTCCACATAGTTAGCTTCTTTGAGGGGGCGTGTCGCTACTAGTGTAAACGGAGATAAATAAGAAATTAAATAAAATGACAACTTGTCTATTTTGAAGGAATAAGGCATAACGAAGATATCCTTCCTAAAAGCACAATAAGGAAGTGATTAAGTAGCCTTAATGGTTCGAATGGTTAAACCAAGCAAAAAGCCAAGGCCATCTCCAAGTGTAGTAAGCATGCGCAGGGTAACTGCTAATGATAAAGCTAAGCCACTTCCATAGACTGGCGCGATTAATGAGATAAGAGCAGCTTCTCTTATACCAAGTCCAGCGGGAGCGCCTGGTGTAATAAAGCCAAGTAACCATGCAATTGTAAAGGATGCAGTCAAAAACCAATAATTAGTGAACTCCACTTTAGGGTAAGCTGTTGTTATCAAGTATAAAATCCAGCCAAAAACCAAAAAGCTAAATGTATATAGTAGATAGCATTCCGACAGCGCACGCTTAGAGGGGAACTTCAGATTTGAAACATAACTTTTTAGATAATGAAAAGTCTTTGGGATAAAAAATATTGAGATTATTAGTGTCAATGGAATAATCAGAGATAGATATAGACTGAATTTCGATACATTTGGCACTATGGATAATAGTAGAGAGCGATTAAGTATAAATGCTGTTATACCAATAACGGCAGCAGAGATAATGACGATTATAATCTCGCAGGTCATTGTAATAGAGATGGATTGACTTGTTAGGCCTGTTCGGTGGGCTAAAACTGCGCGTCCAAGATGGTGAGAAAAATTACCCGGTATATACTTACCAAATTGAGAGATTAAAATAATGGTTGTTACTTGACAAATTTGCGTATTTTGTCCTGTTGAAACTAGCAAACGATGCCAAGCTATCGATGTGAAGGCGAAGCATACAAGATATAAAAGCAATGCTAGCGACAACATAGAGATATTTTCTTTGGCAAAAAATGACATTGAAAGTAGTGACCAGTTATCGACTAGGTACATGACGAAGAAAACACTGCATAGTGTGACTAAGAGTCCTCCCGCCCAATGATATCCTTTCTTCAATATTAAACTCCTGTATATTTTACTTGGCTAATCATTGCAGTAATTAGATGGATCATTTTTGGTTAGCTTAGTGGGCTTGGCTGTCGTCTCTTATGCAGCGGTTAAAGACGTTAGCCATCTTTTCTGCCGATACCAGGCTTGTTAAGTTTTCTACTTTAACTTTTGCCTCTCGAGTTAATTTATTGGCTAATGCTTTATCATGATTTAACCTCAATACATAATTAGCGATCTGTTGGGGGTTAGCTTGGTCGACTAGCAAACCTGTTTTTTCATGATGAATAACATCCGTTATTCCGCCTAGATTGCTGGCGATTACAGGGGTGCCTGCTTGCATCGCTTCCAGAAAGGCGATGCCTTGAGCCTCTACACTTCCATCAGAGGTACGTTTTGAAGGGCCAATAAAGATATCTGATGCCGTTAGGTAGTTGATAAGATCTTTGGATTCGACCCACCCTTTAAAGATGACATTTCTCTTGATCGCTAACTTTTCCGCTAAGCGATTAAGCGTAGCTTCTAAAGGTCCTTCTCCTAAGATGAGTAAGCGAACGTTCGGATGCTTAGTTTTTACGATAGCGACCGCCTTAAGAAGGTCATCAACGCCTTTTACCTCAACTAAGCGCCCAACAAAGATAAGCAGTGGTGAGCTGTCTATTTTATATTTTTGTCTTATCACTTCTGCTCTATCGTTGTCGGCTTTTGAGCGTGCAACTCCCATAGGGATCAAGTTTAAGTTTGCAATGTTTGGGCTAATGGAAAGAATTTGCTTTTTGGTTGCAGAACTATTTACGGTAACGGCATCGGCATGTGTTAAAGAAAATTGCTTAAATCGAGATAAAATATTTCCAGAAAGCGCAAAAGCATCACTGCCATGAACGGTAATTACGTGTGGGATCTTTAAGGGTAACGAGGCGAGTACCCCATTGAATCCTTGTGGTAGGATCCAGTGAGAGTGCAAAAGGTCGTATTTGCCACTCATCAGTAGCTTCATTATCGCTAGCCATTCAAACATAACTAATGGCGGGAGTTTTAAATAGTTAAGCTTGTTCTTTTGCAGGTTCATTAATGCTCCACCTTGATAGCAAACCGTTTGAGCAACTTCTGGCAGCAAATAGCGGAAACGCTTCACCAACACACCTTCTAAAGTCTCTTCTAAAGCTGCGCCTTTATAATGTGGAGCTAGCACATCAACCTCCCAATCAAACTCTTTTAAGTCAGTCACTAAGTGATGCACAAAAGGAGTGGTGCTGTCTCCTTGCCATCTTGGATAGTTTGAAGTGACACATAACGCCCTTTTTTTAACCGGGTTATTGTGGGGGATTTTTGAGGTTATATTATCCAATCTACCTCCTATTTACAGTGGTTACATTAGCCCAAAAAAAATAGACTATCGTTGATTGGCGATCTTTTGTGGCTGCTTGTTCTGTTTTGTTAAAGTAGAATGAACGTCAGATTGGGAGGAGACTTCTCGCTCGACCTTAATGACCCTTTCATCCAAAACTTCCATTTTATGCAGCATTTTCTCAGTCAATTTACGATTGAAGTTAATCAGGTCAGCAATTAAGCCCACTAAGAGCGTAATAACACCTAATGTCATGAGTGTAGAACCTAATATGAGTGATTGCATATGGCCGTCGCCATTACCTTGTGCATAGAAGTATACGAATCGTATGATGGGTAACATCCCGACTAGAATGGCGATAAGCCCTAAGGAAAAAAATACCCGCAGTGGACGGTACATAGTGTACATTCGCATAAGTGTCGTGGCAGACATATAAAGAAATTGAGGGATAGATTGGAATAGTCGTGACTCGCGCAGTTTTCGATTAGTTTGGATTGGAATAGACTTTATACTCATGCGCTTTGCACTCGCCTGAACTAACATTTCTAGGGTATAACTAAACTCTGACACGATGTTTATCTGTCTTGCCGCCCCACGAGAAATTGCGCGAAAGCCACTGACGGCGTCTTTAATATCGAGATTGAGAATAGATTTGACTATAAAGCTTCCAAAGACCTGTAAGCTACGTTTGAATAGCGAAAAATGCGGATTCTTGAACCCTCCGCGATCCCCAACAGTAATATCAGCTTCATTATTGATGATAGGCATAACCAACAAAGGGATTTCTGTTGACCGATACTGATTATCGCCGTCAATATTTACGATGATATCGGCGCCTTGTCGAAGGCACTCTTCTATCCCTATGTGAAAAGAACGAGCTAAGCCTTTATTAGTCGTGTTAGTGACTATGTGATCGACTCCTGCTTGTCGGGCGACATCTGCTGTGCTATCAGTTGAACCATCATCGATGACGAGTATTTCGATGCAATCAACCCCCGGTATTTGTAGTGGAATATTATCGACCACGTCACTTAGGTTTTCAGCCTCATTAAAGCAAGGAATTTGTACGATAAGTTTCATTTTTTTTACCTTCTTTTTCTATTCTAGGCACTTAAATCGCTAGAACCCTGTGAAAATGGGTTGATACCGAGATTGCAACGGTGGTCGATATAGATTATTTCCCCAGCGGAAGGTGACCTCTTGCTCAGGCTGACTCGGCGTTGCTATATGACTACCTTTGATTAAGAAAAGTGTTTCTCCGGGCGATAAGCGTTGTGCATCGATGGTTATCGAGTGACTAGCTTCAAGCGTATAGACCCCAGGAATACTAATCGAAAAACTCGTTCTTCCTGCTCGTAGGTCTAGGTGCTTTCCAGCTACATAGAGCGCTCCCCAGTGGGGAATATAATTTTCTTGCAAGGCCGTTAGATCTTCTGAAAGCAACCGGTTTGAGTTTGTCTCAGGTATTCTTGCATGGTCTAAAAATTGATTATTTGCGATGACAAAACTAGGTTGTTCCACCGCAATAGCACTTTTTAAGAGAGGTTGACTTGCTTTAATATAGGACTCCATTCCCCAGCTGCTCATAAAAAAGCCTTGTTTAGGAAATGAAGCTATCATTGAGCAGCAATCTATGTATTCAGTGGGTGAGGGGAACAGCTTATGGATCAGCTCTACAAATTCGTATTGCACCTGTAACGTTCTCTGTTTTGGAATGATAAACCCGTGATAGGTGATGCTTAGCGCCATGAAAAATAACAAGCAACTGGTAATTACATGCGTTTCTCTACTGCTTTTAGAGCTGTGCTTTAATCCATCCCATGCCACGCCACACAAAACTGTTGCCGGAGCGAGCATAAATGAATAGAAGTAGGGGAAGGCATTTCGGTAGAAGAAGATCGTACATAGGGGGAAAGCTAAGCTTAATAGAGAGAGTCGTTCGCTTCTGCCTAGCTGCCTTTGAGGTAAACTAGCAACACACGTCACTTTAATTCCGTATATCAACGCTAACCAGAATAAAAGGTCGTATAAAAGAGAATATTTAAAGTAGATAAAGCCAGGAAAGAAGGTGCTGTTCTTGATTGTTTTATCGAAACTAACGTTAACTGCTTCTGCGGCTAGTGCTGAGTCAGGTAGATGTAGAAAGCTACCATGAATAAGATATAGAACATAGAAAGTGGTTATCGCGCAAAGTATTACTGTAAGCGGCTTATATATGAACTTGCTCTTTGATGGTGCCTCTAAGTAGAGTGCGACAGCGATGAATCCGAAAGTGGGTAGATACAGAAGAGACTTGATAGTGAAAAGTACCGCAACTGCAATACATACACCCGCAAGGAGCAGCCGTTTTATCTGAAGTTTCTCAGATAAAATGAGTGCAACGCTTCCCATTAAAAAGAAAGTTGCAAAAGGGTCGGCTCTGAAACTCGCACCCATCCGAATATTGAACGAAAAGGCAAAGTAACAAAGTACTGAAAATAGTGCGGCAGGAGTGCTTACAAAGCGGCGAGCGATAAGATAGATAAAGTAGCCTGTTACGATTTGAAAAAGCACTAAAACTAAGCGAGCGGCTTTAATTTGAATGACTTCATTGGCAGAGACCCACTTAAGCCAGTTAAAGAAGTGAACATGTAAGGTCTGTAGTTGTGCTGAAAGTGTGCCGTAGTCATATTGATAGACAAAGGCTAAGTAATAGAACTCATCCCAGTTAACCTCATAGAATAGGGCGACATGAAAGCGAGCGGCAACGGCAAACGCTAGTAACAGCGATAACAATCGAGTTTGACTGACCTTGCTGCGCTTACAGTCAATACCTGAGGAGAGAGTCCCTTTAGTGTAAGGTGCCCCAATTTCTTTGCTTGTCAAAAGGTTACCCGAATAAAAAACATCTTGAGATAACTGTAGTACATATTTTTGTGCTCGTTCATCTTCTTACAGATTTGTTTAAATATCCGCTAGCATGGCTCAGTGATGACTTTTCATAGGACTAATTTTTTATAACTCAATACAGTTAACTGAACAGCCATTGTTAACTGAAAGATATTAATCTGTGGGGCTTTGGCTGTTGTTTCGGCTAAAGCTGGCTTCAATACAAACTGCGTGTGGATCAAACCCTGTGTCCTCTTTGTATAGAGAGCAAAGTTCTCCCATCATAGCGCGCCAATCAAAATCCCCCTGATATTGAGCAGTGTCATAGATCTCATTTGTTGCTGTATTAAAAAGCACTGGGGTGTCGTAATCAGGTAATAAGCTTAGCTGCCATTGTTGGTAGTAGATTGCACGCTGTTTTTTGGCTATTAGCTCTATATAATTTTCAGTACGCATGTAGGCTTTTCCGTCAGCTCTAACTTCATAATTTGAAGCGGTTTCTGACATGACCTCGTTCTTATCGATAAAGCTTTTATTTATGGATTTTACGGGGACTGACGATTCAACAAAAACGTATCTATTAGGGGATACTTGTTCCGCAGTCCAAGGCAGAACAATACCGTCTAAATTGCTCTCTTGCAGTCTTGGGTGAGATGAACTTGAAATTTCTAATGAGTTCACTAGAGAAGGGACGATATCCACCAGCGAGTAAAGTCCTTCTATCTCTTGCGCAGGGGTAACGATACTTCCATTCTTGAATTCTGCTCGGGCCATCAGAATAAGCGATTGCTGCTGATCTAAGATATTTGTACCATGACCCCAAGACTTCGTTTTAGGGAACGCCTTAAGGTTTTCTGGGACAGGAGTTTTGAAGCTGGGTAGTTTAAAGCTCTCGCCATGATCGGAAACAATATAGACAATCGCATTGTCGAGTACTCCTCTTTGTTTTAAGCGAGTAAAAAGATCAGCGACTTGTTTATCTACGCTGCCTATCATCTCTTTATACATATAGTGGTTGTAGTTGCCATCCCAATTTTCTCGTGGCTGAGATATAAAGTCTTTAGACGTATACGGCCAATGTAATTGACAATAATGTAAAGCAAGAAAATTAGGGGCTTCATGAACAAGGCTCTCTATTACAGCCTTATTAAAAGTAATAGGAGAATAGGCTTTACCGTAGGCCCTATTATTGTATAAGTAAGGGAGTATATAAGAGGAGTAGGGGTGCATTAGTAGTATATTTAGATAGGGAAGATCGCCTAATCCCGATATTAGTGCATCAGCAGCACCCGCCTTTGGGCCTACCGTATTATTAAAGCCGTAACTGGAGTCTATTTGGTTAAAGCGCCGCTCATCAATGGCATAGGTTGTGTAGTAGCCTCGTTCCTTTAACAGTTCGATAATAGGAAGCGTTTTATTGACCATCTCTGGTGGGGCCAAATTGAACCTCACTCCATTATTTACCGGATACTTACCCGTTAGAAGACTCATCCAAGCAACGTAAGTTCGTCCCTGAGGTGTATAAGTATTCTTGTATACGGTCATTTTATCGAGTAGGCGGTTTAAGTTAGGGGCTACATTTGGGTCTGCTCCTAAGTACTTCAAATGATCCGGTCTTAGTCCGTCAATGCCTAAAACTATAATATTGGGATCGTTTTGGGGTTGAGCAGTTGTATTGTTAATTGATAGAAATGGGCTAACGAGTCCGGCTATAAATAACAGCGATATAAAAAGAACGACAGGTCTGGTGGTGAAAGTGAGTAACCCTCGATAGAAACTGATAATTAAAAAGCTTACCAACCCTCCCCAGACAAGAGGTTCGCTCAGCGCAGTATGCCTAAAGTAAGAAACTAATGAGGTAGGATAAAAGTAGGAATTAATTGCAATCAAACAGGTTATGTTTATAAGAATCAGAAGAAACCAATATAGCTCTTCTTGAGAGTTTCCCTTTAAAGTAAACCAAGGGCTTCGGGTTGAAATCGTGATTATGCCTGCCCAGATAATGTGTATAGTGACTAGAACGCTGAAAAAAAATATAACATCGTAGATCAGTCCGTATGCTGATAGGGAGTGACTATCTAAGCTATTCATAGTGCTAGCTAAAGACATTACGGAGTAGACTTGAAGTGTGGATTTAAAGTTAAACAGAATGACTGTAAACAGTATTAAAATAGCAAGGGTTCTAAAATAAACCCGCAATAATCGTGTTTTCGACAGTTCCATACCATTTTCTTCGCTCATTTCCCCTCCTTCTGCGAAGCGTTGTTATTGCTAGCTCTTATGGGGTAATTGATATCTGAAGATACGAAGTCATGCTCTTTAGATGCTGGCCAACCACCAAGAATAAGGTATCGTTCTGCTAAACTTGAGCCAGAGGGGTTACTTGTTCTAATGCTCTTTGTGAAAAGGTAATCCTTATACATAGCATGCACGTTTAACAATAGTAAAACCGTCACTCCTACCGTTAAAAGTGCAGATGTTAGGTTCAGCTTATGTAACCCTATCTTCATCATATCCTTCCTAGACTTTGCAGCAATAACAATGATTATTTTAGGAACAAGTCAGTTTGATTATAGAAGAATATAAGCAAAAAACTGAATATATGATGAACTATGGCTTAACCAACGGTATTTGACCAATACCTTACAGCCGCCAAAAAAATAACGTTAACACCTTGCCTAATAGTCATTTTTTGTACTAAACCTAAAAACTAGTCGTTTACTGAAACTTGGAGTTTTATTTTGACTAGTATCATTTTTTATTCTGTTTCGGCTTCATGATAGTTATCTTTATTGTTGGATTAGGTCGCAGTTAACATGTTAAGCAAACACAAATTGCTCGCATGCAATCTACTTATTAGTCTTCTAATGGCTTTTTCGGCTCAGGTGCGTTCTGAGTTCTCTTCTCATCAGCCAGAAGTTAACTCTGAAGTCACTCATCAGTTGCGGGCGTTAGTTTTGGATCTTGATGCAAGGAACAGTGTTACAGAGTTAATAGATAAGGCTGGTTTAGTAAGTCATTTGAACAATCAAATTTTTGGCGTTCAGCTAAATAGCCAATCTCTGTCTGTTGACCAGTACTTTAATTTAATTAAGCGTAAAGATATCGAGAGCTTAAGGAAGTCAATACGGCATTATAAGTCGTTATCTCGCTATCAATGGCCGACAGTAACCCCGATAGAATTAAGGTTAGGTATAAGAACGAAAGAGATCGCAAAACTCAGGTGGATGCTTGCTAGACTTGGGGATATACCAGCTTATTCTATCCCTCCGTACCGAGAGAGTATTTTTGATCCTAGTGTTGAAGCGGGTCTTAAACGCTTTCAAAGAAGGCATGGTCATGTTGTAGACGGTAAGCTTCAGCTCGAAACAGTATTATCACTTAACACCGAGCCGTCTATAAGAGTTACTCAGTTACAGGACGCCTTGAAGGAGTCCTTAAAAAAGCACGATAAAACGAAAGATTATGTTTCGGTTAACCTCATAGATCATACCTTACGGATAACGAAAAATGGTGTAGAGCAGTTAGTTATGCCTGTCATTGTGGGTAAACCTACCAGCAAAACACCGGAGTTAAATACCACGATAAGTGCGATTACGGTCAATCCCGCTTGGAGGCCTCCTGCAAGTATCATTTATAGCGATATTTTAAGGAGTGTGGAAAAACAGCCTAATTACCTAAGAAATAATGACTTTGTATTCAAGAGTTATACGAGTAATCTCGTTGATGATAATGTGGCACAAATGGATACAAGCAGTTTTAAACATAAGTTAAAGACGAGCGCTCTTGTTCAATTGCCAGGTAGCAAAAATGCGCTTGGTAAACTCCGATTTACGATCCCAAATTCAGATGCGATTTTTCTTCATGATACTCCAAGAAAACATTTGTTTAATAGAGCAAATAGAGCCTTGAGTCATGGTTGTATTAGGCTTTCTCAACCTGAGGTTTTCGCCAAATATTTAATGAATAAGGAACCTTATCAAACTCGGCAGATATTTAAAAACGCACTAAAAAGCAACCAGACAAGGCATTTCCGCCTTACGAGTCAACTTAATATCAATATTGCCTATCAAAAGGTTTGGATTGATAAAGATGGCCATTTACAGATAAGAGATAACGTTTCGGGTCTAGGGAGGGAAGATGGATAGTTTTTGTCATGACAATAAGACGTTAGCCAAACTCATACGTAAAGAGAAGAATGCCAGAATGAAGCTCAAGTTGTTGGCTGTTTTGCACTTTCAAGACGGCAAATCAAGGTACCAAATAGCGGACTTCTTGAAAGTGAGTCGCACGAGCGTTAACCGTTGGATTAGCCTCTATCTATCGAGCGGATTAGAAGGATTAAAAGATAAGCCTCATTGTGGTAGGCCGAGTATTCTTAGTCATGATCAACTGTTACAACTTAAGCGTTACATCGATAATAAAAGTAATCGAGAAGGCAATGGAAAGTTGACTGGAGGAGATATTCAGCTATACATGGAGAAGCAATTTGGAGTTAAATATGAAATATCGAGTGTCTATAAATTGATTGACCGATTTTAACTTTTCCGCTTTCGCTCTTTTT
>NZ_BPET01000089.1 GCF_019654915.1 Shewanella sp. MBTL60-007 | reverse complement strand
GTGCGTAACTCGTTTTAGGGCAAAACTGAGTTACTAAACATACAGAAAACACCTATTCCCCATCGGAGTTGCCGAAGTGCGTTGAAGACTCTTTATAAACCGGAGTAGCGTGATGCCGACATGGATGTCGGCGTAGCTTTCGCGGGGCAGGATGCCCCATCGGAAGCGTTAGCGATTTATCCATAAGCATGAGGAAGACAACTTCGTCTGGGGCGCTGAGGGTTTACTCTTATGAAATCAAGAGCGGGGACAAGCGCTTTCCCCCTTGACTCGGGTGTGGGCGAAGCGCCACGACTTTAACTGTTAGACGAAGTCTAACCTCAAAGCCCAGGTGTAGCCTGATTTCAAACCTTAAATCCAAGGCAAAAAAACCAGCTCAAAGAGCTGGCAAGACATGTTTCAAGTGTTCCAAACATTTTTCATGGTTGTCACCGCTAATTGTTATTACCGATTAGTGTTATCACCGGTTAATGTTATTCAGGCTGAGAACGAAAAATCCTCCGCTCTCAGCTTGTTTTATCTACGATTAACAACCTTTAGGAAATATCCAAACTTCAATAGCGCCATCTTTACTGCCAAAGTCGTCACCAGATGTTCCAGGGTTAGAAGGTGCCGTGTCTTGAGTTGGCGCGCTATTACAGGTGGTGGCAGGAATTACTGACCAGCTTCCGCCACCGGCTCCGGCTCCACCATCACCAGCACCGCCGCCACCATAACCTCCTCCGCCGCCACCGCCGCCAGAAGCGCTAAAGCTATCATCAGCATTGCCGCCTCTACCGTCTGAGCCAACATCAGGATCACCATTGACCCATTCACTATTAACGCCTAAAAACCCTTGGCCACCTTGACCACCAATGCCATCTTTGCCGTCATCAGCGCCATTTCCACCATTACCCCATTCATCAGTGCTACCACCGTCTGCAACATCAATAATGGCTTGGCCTACACCTATGGTTCCTTGGCCCATGGTTGATGAGGCTGCAACGCCACCAGCACCGCCATCTGTGCCATCGTTCAGCCATCCTGATGACTCACCACCGCCGCCACCTCCGGCAATCAATATGACATCGTCTTCAAGTGAGGCCGGGCTACTTTCAGCAATCATAACCAGAGTCGAAGAGCCTCCATCACCATCGATATTACTCAGAGTGCCATTTTCACCGATGAAGAAATTGAATGATGTCTGCCCATAATCATCTAGGAAATGAGATAAGGTTGTAACTGTTGAGGCAAAACCACTCTTACCACCGTCACCGCCAGAGGTCCAGAGCCCACCATTAGATCCAATCCCCCCTTCTCCTCCCCAGGCTAAAATCGCCATAGGCGTGTCGTTGTCTAAAGTGGTGTCAAAAGATGAGCTAACTTGGCTGAAGATATCAACCAGATTAACAGAGGTAACCAGCTCTGAACTATCTATAGCTTCGCAGGTTTGGATTGGCGTAGCGCCATCAACACCACCATACTCGGTGCTACAAACTTCCTTATCAACGGCTGGCAATAAACACTTATAAACAGTGTTCCCATCTTCGGTAACATCCTGCTTAACCGAATCGCACGGGTCTGTCTTAGCAACAGGGGTTGAGTTACAAAAGCCAACAGAGGTGATATCGCAAATACCTCCATCTATCCAAGTCGCACCAACAAGGTTGGCGTTATCAAACTCTGTATCCGTAACGGTCGCATTATCGAGATCCGCTGGGGATAATTGCGCACTGGAAAAATATGCCCCGCTTAGGTTGGCATTACTGAGATCTGCATAGGTCATTTCTGAACCACGAAAATCGCCGTTACTCATATCAGCGCCACTAAAGTTGGTTCCGGTGAGCGTTGATTCAAAAAGGTCAACATTGGTCAATATGGCATCAGTTAAATCCGCGCCAGAAAGATCTGCAAATGTGAGCGTTGCATTATCTAAGTCTGCGCCTGACAAATCACAATTCTGGCAAGAGTTTGTGGAAATAAGGGTCGTCACATTGTCATCGCTAGTATCGGCATAAGCAGGGCTTATCAGGACATTGCCAATAGTTGTCAGTAGTTTGGAAGCAATCGAATAATTAACGCTGTTTGCTTCTGGCTGCCAACCACTATCGGGCGTTGTCACTAAGAAGGTCGTATCTGTGCTATCAACATGCTGACCGTGGGTCAGTAACAACTGATATTCCCCCGTTGGAATTACTGCCGATACGCATTCATCATTGGCGGTAATACTAAGTACTTGCTCGCCGCTGCTACTAGTAAGCGCCATAGAATGATTTGAATTGCTGTTACTATCTTCATAGCAAAATGTATGCTTGAGAGTTCGCGAATATTGATAGGGGATGAGGTCTGAGCCAGATTTTCCGTTAGAGTCATCTGCTACAGTTGCTGAGGGTGGCTCAAGAAATAAAGCGACAGTGCCTTGTTCAGGGTTAGCACGTAAGCGGCTATTATTGGCAAAGTCCTTTTCGGTTAAAAGCCTTGATTGTATTTGAGTATGATTATCGTCGCTATTACAAGCAGTGACGAAGATAAGAGGAAATGTTAACGTTAACAACATGTTAGAGTTGCTGCGGTAATCATTGATAGTCTGCACGTTATTTTCCTTATAATGAAACAGATTTCTGAAGTGATAGATTTTTATGACATAGTAATAATGGGTTATCCCTAAGTCACAGAGCAAGCAAGACGGCATTATCCTGTACGATAGTGAATTAGAGTGCAGTACTAGTCAACCGATAATGAGAATGGCAACCGATTGCATTTCTTATCCTGCTTGATGTATCTACAGCCACCTATTATCTAGCGCCTAAGCTGTATCAAGGCGATTAAACCAGTTTGTATAAGTAGCAAAGCAGCCTTTTCTTAATAGCATTAAGTCCTAGGCAAAAAAAATGCCAGCAATGAGTCATTGTCTGGCATTTTTCAAGCGAGTTAAGCGGTTAGTGAGATGAGTGCCGAGTACTATTTTTCAATACTTGTGTTAACGGGTTATATCCATCAGGAACGGGTACTAATGAGTTTTCTTTTTCATATACAGCATACGCCGCTTTCAACTCCTCCACTAACTCAGGCATTTCTTGAGCTAGGTTATTCACTTCCGACGGGTCTATGCTTATATCATAAAGCTCCCACTCGCCATTTCCCTTGGGGGCTGGATTGTTAGATAACTTATATTTGCCTTGAAATACTGCGCTACTACCAGCCAGTTCATAACCGATTACGTCTTTTTCTCCATGTACGGACGGCTTCTCCCCCATAAGCACAGGTAATGCACTCTTACCATCTGGGATATGTATCTCTTTACCCTTATAATTTCTGCTAGGCATATCAACGCCTGTCACTTCTAGAATGGTCGGGTAAACATCTTTAACAAAAGCAAAGGTATTAACTTTTTTGTTTGCTGGTATTTTTTTAGGAAAACGCGCAATGAAAGGCACACGCAATCCCCCCTCACTTGAGAACGTTTTAAAGTAACTGTTAGGTGTATTTGCCGCTGCGGCCCAACCCGGACCATAGTCAGCATATGAACCTTTCTGCCCCATGCTAGAATAGTCACCGTTGTAATCATCTATATAGGTATACTTGTAATTCTTACGATACCAAGCTTCATATTCAGCTTTTGCAGACAGTAAGTTAGGATCGGTACCATTATCAGATAAGAACAAAATAAAGGTATTGTCTAACTCGCCGATATCTTTTAAATAAGTTAAGATTTTACCAATATTATGATCCATATTATCGGCCATGCCTGCGTAGGTTTGCATACGGCGAGCATTAAACTTTTTCTCTTCTTCGCTCAGGGTGCCCCAATCAGGTAACTGCCAATCTTCAAAACTTGTTTTATCAAAGTTTTCTGCCAGTTTAACTTCCTGAGGAAATAGTCCCATTTCTGTTTGACGTGCCAAGCGACTCTTTCTTAACACCTCCCAGCCTGCGTCATAAACACCGTTGTATTTATCAATAAACTCTTTAGGTGCTTGATGAGGATAATGTACTGCTTGGTAGCCTACCCAAGCAAAAAAGGGTTTGCCATCTTTGCGGTTACTCTCGATGTTATCAATAATCCGCTGTGTATAAAAATCAGAGGAAAAGTAATCTTCCGTAGGCAGTTCGACTTCTTTCCCGTTTTCAAAATAATGTACGCGCTCGTACATTGGCGCATATGGCTGCTCAACCCAATTATCTGCCCCGCTTTCAGCTAAAGCGAATGATTGTTCAAAACCACGAGCATGAGGAATTGATTCTGGGTTGCCCCCTAAGTGCCATTTACCTGCCATATAAGTATGGTAGCCTGCATCTTTTAAGACCGTTGCAATAGTAACAACAGAGTTATTCAAATACCCCTCATAACCTGGCTTACCAAATTGGTTATCAGCCATAATTTCATGCATATTGCCCAATCCAGCAAGATGGTTATCTACACCACTAATCAGCATCGTTCGTGTCGGAGAACAGGTCGCTCCCACATGGAAGTTTGTAAAACTCACCCCTTCATTGGCCAACCTATCAATATTCGGCGTTTCAATTTCACTACCAAAAGCACCAATATCACTATACCCCATATCATCTGCAATCAAGACTAGTACATTAGGTCGTTTTTCTTCCTTTAATTCTTCAATTCTTTCAGGTGCTTCTGTTGAACAACCAACTATTGTTAGCACTATGAAAGGGCTTAATAACTTCAACTTCATTCTAGTTCCTTTAGTTTTATGTACTCTTGGAGACGCAAAGAAAAAATATTTAACATTTGAATTGAGATGATTCATCACATCAGCCAAATGTAATTTCAACCTGCTCCTTGATATAAGGTCTCTCTCTGATAAATTAACAATACGACTACATCTCGGTAACGGTAGCAGTTTTTTATGAGCAGCAATATGCAATTCCCGCAAACCCCATTCGGCTTAAGTGAACAAAAGCTTCAAACTCATTACCTGAGTAAAATTGCGGCGTTTCAAAGTAGAAAAAACAGAAGTTATACTCAACTCAAGCCGGGTGATAACCAACATTGCTATATGGAGGCAAATCTAGGTAGTGTTCAATTACTACGTGAGCAGTTAACCTCTGCAACGCATATACGTGCAGCGCCCCCTAAACAATTTCTACCAATTGCGGTTCCCCTAGCGAGTAGCAAACCACTTAGATTTTGCGGTCGAGCAAGAGAAGAAAATACCTTGTTACAGGCTACGGGAGACGAATGGGACATTGCTACTGAAGGCTTCTTAGACTATGCAGCCCTAGTATTTGATTACGATTCACTGAACCTGCAGTATCAACATTTATATCAACGGGAAATCCCCTCACAATGGTTGTTCAACAAAGCCATAGAGAGTAGAAAAGAAAGTTTGAATTCGTATACCAATAGCATTCTTTATGCATTCAAATTAATTGCACGTACTGACAACCTATTTCAATCGGTAAAAACTTGCGAACTTCTCGCCAATTCACTCACTCAAACGACCCTAAAAACAGTGCTAAATATTGACGTCCCTCGCAGTTTAAGTCCGCATTCACGTCGGATAGCAGGTGTATATCGAGTTATTGACTATCTGCAATCATTTGCATCATGCTTACCTTCAATATCGGAGTTGTGCAAAGTCGCAAACCTCAGTGAGCGCAGTTTAGAATATGGCTTTCGTGAATACCTAGGAATAACACCTATTCGTTATCTTAAGGTTGTACGGTTAAATGGCGTCAGAGAAACACTATTAACTAGCGATGCTTCAGTTACAGTATCCCATGTAGCATTACAGTGGGGATTTTTAGAGTTAGGTCGTTTCGCAGCCGAATATCGCCAGCTATTTGGTGAGCTCCCCTCCAAAACCCTCAAGCAAGGCTAACCCGCCAGCTTCCCCACCAAACAGACAACAACATAAATTGCATGAACAGCATGCTCATTAGTAAGCCTAAAACCCGTCTCAAAGATATTGCAACCGAGTCACGGCAATTACAGTTTTCTTTTAAGCGCTTTCACAGCACTGACTGGCACGAGTTCTTCTAATTGCTCTACACAACTAGCCGCATTTTTGCGTTTATGCCGAATAAGAAAATCGCATTGTTGGTATAAATACTGTGGGTCCTGACTTACTTCATACGCTTTTATTAATGATTGTTCGGCTTGCACTTGATCCTGAGCCTCAACAGCTAGCGCGTAGATGTAATGAAAACGCGCATTAGCGGGTTCAAATATCGTGGCATTAAGTAGGTGAGCTTTGGCCAATGTCATATTTTTGTCTCGAATATAGGCCAACCCTAATGCATGATGTAAGACTCCACTTTGTTTAACCACTGACAGCCCTTGCTTTAATATCGCTATCGCTTGATCATTGCGCTGTAAAGTCCGATAAAGGTCTGCGAGGTTAATATAAGAAAGCACATAAATAGGCTCGACCTGTATCGCCCCTAGGTATTCTGCTTCCGCTTTAGCCAATAAGCCTTGGTGACGATAAACATTAGCAATATTGGTTCTCCCCGCACGATCGCTATTGTATTCTTGAACCGCTAAATACTCGTCTAAACTCGGCTTAAGCAGCGCCTGTTGTTGCAGAGTCAACCTCGGCCATTGTGGCACCAGAATACTTGCGGTTAGAAGCCGTATACTGAGCACTGCATCATCTAGCATAGGGCTTAACGCTTGCCATTGTTGCTCTGGTGAATAGGGGGCCATTGCTTGCACTGCCCCCATGCGGACTAGACTGCTACTACTTTTTAAAGAGGCTAAACTCGTTTTATAAGCTAGTTGTCCAGGATATTGGGCCAACCGTTCCAAAGCAGAAGCTGTAATAATTGAGCTCAGTTGCTTATTTTCCGCAACTTCCTTTAATCTTATCTGCGCGCCTTGATGTCGATTATCTGCTGCAAAAAAAGCTTGTGAAAAATGAGCACTATTTTGGATGACAGAATCGGGAAACCATTGCGCTAACATCGCACTCGCCCATTTATTATCTTTCTCTTTATGACAACTAACACATGCGTTAGGAACACCAATTTTCTCACTTAAATCGGGGCGAGGGATTTGCCAGCTATGGTCCTTGCGAAGATCAACTTGCATGTATTTTTCTTCAACCATATGGCAGTCACTGCACAAACTGCCTTCTGTACCAGCTTTATGGTGAGAATGCACTTCAGAGGCATAGTGGGTGGGGCTATGACATTGCAAGCACAAAGCGGGCTCTGCCATTTTTATCTTTCCTGTGTGGGGGTTATGGCAATTTGAGCAAACAACTCCTGCCTGACTCATTTTTGATTGTAGAAAGGAGCCATACACATAGTTTTCATCATAGATTTGTCCATCACTATGGTAAAGCTCACTATTAATCAAAGTTAGCTGCTGCCTATCTAAATATTCATTGTTTTGAATATTATCAGTGCTTTCGTTAAGCTTCACGCCTCGACTATGGCACTGCGCACAAGCTGTTAACTGTTGACTAGATTGCAAGGCCTGAGGCCCACGAATACGGGTTCCATTGTCGCGCCAATTGGTAACACTGGGCTGTAAAGTTCGGTCAAACCCCTTATTGGCAGTTTCATTTTTATGACTAGTCCATTTTATATGCTCAGATGCAGCACCATGACAAGCTTCGCAAGAAACATTGATTTCCGACCAGGTCGTTTGATAAGTGTTTTTTTGTTTGTTATAGCCTTTCTTTACATTGGTAGAATGGCAGTCCGCGCACATATAATTCCAGTTCTGCCCTTCATTTAACCAAAAAAACTCATCAGACTCTTGGGTAAATTGTGGGTAAAGATGGTACCAGCGCTGACCGCCCTCTTCTTTAGTGCGAGCATCCCAAGTATAAGGAATAAGCTGGACTCGACCGTCGTCAAACTCCACCATATATTGTTGCAAAGGGTAGACCCCAAAGGTGTACTTTATCTGATAATCAACAAATTGATTATCAGGGCCTTCTATATTCACCCAAAACTCTTTCCCTTTACGGAAAAAGCGGTTCTCTTTACCTTCAAACATAAGTGATGCTTGATTAAAATCTGCTAATACGGTCTCATCACTTGCATGACCCATAGCTTGGGCGTGTTGCGAAGTTTGCCACTCTGCCACCTGTTTTTGATGACATTCAACACAGCTATTCACTCCAACAAAATGACTCTCGCCAACAAGTTCGGCTCCATCTGCAAAGTGGCTTATCAAGCTGATAAACAATATAAACAGTACGCTTTTCATCAATTCCACCAAATCCCTTTGTTTAATCATCATTTGATATTCAGTAACTAAAAGCGCACTAACATAGCGGTTAAAAATGATGACATTTTCCATTTAATTCCGTTTACAGCTCTAGCCTTGTTAAAACCTAACGCCTAGCAGCATTACCCAACCAACAAAATAACTAAACTAGCATTTAAAACCAATAACATACTAAACTATTAGATGCAAAGTCATGCTAAATTACTAGCTTATATTTACGCAGAAATAGTCTGAAAATCATGAGCCTCTAGCTGATTCGCCAAAAGGAAACCGGCATAATATTGCTGGCGTTAAGTCATACCGCTATCGGTATTTATACCTACCAACCTTCAACACTATTAAAATTCAAGGCAAAAAAACCAGCTCAAACAGCTGGCAAGATATGTTTCAAGCGTCTCTAATAAAGAGTAAAAGGAAATCGGTTAGCGCGCTAGCGTTAAGCGATGGCATATTGACAAGGTCAATATACAACTTGAGTCTAAGCACACCCAAACATTAACTATGTCTACATTTAACTTTGCGATAAAGCACAACGCTAACATACAAAAACGCGCACTAGCTTTGCTATTTTATTTTAGAGATGAAGTGAATGTAGATGATTTGCCCTATCCCAGCGCAAATAAGCGATACCCGCAATAACCAATCCTCAATACCTTGCACCAGTGAATACCAATAACCACCGCATCAAGCAGCAGAGTCGTACCAAACACATAAATAGTTATTCACGTAATAATCGATCGGTTCCCAAACGGTATCCCCTATTAAGCCAAGTATATAGATCCCATAGCAAGCTAGCTGTCGATTACACGTAACACCTTTGGTCCATGCTTGCCCATAAAAGATCTTGTCGTGCAATAAAATGAATAGCGCTAGCAAGGCATAAACACCACAAAAAAGCTTGCAATGTTGTAAATATAATGCTAGCTGTAAATAACCTTTAAAAAAGTATGGATACTATATAATGAAAAAAGGATTACTATTAATTTTTGCACTCTCTTCTTTCACCCTAAATATCAACAACTTACCAACCACATCGTTATTTTTGGAGTCGTTTAACTATTTAGGAATGAACTCTGCGTATGCCGCTAGAGATAATATGTCTGATGAAGATGAAGATGACGGTGACGGTGACGGTGATATAATGGAGTTCTTTGAAGTAGAGGGGGAATCGTGGGATGAGTATTGGGAGGACTGGGAAGATGACGATTGGGATGATGAGTGGAACGCATATAATTGGGATGATGAAGATTGGGATGATTTCGAAGATAATGAAGAAGAATTGGAGCTAACTCCTGTACAGCAGTGCCTAATTAAAGCATCTCAAAACAGACGTATCTGTAGAAATACAGCTAATTCTCTTGCAGCCACTGGTGCTACTCTTTGTATTGGGTTTGCCCCTAATCTACTCGCTGTAGCTACTTGTGAAGGGGCCAATGCTATAGCTCACGACGATGCGCTATCAAAATGTGATATAGCGTTCGAAACGCAAAAGTTTGAGTGCTGATAAGTAAAGCTTTTTACAGGATAAATAGCAAAGGAGCTTCTATGTTACAAAGGTTACAAAAATATTTTTTTAAACTTCCTAAAAGTCTAACCTACCGTAGTTTTGCAATTTTTTTATGTTTAGCTGTTCCTACTTACGGGCTCTACTTCCTTGGGATTATCGAACACCAACCAGCTCTTTGGCAGCTATTATTCTGGATGTTTTTAGCTATTGCTGTTGGGCGTGCGACTGACGAGAATGGATTTAAAAAACTAAAATAGGTAACAAATAGCAATATTGGCTTTAGGGGCGGGATAGCACCAGCCAGGGGAATGCTAAAAGGAAATAATTCATTTGCAAAATGGAAAACTTAAGGCTATAAAATTAATGTTTATCAGTGGGATAGTTCTCATATCGAGTATTATCTTACTGGTAAATAAAATTATTTATCGCGATTCTGAACAACTTCCCCCTCCACCTCCTGATGTAAATATCATTGGGCATGGAAGTAATAAAAGTATATTGCATCAACCAGAAGACCCGTTTATTTCGAATTCAAACACCCATAATGTAATGCTAGGGAAGATTCGTGAAGCTATAGATATCGGACACAGTGATTCTTCTGAAATTAGTGAGGGAATTCAACTAGGTAAAGAAATATACAAATTAATTAATAATAAAGACTGGGGTGAGTTAATGAATTTCATAAACTCAATGCAGCAAATATCCTCAGAAGTACTTCAAATTATTTTATACCATGCACTGCAACAAGATGCTCCTTTGTCTGTAGTTATTGATTTACTTAATCAAGGCGCCACCTTACCGGGTAATACAATTTTTATGCTGGTTATAAAAGGGCAGCTTACTAAAATTATTGAACTTCAAAATTATGGGTTAGATATTTTCTACTCTGAACCGTCGATCGGCAACTCAGTCAATGTCGCTGTTAAGTACAAATCTAAACTTTCAATATTGAATTTATTACTTCATCAGGGAGTTAGTACTGACATCCGAGTTAACGGGTTAGACCCCCTTGATATCGCACTTAGCGACTATTTCAAAAATGGAAAAAACATAGAAGTAGTATCTAAACTTATCGAATATGATAGTGCTATAGAGTTATCACACATCCAGATTGTTGAATCAAACAGAGAGAGTGAGCTTGAATACTACAATAACTTAGTTATCAATATCCCCATATTTGCTCGCTAACTATAATTTACCATTAACTATGGCTGATGAGATGGACGCTCCCTAATACGGCGTCAATGCGCCAAACTGATGTTGAACCATTCAAAGTGTTAAATTGATAAGAAAAGGCTCTGTTCATCCTGCATAAACCCGCAAGAGACAAGGGTAAAAAACCGACTGGGTGTTTCACTATTTTTGGGTGTGTAGGTACGAAATTCATCAGGGGCGCAAGCAAAAGCTTGTTAAGCCCGTATATATGTCAGCACTACCGCATTTAAAAGCATTGCTTAAAGCTAAAAGAGTCAGTCAATAAGCACTTAACTGGGACTCAGAGTAAACAAGAAACTAAGGCAAAACAGCCTAGGTTAGCGAAGTACTCTCTTGACTAACCGGGAGCGTCCATATATGTCTATGTATTTGCGATGTATTTGTATTTCTCTATGCATTTCTCATACTCCTTCAACGAACTTAGTGGATATTGCACACTATAAGCACTCTGCACTCAGCAAATTCAAGGCAAAAAAAACAGCTCAAAGAGCTGGCAAGACATTTTTCAAGCGTCTCTCATAAAGAGTAAAAGGAAATCGGTTAGCACTAACACACTCTTTCAGTGAGCTTAGTGAATCTTGCGCACTATAGACACTCAGCAATCAGCAATCAGCAATCAGCAATCAGCAATCAGCAAAATTTAGGCAAAAAAAACCAGCTCAAAGAGCTGGCAAGATATGTTTCAAGCGTCTCTAATAAAGAGTAAAAGGAAATCGGTTAGCACTAACACACTCTTTCAGTGAGCTTAGTGAATCTTGCGCACTATAGACACTCAGCAATCAGCAATCAGCAATCAGCAATCAGCAATCAGCAATCAGCAAAATTTAGGCAAAAAAAACCAGCTCAAAGAGCTGGCAAGACATGTTTCAAGTGTTCCAAAAGGAAATCGGTTAGCGCGCTAGCGTTAATCAATGGCATATCGACAAGGTCAATATACAACTTGAGTCTAAACACACCCAAAGGGTGTTATAAGGTTGATGGATGATGGAACTACCTTTAAGGAGGGTTAGCCCTTAAAAGTCATGGCGTATAAACCGCCACGCAAAACAGTTGAATCCAACCAAGTGTTTTGCCAGTAAATCGTAGTTTGTCCTGTATAAGGCACAGTCAATACTCCTAACAAAGTTGTAAACATATACTCAAATTAAGTCAGTCAATGGGGTTGAACCAAACTGAATTACTGAGTCAACTTGTCGCTCGATTCCTTGGAGAATTATCCTTCCTAGATAGACCTAAAACTGGGAAAGGCTCTGCTTAACCAGTGAAAGCAATTATATACCTATGTAATTTTATTACAAGAGTTTCTATTAAAAAATACTCAAACAGTGCATAAAGGGTAATTTTACAACACAGCGAAGTGACCTGAATCACACAAACAGCCATATTAAGGGCACTGTTCACAGTTTGACACCTAATCCGATCAAAAAAACTACATTTAAACGCCGATAGCTATGGTAATAAACAAACAAAAATATTCCCGATAAGCCAGATCTAGCTCATCGATAAAAATTAGATAAAAAAAAGCCCACTCAAGGAGTGGGCAAGACATTTCAAGTGTTCCTAACGGAAATTGGTTAACGCGCCAGCGGTAATCAATAGCAAACAGCGGGAGTAAACTAACTCTGCTATCTGCGACTTGGTCTACAAGTATCTAAAAGATACAATAAAGGTTGATGGAAACTGATTAACTAAAAAGGAGG
>NZ_BPET01000088.1 GCF_019654915.1 Shewanella sp. MBTL60-007 | reverse complement strand
CAACTGAACTACCGCTCCAAAACCTTGCTAGAAATCAATCATGTTGACTTCTAATGTTACTCGTTATGTCACTAACAAATAACTAAAATTTAGTACTTGATTGGCGGAGCGGACGGGACTCGAACCCGCGACCCCCGGCGTGACAGGCCGGTATTCTAACCAACTGAACTACCGCTCCACATCAAGTGCGGTGAATAATACGTAGAGAGAGGTAGTCCGTCAATAAGTTTTTTATAAGATCTTTACTGACTAGTCGAAAAACGAACAATTCGATTTTTCTAGAGCATTTTTCGACAGAAACTAGCTTTTTCCGACTTGATTATCAGTATCTTCCGGCATAGTCAGATCGATTTGGTCCAATTCGAGCAATACCTTTTCTCGGCGGATCTCTTTTTCTAGTCGCGCCTCCGTAGCGGCTAATGCTTTTTTAAGATTACTGCGTTTGCGAATAAACAATAAAACCACAATCCCAATAATCACTAAAACCACATTAATCGAAACAAGCAATACGATAGCCTTCTCTTTCGCCTGCAGCTCCTCTGCCTTTGCTATCGCTTCGGCTCTAGCGGCGAGCTCCTCCTCACTCGGTGGTGGTTCTGGTGGCTGGATAAGATTAAAGAATAGCTCTGGTAGAGTTAAATAGATCTCTCTGCCATCGCGTGTCGTGCTGACGGCATTGAGTTTTAAATCATAGCTACCGAAATCTATCACTCTCGGTAAAGTAAACTGAGTCTGTTTATCACTTAAGTGAGCCACAGTTACCGGAATAACCTTCCCGGTAGGTCCCATAATTTCCGCTTCGAGATGGGTTTGCTCTAGCAATAGCACTTCATCATCTATCTGAATGTCTAATGTCCAGATCCCTGAATCGGGCTTATCAGTCTCTAACAGTGCCACACTAATTGGCCTTTTAGACAACCTAAACTCCTGTGAGTACTCACGCTCAAGCACAGTGTTTTTTGCCTGAACCTGTAAGGTGTAATCCCCCCACGGTTGCTCTAGATTTAAATCACTTGTAAAAACACCATCATCGGGTTGCTCATCGAGTGCCTCACCGTTGTCTCGGTATGCACCAACGATTATGGTACCTGCGGCGTAGTTTTCATCTGCGGTATTATTTTTACTGATAAAGCGCGCCGTCCAGTTCATCATAAAATCGAGACCGGGCAAACGAACCTTCTGCTCATCACCGAGCAATCGAGCCGTTAACTTAAGGCGCTCACCTTGGAAGAGCGGCTGAGGAATGGCGTCAACATCAACCGTTAGCGTCGAGACTTTCTCAATCACTGAGCCCTCGACCACTTGCCCGAGCAGTTGCCAAGGACCAGGCATAGGCTTCTTGATGGTGATCATGTCACCGGTTAATCCCTCCATCCAAGTGACAGTGGCTTCGGGATGACGATTAACATACCATTTGCTGCCATCTGGACGCACTATCACCACTGGAGCGCTACCGTACTCACGGTGAATAAGTAAGGTCATCGAATCGACCATATGATCAATTCGAAAACGATTCTTCAGTTCGGAAGCATGATTTGAGAGCACCACATTCGCCAGTGCGACTCCACTAATAGAGAGGTAGCAGAGTACAAAAGCCGTAAAATGTTTGACTCTTCTAATCATATTGGGACTCATAAAATGACAGTTATCCGCGCCAGAGGCATTGTCCTGATTTTGCGACTAGGTCTAATCGCTCTTCGTGTCTAATCAGTTCATCGGCCGATGCGGCGATCACTTTAAGTTTTGATCGATTTGGACTTAGACGATTAATCCCGCCGCCCTCTTGTCCTGCTTTTTCACTAGAAAGGTTAAATTTGGTTTGTCCCCCAGTCATCAACAGGTAGACGTCAGCCAAAATCTCGGCATCGAGTAATGCGCCGTGAAGATCACGCGCCGAGTTGTCGATACCGTATCGTTTACACAGGGCATCTAGGTTGTTCTTTTGCCCCGGATGTAAAAACTTAGCCACTTCAAGGGAGTCAAGCACCTGACAGATATCTGTGGTCTTGGGCCCAAGAGGCTGTAGCATTGAGAATTCATGATCCATAAAGCTAACGTCGAAGTTTGCGTTATGTGCCACGATCTCTGCGCCATCGATAAACTCGATAAAACTCTGAGCAATTTCATGAAACTTGGGCTTATCTGCCACGAACTCATTGGTAATACCGTGGACCGCAATCGCCTCTTCATCGATCGGTTGCTGCGGATTGATATATTCATGATAGTGACGGCCGGTTAAACGACGGTTAATCACCTCGACACAGCCAATTTCAATAATACGGTGACCTAAATAAACCGGACCGCTGGATTGGTTCATACCCGTGGTTTCGGTATCGAGAATAATCTGCCGCTTTGCACTTGAAACAATATTCATATGAATTTTTACATTTCTCAGTTAAATTTTTTGGGTATACTCGCCCGCAATTATAGCTATGGTAGCAACTTGATGACTGGACTGAAACAGATCTCTATCTATACCGATGGTTCTTGCCTAGGAAATCCGGGTCCTGGCGGTTATGGCATCGTTTTAAAGTACAAAAAACACACCAAAGAATTGGCCGATGGCTTTTCTCTCACGACCAATAACCGTATGGAGCTACTTGCACCTATTATCGCGCTAGAGGTATTAAAGGTGCCGTGTCAGGTAATATTAACCAGCGACAGCCAATATATGCGTCAAGGGATCCCTTATTGGAATCATGTACTGACTGATGTAAACTACTGTCAATCATACTAAAATCATGTAATCAATCGTGTCTCAAGCTCAAATTATCAGCTATTCTCGCGTATCAAGTAGTTCTCAGAAAGATGGCTCAAGTCTTGAAATCCAACGAGACGAGAAAGTATTAAACGACCTAAGCGAGAAGTACAATTTACCAATATCCCAAACATTCTACACTGACGTTGCCTCTGCCTACAGTGGTAAACACTTAAAAGGTGAATTAGGAGTATTTCTTGCTGCGGTAACTAGTGGTGATGTAGCGCAAGGTTCGATACTTGTAGTGGTATCGCTTGACAGACTTTCTCGCCAATCTCTAAGCACAGCTAAAGCTCTCTATAGTACGTTAATGACTTCAGGTATTCGTATCTATTCAATAATGGATTCGTGTTTGTATGAGCCTGATTGTGAGTTATCAGAGATACGATCAACACTTGTATTCTCAAGAAGTAGTAACGAGTCTAAAACCAAGTCATTCCGAACTTTATCAAAAGCCCACCAAGTAATCGGAGACCACCAGCGCGGAGTACGTACCGCTGATGGATACGCGTACAAGGTAAGTATGGGGAATGTTCCGTGGTGGATTGCTATCAGGAAAAAGGATCTCGCAGTAATACCGCACCCAGAATACTTTGATACTGCCAAGCAAGTTATCAAATTAATCCAGCAAGGTAATGGGATCAAGAAAGTATGCGCATGGCTTAAGGAGAAGCACTCAGAGAAGACTTGGGGACATAGTACTATCGCTGGGTTTGCTAAACAGAAAGCGTTGTATGGTGAGCGTACCGTATCAATACAAGGCACTGATTATGTAATGGATAACTACTATCCTGCGCTGGTGGACAAGTCCACTTATTACGCATTGCAAAAGGTGAAGCGTAAAGCTGCGCCTAGCAGAAATACAACATTGGTATCATTGCTAACAGGTATCGGTATCACCCGTTGTATTCAATGTGGTTCACCAGTGAGCCAGCAGATAGATTATTCTCATGGTAAGCCCACTATTCGACTATTCTGCTCCGACCGTACCAAGAAGATTACAGGTTGCTTAGGTTGGTCATTAAAAGCAGCATATCCCGAAAGAGTGTTATTTAATGAATGCAAGTCTTTGGTCTTTACTGACACTGTAAAGGATACAAGTACACTTGATAGCTTGCTGGCTCAGAAAGAGGAGCAGCAAAAAAACATTACCGACATTCAAAATGCGATTGCTTCTGATCCCAGATTGGTTGTTACTTTAGCGCCTGCAATGACTTCTACATTAGACGTTATCGACCAGTTAAATATAGACATTGATGCTGAACAAAAGGCTCTTGCAGCGTTAACTACTGAGTCCTATAGCATGGAATTGTTTGATGAGTGGAATCAACAATCTGATGCGGCACTGGTGGAGTCAGATACCGATTTGCGGAGTTCGGTTAAAGACTTGATTCAAAGCATATTCAGTAAAATCGAAATAGGTAAGCTTGGAGACCGATTTACATTCGTGTATACAGCTGTTACAGGTAATATGGCTGCAGCAGTAATGACTGGAACCCAGCGTAATCAGCAGTATCTGCCTTTGGCTATGGTGAGCAATGAAGATCTAGAGGGTATTAAACAACACCAACCAGAGATAGCACACTTATTCACGACTAGAGACCTGCTACGTCAGCATGTAGCAGAATTAGATTTAGAGAAACAGACATACGGTCAAAAACCTATATGAAAACAGTAAAAATATACAGTGACGGTAGTTGCCTAGGAAACGGGAAATCAGCTAACGCTGGTGGCTATGGGGTGGTTATGCTCTACGGTAAGCACAAACTTGAACTCAGTGAAGGCTATCTGAACACTACAAACAACCGTATGGAAATGCTGGGAGCTATTGCAGGTCTTGAGATGCTAAAAGTCCCTTGTAAGGTAGAGCTATATACTGATAGCCAATATGTAATCAAGGGAATGAACGAATGGATCAAAGGATGGAAAGCAAAAGGATGGATGAATAGTCAGCGTCAACCAGTTAAAAACCGCCAGTACTGGGAACGACTCGACTCAGTATGTCAAAGACACCAAGTGAATTGGCATTGGGTCAAAGGTCATTCTGGTCACCCAGAAAATGAAAGATGTGATTTACTAGCTAAAACAGCTGCAGAAACTGCAACGATACCAGATAGTTCTGATTAAAACATTTAGTTACTTTTATCATGAATTTGAACTCTCCTACTTTTGATAGTCATTAAAAGTAGAAGCTTATATTTTAGAGTGCTCACTTATACAGTGATCCAAGAGTGACCGCTAATATTAAAAGTGATCTTTATGAATTGGAATTAGATTAAGTAATTAATTTCGGTACGCGCTGGCGAAGCCAGAACTTAGATAACATTCAGTAATTGAATAGAAGTTAACCGCATTGCTGCGTTGTATCTAAATTATCTAGATCTTTATTTTCGCATTGAAAAATACAAGAGGAAACATGATTTACTTGATCTAAATCAATGACTCGGGGAATAAACCTCGATTCGTATGGTTTTTGTACTCATCTCATATGTAACTGAAAGCATATAACATAACGTGAAGACCATTTAAGCCTCTCATTCGAGAGGTTTTCTTTATACTCCCAACAGTCAAACCGAACAAGAAAGCAGATAATTTTTACACCTTAATATTGAATATTAAGAATGACTTGTTAAAGAATTATGCTTACACCAATTCTCGCTATGATCATATCAACATTCGCAATATTTTAGACCTCCAACATGTCGAATACGTGTCTAGAAAGCTAGGCATTAATCACAAGGCAAACCGATCCAACCATTTGAATAACTCAATATTAATAGGTTTTTCGCTATTTTTGGCGACATAAATATATCAAAGAACATTGATAAAAAAGGATCGAGTATGAACGAAACACTAAAACCAATCTATGAGCAATACGGTCTAACTATTTGCGCTCGTAAGGTTAAGCAATCAAAAGAACATGTTTGTCGCTACGCCAAGAAACGCAGTTGGATAACACCAGCTAATAATCAAATAGCTGACAACGTGTTACAACTACTAAACAAGGTACAACTAAAATGACAAGCAAAACTTTTTACGATGGCAAATCATACAAGCAGCTAAGGTTGAACATTGATGTCAAATTGCTCGGCTTTCTGGACGCAGACCGTCCGCATGATGTGTCGCTAACTAAGCACATTACTTACATTCTAACTAAACACAGAGCTGTTAAAGAGACCCGCGCAAATGGAAAACAAAACAAGTAATGTCATTACCGACCTTAAAGTCGGATTTTGTAATTTTGGTGAAAACTGGGTAAAACCAACACCGATCACGGAAATTATCAATAAGCTACATTCTCAAGAGTACGCAAGCAACATCAAGTCTTATCAAGAGCAAGTCGTTATCTACGGTAAAGAAGCGGTCTCGAAATATGACCACATTCCGCTATTCATTCCACACTCGATTTACGAGAACACACGCAAGAGAACCGATAACGGTCAATGGCTATATGATACGTTTGAACTAAGCAATATTATTCATGCTGACTTAGACGGTGTCCCGTCAAGCGAATTTGAAAATGTATGGTCTAAGCTTGAAAACACCAACCCACTCTTTATGTTTAAAAGTCCAAACGGTGGGATCAAATGCTTCTGGGTTCATAGCTTAGAGTCGACTCTATTAACCAAAAGACTGTTTATGTTGGTTTGTCGTATGTTTGTTAAGGATACTCTAAACAAACTCGACTTAGGTTCTTACTATGACCATATGCCAACAACACCTAACTCAAATTGCTTCTTTTCTGGCGGTGATGGTTTCATTTTAAAGTCTAATGTCGATTGTTTTAAAGCAGAGCACGTCCAAGATCTTAACCCATATCTAAAAGATGTTGCGCTGTTGGATGAAGAAAAAAGACGTCTTGAGAAAGTGATTAATAACAAACGCGGCGAAGTTGAGGTCGTCGGATGGTCTGAGCTTTCAGAAGAAAGACGCGCTAAGATTGATGCTAAGATCGAGAAGTTTGCAGATGATATGCTCCAAGACGTTTTGGCTACTAATAGTAAGTCTAAGGGAAATAATCAATCGTATCGGTTAGCGTGTTGTTGTAAGGGTCTTGGTGTGGGTTATGACCGAGCTGTAATCGAGTTGAGTAAGCTTAAGTCAAGACTACATGGCGCAGCATGGTGTCCAAGAGATAAAGCTTCAGCAGCGTTTCAAGGGGCTTCTAATAGTGAAGCATTCAACAAAAATGTTTCTAACATTCCAGAAGAAAAACAGCTTATCAAGATCAACGACTTTATCAAGACAAGTGAAAGAATACCGACCCCGACTTTCAATGACACGCGCGTTTCGCTTGATGCTGCGAGTGGAATTATCAAAGACGGGATCTTAGAAATGGTTTTGAAGATTGACGGTCAAGGTGATCAGTTTCTTGCGTGGGTAATAACACCAGGCACTGGTAAATCAGAAGCGGTCAAAGATAGCGTTTTCGAGATAGTGAATGGCGGCTACAAGGTTGCTTATTACTTAGATAATAAGCGTGACATGAGAGAAGTTGAAGCGGATTTATTCAACCGTTGCCCAGTGGTCAAGGTTAATGATAATTGGTCTTATCGCAAGTTCACGACCTGCATCCAGACTCTCAAAGGTCGAGAAAGTTTTATCGACACTGATAAAGAGCCAGAAGATCCAAAAGACCACGACTACCGCTTAATGTGTCATATGGCTGCTACGATGAAGCAGAAGCAGATCGAAACCGCTTCGACTGGGTTTCCATTATTAGCTAACTATTGCGCTGGTGAATGTATCCACGGTCTAAATGGGTGCGGTACGAAATGCGAATATCTACAACAAATGCGCACCGATGCTCAAATACGAGTATATAACCACGCATACGCTCACGGTAAGAAGTCCAACTTTGAAAACCGCGAAGCGTGGATCAATACTCGGTCTCGTGGTTGTGGTGTGATTCTTATGTCAGGTGATTGCGATAGTCAAGACCGTCAAGACGTGGTCTTAGATACCGATAAAGTTGTGTCGATAGTCGATGAAGACATTATGAAAGACTTAGCTAAGGTTGATGCTGTTACCACAGCAGACATTGAGGAAATCGAGACCAAGGACTTTAGAGTTGACTTGTTGCGAAACTATTTGCCAGAGGACGATAAAGACCAAGCTAAGTATGGCGCGGTGCTACGTGGATACAATGCGCTAGGTGGTGAGACCAGCAAACAGTATCAGTTAGAGTTTATTCGTAAACTGGTTGAGGTTGCTCGGACTTCTGAAGAAATAGCGGTTTTCGTTGAAAGCGAGCTAGAGCTGTTATTCAAGGTTGATGAAGAAATACGACTGAATAATAAGGCCGGAGCGTTGTTATCTGCGACTGAAAAAGGTTGTGATTACATGCTAAGACACGGTCTTAATCCTAACAGTTTCAATGCTATTACAGGTCTATCTCGGTTATGTAAGTTAGAAAACTATGGACATTTCGTGGTCGTGCCTAATGGTGCGAAGTTTATGTTTAAGTATTTCAGAAAGTCGAAAGTTAATCTTGCTGGTTCTGTTATCCAGTTAGACGGACACGCGGTCGAAGATATTCTAAACCGTGGTTACGGTGTGGAGTTTGACTTTAGACGTTTGTGTGTTGAGTTGCACAAAGACGCAAATATTGTCCAAGTCCATAACTCTACAGGCAGCAAACAATCGCTAACAGCGTCAATCCAGTCCGATAAGAATAGACCACGGTTTGACAAGAAAGTCGCAGCAATCGCAGCTAAGGTCGGTCAATGCTACTCAATCGGGTCTAAGTCTATCGCTGAAAGTATGGGTCTTAAGTTTAGTATGACTTACGGTGCTTGTCGTGGTTCTAATGCCGTGTATCACGGTATGTTAAAGGACGGTAAGACGCTGCTAATGGTCAACGACTATAAGATGAATGTTGACGGTGTCGAGTTGATATTTCGCGCATTCTATCCAGAGTTAGGTAGTCCTAATCTTAGTTACAACGACAAATCTGAGTTTGTCCGTGAGATGAAGAATGGCATTCACGAGAAGACGCTAGGTCGTAGATTTGATTGTCCTATTGTCCATTCAATATACGACTTTTTATCTCGGTCTGAGGTTGAGCAAGGCATACACCGCGCTAGACCTGTTAGATATGGTGCTAATGTTGTGTGTTTATTCAATACAGTTTTAGACTTCCCTATCAGCGAGACCGTTAGTCTTAACGATTACTTAGGATTAGTCGATGGTCGTTCGGTGAAGTCAGATACTGTTAAGAATGCGAATGTCGAAACAGTGGTCGATAGTATGAAAGCACAGGGCGTTGAAGCTATCCTTGATAAACGTAAAGCGTTTATTGACCACGGATTGACAGTAGACCAATTCAAGACATTGAAACCTACACCAGAGCTAATGGCGCAACATGGTCTTGAGACTCATGAGGTTGTTTTGGTTGACACTGCGAGACGTAAATCAACTGCTAAAATGTTTGCATTTCCTGATGCTAACTTAATGTCGATTGACTTTGGTAAGAAGAAGTTTAGAGAAAGCAAAATAGTTAATGTTGTTAAGATTAAATACTAACGAACGGTACTTTGTCCCGTTTTCGAAGGTTGCTACATTTTTGGTGGCTCTATTCCATATATAATATCTATATGGAATAGCCCCTTCATTTTTGTAGCACTTTTCTTCCAAAGCACAACTAAACAACGTGCATTACACGCAACATTCAATAGAACACTTTTTGAACACAACTTTAGAAATCATTTTCTGGCGGCGATTTTTGTGGAATTAAAAAATCATGGTGGTTTTAGTATACGTGCGCGTATCCCCCTATAAGTGATTTTGACAATATTGAAAAACGGGTTCCTCAATTGATCATGGTCGGACGTTCTCGACTTCTCTAATTCCATTTAATGTCTAGTCTGAAAAGTTGTTTAGAATGCACTTAATGAAAAAGACCTCAGTCCATTATGGATTGAGGCCTTTTAGTTATTCGAATATGGTGTCTAATTGACTCAAGGAAGTCTGCACCGAAATAGTATCCCAGAAGCATGACACCGATGCAGTCCAGCACTTTACTTATTGATACCACGACCAGCTAGACGTTTATCGATCCAGCGATAAAGAGTCGCGCGACCTACTACAACCCCCATTTTTTCCAATTCAGCAATCATTGTAGTTTTCTTGATACCACTATCAATCATTCCCATAATAGCCACCGCATGATCGTCAAGCTTGTGCTTTACTTCAGCACCTACCTTACGACCACTTGAAAGACCCTCTGATTTTCTACGTGCGTGAGCAGCTTTAGCTTTAAGTGACCTTTCCTCTGAGAACTTCACAGCCGCGTAAGCTTCACCAATTGCGATGAATACCTTAGCAAGATCGTTAGTGTCCTCTGGCGCAATGGTGGTCTTTGAATAACAGAAGTGAAGCGCACCACCTCGTGTGGTAATAGAAGTGATCGTGTTAAGCACAGCGTGAATATTATCACGACCTAAACGAGCAACATCTGATACTAAGACAGCGTCATCATTCTCAACAGAAGACACTAAGTCTTCAATGCCACGAGTTTTCGCATTCGTCTTTGAACCAGAAATGTGGAACTCTTTCCAGTTGTCAATCTTTAGACCGCATTCCTTAGCATAATCTGAAATGACCTTTCTTTGGGTCGAGCTGTCTTGCTTGTTTGCGTCAGAAATACGGACATAAGCAGTGATGGTCATTTAATAAACGCCTTGTTCAAAATCTAAACTGCAAGACTAGGTGTCTCACTTAATGATTGGCATTATCGTTATATGAGACACAATAAGCAAAGTTTATTTTCTCATTTAGTGTTTACATTAGATGAGACACCATGGGGATATATCAATTAAAACCACATGCTCATAATCAAATATTTGGTCAAGCTTCTACCGACCCTAAAAGAACCTTTATAAGTAATTCCTAATGTTTTAAAGAATCCTGCCATTCTGACACCAACATTTTCCCAACTAACTCCAGATTTAGCACTAACTAATATTACTGTTTGTGCTATCCCTGCTCTGTTTCTGATCCACTTCAGCCTTACTAAATACCAGTACAGGAACTTTAATCAAAATGGCAGGAGTTATCGAAAATGGATAATTTTCAAACTAAGAAACAACGCAACGATTACATGAGAGATCTTTACTCTCAGGGCGCAAACATTACCGAAATTGCAAGGATCATGAGCTTATCAAGAGGGACTGTATACCGCGCTCTACAAGGTGGCAGTAATGACTAAACCAGCAACCAAAATCGAAAACCTTATAGCTGAATATGGAATTGATAAAACCATCAAGATTACAGGTTGTAGTGAACGCGCAATCTACCGTAAGCAAGCAGCAGAACGTAAAGGTGAAAATGCCTTTACTGAACATGAAAGACGCTCAGTGGACTTTACACTCGAGCTAATGGAAGAACTGGAACTACTTCACCAAGAAGTTGAGAACCAGTACCAAGAGAACCAATACCTACAAAAGCAACAGTTTGGGTGCTCGTTGTATGACTTAATAAAGCGCGGTTCGGCTATTCGTGAGACTTATCTCGATGAACATGCGGATCACTGGTTCAAGCAACAATGTGAACTTGTAGAACAAGACGGGCGAGCGTTGTTACCACTGCACCAACTGCGATAAACACAATATTAACCTAACACAATAATGAGCGTGTTGAGGTTAAGTCTCACACGTACGGGAATGAGACTATGAAAACAAATACAACTAATACTGCTCATGAAATCATCATGGAGCGCACTAAGAGAAAAGCAATCATGGCACTAAGAACTAAACAACAAAGAGCATTTGAACACCTACAGGAGCTTGAGCAAGAACTAAACGAGAGCGAAAGTTTCTCGGCATTGTTTGACGAATATATCGTTGAAGCAGATAGCGAGGATCTAGGCCGTATCAATATTGACCTAATCACCAAGAAGCACCAAACAGTGATTTCAATCAGCGTTCTAAACGAATACGCACTGAGCAATGAAATGAATGCAGCATTAACTAGAATGGCGTTGATATAATGATTACAGACATAAGACAAATGGAATATACCTATCACGCAATGATTGAAATATTAGCGCGTGATAAGCAATTGGTGTTGCCTACAAGCGGTGAACTTTCTGGACTGTATGCGAGTATCGCCAAGCGCATATTAGACCGCGACCGCGCTAATGGTAATGACCGTATGCAGCAACAACTAGCCAGTGCGTTAAATGCAAATATCGACTCAGACGTTTCAATGATCCGAAAAATGATTGAAGACCAAACTCTAGTATCTTTATTAAAGACAAAGAAAAATTAATGTTATGTTGTTCACAAAATCCCGCCATTTCGAGCGGGATTTTTGTTTATAGATTGGTTTAGATTAAAGTTCAATCTATGGGTAAATACTAATATTCTTGCTTGTATTTCTTGAGGTTGCCCAAGAGCTGCATATGACGCTCTCTTTTACTTATAGTTGCTTACAAATTTACTTTTAAATCATGAATATAACGTATATACAAATTACAACAAGTTGCTGACTCTATCATTACTGGTGAAATTGCCTATAGTTACTGGACTTGTTTACAACTAACTAGCTATTATTATTGATTTAAATCTATTCTAAGTGTCCATTATTTAAGGTATCATCACTTAATAAGTGGAAATCGAAATGGAAGTCTAGTGCCATCTAAGAATGACAAAACCTCAACATGGTTCGTGGTTGTAATTACAAGTGTAATTACTGCGTGTTTTTGCTTACTCATAGTGTGGGTTGCTTTCCAACAATTTTCAGCACCGACCCTTTTGAAGTACACTGGATTTGCTGAGTCTTTTTTATTAGCAGATCCTGATGCTTTTAGTGATAGACACGATTTGTATGAGCTAGGTGAGATGGTTAAAAGCGGAACACTACTAAGTGTTGATGATGTCTGGTCATTACAGAGTTCTTTTTATACAACGATAATTACAGTTTTAATAGCAACGAACGCACTTCTAGCTGTATTTGTTTTCTTTTTCGTCAATGCAACCTCTAATGATAAAGCAATAGAAGCCGCTGAAAATTATACACAAAATTATATTTCAGGTTCTGAATTTACTGACAAA
>NZ_BPET01000087.1 GCF_019654915.1 Shewanella sp. MBTL60-007 | reverse complement strand
AAAATATCGAGTTCGCACATCTTGTTGTCTGGTTATTGATTTTTCTCAGAACCATTTGATCACATGACAAGATGTGCATCTACCTTAAATTTATGATTTTTATCAAAATCATTAGGGGATTCCTCAGCGCCTTGCTATGGAAGACGTTCTTCAAGTGCTTTAACACAACTTACATTGCAAAAGTCAGGTTCAAATATTATTGAGCCTGACTTTTTATTGTGTGTTAGATTACTGTGCTTGCCTTACTCGCAAAAAACTTGCAAACCTCGGTGTACCTTTTTGCGTCAACCCGTAGTATTTATAGGTCACTAAGCTGCCAATTCTTGGCGGGCTTTGCCTTTGAGCTAACGTGAACCCCGTTCCTAAGTTAAATATTACTCCCTGGTCATTTTTAACCACCAATGCTCCCATCATGCCACTAAAGCGCCCCTTACCTTGCGTATAACCAATGACCTTTGCTTCGGCATCATAAAAAGGCTTTACTTTAACGATATCGTTACTGCGACCCGCTTTATAAAAGGCACTTTTCTTATGCAACATGAGCCCTTCCCCGCCTTTGGCAATCACCTCTTGCAAGTCAGTATCAAGTACGTGGTAATTTTCAAGCTGATATTGGGTGATGACCTTTAAGTATGGGCTAATATGGCTTAATTCCTTGAGCGCCTTACGGTAACGTAATTCAAAAACGCTAGCCTCGTTAGGCAAATCAAACACCATAAATTTGACCGTTTGCCACTCAGCCTTACTCGCTTGGGATTTTCTGACTATCGCTGATACTTGCTCGAATGCTCCTCGTTTAATCCATAGCTCGCCATCTAACGGATAGTTAGGAAAATCTTTAACAAACCAAGCTGGCACAGCTATTTCTCGGCCGGAACGACTGTACATCGATTTGCCATCCCAATAACCTCTTACACCATCAAGCTTTTCACTGACTAGATATTCGGTAATATCGGCCACAGGCTTTTGCAACGTTGAGGCTAACTGAATAGAGGGTTTATCAGGGCTTTTATCATGAAGCTCTTCGGCGTAAATTCTGTCGATGCTGCCAAGGTAAGCCAAAAGTAACCAGAATAAAAATCCGATGAACTGTCTCGATAACATATACCTTACTCCTTGTTTGGTTCCGCACATCCTGTGCATATGCTCTATCGTCAATAGATCTAACTCGCAGACGCTTAAGTCTAGTCGGAATGACTGTAACTGGCTACATTCAAGGTCATAGACGAGTTAATAGCCACAAACAATAGGTTGGGCATTTTGAATTAAATCAAAAAAGGAACATGATATACTCCGTGACAAATTTTTAGTCATCTAGCTAAAGATATTGTTATCGGATGATTATCATCCACGTGAAAACACTATTATGAATACTATTTTGGAATGCTATGAAACCTGCTAATAATCACGGAATAAAGCGCATAATCAGGGCCACAGGATTTTCAATGCAGGGCCTAAAATTGGCATGGCAGCATGAAGCGGCGTTTAGGCAAGAGTTGATGTTAGCGGCAATTATGCTGCCTATCGCACTTTTGGTGGATGTGACGACGGTAGAACGCGTTTTACTCCTGTTAGGCTTATTTTTAGTGTTGATTGTCGAGCTGTTAAATTCAGCGATCGAAGCTGTTGTCGATAGAATTAGCAGTGAGCACCACCCCTTGAGCGGTCAAGCGAAAGATATCGCTTCTGCAGCCGTATTTATGAGCCTAGCATTTTGCGGATTAAGCTGGGCTCTTATATTATTACCTAAACTTTTCTGATAGTTAGCAGTACTTCCCTCTATTATTTTTGCGCCTAGAGCGAGACTAAACCTAGGCGCCTCCCCCGTATTATCCCCAGCTAACCCAAGACGCAATGACCGCTACAATCAAGGAGCTTTCGTTAATTTAAGTAACTAATCTTGCTACCAACTCTAACAGCTTGTTTCTGCTCTCTCTGTTTACTCACCTATTTACCAAGTCAAAATTACCGATACAGCCAAACTTAACAATATGGAACACAGTGATATTGCATTAAATCAAACTAACAGCACACTTTTTGAAACAAATTATTCACATAAATAAGAATCCTGTTATGCTTAAGGTCGAAAAATAAAAGCGCTATGTATTTAGGCTAAAAAAAATAAGAATAAAAATAAGAGAGACGGAGTAACTTTTAATGATTAAAAGTTTCATCATTCGCTGCGCCGCCATAATGGCTTTGACCCTAAGCCCTTTAGCTTATGCAGATAACAGCACCGTTATCCGTATCGGTGGTTTTTATGCTAATACCGACTCAACCATAGATGTTAATGATCCAATATTAGGTAATGAGTTCACTTTGGATTTTGAGTCTGATCTCAAATTAGAAGAGTCTCAATTTTTACCTTTTTTCGAATTTTCCCACCATTTTAACGATCGCCATACTTTATACGTCGATTGGAAACAACTACATCGCAACGCCTTGGTACAGTCAGTTGAAAAACCGTTTCAATTTACTTGGGATGAAACCACTTACGATATCAAATCTGGAATTTCGTTAGATAGCACTCTTAATATCGATATTATGCGAGTTGGCTATGGTTACGATATCTGGCAAGGCCATAACTACGATGTTGGTGTTTCTGTCGGTTTACATGCAATGTTTATTAAAACGGCATTTAAAGGTGATATAGGGATCTGCGATGTCACCACTGAAACCCGTTGCCCCGATACGGTTGAGATCCCTAAGGTCGTCGACGAGAAACTCTCCGCCCCGCTACCCGATGTTGGTATATATGGCTCATATGAGTTTTACCCAGGTTTTAAGCTTAATGGCCATGCCCAGTATTTTTATATTAAGTTAGACGATATAAAAGGTGGTTTAGTTGATGTACGAATGGGGGTCGAAGCCGCTATCAGTGAGAACTGGCATATGACCGCAGCCTTTAACTATTATGAAGTTGATGTTGAATACACCTCTACTATTAGCGCTGCTGATATCAAGATTGCCGATTATAACATCTATTACAGCTTTATCGGCCCTATGCTTTCAGTCAGTTACCAATTTTAGAGCGGCTGCTTCCAAATAATTCATTTGGAAGCTTTTGATTTAATGGACAATTTAAGCAATAGCTCCTTGTTTAGTCTGAATTATGACCGGCTCATAATTCATAATTAATTTCATCTGCTGTTTTATTGCTCTACGTAAGCTTTTTCAAGTTCTGTATAGGCAAAAAACATAATAGAATGAGCCAGTAAGATGCACAATGGTGTCACCAACACATTGCATGCAAACAATAAAATCAAAAACTCATACGCAATTAAGGCACTGCAATGGCTAATCCACTGCTAAAGGAATCGGCACTAAAGTTAAAGAAAGCCATTCCTCTGATGCTAAAGCACCAAATCCCTACTACGCCAACAAACTACGCATTATGGTATGCCTATGTCGACGAAAAAAGCCCTAAACTCAATCAACATTTAGATGAAATTGTTGGCCAATATAACACTTGCCCTCCCAGCTATAGTGAGCGCCTATATAGAGAGTACTTAGCTGAGCCTGCTGCTATAAATGTGATCGATATGCGCCTTAACCTCGATGCTATGGTCACAGAGTTGTCGCAGTCACTCAAAGATACCAATCTCGATGCTAGCCAGTTTCACCACAAGATAAGTAATAATTACGACAAGCTAAATAAAATTGAAAATGAAGGCTTTAGTATTGAAGAAGTATTAGCCGTTGTTAAAGGCCTTGTTCGAGACTCCAATGAGATCCGCGTCAGTGCTCAGCACTTTTCGGCCCAGTTAGCTAAGGCGCAATCTGAAATTGATGCACTAAAAGAACAGTTAAAACAGTCAGAGCATGATATGCACTATGACGCATTAACTGGCTCACTGAATCGCCGTGCATTTGATAGTGATCTTAAGGGGATCTTGGAGCAGCAGCCACAAGGACTCTGCCTGATCATCGCCGATATCGATCACTTTAAGGTATTTAACGACACCTATGGCCACCAGCTAGGAGATCAAGTACTAAAAGCAGTTACCAAACGATTAACTGAAGCCTGTAAAGACGGCACCAAGCTTTATCGCTTTGGTGGAGAAGAGTTTGCGCTTATCGTACCTAAGAGCCAGTTAAGACGTGCGCGTCAACTGGCTGAGTCTATGCGCCGCAGTTTAGAAAAACTCACCTTAAAAGATAGACGTAAAGGCGAAACCATAAACAACATCAGCGCGTCTTTTGGAGTGGCCGAGTATCGAGTCAACGATAGCCATGGTTCGTTAATTGATCGCGCCGACACCCAGTTGTATCAAGCAAAACACCTTGGTCGAAACCGTGTCATGCCAATAATACGTTAAACGTCATTTCGAGTTCATGTGGGTTTCATTCAGCCCTAATTGGTCATAGAAATAGCGACCTACTTTATCAAAAAGCAGGTCGTTAATCTTAAATAGGTTCTGCCTTAACCACAAACCGCAGTGGGCCACCGGAAAAATTGGCCCCAAATGGATAGCAAGTCACTAAGGTTAACTCCTTTTCTCCCCTGTCTTGAACCACACTCATATCTGACTCATGGGTCACTTGCGTTGCAAATACTCGGTATAAATTGCGTTTACCCGAAACGCTTTGCACCTGGATTAACTGTCCGACTTTAATGCCGTTAAGCCTAGCAAAGTGAGTATCTCTATGACCAGCGATAACCGTATTACCTTGGTCATCAAATTCTGAACTTGATAACATTAATGCCGGACCGAAGGCCAAGTTTCGACCCGTTGCCCCCGAGAGGACATAAAGACTGTCACTATTATCTCTATCATGTAATTGTCGCCCTCCCTGACTTGTAGTCGTCGATAAAAACTCCAACTTAGCAACGGGATGGGTGTCGGCCCACGACCAAGGTTTATGGGGTTTACGATCTTCGAGTGTTTTTTGCCAAGCTTGCTGAATAAGAAACTGGGCAAAATGTGCTTTAGCTTGCATATATCCTCCTTGAGTAAGTAAAAGCACTCCCATAGCTAATAACAGCCAGGGGAAGTATCGATGGAAGCGCCGGCAGAGGCCATTACCGCCCCCCGTTCGAGGGTGTGAGTTCATGTTTTGACCGCTAAAACCTATCACCGCCCTTCCTCACTAATCTCTGGACGACGAAAGGACAGCCGGTAGAGCACTGCAAGTAGCAGTAATACCGAGCCAAAAATAATAAACACGTAACTATTAGTACCAGTTTGGGGCAAAGTTTGTAGGGAGCCTTGCCAACCTCTAGGCAAATGCTGCATCACCTTGGCTAGCTTAGCCTCAACACCTTGTGGCTTTGAAGGGGTTAAATCTACCGCCACCAAACTGGTATAGGCACTCATGATGTGAAAGTTCATTGCGATAGCGGTGATCTGTTTTTCAACACGCTCTCGATTGGCTCCCTGTTTGCTTAGTTCCAGTGCCGCTATCTGCTTTCGAGCCCAAACTAGATCTAAACCTTTGGCTTGCTCAGTGGCATTAACGGATAATCTGCGCTGCCAAAACTGCCCCGCTAACTGACCTTGAATTAACAAGTCATTACTGACATAGCTAGGTAACTTAACGGCCACCAATAGAGGTTCATCGGCATAAAGATCGGGAATGCGTACAGGCCAATAATCTGGCACGCTACCATCGCTAAACCTAAGATCCACATCCGTTACCTGAGGCTTTTCTATCTTCTCAAGTAGGCTCACCACTTTATGATTAACCTCATCTAGCTTACCAATATAGGTAAACGTACCGCGACCTAATTGCGCAGCCCTTTGCATAAAGTGGGCATTGGGTGCGGCGCCTATCCCAATGGTAAACAAACGACTTTCACCGAGTTGTGCCTCAATTTGCTCAAATAACATCGCCTCATTCGCAACCGCACCATCGGTAATAAACAACACTTGACGCAGCCTGTTTGGAGCATGCTCTTTATTATCAATGCCAGTTTCGATATTTAGCGCCGAATTGAGCGCCATCGACATCTCGGTGCCACCATTAGCCTGCAAACGATTAATATAATTTTGGGCTCGCCCTAGGTTAACCGCCGTTGCGTGCACAGCCCTATCGGACCATTTTTCAACCTCAGAATTAAACTGCAAAATATTAAAGCTATCTTGAGGCCTTAACCCTGCTAAAGCATATTTGAGGGCTGCTTTGGCTTGTATAATGGCATCACCAGACATAGAACCAGAGGTGTCAATGACTAAGATCAACTCCCTTGGGATCACTAAATCGTGCTGAGTCGCCCCTTGAGGTGGTATCAGCATCACTAGGGCATATTTGTCACTTGCAGGTCGTACTGGCATTGCCATATCTGATGACTGCTCAGCTGTCGATTTTGATGGAGCTAAGTTTGAGGGAGTAAGGTTCAACTCCGTAGAAACCGAGGGAATATGAGTGCCATGTGTTTTGCCTACCTGAGAAAACACCGCTGCAGTAGGCTCACTACCTTGAATAGGCTGCCAACTCAAAACGAAGTCTCTATTCGCAATTGCATCCCCTTGTAAGCAGACTAACGCGCCGCCATCTTCCGCCACATCCACATTAATCTGGTGATAGGGACTGCGGATCTGTTCAATGGGCATTGCGCTATCAAAAGTCACTTTCAAGTTGATTCGATTGTTATTGCCTCGCTGGTAGACTCTTCCTGCCTCAGATATTAGGCGTAGAGCAGAAACTTGATTGTGAATATTAAATGAGCTTTGCTCTTGTTTTGCGTAATACTTGGCATATTCAGCAGGCTTAGTGCTACGACCTATCTCATCACTTAGGGCTCTTGCTTCGTTAGCTGTTACGTTATAAACACTAGCAGTTTGCTCTGGCGCGTACCTTGGTGCCACTACCATAGGAAAGCGAAGACTAAACTCTCCGTCACGATAATCCAAAGTTTCTTGATAGGTCAGCTCCACAATCAGTAATTCATTAGGGGCGAGATTAGCCACTTTCGTACTAAAGATATTGGGCCTTCTTTGCTCAAGTAAACTGGCCTTTTTTCCCTGAGCTTTTGCTTGTTCAAATATCGCCTTTGCCTTGGCTTTAGGTTGAATTTGTCCCTCTATCACCCTATCGCCAATATGAAGCTTAAGTTGATCAACAGCCGCTTCATTAGGTAAGGGGAATAGATAGTCGCCATTAACCCAGTCACTGCTATTGTTTTTAAATTCGTGGCGCACAGAAACACGATTGATCCAACCGGAAACCTGCATACTGACCTCGGTTTGCATTGGTAGAGCCAACGCTGTCTCTCCTTGAGCGTTCTCAAACACTAGGCTCCCCTGCTTAACGTCATCAATTGAAAAGGTTTCTGTCGCTATCATCGCCATTGTATTCATTGGTAACAGCAAACAAAAAATCGATAACATCATCACTTTCATGTTGATTTTAGCTGCCATTAGAGCCCCCAAACGGGGGCCTCCTTGGCGATGACTTAGCTTTGATAAATACACAGTCATCTGTTACTCCTCTTGATGTTCTCTTTCTAGCTACTACTTAGTCGCATTAGCAGCTAGTGCACTGTTTTGGTTTTGCAGTTTCAGTGTCACTCGTCGATCGAAAAAGTCGTTCTCAAAGCTTTGCTCAGCCATCAATGGCGAGGAGTCACCAAAAGCCTGATTATTTAGACGCTCTTCGGCAACGCCCTGCTCAACTAGATAGTTTTTAACTTCAGCGACCCGCTGCTCAGACAAAGCTTGGTTATAATCACCATCTCCACGGCGGTCAGCATAACCGGTAAGGTCCAGAGTTAGCTCAGGCGATAACGACATGGCATAGGCGATATCGTTAAGCTGTTGTTGGAAATGCGGTTCGATAACAGATGAACCCGTTTTAAATTGCACATTAAGCCCCAGTGCCAATTCGGTTAACTTTTGCTCTTGTGCCATCTTTAATGTGGTCAATTGTTGCTGCGCCTGCTCATATTGATCTGATAACTCAACTAGCGACTGCTTTTGTTGATTTAACTCGACAAGCTCTTGCTCTCGCTCGGTTAACATGGCTTTTTGGGTTTTCAATTCATCATCGTCTCCGACAGACTTACCTAATAAGGTGCCAGTAAATCCGCCGATGATTGCACCAACTGGTCCACCGACTATCGCCCCAACAACAATGCCCGAACTTAGGCCAATTAATTCTTCATTATGACTGCGATCAGATTCAACAACCTGCTCCGCAGAGGCGTGAGTCGAAAACACTAAGGCGCCGATAACTAAACTAGAGATAAGTTGCTTTTTCATATGTAGTTCCCTTTTATATCGCTATTTAATTGGCGGGGTTAATCGCCATAATTTGGTTTAAGAAGTTGTATCTATTCGATGGAGCTATTAAACCGCAGTGAAATGGCTTTTAAGGGGAGTAAAAGTGGCAAATTGAATATCAATTGTGGCAACAAAATGGCAATCGCAGCTCACATCTTTAAACGCGATTATTTTCCTGTATAGTCACAATCAATTAGACAGTTAACGCCAAATACAAGAAGTCATGAAACGAATTGCCATAGTAGAAGATGAAGCTGCGATCAGAGAAAATTATAAAGAGGTGTTGCAGCAACAAGGTTACTGCGTACAAGCCTATGCCAATAGGCCCGAAGCCATGCAGGCGTTTAATACACGTCTACCGGATCTGGCGATTATCGATATCGGTTTAGAAAATGAGATCGATGGTGGCTTTACTCTATGTCAATCATTACGAGCCATGTCGAGCACTCTACCAATTATTTTCTTAACCGCCCGTGATAGTGACTTTGATACGGTTTGTGGTCTTCGCCTCGGGGCAGATGATTACTTGAGTAAGGATGTGAGCTTTCCCCACCTTATCGCCAGACTTGCTGCACTATTTAGACGTTCCGATCTTAAAAATGTCGGCAGCGATGATAGCCATATTATCGAGCACGGTCTGCTCACCATAGATGTTAATCGTATGCGAGTTTGCTGGAGTGGCATACAGATTGAACTGACGGTAACCGAGTTTTGGATGGTGCATGCGCTGGCGAAACGCCCAGGGCATGTGCGTCAACGCCAAGAGTTAATGCAAGAAGCAAAAATATTCGTTGATGACTCGACCATTACCTCCCATGTAAAGCGAATTCGGAAGAAATTTATCGCCCAAGATCCCAACTTTAACTGTATCGATACCGTCTACGGCATGGGTTATCGCTGGGATTCACACAGTTAATTCTCTTTTATTTTCAAAGTGGCGCTTTACAGCGCCACGTAGCTAAGTTCATTTAGGTTATTAATTAGGTACAGCATTCATCCATGTTTAATTTGCCCATAGGTCTGCGCACTAAAGTCGCAGTGTTATCTCTGTTTCTACTCTGCCTGCCCTGGCTTGGGTATCAGTACGTGTGGGAGATGGAGAAATACCTGCGCCACGGCCAAGAAAAAACCTTAGAGGGCACAACACAGGCATTAGCAACGGCGCTTCACGAGCGACCTAAACTATTTGACAGCCAAGCGAGCTTCTTGACTCAGGTCGAAAAAGGCCGCGATCTGTATGCCTACCCCCTTTCGGGTCCTATTCAGCTCGATGGCAAGCTGTCTGACTGGAGCAGTTACCGCCACCGGGCGCTGAATTATGGCAACGACTACCAGATCTATAAACGCGATGAAAACCAGCCCCTCGCAGTTAGCTTTACCCATATGGTGGGAAAATACGCGGGATACCTTTATGCCTTCTTCGAAGTCAACGATCCCCATGTGATCTACCGCGGTAGAAACAGCCTCAGCATAGATAGAAACGACCACATCGCTATTGCGACGCTCGCTCCCGATGGCATGTTTCGCCGTTATATTATCGCCACCACTCAGGACGGTTGGATTAGCGCCTTCGAGCTACCAGAAGATCCCAGTCTTACGAAGCCAGTAACACCAGAGGTCAAAATTCAAGGTAAATGGACTAAGACCGAACAAGGTTACAATGTCGAAGTTCGGATCCCGCTTAATATGGTGGGCAGTAAGCTAGGCTTTGCCGTTTATGACGTCAACGATAAAAATAGCCGTACCTTGGATGCCGTTGTTGGCACGTCGGCTATTGATGATGTCAGCAAACTAGGCACTGTACTGGTGCCATCACCAGAAATTGAAAGCATCATTAAAGGTATGAGCCATAATAGCTCACGCATTTGGGTGGTAGATAAACACGGTCGTGTACTGGCAAAATCCGGTGATATTCGCTCCGATAACAGTGTTTGGTCTCGTTCAACCATAGAGAAAGAGAGTAACTCTACTTGGGAGCAATTTAAGCGAAAATACCTACATCCGCTTTATTATAAAATCCTCACCACACCAGCCAAAGACTTCATCGACTCCTTACAAGACTCGACAGTACTGCAAGGTAGCCATATCTCTAAGGCACTCAATGGTGAGCAAGGCTCCACCTGGCGACTCACCCCTGACAACAAAGCTGTGGTACTTGCAGCTGCCAGTCCTATCTGGATCGATGACAAAGTTATGGGTGTTGTTATCGCTGAGGAGACCACCCATGGTATTCGCACCCTCAGAAACAAAGCCTTAGAAAAACTGTTTAATGTCATTTTAACCATTATGAGTATGGGCACTTTGGCGTTATTTTTCTTTGCCTCTAATATCTCTAGTCGTATCCGAAAACTACGTGATGAGGCCGAGCAAGCCATCGATAGCCAAGGGCGAATAAAGAATGAAATTCAAGGCTCAAAAGTCCGCGATGAGATTGGTGATTTGTCTCGTAGCTTTGCCAGTATTGTCAGCCGCTTGAGTCAATACACTCATTATTTAGAGAATATGTCATCACGCTTATCTCACGAGCTTAGAACACCTGTTGCCGTGGTACGATCATCATTAGAGCATCTTGGGTTGCAGGAGCTTAACCCTGACACTCGAAAATATGTTGACCGGGCACAAGAAGGGGTTAACCGCCTCAACATGATCCTCAATAATATGAGCGAGGCAACTCGCCTAGAGGAGAGCCTATCTCATGCTGAAAAAACCGTGTTCCCATTGGAGAGAGTCATCAGCGGTTGCATGCAAGGCTATCAAATGACCTATCCGGATCAGACATTCAGCCTAGAGATCATCAACGAAGAAACGCCCATTGTTGGCGTGCCAGAATATATCGCCCAACTAATGGATAAACTTATTGCTAACGCATTAGAGTTTAGTCATGAACAGAGCCCAATCCATGTTTCACTAAAAGTAAAAAACAAATTTGCCGAGCTATGCGTCAGTAATCTAGGGCCCGCCCTCCCTGAAAATATGGCCGAGCAAATTTTTGAATCCATGGTGTCTGTACGTCCGCAAAAAGCGCAAGAAAAGCCCCATTTAGGGCTAGGGTTATATATCGCTCGATTGATCTGTCAGTTCCATCAAGGCCAGATAAGCGCTAGCAATGTTCAGCAAAAGTCTGGTGAGATCACTGGTGTTGAGATAAAAATTAGATTGCCATTGAGCAAAGAGAGTCTGTCGTAAATATGAGATGAGACCAAATATGGCGTAGAAAACAGCTTAGTCAATCAATACAGAAAGCAATACAAAAGGATCATGAAAATATAGACACTTATTCTTATAGACACTTTTTTTTAGCCGTTTAGATGTTAAGATGGCTAAAAACAAAAACTGATGGAATTCGCCCGATGAAAAAAGAAACTCAAATAGTCAGTCTTGGTCGCGATAAGAAATGGACACAAGGAGTCATCAACCCACCCATTTACCGCGCTTCCACCATGGTGTTCGATACCATAGAAGATATGCGCTTTGCCGCAAAGAACAAGGCTAATGGCGAGATGTTCTATGGTCGCCGCGGCGGCCCGACTCATTTTGCTTTTCAAGCGGCCATAGCCGAGCTAGAAGGTGGTGTAGGCACCGCCCTCTACCCATCGGGCAGCGCAGCCATCAGTAACAGTCTGTTGTCATTTTTAAAAGCAGGAGACCACTTGTTGATGGTCGATAGCGCCTATGAACCCACTCGCGATCTATGTAATAAATTGCTGGCAGGCTACGGTATCGAAACCACCTATTACGACCCAATGATAGGTGACGGTATTGAAGCCTTGATTCAGCCAAACACTAAGGTGCTGTTCTTGGAGTCTCCAGGCTCTATCACCATGGAAGTGCAAGATGTACCAACCTTGAGTCGCATCGCCCACCAGCATGGCATCGTTGTGATGCTCGACAATACTTGGGCATCACCAATTAATAGTCGCCCTTTTGAAATGGGCGTCGACATTTCAATTCAAGCGGCGACCAAGTACATTGTAGGACACTCCGATGTGATGATGGGCACAGCAACTGCAAACGAAAAGCATTGGGAACAATTGCGAGAAAATAGCTACCTACTCGGCCAGTGTACCTCTCCCGATGATGTTTACCTTGCTAGCCGCGGCCTAAGAACCTTGGGGATTCGTTTAGCCCAACATGAACAAAATGCACTTAAAGTCGCCAACTGGCTAAATAGCCGATCAGAAGTCGATCACTTGCGCCACCCTGCTTTCGACTCTTGCCCTGGTCATGAGTTTTTTAAACGTGATTTTAGTGGCTCCAACGGCTTGTTCTCATTTGTGCTCAAACAAGGTGACATCAAATCAGTTACAGCCTTTGTGGAAAATATGCAGCACTTCAAGATGGGCTTCTCTTGGGGCGGATTTGAAAGCTTGATTTTAGGGGTGTTTGGTATCGATAAACTGCGAACGGCAACCCATTGGGACAGCAAAAAACCACTTATTCGCTTGCATATTGGCCTTGAGAACGTCGATGACTTAATCGCCGATCTTGACGCTGCCTTTGAGCGCTACAACCACGTATTAAATAACTAATATTGGATTGTTAGCGCTATGCGCTTCATCATTAATACAATAAGCATCATCACAAGCCGGCTATTTATGTCGGCTTGCTTGTATTTATCACTCGAAAACG
>NZ_BPET01000086.1 GCF_019654915.1 Shewanella sp. MBTL60-007 | reverse complement strand
ATGGGCTTCGCCCACCTGTAAGCAATCAAGCTCCGCTTGATAAAGGTCGTGAGCTTCCAGCTCACACTCGGCCAAGAGGGGATCAACAGCAATCCCCTCTTGGATCACCCCTGCCGCCCCGACGAAGTTGTTGATCCTCAGTCATTTTCGAAAATCGCTATCGCCTCATATTCGCCATCCCTGGCTCACCTGAGGCTATCTCGGCATCCATGCCTCGCTCACGCGATTTACTTCAATGACCTCGGCAACTTCGATGGGGAATCGGTGTTTCCTGTGATTAAGGAGGTTAATTTGATGGCTATGTTTCTATGATGATTTAAATAACTAATTTATATTGTTTTTTACAAGGTGTACTCTTACTGCAATGCAAAAATAAACATGTGAGATTTTATGGCAGGTTACATTCAAAGTATTGATACCAGAATCCCTTTCACTGATAAAGTCGTCAATATAGAACTACAAGGTAAGAGCCTTATTCTTACTGGTGGGAATGGTTGTGGTAAAACAAATTTTCTAAACCATCTATTTGATTTCTTGACGAGAAGAGTTGTAAACCGGGAAAACCACAATGTAAGTGATTTACGTGACCAAGTTAATTCTTACGTACGATTGCTCAGGCAAAATGGGCCAAGCCATGGTAGCTATGAAAGTTGGAAAAATGCCTTAGAAATAAGTAAAGGAAGATTATTTGAAATAGAAAATCCAGCTATATCTTTAAATAGTTTGGATAGTTATGTTGTTAAGTATCATTCAAATAAAGCGCTTTTAACAACGTTTAAAGCTGTTCGTGAAGCTAATATTGCAGAATCAACGTCAGCTATGAGCACGTCAAAACTGGCTGACCAGGTAACAAATAACCGCAGAGGTGTTAATGCTGGCTCGCTGTTTGAACAATATTTAGTGAGCTATAAAACTGTGCAAGCTTATGCTGAGTCACCGAGTATTGATAATGATTCTGCATTAGCTTCTAAAATAAAAAACTGGTTTGAGTTTTTACAGGCTAGCTTAAGGCATTTGTTTGAAGATGAAACTCTCGAGCTTAAATTTGATTCTAAGCTTCAGACTTTCCATATAAAACAAGATCATAAAGAAGCTTTTCGTTTTCAACAGCTTTCATCTGGTTATTCTTCAATTCTTGCCGTGTATGCCCATTTAGTTACAACTATTCAGTTAAGGGAGATAACTCCTGATGAAATTGAAGGCGTTGTATTTATTGATGAAATTGATGCGCATTTGCACGTTTCATTACAGCGTAAGATATTTGCATTCCTAACTGAGTCATTTCCTAAGATTCAATTTATTGTTACTACTCACTCACCATTTGTTGTTTCATCTGTGAGCGATGCTGTCATTTATGACTTATCCAAGCTCGAACAAATTGATGACCTTTCAATGTATTCGTATGAATCAATCTTAGATGGGCTATTTGGAGTTTCATCTAGTTCAGATTTATTAAACGCAAAAGTTAAAGAGCTAAATGAAGAGGCTACAAAACTTCAACTAGATATCGGCAAGGTTGAATCTTTGATTTCAGAGCTGCGCCAGAATGAATCTAAGTTGGATTCAGAATCATTATATTTCTTAGAGTCTGCTCAATTATCAGTGCTTAAAGCTAAGGCGAAAAGTACAGATGTTTAATGTAGAAAGAGGAGATGAAGTCCCCGCTTCACTTGCAGCAAGAAGAAGCTACAAAGATGAGGATGTGGTAAAGGCGCTTGAAAGTGCTTTTCATAAGAAGTGCTATCTTTGTGAGACGAAAGAACCACAAGATATCAATGTTGAACATTTTGTAGCTCATCAAAATGATAACGATTTAAAGTATGATTGGAACAATTTGTACTTTTCTTGTGGGCGATGCAACAACATAAAGCTGCATTATTTCAATGACCTACTGGATTGCTGTGATCCCGAACAAGATGTGTTTCGTGAGATCAAGTTGCTGCCACCGAGAACTCCAGGTGCGAGGAAGTTAGTTGTAGAACGTCAGAGTGAAGATCCTAGGTCAGTACAAACAGCACAGCTTTTAGAAAAGATTTATAACAGTGAGCATACGGTTAATAAAGCTGTTACGGGGAGCTATTTGAGGAAAAAAATACATACTCAGTTTGTATTATTTAACAAATGGCTCATTAAATACTATGCCGAGGATTCACTACCAGTTGAACGTGAAGATGCTATAGAGAGAATTAAAATACTCATGTCTAATCAGTCTCAATACTCTGCATTTATTAAGTGGTGCATTCTTGATGATGAAGACTTGAATGAATTACTTGGACCTTTAATCAACTAGTGCCGCACTTCGCCAACTTCGATGGTGAACGTAGAAATTTAATGATCGTGCTTTTCTAACCCAGTGTAGATGCGGCCGTGACCGTCCATGACATGGACGTCATGGCCGAGCTTCCAGGGATGGATTTACAGCGTGTCACGGCAGCGTCTGCGCATACGCCTGCTGCAGGCAATTAGTTGCATCGGATGCAAGCAGCAACGGAAAAACTCTATTGGGGGCACCATTGTTATCAGACAGGAAAATGACTGGAACACATACGCTAACAGCAGGTCATTAGCTGCATCAGATGCAGAAAGTCACACCTGAGGTCATTCGCAACATTGTTGCCCAAAGCCACACCTAAAAGGTAAACACTGATGCCAACCAGTAACACCAAAACGATGAACATGCCTGATCGCTCAGGCATTCCCAACTATTGGTGTACTAAGTGACCGTTCTTCACCACATCCACACACGAGGCCACACCATAGGTGTACGCTAACTCCGCTGGGGTACTGATATTCCACATACAGAAATCGGCGGTCATGCCGACCTCTAATACACCCACATGATCATCGATGCCTAAAGCCTTGGCGGCATTGCGCGTCATGCCTGTTAGCGCTTCCTCTGGGGTTAAACGCAGTAAGGTGCAGGCCATATTAAGCATCAATAGGCTTGAGCAAAGTGGCGATGAGCCGGGGTTGTAATCGCTGGCAACCACCATAGGCACCTTGTATTTGCGCAGTAAATCGATAGGCGGGTGCTGAGTTTCACGTAAAAAGTAAAATGCACCGGGGAGCAAGGTCGCACAGGTGCCACTTTCGCTTAGGGCTTTCACGCCGTCTTCATCTAGGTATTCAATATGATCAACTGACTTGGCGCCTAGCTTGGCGGCAAGCGCTGAACCACCCATGTTAGATAACTGCTCTGCATGCAGCTTGATTTGCAGACCTGCAGCTTTGGCGGCGCTAAGCACGCGCTCGGTTTGCTCAAGGTTAAAGGCAATGTTTTCACAAAACACATCCACGGCGTCGGCAAGATCTTCGGCAATCACTTTAGGTAACATCTCGTTGATGACTAAGTCGACGTATGCGTCACTATCATGTTTATATTCTGGTGGAATCGCGTGGGCGCCTAAGAAGGTGGTTTTAACATCCACATGGTGGTGTTTTCCTAGCTCACGGGCAACGCGCAAAATCTTCAGCTCAGTTTCGATATCTAGGCCATAACCTGACTTGATTTCTACCGTGGTGACGCCTTCTTTGGCAAGCGCGTTTAGGCGCTGGCGACCGAGTTCAAATAGCTCGGCTTCATCGGCTTCACGGCAGGCGTTGACGGTTGAGATGATGCCGCCGCCACTACGGGCGATCTCTTCATAACTTGCACCCTTTAGACGCAGCTCAAATTCGTTGGCGCGATTACCGGCAAAGACTAAATGGGTGTGGGCATCAATGAGGCCCGGGGTGATCCAGCCACCTTTGCCTTTGTATATTGGTGTCGCGAAAACATCAAACTCTGGTAGCTCGCTGCGCTTGCCTATCCAGGCAATTTTACCGTTTTTAACCGCGAGAGCCGCATCGGTAATTGCGCCGTAAGGCTCTGAAATATTTGGCGACATTGTAGCGATGTTGATATCTATCCAGACTTGATCCCACGACATGATGCAGTTCTCTTTTAAGTTGATTTTTGTGCTAGCTGAATACTAACACTAAAAATAATTTGTGAGCTAGCTTGTATTTACTTGTATATACAAGCTAGGATTGTAGCCGAGTTTTTAAGCATGTAAATAGCGAGCTGCAAGTTCAACAGCAACAGGATAGTTAATGGCAACGCCAAAGTTTGAAGAAATTAAGCAATATATTTTAGCGCAAATTGAGTCTGGCGATTGGGCAGAAGACAGCCGTGTGCCATCTGAAAATCAATTAGCCGAGTTGTTTAATTGCAGCCGTATGACGGCGCGCCGCGCCGTAACTGAATTAACCGAATCGGGCGTTTTAGAGCGTTCTCAAGGCTTAGGCACCTTTGTTGCTGGCCTTAAGAGTCAGTCTTCGATGATGGCGATCCGTAACATTGCCGATGAGATAAAAGACCGTGGTCATGGTTATAGCGTGCAACAAGTGCTGCTGACGCAAACTGTTGCGACGGGTGCAATTGCCATTGCGCTGGGGCTTGAAGAGGGCAGCCAAGTGTACCAGTCAGTATTGGTGCATTGTGAACAGGGCACGCCGCTGCAGATAGAGGAGCGTTTTGTTAATCCTAAGCTAGTGCCAGATTATTTAGCCCAAGATTTCACCCAGCAGACTCCCCACGAATACCTGTCGATGGTGGCGCCGCTGACAGAGGCGAAGCACACCATTGAGGCCAAAATGGCTGATGTCGCTCAGTTGGCGCTATTAGGTATTGCCGCCACTGAGCCCTGTTTACAGATCTCTCGCCGTACTTGGTCACGCCAAGGTGTGGTGAGTTTTGCGCGCTTAGTGCACCCAGGAAGTCGATTTAGATTAGGTGGTCACCTGACTTTTAGTTAAGTCATTTGGTCATTACGCCATAGGTGGTTAAAGCCCACTGGCTAAAGCTTCACAAGCAAAGTAGTCAATATAAAAGGCTTAATAATAAGCTAATAAGAAAACATAAAAACAAATTGAACGAGGTAGTACCGATGGATAAGAGACATGATCCAAGCCGCCGCATTATCGCGCCGACAGGAACTGAGCTTAGCTGTAAAAGCTGGCTGACCGAAGCCCCGCTACGCATGTTGATGAACAACTTGCACCCTGATGTGGCTGAGCGTCCTGAAGACTTAGTGGTCTACGGTGGTATTGGCCGTGCAGCCCGCGACTGGGAATGCTATGACAAAATCGTTGAAGTATTACAGCGTCTTGAAGATGACGAAACCTTATTAGTGCAGTCAGGCAAGCCTGTTGGGGTATTTAAAACCCACAATAATGCACCGCGAGTGATCATTGCTAACTCAAACCTAGTGCCACATTGGGCCAACTGGGAACACTTTAATGAGTTAGATAAAAAAGGCTTGGCCATGTATGGCCAGATGACGGCAGGTTCTTGGATCTACATCGGCTCCCAAGGCATTGTTCAAGGCACTTATGAGACCTTCGTTGCTATGGCTAAGCAGCACTTTAATGGTGACGCGAGCGGTAAGTGGATCTTAACTGGCGGCCTAGGCGGCATGGGTGGCGCACAGCCACTAGCTGGCACCATGGCGGGTTACTCGGTACTGACTTGTGAAGTGGATGAAACTCGTATCGATTTCCGTTTGCGTACTCGCTATGTCGACAAAAAAGCCAAGTCTCTTGATGAAGCTTTAGCAATGATTGATGAAGCCAATAAGAGTGGCAAGCCTGTTTCTGTTGGCCTTTTAGCTAACGCTGCAGACGTATTTGCTGAGCTTGTGGAGCGCGGTATTACTCCAGATGTGGTGACTGACCAAACATCAGCGCATGATCCACTAAACGGTTACTTGCCACAAGGTTGGACGCTAGAACAAGCCATTGAGATGCGTAAAACTGACGAAGCGGCTGTGGTTAAAGCGGCGAAGCAGTCAATGGCGGTACAAGTTAAGGCAATGCTAGCGCTGCAAGCTGCTGGCGCGGCCACTACCGATTACGGTAATAACATTCGCCAAATGGCATTTGAAGAAGGCGTTGAAAACGCATTCGATTTCCCTGGTTTCGTGCCAGCTTATGTACGTCCACTGTTCTGTGAAGGTATTGGTCCATTCCGTTGGGCTGCGCTTTCTGGCGATCCTGAAGATATCTATAAGACAGACGCTAAAGTTAAAGAACTTATTCCTGATAATCCGCACCTACATAACTGGCTGGATATGGCGCGTGAGCGTATTGCTTTCCAAGGTTTACCATCGCGGATCTGTTGGGTTGGCCTAAAAGACCGTGCGCGTTTAGCGTTAGCCTTTAACGAAATGGTTAAAAATGGCGAGCTTTCTGCGCCAGTGGTTATCGGTCGTGACCACTTAGACTCTGGCTCTGTCGCCAGCCCTAACCGTGAAACTGAATCTATGCTCGATGGTTCTGATGCAGTATCAGATTGGCCACTAATGAACGCCCTGCTTAATACGGCAAGTGGCGCGACTTGGGTGTCGTTACATCATGGCGGTGGTGTAGGTATGGGCTTTAGTCAGCACTCTGGTGTAGTGATTGTGGCTGATGGTACTGATGACGCGGCAGCGCGCTTAGGCCGAGTGCTGTGGAACGACCCTGCAACTGGCGTAATGCGTCATGCTGACGCGGGTTACGATATCGCTAAGAATTGTGCAAAAGAGCAGGGTCTAGACCTGCCAATGCTATAAGCCGCTCATATTGAGCAGTATAAGAATAAGAGGCATTTAAATGAGTCATTTAGTATTAACTCCGGGTACGTTAACCCTTGCACAAATCCGCGATATTAGCCGCGGTAAAGTTACTCTAGAGCTAGCTGAAAGCGCAATTGCTGACATCAATACTAGCGCTGGCTTAGTGCAGCAAGTATTGGATGAAGGGCGCACAGTTTACGGCATCAACACAGGTTTTGGCTTACTGGCAAACACTAAGATTGCTGCTGATGATCTGCAACTGTTGCAACGCTCAATCGTGCTGTCGCATGCCGCAGGTACTGGCCAGTACATGCAAGACGCGACTGTGCGTTTGATGATGGTATTGAAGATTAATTCGTTAAGCCGTGGTTTCTCAGGCATTCGTTTAGAGGTGATCAATTTCCTTATCGCCTTGGTTAACGCGGGTGTTTACCCATGCGTACCAGAGAAAGGTTCAGTAGGTGCATCGGGCGACTTAGCGCCGTTATCACACATGTGCTTGCCGCTACTTGGCGAAGGTGAGATGAGCTATCAAGGTGAGATTATCTCAGCGGCAGAAGGTCTGGAAATTGCTGGCCTGAAGCCAATTGAGTTAGCTGCAAAAGAAGGCTTAGCTTTACTTAACGGCACGCAAGCATCGACAGCATTGGCACTTGAAGGCCTGTTTAACGCAGAAGATCTATTCGCGGCAAGCTCGGTGATCGGTGCAATGAGCGTTGAAGCGGCAATGGGCAGTCGTAGTCCGTTTGATCCGCGTATTCACGCAGCGCGTGGCCAAAAAGGTCAAATCGATTCGGCAGCTGTGTTCCGTCATTTACTCGGTGATGAGTCTGAGATCAGTCTAGATCACGTTAATTGTGAAAAGGTGCAAGATCCTTACTCATTGCGCTGTCAGCCACAAGTTTTGGGTGCATGTTTAACCCAGATCCGTCACGCGGCAGAGGTGCTACAAACTGAAGCTAATGGCGTAACCGATAATCCATTAGTGTTCCAAGATACTGGCGACATTATCTCGGGCGGTAACTTCCATGCTGAGCCTGTTGCTATGGCTGCTGATAACTTGGCGATTGCGATTGCAGAGCTAGGCTCTATTGCTGAGCGTCGTATTGCGCTTCTTATCGACTCGAACCTGTCTAAACTGCCACCATTCTTGGTAGAGAATGGAGGCGTAAACTCAGGCTTTATGATTGCTCAGGTGACTGCGGCAGCATTGGCTTCTGAGAATAAAACTTACGCTCACCCGGCATCGGTAGACAGTTTACCAACATCGGCTAACCAAGAAGACCATGTTTCTATGGCGACCTTCGCGGCGCGCCGTTTGCGTGATATGTCTGAAAATACCCGTGGTGTATTGGCGGTTGAGCTATTAGCTGCGGCGCAAGGGCTAGATTTCCGTGCGCCACTGCAACCAAGTAAAGCAGTTGCGCAGGCTAAAGCAGAGCTACGTGAGCTAGTGACTTACTACGATAAGGATCGTTTCTTTGGTCCTGATATCGAAGCGGCAACAGACTTACTGCTTACCGCAAGTTACAACGCATACCTACCAGCAGATATTTTGCCAAGCCTGTAATTATTTTGCTGTAGAGAAAAGGGCCTTAGGGCCCTTTTTTATTGACTTAGATACTGGCTGCGATAAACGACATGGCCTTTAGTCGTAAGCCCAATGTCCATCTTGTTGCGATAGTTTATCCGTATTAGCGTAGATCTAGGACTAGCGTAATCAACAAGGTGTGGTAATGCGGGCATTTCAAGATTTGTATTCCGAAGAGCTGAGTCATTGTTATGGCTGCGGCAAGAATAACCCCCATGGTCATCAATTAAAAAGTTATTGGGATGATGATGAAACTATTGCGATTTTTACTCCAAAGCCCTTTCATACAGCGATCCCCGGTTTTGTTTATGGCGGCCTAATCGCCTCTCTTATCGATTGTCACGGTACCGGCAGTGCAAGTGCGGCTGCTGGACGGGCTTTTGCTGATGGAGAGGCTAAGTTACCACGCTTTGTCACTGCCGCTCTGAATATCGATTATCTAGCGCCGACGCCGATGGGAGTCGAGCTTGAACTGCGCGGCGTCATTAATGAGGTTAAGCCTAAAAAGGTGGTACTGAGTGTTGAGCTGTTAGCACAGGGTCAGCTTTGTGCGAAAGGGCATATGGTGGCAGTTAAGATGCCCGACACTATGTTATCTCACTTCGCATAGCCTTGTATCTGTATAGCAGAATTACCTATTTTAGAGATAGAGCTTATTGATTCTGGGAGCAAATGCTCGGTTGTACTATTAGCTTTTCGATACTATTGCCTGACTATAGCTTGTATCTCATTAGGTGAAGTCATTGCTTGCAGATTCGAAAATTAAGATCCGCCAAATTGAAGCGTTTCGCTGTTTTATGTTGTCGGGTACGGTAACCGGAGCTGCCGAGCTCATGTATATCTCTCAACCTGCAGTGAGTCGACTGCTATCCGAGCTCGAGTATCGTGTGGGTTTTCCGCTTTTTGTCCGCACACATAACAAGTTAGAGGCAACGCCGGAGGCGAAGTTATTCTATAAGGATGTTAACCGAGTCTTTATTGGCATGAACAGTTTAGCCTCTTCGGCCGATGCCATCGCGCGTAATAATCAGGGACGACTCCGTGTCGGGGTCATGCCAATCTGTTCAAACAGCTTTATGCCCGATGTGATAGCGGCGTTTTTAAGCCTGCATCCTAATGTGTCTATTGAGCTTGAGTCGGCATCAAGAATTCAGCTGCTGGATATGGTGCGTAGCCATAGAATTGATATTGCGATAACCACTAACGTTGAGGCGGATGAAGAGGAGTTTGATTGCCGATTTCTGCGCAGACACAGGGCGGTGGTCTTGCTCCATGAGGGGCATCCTTTGGCTGATAAAGACTCTCTTTCACCGATCGATTTGAAACATGAACGCTTTATGACCTTGGCCTATGGTAGCCCTTTTCGAACTCGAGTCGAGGATGCATTTCTAAAGCAGAGCGTTAAGCGCAATATTATCCTCGAAGCGAGAGAGCAGAGTACCTTGTTTCAGTTGGTGAAGAAGGGGGTGGGTATCGCAATTTTAGATCCATTTGTGCTGCAATCTGGCGCTGATGGCATTGTCAGTCGCCCCTTTGAACCTGTGACAGAGTGGGAGTATCACGTGGTACAGGCCAAAGGTATTCAGACTCCTAGAATGGTAAATGCTTTCTTAGACATACTGTTTGAGTACTTTGAAAACCCTGCACTGAATCAAGATCCAGAAAGCTAGATTGAAAATGGAGAAACAGACAAAAAAATACCGCAGCAAGCTGCGGTATTTTTTTAGGGGGATGAGGAGGTAATGCTAATTAGCTTCTTACTGCAATCGCTTCAATTTCGATTAGCGCATCTTTAGGAAGACGGGCAACTTCAACACAAGAACGTGCTGGGTAAGCAGCGCCTAAGTTATCGAAGAAGTTTTGGTAAACTTCGTTAACGATTGGGAAGCTGTTTAGATCTTTTACGAATACCGTCATCTTAAACACGTTAGCCATTGTTAGGCCTGCAGACTCTACGATAGCCTGAACATTCTTTAGTGACTGTAGTGCCTGTTCTGCAACATCGGTAGACATCTCGCCAGTCGCTGGGTCGATTGGTAGCTGGCCTGAGGTAAAGATCATGCTGCCAAGGTCAACACCTTGAACATAAGGGCCGATAGCTGCAGGTGCTGATTCAGTGTTAAGTGCTTTAGTCATTTCTTTTTCCTATTTTTTACATGTGGCGGACATCGCCGCCACCGAAATCATTATTCGTTTGTTGTTATAAATTGTTTGTTAGGCTGGCTGTACTTGCGCTTGAGGCTGATTACCGTAGCGTTTCCACCCCGTGATGATAGAGAACATCATCACTATCAGTAGGGCCCATGGATAAGGTGCCATAAAGCTAATTGAAGCACTTGGAACCGCTAAGCCAGAAGAGATGGCTGAGGTTTCAATCGCCGAGTACCAAACCATTACTGCAAGACACCAAGGCATCATGTAGAAGATTGAACAAACCGATGCGCTCATCAGGTTAGCACGGCGCTCAGGGGTAATATTGTTCTTCTCACCTAGCGGCTTAACCAAGGTTGGGCCAACGAGTAACTGAGATGGTGCGTTTGAACTCACTAATAGTGATGACACTGATGTTGAGTAGAACATCAATAGTTCAGTGCTACGGGTGCTATTTGAAACGCGATCGGTGATGAATGACAGAATGTCATCCATGATGCCGCTATTCATGAAGATCTTAATAACCCCAAGGATCAGGATGACGAAGACTACTGCACCAGTCACACCGGCAATTGCATCTTCAATAATGCCATTCGATACACCGCGCTCAGATGGTACAGTGAATAGATCAGACATAGAGAAAGCGCCAATGCCCAGACCAACAACGGCAGCAACCAAGATGCCATAGCTTAGGGCTTCTAACAGATGACGCCCCTTAAGCGCGAAGAAGACAACTGCAGCGACAGATAGCAACATCAATAAGCTTTCTGGACGAGCGCTCTCTCCATTTTGAGTAGCAGCTTCGACTAGACCATCACCCTGACCAAAGAATACTAAGGCAACTAGTGCCATAGCGCCGGCAGTGAGTGACAGTGGCATACGTTGGCGAACCGTGGCACCGAAATCGGCTCCCTGTGTGGTACAGCCTACGATGGTTGTATCTGAAATTGGTGCGACGTTATCGCCAAATACTGCGCCAGATAGTAGTGCTAGGGCAACGAAAGCTGGATCTGCGCCGAGGTAGACACCGGCAGGGAACAAAATTGGTGCTAGAGCTAAGTTTGCACCGTTTGAAGAGCCTGTGCCCATGGCAAAAATCGCGGTAGACATGAAGACGATGATCAAGAACATGCTGCCTTGAATACCGGTAGACATACCAAACCATAGGATGCCATCGACTAAGCCGCCAGCCTTCATCAAGGAACCTAGTACAGCAGCGAAGATCCAGGCTGTGATCACCACAACACCAGTTTTATCTGCGATACCGTCTAAAATCGATTGAAAATAATCACGTTTACTCTTAACCAGGAACATACCCAAAATGATGGCGATAAACCCAGGAGCCCAAGCGGCTTTAGGGCCACCAACGCCGTTAAAGGTAAGCAGTAGCATTAGACCGACCATGGTCAACAGTGGAACCATTCCACCGATTTTTCCAATATGAAACTCAAGCTTAGTTGACTGAGACATAATTGATTCTACCTATCCCTTCGTCATCGCTGTAGGGACAGTGGCGACGAGGAATGAAAATTTGGCCAAAATGCCTGAGGAGCCCTCAGGCATGTTTTTTTATTTAGTTTTTACTTATTGGCAATCAGTTCTGGGTATCCGAATAGGGCTGGTGTACCACCTGTATGTAAAAATACGACGTTCTGCTCTTTAGTGAATTGACCGTCGCGGATCATGCCGATCATGCCGGCCATGCTCTTAGCTGTGTAGGTAGGGTCTAATAATATCCCTTCTTCATGACCTAAAATCTCGATTGCTTCATGAACTTCAGTTGTCAATTGGCCATATCCAGGGCCTAGCACCCAATCTTCACACTTAACAAGGTCGTGAGTAACCTTACTCTCATCTACACCAAGTAGTTGCAGTACTTTGCGAGTCTTCACTAATACACGTTCAAATTGAGCCACTTTGTCGCGGCGAACACAGAAACCGTATACAGGGATATCGCTATTTAGGGCGATTAAGCCCGCTAAAACACCAGCGTGAGTGTTAGCCGAGCCTGTTGGTAGTACGATGGCATCGATCTTCATGCCAGTCGCTTGTGCTTGAAGCAATAGCTCTTCAACACAATCAACATAACCGAGAGCACCCCATGGTGTCTTACCTACAGCGCCTAGTGGAATAACGAACGGCTTATAGCCTTCAGCCGCTAGTTCATCGGCTCTGTCGTACATCACCTGATCGGCACCGTTCTCGTCTTCACCCACTGGGTAAGAGTGAAGTTTTGCGCCCATAAGTTTGTCTAGGAATGGGTTGCCGCTGTTTTCATATTCAGGCAGTCTTCCATCTACGCGGTGCTCTAGCTGTACTTCAACATGCCAGCCCATCTTACGTGCTGCTGCAACTGTCATACGTACGTGGTTAGATTGAACCGCACCCGTAGTTAGTAGCGCGTTACAACCATCAGCCTGTGCCTTACCCACATAAAACTCTAATTGACGAGCCTTGTTGCCACCCATGGCTAAACCTGTCGCATCGTCACGTTTAATCCATAATTTAGGACCATCGAATTTTTTAGTCATATTAGCCATAAATTCGAAAGGAGTTGGGGTGTGAGCTAATTTAGCTTTTGGGTATTTATCTGTAAGCATGTTCGATTCCTTTGATATTAATCTTATTGTTTTATCAATATATATAAGAAT
>NZ_BPET01000085.1 GCF_019654915.1 Shewanella sp. MBTL60-007 | reverse complement strand
TTGTATCATTATTCTGCTTTTTTCCTTTTGTATAATATTACCCGCTAGGCTGTTCTGCCTGATGTTGTTTTTATGCTTTTATGTAAATAATATAAAGCATTCGCTATGTGTGAGCGTCATCGCTGTCAAGCTCAAACATTATGCAAAATAACGCATAAAAAACTTATTTATATGAATTTTAGTATTAGTTGTTACAAAACTGCTCTCGGTTAAGTTGTTGAAAAATATATGTTTGACGTGTTTTTCTGTATTTTTTAACAATCCTATCACCTCTTTCCTTGCCTCCGTTATTATTTCAGTGTAGTGTGTGAAAAAATGAACATTTGGATAATTACTGTTCATTATTAAAAATTTCGTAAATCAAGATAAAAACTACTCAAAATAATTCTAAAAATTACGAAGACAAGGATTGAAGGTGTTTTATGTCGGAAGTAGGACTTGCAGTCGTGGGTGTGACTGCATGCAATCAGCAGCTAGGCTTACATCCCTTTAATATCGTAGGTGAGAAGTACCTATTGTCGATAGCGGATGCTACCCAGTCTTGGCCATTAGTCATCCCAGCATTAGGGCATTGTCCTGCAGAAGTTATTCTGCCTCGTCTGGACGGGATCTTGTTTACAGGTTCTCCCTCAAATATTGAACCCCATCATTTTGGCGGCCCTGCTAGCGCAGAGGGGACGCATCATGATCCTAAGCGAGACGCTACGACTTTGCCTCTACTGAAGGCGGCAATCGAAGCAGGGATCCCTGTGCTCGCTATCTGTCGTGGATTTCAAGAGATGAATGTTGTTTTTGGGGGCAGCTTACATCAGGAGCTTCATGAGGTCGGTGGCTTTATTGAACACCGAGAAGATAAGACCAAACCCGTAGAGGTGCAATACGGTATATCTCATGAGGTTCAAATAGAGCCTGGAGGATTGCTTCATGAGGCCTGGGGCCGCAGCTCTGCAGAGGTGAACTCTGTCCATACCCAAGGTGTCGATCGCCTAGGGGTTGGGTTGCGGCCTGAAGCATATGCAACAGATGGTTTGATAGAAGCGTTTTCTGTCAAAGACGCAAAGGAATTTGCACTTGGTGTGCAGTGGCATCCGGAGTGGAAAGTTCTCGACAGTCCTTTCTATACCGCGATTTTTGAAGCCTTTAATAAAGCATGCCAACGCCGTGCAGCAAGCAGAGTGAAATAAACATGAAAAAATTAGTCAGCTATTTAAAAGAACAAAAAATTACCGAAGTAGAGTGTGTTGTCTGTGATATGACGGGGATAGCCCGAGGCAAGATCGCTCCAGTTGATAAGTTTATCGATGAAAAGGGCATGCGCCTACCAGAGAGCGTGTTACTGCAAACCGTAACGGGCGATTATGTTGATGACGAGTCTTATGATGCACTTCTCGATGAAGCGGATATCGACTTTGTTTGTGTGCCTGATGAAGATGCAGTTTTTAAGCTGCCATGGACCATAGAAGCCACTGCTCAGGTGATCCATGATACTTATGACAAGATGGGAAACCCTATTGAATTGTCTCCACGTAACCTACTTAAGAAAGTGCTTAGACTCTATGAAGATAAAGGTTGGAAGCCTGTGGTTGCGCCGGAGATGGAGTTCTACCTAACCCGCATCAATGAACATCCCGATCATCCTCTTACGCCACCAGTAGGTCGTTCTGGTCGTCAAGAGTCTGGACGTCAGTCTTTCTCTATCGACGCGGCAAATGAGTATGATCCACTGTTCGAAGATATGTATGACTGGTGTGAAGAGCAAGGGTTAGATATTGATACCTTGATCCACGAAGAGGGCACGGCGCAAATGGAGATAAACTTCTCCCATGGTGATGCACTCTCTCTAGCCGATCAGGTGTTTGTATTTAAGCGTACCTTGCGTGAAGCAGCTCTTAAGCACAATGTCTGTGCGACTTTCATGGCCAAGCCTGTCACTAATGAGCCGGGCAGTGCAATGCACCTACATCAGAGTATTGTCGATGTAAAGTCCGGCAAGAATATCTTCTCAAATGATGACGGTACTAAGAGCCCACTGTTTTATAGCTATATAGGCGGCCTGCAAAAGTTTATCCCAGAATTATTGCCATTGTTTGCGCCAAACGTTAACTCGTTCCGCCGTTTCCTACCGGGCGCTTCAGCCCCTGTAAACCTTGAGTGGGGTGAAGAGAACCGTACCTGCGGCTTACGTATCCCAGAGTCGTCGCCACAAAACTTACGTATTGAAAACCGTATTGCTGGTGCAGATGCCAACAGTTACCTGTCGATAGCTGCGAGTCTGTTATGTGGTTACATGGGCATGGTAGACGATATTAAGCCATCAACACCGGTACAAGGTCGTGCGAATGAAACCCGTGGTGGTGCAGCGCTGCCATTAACCCTAGAAGAGGCTCTCGCGATTATGGCTGAAAGCTCCGCTTGTCGTGAGTACTTAGGCGATATCTTCACTAACGGTTACATCGCTGTTAAACAAGCAGATCTTGAGAATTACCGCAGGGTGATCAGCTCATGGGAGCGTGAGTTCCTGCTACTGACGGTATAGAAAATATCACGGCGATGGATTTTGGGGATGCATCGCCGTGACTTTAGAAGATTGCAATATGTAAAGGGAGTTATTCATACAGATAGCATTTTTAAGAGTGTTATCTATATGAAAGCTGTAAAGCAGTACCACACTGCCGATGCGGTTTTTCGGGTGTAGCATTGGTGAACAATAAGAACTAACAATAACACAATGAATGGACAGCAGAGGCGGATTTCCTGCTGCTACGCTAAATAGGAGATAGCATGAAACTATTAAAAAAAGCGACCACACTTGCCCTCGTCACCGCAAGTGTAATGGCTTCGACTACGGTATACGCTGAAGAAGTCGTTCGCGTCTATAACTGGTCAGATTATATTGCAGAAGATACCTTAGAAAACTTCCAGAAAGAGACTGGCATCCGTGTTATCTACGATGTGTTTGACAGCAATGAAGTCGTTGAGGCTAAGCTACTTTCTGGCCGCTCTGGCTATGATATCGTCGTACCATCGAATAGTTTCTTGGCTAAGCAGATTAAGGCGGGTGCTTTCCAAAAGCTAGATTCAAATCAACTATCAAATCATAAGAACTTAAGTCCTGAGTTGATGACCCAGCTTGAGTCAGCTGATCCTGGTAATCAGTACTCAGTCCCTTACCTTTGGGGCACAAACGGTATCGGTTATAACGTCGAAAAAGTTAAAGCAGTATTGGGTGAAGATGCACCTGTTGATTCGTTAGAGCTTATCTTTAACCCTAAGTATGCCGAGAAGGTGTCTCAGTGTGGTCTATCTATGCTTGATAGTGCCGATGAGATGGTGCCAATGGCGCTCATCTACCTAGGGCTAGATCCAAACAGCACGAAAGCCGATGACTTTAAGAAGGCCGGTGAAGTACTTGCGAAAGTACGTCCTCACGTCACTTATTTTCACTCATCGCGTTATATCACTGATTTAGCAAATGGTGATATCTGTGTGGCATTTGGTTATTCAGGCGATATTTTCCAGGCTGCAGATCGCGCTGATGAAGCGGAAAATGGTAATACCATCGAGTATTCAATCCCTAAAGAGGGCTCAAACCTTTGGTTTGATATGTTAGCGATCCCAGCGGATGCCGCTAACGTTAAAAATGCTCACACCTTTATCAACTACCTGCTTCGCCCAGAGGTGATTGCACCTATCACTAACTATGTGGCTTACGCTAATCCGAACGTACCTGCGCTGCCATTAGTGGATGAAGACGTACGTACTAACACGTCTATTTATCCAACTAAAGAAGTGCTAGACCGCTTATATGTTGGCGATGTACGTCCAATGAAAGCACAGCGTTCATTAACACGCGTTTGGACTAAAGTGAAATCAGGCTATTAAGCAAGTAAGGGCAAGGCGTAGCCTTGCCCTTTTTGATCAACAGCTATTTTTGACACAGTAAGTAATAAATGAATTGGAACAAGGGGCAGTGATGATTGCCCTTAGTTGGAGAAGTAATATGGCTAGTACCTTAGACGTCACCAATAACTCGATTAAAAAGACGCAGGGCGAAGTGCTACTTCAGATAGACGGAGTGAGTAAACTATTCGATGAAGTGCGTGCAGTAGATGATGTCACGCTCAATATCAAAAAAGGGGAAATTTTTGCATTACTAGGCGGCTCAGGCTCGGGGAAGTCTACGCTGTTACGTATGCTGGCAGGCTTTGAGAAACCATCTGAGGGGCGTATCTTTCTTGATGGTGAAGACATTACCGATATGCCGCCCCATGAACGTCCTATCAATATGATGTTTCAGTCTTATGCGCTGTTTCCTCATATGACTGTGGCCCAAAATATTGCCTTTGGCCTAAAGCAGGACAAGTTACCTAAAGCTGAAATTGAATCCCGTGTGCAAGAGATGTTGAAACTTGTGCATATGGAAAGCTATGCGAAACGTAAGCCAAACCAGCTATCTGGCGGTCAGCGTCAACGTGTTGCTTTAGCCCGTTCGCTTGCTAAGCGTCCTAAGCTATTACTCCTCGATGAGCCGATGGGGGCATTGGATAAGAAACTGCGTACTCAGATGCAACTTGAGGTGGTGGATATCTTAGAGGCGGTCGGTGTGACTTGCGTGATGGTGACCCATGATCAAGAAGAAGCTATGACCATGGCTGGGCGCATATCAATCATGAATGAGGGCTGGATTGCACAGACGGGCTCGCCAACAGATATCTACGAAAGCCCCAGTAGTCGAATGGTGGCTGAGTTTATTGGTAGCGTAAACCTGTTCGAAGGTGAGATTGTCGAAGATAAGGCCGACCACGTTATTATTGAGACTCAAGGTCTAAGCCAGAAACTGTTTATCGATCATGGTGTGTCTACCAGTGTCGATGATAAGTGCGTATGGGTAGCGGTACGTCCAGAGAAGACACGTATTACCCGAGAGCAGCCACAAGGCGAGTATAACTGGTCTAGTGGTGTAGTAGAGGATATCGCATATCTTGGCGGTATTTCAGTGTATTACATTCGTCTACCTAATAAACAGCTTATTCAAACTATCATGACTAATCGTGAACGTCGCGCAGACCCTCCAACATGGGAAGAAGCGGTTTTCATTAGCTGGGAGGCCACCAGCGGAGTGGTCCTTAGATCATAAGGATACGATTATGAAAAAGCCGTTAAAATTTCGATTACCCAAAGGCCAATGCTGGACCATAGGAGTCCCGTACTTTTGGTTACTGATGTTCTTCGCACTACCTTTCGCTATTGTCCTAAAGATCAGTTTCTCAACCCCTATCATCTCGATACCGCCTTATGAGCCGCTGTTTCAGTATGCTGAAGAGTCGCTGCAGATAATGTTGAACTTGGGCAATTACCTGCTCATTCTCGATGACTCCTTGTACTACAATGCCTACCTTGGCTCGCTAAAGATGGCGACGATCTCAACCATAGGCTGCTTGTTGATTGGTTACCCCATGGCCTACGCCATTGCTCGGGCACCTAAGCGCAATCAAACCATGTTAATCCTGTTGGTGATGCTGCCCTCATGGACCTCATTTCTTATTCGAGTTTACGCTTGGATGGGCATATTGAGTAACAATGGTGTGATCAATAACCTGCTGATGTGGAGCGGCATTATTTCAGAGCCGCTGCAGATCTTAAACACCAATACAGCCGTCTATATCGGTATTATCTATAGCTATTTACCGTTTATGATTTTGCCCTTGTACGCCAACTTGTCTCAGCTAGATGGCAGCTTGCTAGAAGCCGCGGCGGATTTAGGCTCTCGCAGTTTAAACACTTTCTGGAAAGTCACGCTACCGCTATCAAAAGGTGGAGTAATAGCTGGCTCAATGCTGGTGTTTATTCCTGTGGTGGGTGAGTTTGTGATCCCTGAGTTACTCGGTGGTCCAGATTCACTGATGATTGGTAAAGTGCTATGGCAGGAGTTCTTCAATAATCGTGATTGGCCGGTGGCGTCTGCACTTGCAATTGTGATGTTAGGGCTGCTGATCATCCCGATAACCCTGTTCCACCGCTATCAGGCTAAAGAGATGGAGAAGACAGCATGAAGAAATTAAATTTCTCTACCATTATGCTTTGGGCTGGGATGTTCTTCCTGTATGTGCCGATGTTCATCTTGGTGATCTACTCATTTAACGAGTCTAAGCTAGTTACTGTCTGGGCTGGATTTTCGACTAAATGGTACGGTGAGCTGTTTCGCGATCAGCAGATCCTCGATGCGGTTTGGACCAGTTTACAGGTAGCCTTTTATGCCTCCACCATGGCGGTGATCATAGGCACAATGGCGGCCTTTGTGATGACACGATTTGCCCGAGGTTGGGGCAAGTTAACCTTGTCGAACATGATCACTGCCCCTCTGGTGATGCCTGAGGTGATTACCGGTCTTTCTCTGTTGCTACTGTTTGTGCATATGGCTGACTTATTCGGCTGGCCTGCAGAACGGGGCATGTTGACAGTTTGGATTGCTCACTCTACGTTTTGTGCGGCTTATGTCGCCGTGGTGGTCTCCTCTCGTTTGCGGGAGATTGACCGCTCGGTAGAAGAGGCAGCACAAGACCTAGGGGCTACGCCATTTAAAACCTTCTTCGCTATTACCGTGCCGATGATTTCACCTGCGCTGGTCGCAGGCTGGTTACTGTCATTTAGCTTATCTCTCGATGATTTAGTGATTGCCAGCTTTGCATCGGGGCCGGGGGCAACGACCTTGCCTATGGTGGTGTTCTCCTCGGTGCGCATGGGGGTATCGCCTAAGATTAATGCATTGGCGACCTTGATCATTCTTATCGTGTCGCTTATCGCATTTATCTCTTGGTACTTCGCACGTCGTGCGGATATTAAGCAGCGTTCTAGCTCAGCGTAACCTTATCAGCGTCACTTGGGGATAGAGGCTGCATTTTGCCACTATCCCCGCAAGTTATATCTATATCCTTTATCTGCTGAAGGTCTAGCTGTTAGTGGTTCACTGTTCAAAGGAGAGTGAACCCTAAATCGGTTGTTAAGACGGTCGGAAAGTAAGCAGTTTAAGGGAGAAGAACAAGAGGACAGAAGTTATGTCAATAATAATCAATGAGAGACAGGCGGAAACCATGATTACTCCCCCCCATGCAGATTCATATTATGCGGCATCGGCCAACGACAAGACCGAACGACCAATGTTGCAAGACAATATCGAGACAGATGTGTGTATTATCGGTGCTGGGTATACTGGCTTATCGACGGCATTACACCTACTTGAGATGGGCTATAAAGTCACAGTGCTTGAAGCGGCTCGCATCGGCTGGGGCGCATCGGGGCGCAATGGGGGTCAGATAGTTAACAGCTTTAGCCGTGATATCGACTCGATTGAAAAAACCGTTGGCACCGAGGAGGGTAAGCTGTTCGGTGAGATGGCCTTCGAAGGTGCGCGCATCATTAAAGAGCGGATTAATAAGTACAATATCGATTGTGATCTGCGAGATGGTGGCGTATTTGCAGCGTTAAACGATAAGCAGATGGGGCACTTACAAGCGCAAAAAGCGCTGTGGGAAAAGCATGGTCATATGAACCACCTTGAACTGCTCGACAAACATGAGATTCGTAAGGTAGTCGATACTGAGTCTTATGTTGGTGGTTTGCTCGATACCAGCGGCGGCCATATTCACCCACTTAATTTGGCATTAGGTGAGGCGCAGGCTGTCGAGTCATTGGGCGGACAGATATTTGAAGGCTCGGCGGTGATTAAGGTCGAAGAGGGCGAAAACCCAGTAGTACATACCAGCCATGGTAGCGTTAAATCTAAGTTTGTTGTGGTTGCGGGTAATGCTTACCTTGGCGACTTGATGCCTAAGCTACAAGCCAAGTCCATGCCATGCGGGACTCAGGTGATCACTACAGAACCTTTAGGTGAAGAGCTGGCTAAAAGCCTATTGCCACAAAATTACTGTGTTGAAGATTGTAACTACTTACTCGATTACTTCCGTTTATCCGGTGATAACCGCCTTATTTATGGTGGCGGCGTGGTTTATGGCGCAAGGGATCCTGCTGATATTAAGTCGATCATCGGCCCCAAGATGCTTAAGACCTTCCCCCAGCTTAAAGATGTCAAGATTGATTACACCTGGACGGGTAATTTTTTGCTGACTTTATCTCGTTTGCCTCAGGTAGGCCGTATTGGTAGTAATGTTTACTATTCACAAGGCTGTAGTGGACATGGTGTTACCTATACTCATCTGGCAGGTAAGATCTTAGCCGAGGCGATAAACGGTCAGGCAACGCGATTTGATGCGTTTGCTGGTTTGCCACACTATCCGTTCCCTGGCGGGCACATGTTCAAGGTGCCCTTTAGCGCCATTGGTGCTTGGTACTACACCATGCGCGACAAGTTAGGGGTGTAAATTTATATCGCTAATGATGAACTCAACTCGACTTTAGGAAGTCGAAGCCAATTAGTCTGTCGGCTAAAAAGCGCCAAAGCAAATTAAGGAGTAACCCGTGCAGTTAAATGATATGAGCTTACTACGCCAGCAATGCTATGTAGATGGTCAGTGGCTTGAAGCCATTAGTGGTGAAAAGGTTGAAATTGCTGACCCTGCAACCCATGAAGTGATTGGCAGTGTACCTGTAATGGGCACAATAGAAACCAAAGCCGCGATCACCGCAGCCGAGAAGGCACTCCCTGCCTGGCGTGCATTAACGGCGAAAGAACGTGGCGCCAAGCTGAATCGCTGGTTTGAATTACTGCTTGAACATCAAGACGATCTCGCGCTGATGATGACCACTGAGCAGGGCAAACCATTAGCAGAAGCAAAGGGTGAAGTGGCCTATGCGGCGTCGTTTATCGAATGGTTTGCCGAGGAAGCTAAACGAGTCTATGGCGATACCATTCCTGGCCATCAGGGCGATAAGCGTCTGATGGTTATTAAGCAGAGTGTAGGGGTCACTGCGGCGATTACCCCTTGGAACTTTCCCGCGGCTATGATTACGCGTAAAGCTGCTCCTGCTTTGGCGGCGGGTTGTACCATGGTGGTCAAGCCCGCACCGCAGACTCCCTTTACAGCACTGGCTCTGGCTGAGCTTGCCGAGCGTGCAGGCATTCCAGCTGGTGTGTTTAGTGTGGTCACGGGGGATGCGATAGCCATTGGTAATGAGCTTTGTGCCAATCCTGTGGTTCGCAAACTGTCCTTCACCGGTTCAACGCCTGTAGGCATTAAGCTAATGGAGCAGTGTGCGCCTACCCTTAAGAAGATGTCACTAGAGCTAGGTGGTAACGCCCCCTTTATCGTGTTTAACGATGCCGATATCGATGCTGCTGTAGAGGGCGCGATGATTGCTAAATACCGTAATGCCGGACAGACCTGCGTCTGCGCCAACCGTATCTATGTGCAAGACGGCGTGTACGATGAGTTTGCCGAAAAACTGGCTGCTGCGGTTGCTAAGCTCAAGGTCGGTGTAGGTACCGAGGAGGGCGTTACTACTGGGCCACTTATCAATGCGGACGCCGTTGCCAAAGTACAGCGTCATCTTGATGATGCCTTATCGAAAGGTGCGAATTTGCTTACAGGTGGCAAGCTTGCAAGCTTAGGAGGCAACTTCTTCGAGCCAACGATTATCACCCAGGTCGACAAAAGCATGTTAGTCGCCAAAGAGGAAACTTTTGGCCCCTTAGCACCGCTATTTAAGTTCTCCGATGTCGATGATGTGATTGAGCAGGCCAATGACACCGAATTTGGTTTAGCCGCCTATTTCTATGGTCGTGATATCTCACTGGTGTGGAAAGTCTCTGAAGCACTGGAATATGGCATGGTTGGGGTTAACACAGGTCTTATCTCGACTGAAGTAGCGCCATTTGGCGGTATCAAATCATCGGGGCTGGGTCGTGAAGGTTCTAAGTTTGGTATCGAAGAGTACTTGGAGATGAAGTACATCTGTATGTCCGTCTAATACTTGGATATGAAGTGGATCTGTATGCCAGTTTAATACTTGAAGATTAAGTTCATCAGTATGTCAGTTAAAAGGAAATGATTATGACGACTAATGAGTCACTTATGGTGCGCCGTCAGGCTGCCGTTGCCAACGGTGTTGGCCAAATTCATCCTATCTATACTCAGCGTGCCGATAATGCCACTGTTTGGGATGTGGAGGGGCGTGAATTTATCGACTTTGCCGGTGGTATTGCGGTGTTAAATACAGGCCACCTGCACGATAAAGTCAAAGCGGCGGTGGCGGAGCAACTCGAGCTGTTTTCACACACCTGCTTTATGGTGCTGGGTTATGAGAATTATATTCAAGTATGTGAGAAGCTAAATCACCTAGTACCGGGTGACTTCGCCAAGAAAACTGCATTGTTTACCAGTGGTTCAGAGGCGGTTGAAAATGCCGTTAAAGTGGCGCGAGCTTACACTAAACGCAGCGGCGTTATCGCTTTTACCTCTGGCTATCATGGCCGCACCATGGCTGCTTTAGCACTGACAGGCAAGGTTGCTCCTTACAGTAAAGGCATGGGCTTGATGTCGGCCAACGTATTTAGAGCCGAATTCCCCTGTGCGCTGCATGGTATAAGTGATGACGATGCAATGGCATCGATAGAGCGTATTTTTAAAAATGACGCCGAGCCCGATGATATTGCAGCAATCATTATCGAGCCCGTACAAGGTGAAGGGGGCTTTTACCATACCTCGCCAGAGTTTATGCAGCGTTTACGTTTGTTATGCGATAAGCATGGCATTATGTTGATTGCCGATGAAGTGCAAACAGGCGCTGGACGTACAGGTACCTTCTTTGCCATGGAGCAGATGGGCGTCGCCGCAGATATCACCACCTTTGCCAAATCTATCGCAGGCGGTTTTCCGCTTTCGGGTATAACTGGACGCGCCGAGGTGATGGACGCTATCGGTGCTGGTGGCTTAGGAGGTACCTATGGTGGTAGCCCACTAGCTTGTGCTGCGGCACTGGCTGTGATTGAAGTCTTCGAAGAAGAAAAGCTATTACAGCGAGCGAATGCACTTGGCACTATGCTTAAGGAGTCGCTGCAGGCGATGGCGGCCAAGCATGAGCAGATTGTTGATGTGCGCGGCCTTGGTGCCATGATAGCGGTCGAGCTGATGCAGGATGGTAAGCCTGCGCCTGAGCTGTGCGCGCAAATGCTTAAAGAGGCGCGAGATAGGGGGCTTATTCTGTTGTCATGTGGTACCTACGGTAACGTATTGCGTATATTAGTGCCACTTACCGCACCTGATGAACAGGTCGACAGGGGACTGGAGATCATTCGAAGCTGTTTCGAAGTGATATTGAAAGAAAAGTAAGCGCTTAACAGATTTGAAGATAAAACAATAAAAAGGCCTGCATTGCAGGCCTTTTTATTGTCAGTCTAGATGTGATAGCTGCCCGATCACTTGTTACCGAATAAATCATTCAGTCGATCCATACAGAGCCCCAAAACGATAACGGCACACTCGACAATGGCGATCCCCATAATCATAGAGAATAGTGCGGGAACATGTCTTATAAAATCCATAGAAGACCTCAATAAATATTCGATACAAGCTGATACGTTTGAATAAATATCCCACAAGTTTTGGCTGCTATTTTTGATTTAGTTCACAAAAAATGGACCCTTAATTATTGTTAATATTGGCTTTAGTGCTTGCAAGTCGCTATGGATTAACGCTAGGTGAAAGCCTTTAAATAAGTGTAACTGGCTAACTTGTTTTGTCGCAAATAGAGCAATGCCGACTAGCTTCAATAAGATGAACAAGAAGATAAGGGAATGCTTACTGGCTTTCTGCACTCCCGACACTCAGCAAGGGCTCTGGTTTAGTTGGGATGGCTGATGTGGTTAAAAATAGCACCAATTTGATAACAAGAGATGATATTCAAACTATCGCGCGCTACTTGCTGGTGGGCGATGAATATAACGAGATTTCAGCAGATACTAAGCATCTTAACGGCGTATAAATGAATTGCTCTTAAGTGATTTAATTTCCCGAACAAAAGGCCTGCAGATGATCCAGGCTTTTTCACTTTCAATGGCTAACTACAATAATAGCTAGTTTTTACCTTATTAAATTGTTTGCTTTATTTATTAGGAGTGCAGCCTTTGTGTTGTTCCAAGTCTTTGTTTATTATGCCTAAATGCGGTTATTAAAGCAGGTGATGACGTGTTAATGATGTTAATACTGGATTGACTGAAATTAAAGGTTCTTACTTTAATTAGCATGTCGTTGACTTAGGCTGTTATTTCTACTTTTATAAAATAAAGCATGAGGTCATGTAAATACGTTATCTAAGCTTTATTTTAAGGTTAGGTATGTGACGGAAGCTTAACTAAATCGATTTTTAACCAAATTTAGCCAAGTATATTTTATTGCAGAGGGAGGCGCATGCTTAACCCTCTCATCAAGAGTATAAGGAACGAGCTAGAGTAAAATATATACCAGATGTTGATGCCGTTAATTCATAAAAAAGGAGTATTATGGAAAGGTACAGTTTTGCAAAGGTTCAACTTATTTTCTTTCTTTTATTAGTTTATTGTTTAGTTTTTGATTTTGTTATACTAGACAAAGACTTTTTAATTTATCCAGGTCACAGAAATAAAATATGTGTTTTAGGCGTTGTATTAGGGTTTGTAGTGCTCTACATGTTCATTGCGTTAGCATTTGGAAGTGATTTTTTTAAATTAATATTTACCCGCGCTAATGAGTATGAGTTGTTTAATCTAGGTATCACTAGGCTTGTGGCATTTAGTACCGCATTTGTTTTGTTACTTTCAGGCTATATATACTCAGTTACGATTCCTGTCATGCTGTTGGTCTATGGGGAGTTACTTTATATCATTATTGTTGGTGGTGACGACTGGTAATGAATGTTTTTTATTACGGTCTGATTCATGTGACTGCTAGTTTCTATGATGTTACTTTTAGTTGTAATTGTTTATTGCGCAGTTCTTGTGTTTGGGCTTGAAGTGTGCGAATAGTGATGCGTAATTGATGATTCCTAACAGCCCCTTTATTTAGTATAAGTTTATATATGACTATCAAGGAGTAATAGTATGGATGAGCTATTTCCTAAAGAAGCACTTGATAACGCACTTAATAGTTATGCCAATAATTATTATGAAAGGGCTATCGTTTTAACGTCTGTTCATTATTATTTCTAATCTTACTGTTCTAAACTATATTTATATTTTCT
>NZ_BPET01000084.1 GCF_019654915.1 Shewanella sp. MBTL60-007 | reverse complement strand
AAAATATCGAGTTCGCACATCTTGTTGTCTGGTTATTGATTTTTCTCAGAACCATTTGATCACATGACAAGATGTGCATCTACCTTAAATTTATGATTTTTATCAAAATCATTAGGGGATTCCTCAGCACTATGCGGCCCTCTCTAGCAAGAACTGCCATATTTACTGGCCTGTATTTTGACTTCAAACAAGGCAAAAGCCACCGCCAGCTTTCAGCTTCCTAGCTAATGTCGTTTTAGCTATCCCTAGTGCCTTAGATGCCTCTCTAACACTTTTATACTTAACACCGTTAATCTCAACAGGTTTGCTATGTGCCTTACTAGGGCGTGGATCAGCGCCTACTGCTTGTGCTAACGTCCAACCAAATTTAGTCACTCTTTCATTGACCAATTTAGGCTCTAGGCCATAATGACGAGCAGCTGCTGAACGACTAGCAAATGACACACCGTTAATTTCAAATTTAGACATAATAAAAAACCTCACACAACCAGTAATAAAAGTAATAGTTATTAAATTGTTGTTATGAGGCGAGGAAAACCTAAAGTGCTCCGAAGTATGAATTACTTTGATTCAAGTGCTATTCGCTTAGTATCTCCCATTTAATTGCATCGCGAATTTAGCTGCCTATTGTTTGGCTGAAGTGGACGCTTTCCCTATTAATAAATTTAAATTAGGTTTGACGTCCACTTAGACCAAAACCGGACATTAGTCCTCTTAAGTTACATAGTAAGGTTTCGTGGCCACTTTAGCCGAACCTTACCCCTCCAAGATGTATCTGACTGCTCTCTCTAAATGAATCCTCGTACTTAAACCAAGTTTGGATATCGTGCTAAAGCGCTCAGAAACATGTAATTAAACACGGTTTTAAATGTTACTAAACATACTGATCAGACTGTCATAAATCAGATTTTCTTCACAGTTTCAGCACGCCGAAACTGCTCAATAATCCAGCGCGTCGCATAAAAAGCCGTAAAACCTCTTTATACCTGACGGGTTAGTATACACCGCTATTTTTTACGCCAGTTTTAAGCCTTTTTAGCGCGTCTCAAGATATTTCTTTAGATGTCAACACCACCAACCAAGCCACCGTAACACACTGAAAAAATTAGCTTTAGATAAAAATTAAATCGTGTTTTCATTCCTCCTAGAAGCGCAGCAGAGCCCATAAAAATCAAGCCCGTCAATGCACTGCTTCCATTAATAAAATTATCCAATAATCATAGATAGCGAGGAAACAAAACATGACAAACGAACTAAACACAGCCAACACACACGGTCGCAATCAGAAAGGCTCATTTGAAGATATTTTTGGCACTTCATCAGCTAATCAGCCAATGAATAACAAGCCCCAATTTCTACACAGTACCCGTATAGATGAAGAGGGCTGTGCAATATCTCCTGTAATGAATGTATTCGAGAAGTCGTTCTTTCATTACGTTGATGCAACTGAAGCCAAAGGCTATATCCAATGTAACGGCGAAGGATGTGTACTCTGCGAGGCAAACATCAAACTCGATCATCGTATCCTAACACCTGTATATAACTTCCTTGATGAGCGCATGGAAGTATTGGCGATTCCGTCTGCTCAAAAGCCAACATCTTTATTGCCACAATTGCAGCCCTTACTAAGTAAAGGCGGCTTGATGATTAACATAACTAAGAAGGGCTACCAATATGAAGTGAACTCTGGCGATATTCCTCTGGGGGTTGGCATTGACCAAGACAAGGCTATCGCATTTAAAGAAGCGTACGATAATAATGAGTTTTTATTGGCTGACATTTACCAAATCAAGTCAAACGAAGAATTAGAGGCAATTCCCCAAATCGAAAAGCGTCTAATACTAAAACGTGGTCGTGCAGCCTAATGTCAGCGGAAAAGTTATTTATTAGTGGGGGCAACGCCCTCACTAACTTTAGAAAAGCAAACAGTGCTGAGATTGTTCTTCAGCACTTCAATAAACACAACCAAGTCTTAATCTGTTGGCAAGTCGGTGTAGGTAAGTCCTATAACATGGATCAAGTTGTCGAAACTGCAATCCGTCAAAACTATTATGACCTCGTCATTGTTATGCCTCCTACACGCAAGATCATTGATGAGCGCATGTTCATCAAAAATCCACCAAGTGATATTAACGTCGTGAATATTCGCCCTCGTCCCGCCAATGAGTGTGGCAAAGAACGCAACCAATTATGGACAACGTATGAAGCACGTAACCTAGGTCAATTAGGAAAAAGGGACTGCTGTGAATCATGCCCTAAATACACTGAATGCTTTTGGCCTAGTCAGTATGGTAAAGCTTTACAGGGCAATCAGGTGGTGTTTGCTACTCAGGCACATCTTAAGCACAACCCTAACTTCATTGCCCATGTGAAAGAGCACACCAACGCCGAAAGAGTACTGGTTATATTTGATGAGGCAAATATAAGCCTAGCCAATTACAGTCGTACGCTAACTTCGAGTTCGGTGAACCAGTTAATGGAAGCAACGGATAAGTCAGCTATATCGAATAGAAGAAAAACTGAGATAAAACATTATTTGATGTGCTTATTAGCTGCACCCAGTGAAGATTTACAAGATGCAACAGCGTGGCTATTCCCGCGCCTTAGCACTAATGAAATGACCCAGATTTTAACTGTTGGCGATAAAATATATGGCGACTCATTCCATAACATCATCTATGACTTACAAGCATTCGGCTATTCAAGTGCCGACTCTCGCGAAAAGTTATCAAACAATGAGATCCGCTTTCCGGCATCCCCATTTACCTCGACAAGTGATGTGCTGCTATACAGCGGAACCACTCATCCAGCTATTTTAAAGATGCGCTTAGGTGTTGATTTTTATTCGCCTTACGCCAATTACGAGTTCAAAGGCGAAGGCACTACTTGGATGAATATAGCTTCATCAATCGGTGCCAGTTCTCATTTTATTAAAAATGCACCACAGATCTTAGATGTATTTTTACAGCTAATCATTCAGCGCGTACAGGGTGGCAAACGCGTATTGCTAGTCTCTAAAAAAGACCATGTAGGCTACTGTGTGGCGGCTATGAACCAAATGCTTATAGAACAAGGCATCCATCATATTCGCATTGTACATGGCGAGCATTATGTTGAACGCTCTGATGTAAGCCTGATTCCTGTTATTCACTATGGCGTGATTGGCATTAACCAATATGAAGAGTTCGATTGTTGTTATTGCCTTAATAGCTACTACGTCACGGAAAAGGTATTAAGCCATTCGATACAAGAGCTGAGGCCTGATAGTGAACGCATTGATGTAAGCATTGCCTACTCGAAAAACCCACGACGTCGAAATGGTGTAGTTGCTAATGAGCAGTATCTCTTTACAGATGTTGCAGCCGTGGTGGACCCAATGCTTCAAGTTCTTGAAATGGGTACCGTTGTTCAAGCTGTTGGTCGTGTACGCCCATTTACCAAATCACGGGAGATCATTACATTTCAGAGTAATGATGCGCTTGCGAGTTCTTACGATAAAGACTTCTCTAGCCTAGAAGAATTGCGGAAGCACTTCGGTTTAGCCACTAAGCGCACTCGTAGCAGTAATTCTACAGCCGATGATGTTATGGCTCTCACCGCTGAAAACCTTAAACAAGCTGACATAGCAAAGCAACTGGGGATCAGTGTACGTACTGTTCGCCGCTACCAATCTAAAGCTGCCTCAGCCTGACCGTATTACTTGGGTGATACATCACCCTACTTAGGAGTATTCCCCATGAGCTTTCTCCCTGGAACTGAAAAGCATCTTCAACAAGCTAAGGCTAAAGAGAACAGGCCGCCAATATTACCAAGGAGTGCCAGTTACACCAGTGAGAAAACCACGCGTGTAGATTCAGCTAAAGAACTGGACGCACTAATCGACTTAGCGCTGCAATTACCCATCAGTAGCATTGGCATTGATTTTAAGCATACATACATTACATCCGCCGTAACCTTGCCTAATGGTCAAGATAAGCACGATATCTCAGCTATTCAGCCAACTGAACTTTACCTGACGTTTTGCACTGCTAATGTCTTGTCGCAAGAATTACATAGCTTTATTGTCGAATTAAAAGCGGAATTTCAAATAGAAAAGCTTCAATTTGTTCTCGACTTACCAGCTACCTTCGTAGCTTATAATGCCAATATAGTTCTACACTGCATCTGGGCACTAGAGTTAAATGAACCTAACTACATCTGGGATATTCTCATCGCCGAAAAAGCCCGTTATTTAGGACAGCATCAGTTCGAAAAGCAGCAAAAATTTGATGGTTTAACTGAAAAGGTGGAAGCCAAAGATAGCTTTACTAAAGAGCGCGATGATTTCTATAGTCTAACGACTACGGCAACTCGCTATGGGCTCGCCCCCTTATCTACCCAGCATATTGCAGATAATAGCGTTAATGCTGTTAAGCTCTATTACCTGCAAGTTCAAGCCACTATCATGCAGGGAATTCATAATCACTTACTCGAAGTGGAAATGCCGTGGGTAAAGACTAACGCAACGATGGAAAGAAATGGCGTTCAGGTTTGCCGCGAACAGTGTGCCAAAGTTCTCGCTAGCACAAAGGAAAAGCTAGCCCGCTGGCAATCTGAACTTAACAGCTATGGTCTAAATAACCCGAATAGCCATGATGCCAAGCTCGCTTTCTTCGACTCTCTAGGGCTACTTCAGTATTTCAAAGACGGCAACGACTATAGCTTTCAGCGTGAAATGTTAAGCAAGCACTATGACTTACACCCAGCTATTAAGTTACTTGCTAAATACAACAACATGGCAGCAATATCTAAAGACGTGATCTTTCAGCCGGGGCTTGTAGGCATGGATAGTCGCATTCATCCCATACACAAACACCTCGATACAGTCACTGGAAGGCAAGCAACTATGGCTCCTAATATTCTTGGCTTACCTGCTGTATTGCGCCCCATCATTATTGCACCAACAGGCTATGGTATTGGCGAGGTTGACTTAGCTCAGATTGAAGTGGCGATCACCGCAGCGGTCTATAACGATGTTAACTTGATTGCGAAATATAACGCTGGAGATCTTTACTCTGCTTTAGCTCAAGAATTTTATTGGGATGAACTGACTGTTGAACACCAAACTTGTTCGCCAGATATTTTTAAGGAACATCACGCCGATAAACGTCACGTAATGAAACAGTGTACCCTAGGCTTGATCTATGGCATATCGGCTTATGGTTTAGCCAAAAAGCTTCAAGTACCAGAGTCTAAAGCGCAGCTGTTAATGGACAAATTCCTTGCCATGTTTCCAACCTTAGATAAGGCAATGCATACCGCCCCACAATACGGAGCCATCCGTGGTTATGTAAGCACATTTACGGGACTACAGCGACTACGCTCTGAAAATGCAGAACGCAATCGGAAAGAAAAAAATTGGATGGTAAACATGCCAGTTCAAGGCACCGCTGCCGCGCTGTTTAAAATGACAGGCAACCGTCTACACCAGCTATATAAGCGATACGATGCCAAACTGATTGTGGCCCTTCATGATGCCTTTGTATTTGAGGCCCCTCTAGATAGACTAGAAGAAGTGGCCGAATTAACTTCTCAGGTAATGATTCAGGTGATTCAAGAGAAATTCCCTCAACTCAATATTCGCACAGACATTAACATTGATTCGCCACAATGCTGGAACAAAGAGGGCGATGCTGTAACCATCGCTAACTGGCTAAATAAATGACGGTCTGGGCAAAAAAAACTATTTAATGACCCGTATGGCTCGTCACGTCCACAGGTACTTAGTCACCATGCCACTAACATACTCACTATTTAAGAAAGTGATCTTTTCAGCAAAGAAGAGGGAGACACTTACTCATTAGGAGCAGTAAACTCTTGCGCGGAATACTCCAAGTAAATGTATGCTGTATTTCGATTTTTAATCTTAACTTCTAATACAACAGATGTGCCGTCACTATGATAAGCCTCCAACCTTCTTCCTGTGCAATTACTATGTAAAATACATTCATAGGAAGAAGTATTGCGCGGTGTAAACTTTCTAATTTGAAACCCGTTTGCCTGCAATAGATTTTCCTGTTCAGCATAATCAAAATCCAGTTTTTCGCTAAAAAGTAAGTAATCGAAAGTTTTCATTGATGCTTTCATTAAGCCAGCTTCAGATGTACCAAGTAATCGATAAGATTCGACCGTAAAATCATGCTCAGGCAATTCAATGGCCACCACCTCTTTATAAACCCCTTTTTGTACTACTTCGCCATAATGCAGGAAATCTGAGCCCCACTCTAAACCGAATGGTGCAGCGGCATTTACATTAAAAGAACTTACTATACTAAATAAGAGTAGATATCTTTTCATTATATTATCTCGAAAAACAAAAACGTCCTGCAATCTAAATTAATGCACCCTAAACTTAACGAGCAAACTAAATTGATATATTAAATCAACCCTGATACTTTAACAATTAAAACCCACCAGCACAAATTATTTACCGAGTAACCAAAATGAACAAAAAAAACAAAAAACCAACTTTAAGCCAAAATTTTGACTTAAAGTTGAATAATAAAAATCACCACCCAGACTTATTTACATTTAGAGTCAACATACCAACACACAAGTTTAATATAGTTAAATTCTGTTGAGTCAATGCTTTTACAAACCAAAAGAAAAGTAACCAACCAACTAAGGCGATTAGTACAAGTGTAATATGGGCATAAAGCAAAATTATAAAATCAATCCGCAGAAGGTAATTCACTATGACGCTTACAGTATATATCATTGAGAAAAATGGTCATGGAAAGCATGTTTTTCATAAAAATAAATGCTGGTACGCTAGTGGTAGCATTATCGATATGAAGGCCTACTACCTTACTGATGTTGCATTTGACCAGCTCCTAAAGACTTATCCCAGTATGAGCCCATGCCGCCATTGCTGCACATCCCTTTCTCAAAGTTATTTTAAGGTATCCATCAACAGTGCACCAATGTCCTTTGGCCTTGAAGGCTTCCTTAATAAACGAAAAAGCAAAAAAACAGCCTAACACGATATTTTTTATGAATAAAATGAGAATAAACACGGAACTTCATGGCCATTTTAAGCATATCCATTAGCAACTAGTCAATAATGACTGAACCACTGAGTAGCTCATAGCATTTACTACTCTGGGAGCTTCATTATCTCAAGGTTCTAATCAATACACGGCAAACAAAAGACATAGAACTGAAACAACCACTCATTATTCGCATGTACAGCAAAACGAACACTGAAGCACGTAAATACCATGCAGAAAATCTTGAAAATAAATTAATAAAAAGTACAAACTTCTAAATTCAACTTAAAACAACAGTTGCAAACTCAGACCCTTGCATTTATTACAAAATAGAATTAATGTTCATCCAACACCTAGCATTACCGAGCAGATTGATATGCAAAAAGAATTTATCGGCATGTTTATTGGGGTAACAATCTTATTAACTTGGCTCATTTTATTTGAGGCAAAGTCCTCACCACCCATCTTTCTTATTACCATTGAAAGATTATTTATTACTGTGAGCTTATTATTTACCTTACTTTATTCTGGACTCTTTAAAAAAAGCAAATTGGCTATACATTTAATCCCAATGACTACTTGCAGCTTTTGGTTCTCATTAACTCCTATGCTCACCCTCTGGGGCACTACTGACAAATTTCCTTATGGCAATGTCATTGAGTTTTATGCATCTTCAACTTTTCACATCCTCATGGGCTGTTATATTTTCCTCTGGACTTACGGCTGGATTTTACTATGCATAAAGAAACATTAAAAAATACGAATGTATTAATGGGTTGACCTCAGCTTAAAATCATCAACATTACCCAAAAACCATGACGCTAAGGGACTTAACTATAGTCAAACAGCAAGTAGCATTCCAAACAAAGTAGCGTCCCTCTATTACAACACCAACTAGAGAACACTCTCTAAATTCGGATTACTTTCCGCTAACATGGTAAAGCAAACAGGACACCAAACCTTATATTTATTACCTATAGGGTACCGGTCCACTCAGCAAACACTTATAGTGCGATGCATTCATTGCGCATCGCACTCTGCTTATTTGGAACCTACTTTACGGAACCACCGCTTGATGTATATCTTGAACTGCTTGCGGCCAAATGAGTTGTGCCCATTCTTCTGGGCTAAATCATTCTTAAAACACGACCTAACATAATTTCGTAGATAGGTTGACTCGACCAGCGGGCCAAATGTCCTTTCATATTGACAGATACTATCATCCAATACCTCCAAATAAGATTGCATGTTGCCATTTTTCAGTTCAGCTGTATTCTGTTCGATGATTTGCTCGAAGATTTTCATTTTTAATACTCCATGGATTTAACAAGTTAGATTCACCTGCCCGATATGCAGGGTTATTAATTTGTTAGCAAACACAGAACAAAACTCAATTTAGCTAAAGGCTTTTTAGTTACTTAAGTCCATGCGCGATGCATTTAAGTACTTTATCGTTTCAGAAAAAAAGTAGAGATCCCCCCCTACTTTCATAATTTAATCAGCTTTACCTAAAATACTTCCCAGTAAGCAACCGATAACAATTCCTACGGGAACACCTAGTGGGTGCGGCACCTTAGATCCTATCATTCCGCCAATAACCATCCCTTTTTTACATCCCGACTCACTCAGCGAAACCTCATAGCGAGTTGGAGTATCTTTATTAGGGTAGTAAACCGACATCGCATTTTTCTTCATATCATTCTCCTGTTATTTCAAATATGAAAAGGGCGATACCATTGCTGATATCGCCCTCTGTTTATCATTAATCACTTAAATACTATTTTGTTAACACTTCTTACAGTAGTTCTGGGTGACTTGCTTGCATGAGTTACACACCCATTGACCACATCGACTACATGATGTGCCACCCTTAACATCTGTATTCTTGCTGCATTTGTGGCAAGTCCATAGCTTAGGCCCGTTACCAGTCTGCGTTAATTTATTGAAAAATGACATGCTCTATACCGTCCTATTTAACTTTAATTGCAGCACATTTTTTAGGATCAAACTGCTTACCATTTAACGTCCCACAAGCATCTGCGTTCCAATGCGCGATTATTCCTGAGATTGGTGTTGATTGTGGGCCAGCCTTACCATTCCACTTCGCTTCCAGCTGACCTTTATCTAACACGGGATTGCCGCCTAACGAGCCACCGCTACCACCATGAGCAACTGCTTGTGATGAAATGACCATTTGAGCTGCTGCTAAGATGATTGAACACATTACTGCTTTTTTCATTGTTATTTCCTTTGTGGTTTGATTTACATACGCCAAAGCCCAACACATTGATTGAGTCGAGATTGGCAAGCTTAGAATTATGATTGAGGTACTCGACAGGTCGTGTCGAGCAGGTGAACAAACACTGGCAAATTCACCAATACCTGATGGGTGTTGAACTTGTGAAGATGATGAAACCTATAACAGTTTCGCTAGCGCTATAGGGTTGGGTTAGGAAAAATCATATTTCCACAACGCCCGACACCACCTGACGAGTGCCCTATCTACAATGCGTTACATGAAAGAACACGACACGTTAGCTAAAAGACTAGGCATCATCCTGACCCGACTTAATACAGGTGAAAAACTACGGCTAGATGAACTCAGTCGTGAATTTGGTGTATCAGAAAGAACGCTACAACGGGACTTCAATGAGCGATTAAACACATTGCCAATTGAGCGTGAAGGTAGCTGTTATTTTCTAGACCCTAAGGTACTTGGCAGACAATCAAGCAGAGAGCTTTCATTGCTGCTTTTAAACATAGGACTGGATACGCTGTTTTCAGGTAAGCACTATTTAAGTAACGGTGTGTTGAATAGCTTGAAAACCCCACCCTTTCTCTTTAAGAATCCACGTACCGAGGATGTGAGTAAATATGCAGCCATCTTTGATAAATTGATTAATTCGATTCAGCGTCGGCATATCATTGCCTTTACGTGTAATGGAAAGAGGTACGATAAATTTTCACCTTATCGGTTGGTCAATGACCGTGGCCTCTGGTATTTGGCTGGGGTTAACAGGAATAGCCTACATTCACTCAGAGTAAGCCAGATTAGCGAGTTAATCCGATATGAGGATAAATACACTCCGTGTAATAACATCGAAATAAAGCTCTCTGGCGTGGGACTAGACAGGTATCAGCTCGACACTGTTGAAGTACTTGTAGTGATTAACCAACATGCATTAGATGCTATCTTGAAAGAAAACACATCCAATGAACTTGTCGTATTAAAAGAGCTAGAGTCTGGTGATGTATTGGCAAGCTATCAGAGCAATAACATTCAAGCGCTATTGCGCCACATTAAAGCGTGGTTGCCCGATGTTGAAGTGCTATCACCTGATTGGGTTAGGCACCAGTTGAAGCAAGAGTTACAGAGCTATGTGGACTCTACTTATTAGGTAATACCATTAGAGTAGATCGGCTCTAGTACTGATTTAATAGGGGATAAATGCCGACGTATCACGATACTTTTCCTAAATATTCCACAGTGTAACGATTTTCAAATCCCCCATGCGTATCAAGGGATAGCGTTAAACTGCCAAATTCAAAAGCCCTTATAAGATATGGGAACATGAAAAAGGGGGCTGTTTTTAGCGCTAGGGTTAAAAACTAATTAATAATCTGCCTCCGGGCTGAGTGCAATATAAGGAGAATATTATGGAAATTCAGCTAGTCTAAATGAATAGCAATCCGCACCTTTCCCTATTCTCGTAACAACACTTGATTAAACAAAACTCCCATTGCTATCTAAAAGCAATGGGAGCAACTAATGCCAAAACCTCAGTACAAACCAGCTAGACGAGTTAAAATCAAAATCCCCCTCTTGGTTTAAACGCCATCTTGCAAACCCCATCAAATCACTCCCACCTGACATTCTGACTCAACGGATTGGCAAAACGTTGTAGGTGATATCTCCATGAGTACAACCATTGCCATTACCCCACGCTTCGCATGGCGCAATGGCAAGCCTGAATATTTTCTAATGCTCTCAACTCAATTTTATGGTTCATACATGGTGATTTAGACTCTACTAACGCCTTATGACCTAGTCTGTTGCTACCTTTATTTCATCGAAAACATCCATCTCGACATAGGCTAAAAAGTTCATTTCCCACATCTGGTAGAAGTCCATTGCTGAAATCTCACTGATAGGTTGCGGTCGCATGTAAGCAAATGACACTAGCCCATTATCAAAGTCAAAATCGACCTCTTTAGCCAGCTCAGGGTATGGATGCCCTACATAGCTAAAGTCAGTAATGTAGCTAAAATGCCATTGCCCACCTTCTTGCTCGATACGGATTTCAACGGGATGCCAACCGCCTGACTCAGCGCTGTAGCTGGTATCTCGAAAGTTGAAAGTTAAAGCCTTAGTTGATGGTGCTGGCAGGTTATGTTGGTTAGCTATCTCGTTCAGCTTATCTTGCAAATCCACAGTTACAGGCAGCAGTAAGCGCTCAACGTTAAAAGTTAAGTTCATAATAAAATCTCTTTTAAAAGGTTAGGTCGGTACTCTTGGGTAGAGTGGTGTATGTCAATTTAGAAAGGTGTTACGGGTTAAAGGCTAGACAAGGTTTGATGAAGAATTACAGATTATTTGCTAGTAGTTTCAGCTGTAACTAGCGAGCGCAACTCATCACGACGTTGTGCGTACTCAGGCGCTAAAGCATGCAGAAACACCGATTTTTCAGTAGGATTAATAAGTAGCAATCCACGTAAACACGCCGCCATAAAGCCAGCGTTATTGGCGCTGCCACCTTTAAATACTGATTTAATCACGGTGCTCTTGAAAGGCTTATCTGATTGCTCATCAAGTACAGTGAAAATATCTTCAAGCTTTATCCATTCCTTAGAGTGAAGCCCACCACCTTCACTGCCCGATAATCGTAAATACAGCTGGTTATCTTCATAATGTAAGGCTATTTCATAGAACACATGGTTAGTCGTTTTAGGTGATAGCTTCTTGGCCTTGCCTTCTAGAACGATATGGCTGAAGTGGTTAATCGGTGCTATTTCAGTTTCGGTTGATGTTGGTTGCTCATTTTTGATAACGCTATCGGCTTGCTCATTAATGGCTGGCTCGTTAATACTTTCTACTTTTGATACTACCGTTTTGTTCTTCGATTTATGCGCCATGAGGCACCTCCATGCTATGTGGTTTTAACTAGGTTAAATTGAGTTACAGATTAGTCTTCAACTTGTTCAGCAAGCTTAGTGACGGGTAATGTTCGGCTATCCATAGGTGCACACAAATAAGCACCGCTTCCTGCCGAGGTCGTGATAGTCAGAGCAAGTAACCAAGGGCAATCTTCATCGTTAAGTAAGAACACCCATTCAGGGTAATCACTAACAAACTGGATAAAGTATTGGTCATCATCGGTTTCAGATGTAAGCGAGTTATCAGTGTCGCTATGTTCAATGAGGTACAGCGTTGTACCTAGCTCATCCCAAATTGACTGCGCGGTTTCAATATCACCGAATGGCTCAATCAGATGAGCGAGTAATTGGTCTTTTATATGGGTTGGGATTGGTAGTGATGCTATCTGGTCGAACTGAGTCATTTTCTTCACTATAATTTTCCTTTAATAATGAAAAAAGCCCCTGCTTAGCGTGAGCTAAACAGGGGCTTTTTCGTCAATGTTAATATGGTAGTTATGGCAAGCTGGGCATTGAAACCATATCAGACAAGCGTGAACCAATATCTCGTCTACGTCCTACCGTCAGTTTAGAATAACGCCTTGAACTTGATAGGTCAGAATGGTTTAGCTGCTTGGCAATGTCATGTAACGGCACACCTTGTGAGGCCAGCAATGAGCCAACAGTGTGCCTTGCGCTATGCAGAGTGATATTCGCTTTGTCACCAGGAATATCCGGCAAGCCCATCTTAGCCTTAATGACCTTGAGTGCATGACGAGCTGGACTAATAGGTTTACCCAGCTTTTCTCCTGCAAAGATATAAGGGTTATTTGTCACTTTAGGGACTGACTCCAAAATCTGCACCATGTAATCAGTTAAATAAATAATATGACTACTGCCATTCTTGGTATGCGGAATAAAGAGTGTTTTCTCATGCAAATCTACCTCAGACCACAAGCGAAATCTCAGCTCTTTATCTCTAGCGCCAGTTAAAAACAACATGGCTAAGAACGCCCCTGTACTTCTATCTTCATACTCAAGTGCATGACCAATAAAGGTCTTGAGTTCAGATTCAGACAAGTAACCCGTACGAACATTATCTTCTTTTAATAAGCTGACCTTATCGGCTATGAATGGCGTATCCAGTAAGCGGTAGGCTTGCTTGTTAATCGTCTTGAGCAATGCCAATACGCGATTAATGGTCGCTACAGCATAGGGCTTACCAGAGCCTTGAGTTCTTGAGGTTAGTTCGAGTTGCACCTTGATTAAGTGCGCTGGGGTTAAGGCATTGATGGGCACATGATGTATTGATTTAGCCAACTTAAATCGAGTGACATCATCATCCCAACTGCGTTTAGTCTGCTTAGCTAGCGGAACATACACATCTTCAAAGAAGCGTTCTAATGTCATGGTGAGATCCGCAGACTTATCATCACGTTCAAGCTTGGGGTCAATACCCTCGATGATTTGCTGGCGATACTGTTTAGCAATCTTACGTAAGATTGCTAGGTCAGTTTCAGGGTGCTTACCTAGACTAATGGAAGCTTTCTTAGTTGTTACTGGACTGGTATAGCGCAGCAGAAATCGCTTACCACCTGATTTACCCACTAGACAACGAACACCCGTTGGTAAACCAGAGTCTTTCATAGCAGATAGGTTAACTTCATAGTCGGTTGATTTAGCGCTTGGGGGGTTGGGTTTAAGATTGTTTAGGAATGCGGTGGTGAGTCGATGTGATGAGGGTAAAGGGCTCATTCAAACCTCCAAATTAATTAAGTGATCATTAATTTAATATGAGTTTGAATAAGGAGTTATTACGGTCTCACATAATAGCTTAACATACCCTTAAATTTCAATTGGAAGTACCCCATCTTCATCAGCGGATTAAGCTTAAAAACATCTCCTTTCCTCCAAACGAACTCCACACTTTAGGGGTTACAGATATAATAAACATTACTAAAA
>NZ_BPET01000083.1 GCF_019654915.1 Shewanella sp. MBTL60-007 | reverse complement strand
AAAAATTCGAAGTTGACAATATTAGTTGAAAAGCCAATTTCGTATTTATTGTATGATATGTTTTTGTTTTTCTTTTTTAGTTTGTTTTTCTTCATCGTGTTCCATTATATTGAAAAAATCAAACGTTATCATGAGCTTGTTGAAAAGGAACGTTTTCAAGATAGTCTTACGGGACTGTATAACTCAAGAAAGTTAAGCATTTATCTTGATAAAATCATATCAAAGCAAGAACCTTTTCTTATGCTTTATATGGATCTTAATGGCTTTAAAATAGTAAATGATACTTATGGTCACGATGTAGGAGACAAACTACTGAAAGCTTTCTCTGGAAGGATAAGCCATTCATTTTCTGATGATACATTTGTCAGCAGGATTGGTGGCGATGAGTTTGTTATGGTGTTTAATGGGGAACATACAGACGAACACAGAGCTAATTTCATTGCCAAAATTAAACAGATAGCAAAACAAGTATTTAGAATTGGGAATTTGTTTATAAACATATCAACGAGTGTTGGCTACGCTAAATTCCCAATTGAAAAAAATAAAAAGGAGGAGATTGTAAAACTTGCCGATATGCGAATGTTTCAAGATAAGCAGTAGCTTTTGAGAGCTAAAAAGCTTAAGGGGACGTTTCGGTTCTGTCGCATGGCTGGGAACTAAATCGTCCATAAGAGAGGAGGGAACAGATTCAGTGTAACTGCAATTTAGTTAATATGCTTCACAATTCTGTCTTCGAACTCAATAATGAATCGACTCATCGCCGCACGCCAGTTTCGAATGGGCATGGTCCATTTTTTACTGGCTTCTTTTATCGCTAGGTAACCCATTTTCTTGGCAGAGTCATCATTAGGAAACACCTTACGCTTTTTCAAGGCTCACCTAATCACGATGTTTAATGACTCATGTAGATAGCCTTACGAATATCCTGAGGGTAGTTAAAGAACGTATTTAGGTTATGTCAATGGTTGTGCCATGACTTGCTGATTTGAGGATATTGCTCATCCCAAGTATCGCTGAAGCGCTCGAGTTCGAGTAGTGCTTCTTCCTCCGTTGCTGATTTTTAAGCCCGGCAGTTACCGTCTTGTAGTCTTTCCACGATACGTACTTTAATGAGTTCCTGACCATATGCACGATACAGAGTTGTACATGAGTATCTGGATATACCGTATTGATAGCGTCAGGAAAGCCTTTTAGACCATCTATGCAAGCGATGAGAACGTCCTCAACAGCTCGTTGTTGCAATTCAGTGAGTACACCTAGCCAAAATATAGCGCCTTCATTTTCAACTATCCAAAGCCCTAACAACTCTTTGTGGCCTTCAAGGTTAATGCCTAATACTAAGAAAATAGATTTACTGATAACACGGTTATCCTGTCGGATTTTAACGACGATGCAATCAAGGTAAACGATTGGGTAAATGGTATCTACAGCGGCCTCCTTTAGGATGTTTCATTCTTCGGTTACGCGACGCAGTTCAGCCTTGAGTTTACGTATTTCGTCTTGCTGATTATCAATGGTGATGCCTTGCTTTTCTGGTTTATCAAACCTATTAATCAGTTGTGCAAACTTTTGGAAGTGACGCCTAATCTATCAGCAACATCTGCGATTTTATAACCTCGCTCAGTGACTTGTTTGACAGCTTCAATTTTGAACTCATCGGGATAACGTTTTCCGCGCATGTAACACCTCAAATTTTTTGGTTCATTATAACTCTATGAAGTGTCTACTGTTCTAGGGGCTTACCAACTGTGTCCATCATGGATTAGGCTAATTTATCAATATGCTTGAGTTTCAACCTAGTATTCGTAGGGGATTTACGCCATTTTGACATCAACTATTTGTATAATGATAACGTAACGCAACAATGGTTAAGGTATCTTGAGTCGCTTTATAAACCAATCGATGCTCATCAGAGATCCGTCTAGACCAATAGCCAGAAAGGTTCTCTTTTAACCGTTCAGGCTTCCCGATCCCCTCGAAAGGTGTTCTTCTACAATCTTTGATGAGTGTATTTATCCGTTTCAGTGTTTTTTTGTCTTGCTGCTGCCAATAAAGGTAGTCATTCCAAGCATGGTCTGAAAAAAGAATGTTCATTAGTCCAATAACTCACGCTCTTGTAGATTACCATCTTCAACCTGTTTTATTGAATCTAACAAGTGCTTTGCGTTTACGGGATTTGAAAGTAAATATAGCGTTTCTTTCCAACTATTGAACTCTGACTCAGAAAACATGATGACATTTTCAGCATCTCTGCGGTGGATCACCACATGCTCACAGTCATCGATGACACGATCACAAACAGATTTAAAATTACTTCTTACTTCGGTAAAGCTGTAAACACTCATAAATACCTCGACACGTACTTCAATAAGTATATCTTAATTCAAAACGCGAAGATGTACAACATTAAGTACGTATCGGTTTGGCGGGGCGTGAAAATAGAGTACACCCTAAATCAACATTAGTATGTATAGTTTAAAAGTGTAAAGATAGCATCTTAAATTGCTTTTATTGACAAAAGTAATTACTAGTCTAGACTCTAACTCTACATGTTGCATGGGGATAATGATGAAAGGGCAAAAAATTGGGTATGTCCGAGTAAGCTCACTTGATCAAAATGAAACTCGTCAGTTAGAAGGCGAGAAGCTAGATCGCATTTTTACTGATAAAGCATCAGGCAAGGATACCAATCGGCCTCAACTGCAAGAATTACTACAGTTCGTCAGAGAGGGAGACACTATATTTGTGCATAGCATGGATAGGCTGGCTCGTAATCTTGATGACTTAAGGCAGCTAGTTAAAAAACTCACCAGTAAAGGGATCTGTATCTATTTTGCTAAAGAAAGACTCACCTTTAATGGTGAAGACTCTCCTATGTCCAATCTGCTGTTATCAGTAATGGGAGCATTTGCAGAATTTGAGCGAGCATTGATAAAAGAGCGACAACGCGAAGGTATTATGCTTGCGAAGAAGAAAGGCGTATATAAAGGCAGAAAACAGGCTCTCAGAATGGAACAAATAACTGAACTTAAGCAAAGGGTTGTTGCAGGTGAAAACAAGACGGCTTTAGCAAGTGAGTATAAGATTAGCCGGCAGACATTATATTCTTATCTCAAAGGACCTTAAAATTCAGATCACGTATAGAAATTATCTTAAGGTTAATTTCGAGGGGATGGGCGCAAAACCCCTACTTGAACGAGTTGCTAAAGGTGATATTGAAATTAGTGAGCCAATCACATTTAACTTTGGGCATATGCCAGAGGCATTGACACATAGTGAAATCACAAAATTAAAAACGGTGGTTACATCGATTTAAACCGCACTATTCATTTTTCGGCGAGTGTAATGAACAAGGAATTTGGGTATCACGTTGTAAGTTGCAATATGTATTGTTATCCGCGCGTTGCTAATTTAGTAAAGTCGGTGACTCATTTCTGTCCAAAAATTAGCAGTAATTAGCAGCAACTTTTTGAGAAAGTTGCTGGGTTTGATATGAGTTCAATTACAACTAATAACTGGCAGATGATGCCAATCAGTAGTGTACTGAGAAGATAAGTATTCGCGCCTCATTTCCCATTTTTCATCGATACCTTGGGCCGCTATAAATAGCGTGTTTGAGCCAAACCGACTATTGAGTTATCTAGTGCATTCATTAACGCGGGGTTGCCCGCATCATTAGTTGCAAACATATCGAATTGTTGGTGTTTGTCGTTAGTCAGTTCAAGCAAACCTACACCAATTTTATAATAGTTAATACCTGGCTTATATAAATTGTGCACTTCTTTGGCTATTGCCGTCGTTAACTGCATGGTGCAGCTGGTGGGCGACTCAAAATGAATAACTTTTCGAAGTGTTCTCGGGTTTTCGTCATGCTGAGAGGAACTAGCGAATATCAACATGACTCGGGTGCTTGTTGACTGAGCTCTAATCTTCTTAGCTGCAATAGCAACATGCTTGGCTAAAGCTTGGGTTAATGCCTCAATATCGTTCACTCTACAACCTAGCGTTCGCGTTGAGTAAATGTTTTGTTTCTCTTTCCTAACTTCATCCCATTTCTTGCACTCGATACCATTCAGCTCTCTAATTGTGCGCTTGACTTCAATGCCAAACTGTTGTGTTGCTAGCTGCGGTGGAAACTTTGCTAGATCTAAAGCAGTTACCACATTCAGTAGTCGCAGTTTTTCACTTAGCTTTCGGCCTATTCCCCAAACCTTATCAACTGTTAACTGGGCAAGCGCTTCTCGTTCCTCTATTTCGGTTCGCAATACACAAACGCCAGCTCTCTCCTTGTCTTGCTTAGCAACATGGTTTGCTATTTTTGATAGAGTAAGCGTTCTGCCCATACCAACACAGACGGCTAGCCTTGCCTCTTTCCAGACCGCTTTTCGTATTTGAGCTCCAGTGCTCTCTAAGCAAAGTAATTTTTCATATTGCTTAAAGTTCAGAAAGCACTCGTCTACTGAGTAGACATAAAAGGTCTCAGAGTAGCGAGTTATTATCGACATCATTTTGCTAGAAAGGTCATGGTATAGCTCGTAGTTGCTTGACCGGACATTTACACCATTTCGCTCACAAATTTCTCTGACCTGGAAGTATGGCAAAAACTTATTTACACCAGCCTCTTTAGCTAGGCGATTACACGCAACGACACAACCATCATTATTCGAGATGATTATCAGTGGTTTACCTCGAATATTGGGGTCAAATACTTGTTCCGCTGCGCAATAGAAAGAATTGGCATCAATTAAGGCAAAGGTGATTATTCTCCTATTGGCTGCAGCAGTGACAAGCTTCTGTGGGCTCGTATAGATGAAACTACAATACCCTCTATATTAAATTCATCATTTTCACTGATTTGTAATGGATCATAACCATCGCTTGATAACAACATTCTATTTTTGGTATCGATGCACTTGCAGATAAAATTAGAGTTTAAGAACCCTACAATCACGTCACCATTAGTCACAGTAAGTGACCGATCCACTATTAAAACATCACCATCAAATATTCCAAAATCAACCATAGATTCGCCGCTGACACGAGCTAATAAAGTCGAGCTTGGGTGGTTAACTAAAAGTTCATCTAGGCTTAATGGCAAGGCGCCATATTCAGCGCATGGGCTTTCAAAAGAACTAATGCCTGCACTCGCAGAAATCGAAATAAGTTGCATTTTTATGGGTCACTGTATAAATGCACAGTTATTTTAAACCCAAATTAGATAGATGCCAAATTTAGTAGATTTTGCGGATAAAGTGAGCGGGTTGCTCTTTACCAACCAAGTCATGTAGAGAGTTTGGTACGAATAAAACAAGTACCTCTTTCAATTTCAATCTAGCTTTGCACGTAAGAAGCCTGCGCTCCTTTACTTGGTGACTGACAGCTCGATTAAAACCCTCAATTTCGTAGATGGTAGTTTTACTAATACCGGAGTCAATAGAGAACTGTGGAATTGATGTGTAACCGGAGGAGATTCGAATGTTAATCAATAAACGTATTTCGTGTTTTTGCTCTGCATTCAGCATATCACCACCTTTTACATTTCAGAACGAGAATAGACCTATTAGACCGAAAATCTTTACTAGAATGAGCCTCACTTTACTCAGGGGAAGAATGGTAAAAGGGTTTGCAATCAATTAGATTATGAGCAATGTTACACCATGTAGAATCTAACGGAGAGCAAAATATGAGCATAATAGACGCAATGGGTAAAGTAGGACTAAATAAACAACAGGCACTTAACACGCTTGTAACTACCTATACATTACTCTCGTTATCTGTAATTGGCCTTATAATTTTCTTAACAACTTCATGGCTCGTTTGGAGTTCCGGCCTAATGACTGCAGAACAGCAAGAGGTATGGTCTGGGTTGCCCTATGGCATGGTTTTTTCCTATTTACTGTTTGGCTTCGTGCCTGGCTTGAAGAGCTTAGGTATTTTCCAACTTTTATCATTAATTAAGCAAACAACATACAAATTGCACGCTTAATTAATACATAGATGTCAAATCTCCGTTTGACATCTATGTGATCTTTTTTTAAGCTAAATCTAAGCAGAAATATAATTTCTCGACACCATTAGAACACTCCTCCAAGTAGTAAAACCACCATCACTTCGACATCTAAACACCATACGAACAATTTTCGTATGTAGTTTACCTGCACCAGTTTTTCCACCGCTCATGGCTTAGAGCAAAGTTCATAGGGACTGCCAAATACCACTTAAACCACAACTAACGTTCTTGTTAGTTACCAAACCACACTCTTTATTGAGTACTCAACAGTGCACTTAACTGCATAAAATGGAGGGGCGTATGCTCTACACAAACTTTGGACCAATCATCGTAATCGTAATCGCTATTCTCATTGCTATGGTTGTTGTAGTTATGGCTAAAGCGTTTTGGAGAGGTATTAATTCTCTAGCGCAAGTTTGCACAGTCAACACTGCCAATGAAGATGTACGAGTTAACAATAAGCAGGCAACTGCTAATAAATCAAAACCAAAGAAGCCTCTGTCTTTTCCTGCTCATTCAACTGGGAAAGCCATGATGACTCCGACTAGCGAACTGATTAACTCTGCTAACAGCGGGAGAGAATCAACGCTTATAAATAGTTCAGACTTAGAAACGCCAACTTGGTTACGTAAGTACCCAACTGGCATTGTAAGTGAATCATTGGATGGAAACCTTACTATCAGCAACGATGAAGCTCCTGTTTCATCACAAGACTTCGTTGCTGAGGTTTGTGAACCTGAGGTGCTATCAGTACAAAGCGAAACTGCTCAAAGTACAGAAGGTGAACCTGAGGTAAGTAGAGGCGAAGTAAAAATTATGACTGCACCAACAGTTAATAATGATTGCGATGCTTCACGACAAACAGAGGTTTTTTGTTAGTAAGTAATGAATACAGGGGACTTGTCCCCTGTGTTTGTCAATCAGGCTTAAGTTGACGAGTACACAGCCACTTGTACAGGAGGTCTCATGTACGATCAAGAAAGAATCTTTAATGCTGCTAAAGGGCGTTGGATCTATATTTTTAAACAGATATGCCCCGAATGGGGTGATGTCTTATCTATTCGCAAAGGTATGCCAATACCAAGAATGAACTGCCCAGTACATAAAGGAACATCTGGCGAGGCTTTTGGGCCTTTAAAGCATGTGAACTTATCTGGCGCAATGGTGTGCAATACCTGTGGTGTTACTTCAAACGGTTTTAAGACTCTTGAACGCTATAAAGGTCTTAAGTTTAGAGAAATGCTGCAACGAGTAGACTCGATTCTAAAAATGGATGAATTACCTGAACCAGAACAAGAAGTAGTTGGGTTAACTGAGGAAGATCTGGAAGACCAGAAACGACTCTTAGCTAAGCTCAATTACTACTGGCAAGGTGCTATTCCTTTGAAAGAGTCTGATCAAGCAAAATTGTACTATGAAAATCGTGGCCTTGAGCTTCCAACTACTGATGACGTGCGTTTCCACCCTGCAGTCAGCTTTAGTGAAGAAGATAAGGGTGAAGATGGCAAAAAGCGTTATGTCTATCGCGGTAAGTTTGGTGCAATACTTCATATTATTCGTAACAAAGAGATGAAGCCGGTTAATATTCATCGAACATATATCGGTGATGATGGGTTTAAAATCCCATTTAACGGCACTAAGAGGTCTTTTCAAGCCATACCTGGTCGTGAACTATCAGGTGGTGCAATACATTTATCTAAGCTCTCAGGAGATGAGATTTCTGTAGGAGAAGGGACTGAAACCTGTGAGGCTTGGAGGCAAACTTTAGGTTGGGATACATGGTCAGTAGCAAATGCTGGAATGCTACGAACATGGACACCACCAACCGGAGTTAAGAGAGTCAACATAATAGAAGATCTTGATGCTTCTAATGGTGGCGCTGAAGCTGCTGAGGCACTTGCTGAACGTTTAGTTAAGATGGGAATATCGGTTCGTAGGTTTATACCTCCTTTACCGTTATTACCGGACGAAAAAAGCGTAGATTGGAATGACGTATTACTTGAAATGGGTCCTAGTGGATTTGATTGGGTACGAAATTCAACGTGGTAATAAGAAAACCGTTATCTCTATTGTGATAACGGTTTTTTTATATCAGCTATTTTTGGCCTTTGGATTTAATGTGCTGATCACCTTGTTAGGTGAGATATTCAATTCATTGCACATCACAAGCATTTGTGAGTGAATCTCTTCAATGCTTTTAGTTTCAGCCTCCTCTGCTAGTCTCTGCTTTTCTTCGGCATCTTCGATGGATTGCATCAAATCTTCTAACTTCTCAATATATCTTTTGATACCGGCTTTACCGAGCTGTTTAAATACTTTATTAAATGCGCCTTTTCGCTTAACTAATAACTCTAGACTTTCAGCGTTAATTAACTCCATTTGGGCTCCTTTATTTCTTGTGGTTTACCGAGCAAATATCCTTGGAACAAGGCAATTCCTAATTCTATGAGCTTGCTATATGTCGCATCGCTATCAATTCCCTCTGCGACAACTTTAGCTCCTAAGGGCTTAGATAACGCTACAGCTGCACGAATCGCATTGAATTGCATTGGGGTTGTGGCGTGAACAAATGTCGCATCTAACTTGATGTACGCAATTGGGTTTTGTCGGCAGAAATCTAGTGGATTATGCCCTGCCCCAACATCATCTAATGCAATCAAGTATCCAAGCTTGTTAAGCTCATTGAGGGACTTTGAAACCTGTTGTGCGTATTCAGTCGGAACTCCGCGCTCCGTTACTTCCATGATTAAATTAAAACAGGCATCTCCATTCAAAGCGGTAAGCTCCCTCAGGCGATCCATAAAATCACTATCAAGTAGTGACTCTTGTTCGATGTTGACCGAGTATTTATTTGAAGGGGAATGTTGAAGCAGTTGGTATGCTTTCTTAATTGCGTACAGATCCAAAGCCTTAGTTAGCGATGGTGGAAGTTCTTCATCAAACGGACAAAAAGAGATGTCTCCAATATCAACTCTAGATAGGATTTCGTAAAACTCTACGCCACCACTGACATCTACTACAGGTTGAACCTTATATTTAAAAGAATCGTCGTGAAACCCTTGAACTAAAATTTCGTTCAATTGAGCACCGTCAATCCCCGCCTCTAATAGCTGCAAATGTGTATGCATAATTCCTCCACTAAGTTATGGCTTTATTATGCACTCTCCGTGTTTTCTTAATTCCTAAATAGGTACTGCTGTCAGACCAATATGCAACAGGCAATCAACTTTGGTTATGTACTATGAAGCATCTCAATTAAAGGAGAACAACATGACAACCTTAGAGAATATCGCGATTACTGTTTTATTTTATCGTGAGAATGGGAGTTTCGAGTTAGAAAGTGCCGTTATAAAAAGCCCTAAAGTTAGTGATAAAGGACGTATTATCATTCCTGACGACTTTAGACCTGGGCGGTGTATTTTTGCTGTGCTAATGGGTAGAACGACTATTTTGAATGGTATCGGCGCAACTAGAAGTACAAAGGTTATCTGCGGACCAGTTACAGCAACCGTTCTTTATTATTCAGAGGAGCTTTCTCTTGTTCTTGAAGCTAGCACCCTCTCAGGTTTGGATACCGGTAATCAAGGCCGTGTATTGCTAGATAATGAATTTAGAACTGGGAAAAATATTATTTGTATTGTCGAGGGGCAAGTACAACTGATCAATTATATGGGTCAACGGGCATTAACTTCGCAATCAAATAAAAATCGCTGCATACATACTCCTGAAGGTTGATACTAGTCTCTAGCGGCAAAGCCGCTACGAGACATACGCGCTCGCGCGCGCCGCCCCGCCTTTTAAAAGGTTAAAGCAATGCCCTATTTATTGAATATACTGCGGCCTAACTGTTACATTCTGTAGTAAGGAAATCAGAGTATGTAGGTAGCGAAATTGGGCAAATCAAAAGATAGCAAACGGACTGTAGTCACAAAAGAACAACTCGAGTCATTAAACAAGCAGCTGGTGGCAATACGCACTCTCTCAACTGAACTTAAATCAGCACTCAAAGCCTTGCCTGTAAAAGCGGCTGAGCTTTATCACTTACCTGAACTAGAAGTTGAAGATGAACAGTCGCAACCAATTTCTATTCCTGTCCATACGGATAGCACTTACCCTACAGCTAAAGCTAACAAAGCAATTGCCATGTTGACATCATTCCATGTAGCTAATGACTCCAATGGTAAGCAGTACAGTACTCGATTAGTAAACCGCTATCCTGGATTCGTGCAATTTGACTTAGACCAGTGCCCTACTTCAATTGAACAGCTAACAGATGCGCTTAATCGCGCAAAAATGGAGTTTATGAAGGAACTTGATTTAGTCACTGGCACAAGTGAACAGCAATGGGAAATTATCCATAGCTTAGCTCCAAGAATAATGACTCACCAGCTTAAGCGTGTTATTCGGATTGCATGTGACAACATCAAGTCAGCAAACCTAAATTGCAAGCCACAGTGCTACTATAAAGTGCCTGATCGGTTAAGGTTCTATTGGGCAAGTAAAATGCAATCACCAAAAGTCATTAAAGACAATATCACCAACAAGCTTGCCAAAATCCAATCTCGGCCGCCTAAAAATGTGGATCAGAAACAATGGCAAGAGCAAATCCAATCGCAAATCGATACCGTCAACAATACTAATCGAAGACTTCTTATTAGACGCCCTACTCGCGTGCAGCCACTTTTGAAGCTTTCATATAAAAATGCTTATGGAGTAGCAGAGAAGAAAATTAGGCCTATCGAACTAGGCGCTACAACACCTATATTGATCTTCAGTAAGTTAGACATAACTCTTAAAGAATTGGTTGAGTATAAGAAATCGAACTCACCTACTGAGGTAGAAAAATATACGCTATTAAATGAGCAGTTATATCTATATATCGAATAATTTTTCAATCAAATTTAAGTCTTATTCTCTATCAAGAATGAGAACACGTGAAGAGACTAAATGACTGGTGATGATTACGCCTAGTGAACCTAGTGCATCAAAAGGAAACGAAATTCAGGTTTGAACCAAAAATCAAACTAGCTAAGTAGAACGGTAAACAACTCTGACGAAAAGAGCCTATGTAATAGGCTCTTAATAACAACTATTTTCGTTCGGCTATCGCCTCGGAAAGCATTGACATAAACTTTCGAAAATCCTGCATCTTCATAGCTGGAAAGCTACCCACTCTTTTTCCACTAGCAATATAATGTGCAAGTGCTAACATATAGTTCGCTGACATAATAAGTCTCCATTATTGTTGTTGGTACAGGAAGCATGGAATTTGGCGATGACATGCTTCCTGACTCTCTTTACTTAGCGAAAAATCCAGTAATTTTCACTGAAAATCCCACTACTTTTCAAACCCTAATACTTCAAAAACAAACACTTACTGTTTTCACTTCTCAGAAGTAATTTTCAAAATATAATCTTCAATTTGCTTGAGCTTATCTTTCTCTATTCGAGAAAATTCGAAAGTAACCTTGTTGCCGGTACTATCTTGTTTCTTTCTAACAAACTTATTTTTATTAATTGAAACGATTGGCTCAAACTTCGCGGCCTTAGCAGGTGCTTTCTTTTTACCCATTAAATGCTGAGCTAGTAACTTAAAGACAAAATCTTTTTCAACTTCCTTAGTTTCAGAATTTGCTCTGAACAGCTTCAATTCTTCAGAAACCGACTTAACAGCTTCACTCATGGCATCTAAAACTTTGTGCTCATACTCTTCAAGGTCATTGTCAGTAGCACCTTTATCGCACTTAGAAATGTTCGCAGAAGTTAAAACAACTTCCTGAACTTTCTTTAGCTCACGATAATCTTTTGCAACCAAGGCCTCTGAGTGATCGAATAGCTTAATCAAGTTAACATTGATAGAAATCGCAGTTAGACAAGTAGAGATATATGACTCTGACTTATTAAAGATACGAGCGAGCTCTTTCTGTTCGACCTTAATCTCTGTTTCTGAGTTACGTTGTAAATGAGTAATATGTCGTAAGAACTTAGCGCCCTCTTCCCTATGTGTATGCTTCATAACAAGGGAAAATTGCTCAGTTAAATCCAATGCTTCTTGTAAGGTCAGTTGCTCTTTGCTGTAAAGGACATCATAACCAACACCACCTAATAAACAGCCAGCACGTCTTAATGAACCATCTAAAACCTCAATGACATTATCTGCTTCCAAATACCCAATTGCCGGATAGATTTGGTTATCTTCAAGGCTCTCAGCTAACTTAAGCAGTTCGTCATGATTAATTTCCTCTTGAATCCTTGGATTCAAATGCGCTGAAACACGAGTTTCTTTCTCAATAGCATCATGTGAAATATGCTTTGCGAAAAACTTAACCTTACGTCCAGAGCTAAGTTTAAAGATTTTTGGTTTATCTATAGGTCCTAGTGGAGCGTTTTTTGGCGCGCCAGGTCTTGAAGAATAAAAACTTGCTGTACCAGTCATTATCTACCCTCCACTTCAGCCAAGTTCAACAGTAACTCTCTAGTTGCATCACGTAATGAATCAACGGCTTTTGATAGTTGTCGTGGCGGACAGTGTAAGTTCGCTGAATCTGATTTCTTTAAATCAAAAACAGTACGATAGTTTCTGCTAGCAATTTCAAAAGCAGAACTACGCTTGATCACGCAATTCAAAAGCCACTTGCCTGACTTTTCCTTAATTTGGTTAAGCATATCTAAATCTCGACTTTGTTCATCATCATAGTTAACAACCATGATTTTCAACATTTGAATATTCTGACCTTGCGATGGTAGTCGGTAAAAATGATTTGGTAACTCTTCAATAAATTGGCAAGTAGACTTCCAATCAAGTTTACGTGGTGAAACAGGAACAATTACAGCGTCAGACGCCTCCATTGCATTCCAAACCAGTGGATTTGTATGAGGGCCGGTATCGACAAAAATAAGATCATAGCTCGTCTTTAATATACTAAGCACCTTTGTATCGAGCAGTTTTAGAAAATCATTCATATCACCTGTTTTCGCATACTCTTCCCAAGCTGCGGCACTAAAGCGCTCGTCAGATGGAAAAGAAGGAATAATGTCTAGGTTTGGAATGTGTGTACCAATGACAGATGATTGAACTAGATCTGAGTGCTCATAGCCCATTTCAGCAAGAGAAGAGTAATAGCTCTCAGGCTCAAGTTCGCCAAGCATTAAATCAACGCTCGTTAGCATTTGTCCTGTATTACCATGATCAGCAGCAGCAAAGTTTCTAAGTGAACCTTGAGGATCGAGATCTACAACAAGAACACGTTTTCTTTGTTTCAAATCTAGGGCAATTGAGGTTGCAACACTAAAGAGGGTGGTTGATTTACCTGTACCACCTTTCTGATTTTGTACGTCGGCAACCGGACAACCAGTGTGAGTATCAGACCATTTAGGAATTTTCATCCAATCCATCAGCGCGTGCATGTGTCTTAACGTATAAAGATAACGCCCCGAGGTATATACAACCTCTGGAATAACGCCTTCAGCCAAAGCCTCTTTTACTTTGTCTTTAAAGGTGTTTAGTGAAACACCGCAAATCTTAGCCGCTTCAGATTGGGGAATGCTGTGATTCAAAATTAACTGATCGATTTCATCAGTGGTTTTAGATTGCTCTAAAACAGCTTCAAGACGATCAAACTCGTCTTTATTAATTTCAGAACCTAAAACTGCTAAACTGTCTAATAAATCAGTCATTTTGATACCTACCATTCAATTGATGAAACAAATAATACATTGACAGTCTTTTATCGTCAAGACATAAAAACACTGTCAATTTTGTGTTTTTAAATTAAACGTATAAATCCTGCAAAATTTCCCAACAAAGTAAACGCTAAAAATTCCCAACAAAAATAACAACTTAATTGTTCTTGGTAGGTGGATTTTCACTGAAAATCACAGAGAATTATTTATATGTGCCATGATGAATTGATAGGCAGTTTTGATGTAAATAGGTTAGTAGTGTGTATAAAGAAACTTATAAGACTACGCTTATGCCCGAAATTGCAGGTGAAATCTAAAAATATTTGCAAAGGCAAAGAATGTACTAATCCCTAAAATATTAATCTTTTGCCTATATACGAATCATAGTTTTTGGAGTAGGGCAGTTCAGCAACTAATATAATTTACCAAAAGATAATATAAATGTATTTTATAAAATTTACTAAGTAGCATATTTAGCGTATGTAATCGCAAAAACGTGGGATAAATCTAGAGTTATAAATAAGTAAAAGTTATAACTAAAACAAGCAAGATTAATGCATAAAATAAAATAGAAATCTCTAAAAATACCGTTTTCTGTAGCAGAACGAGTCTCAGTTTACTTGAAATGAAAATTGTTAAGGGCTATCTTTAGCGGATATGCAGCTATCTAAGCAACGGAACAACATCATCTCTATGCCAAAAATTCACATGGCGAGTTATATCGAGTTTTGCGCGATAATACGTAGAGAAAATATAGGTACTCTTTCTGAGTACGATTCGTTTGTACGTTCAGATCACCCTGACGCTCAGACACTTCCTAAACAACCACAAGTTCACTAC
>NZ_BPET01000082.1 GCF_019654915.1 Shewanella sp. MBTL60-007 | reverse complement strand
TTCTATCCGCGAAGCGTCCTAGATTCTAGGTTCTAGGAAGAGCTGAGAAAGGCCGGAAAAGCAAAGACGGTGCAAGCAGCAAGTTTACGAGCGCTCTAGATTCTAGCAAAAGCAAGCAGCAGTCGGGCTTTCCTAGCTCCTGCTTTTGCTAGAACCTTCTTTAAAATCTTTAAATCTAACTTCTGCTGCGGATGGTGCAGATCACTGGAGCGTGGTCGCTACTTTGGCTATCACGCTCAAAGCTTGGGTTTACTAAGTGCCTGTCTTCTGTGTGATAGTCGCAAACTTCGGCAATACTGTTATCAAAGCTAGGATCAAAATCTGCCGAAAGTAATATGTAATCCAGCACATTACCTGTGGCGCCGTAGTAATGAGTCGGTGCACGCGATGCCCGCGCTTTAGCCAGCATTAACTCTTCCTCTACTGCAACGTCATCAAGATTTTTATCTGCTGCCTCCACGCAAAATAGATCCTGCAACCCTTGCAGAAACAGCTTATAAGCATCGGTTAACGGGAAGTTCGCTAACTGACCAAGCCCCTCTTTTTCAAAGCGTTGCTCGCGGTTAGTTAACGGCGATAATACCGAGCTTGTAAGCTCTTCATTAAAGTCCCCCATCAGCACCATTGGATGATTGGTCTCTATACGCCTCTGCAGCATGGTATTAAACAACAACGCCGCTTCACTGCCACGCTGAATACTCGAGGCCCACAGACCAAGACTGTTTCGGCCTAATAGTTCGCCAAAATTAACCAACGGAGCGGCGGACGCGCTATTTGCAGCTTGAGTAAACTTTGGCTGAACAAACTTAGGCTGCGGTAATTCATCCAGATGCGGGCGCTTAGATTTAAAGTGCACCACGTAAATGTCGCAAAGGCCAATTTGAGGCAACAACACCGTCACGCGAAGTGGTTTACGGCTATATGCAAAGTTCGGGTTTAGCCCAAGCGCATGGATGTACTCAGGCTCCGCTTCAATCGCGGCCACTTCAGTCAAAGGAAACTTTGAGGCAAGAGCGACAACTGGATCGCGGCAAATATAATCGTCAATGACTGTAGGTTCACCAACCACTGCAACATGCTCATAGCCAGCAGCATGCATCTGTTCGGCCAATGCTGGAGCAGAAAACACCTCTTGCAAGCCAATGATATCGGGCTGGTGCTGCGCTAAAAAATCAGCTAACCACCCCTGCTTTTTTTGCCATTGCTCTGCGCTATAGATATTTTCAAAATCGTAATAGGCCAGTGGCGGCTCAATGTAATTAAACAGGTTAAAGCTGGCTAACTTGATTCTATTTGTTTTAGTGTTTGATTTAGCATCTGTATTAGTACTTGCATTAAGATTTGCCATGTTAGCCATTACTACCTTTTACAAATGGATATAAGCGGCTCCTTAACTGAAAAATAAGCTAAGCTGCACTTTTGTCGCCTTTGAGCTTACTAATAAGCTCCATCAATAATACCGCTACTGCGCCAGCAACCACACCAAATAGCGCATTCAAAATACTTGGGGTGATAAAGGCAACCACAGGGCCGACAAACTCAAAGGCGGCAATCCAGTTCGCCACATGACTTATCTGCTCTCCCATCCAATGCCAGCCATGAGTTAAAATACCGCCACCTACCATAAACATGGCGATGGTGCCGACCACAGACAGTGTCTTCATCAAATAAGGTGCCGAGTTGAGCAACATAAAACCAAAACGGCGCTTAAACCGGGCCCATAGACTCTCGCCTGTTCGCTGACTCAAATAAAGTCCAGCATCATCGAGCTTCACAATACCTGCAACCAAACCATAGACACCTATGGTCATAATGATGGCGATAACACTTAAGGTGAAAAACTGGGTGCTCAAACTCTTGTCAGCCACGATACCTAAGGTGATGGCGATAATCTCTGCCGATAACACAAAGTCGGTGCGGATCGCCCCCTTGACCTTGTTTGCTTCATACTCCTTGAGATCAACTATCTCCTCCTCAGTCGCCTGAGTTTCATCGATCTGATGATGCTTTTTAGCATGGTAACTATGATAAATTTTTTCGAAACCTTCATAGCAAAGATACAAACCACCAAACATCAGCAGCGGCGTCACCGCCCATGGGATAAAGGCACTGATCAGCATGGCCGCTGGCACCAACATGCACTTGTTTTTAAACGAGCCCACGGCCACCGCCCATACCACGGGTAACTCTCTATCGGCGCTCACGCCAGTTACCTGCTGGGCATTAAGGGCTAAATCATCGCCCAAGACCCCAGCCGTTTTGCGGGCGGCTATTTTACTCATTGCGGCAACGTCGTCTAAAATTGTCGCGATATCATCTAACAAGGTTAATAAGCTTGCCCCGGCCATATCGACTCCTTTAATACTGAGTGGCGCGTGTTCACGCCAAAATCCGTCTAATATTTATTCAGGTCAAATTCACACTATAGCGGTAACAATGAATAGGTTAATGACAATAAACAGTTAGCTACAGTGGAAAATGGTCCTTCACTCGACTCAAGGTAAACATGATACGCCTTGCGTGTCACTTTTAAAGCAAAATTCCGCCGCGCTCACCACGTTAAACGAGTATACTGTCGGCAATATTTTTAACCTTGTCTTTAACTTTTATCTTTAACAAAGGATTTCATGATGACTCAAGATGAAATGAAAAAAGCTGCCGGATGGGCTGCTCTGCAGTACGTAGAAGAAAACAGCATTGTTGGCGTAGGTACAGGCTCAACGGTTAATCACTTTATCGATGCACTCGCTACAATGAAGTTCGATATCCAAGGTGCGGTATCAAGCTCTGAAGCATCAACAGAAAAAATGAAGGCTCTAGGTATTCCTGTTTTTGACCTTAACAGTGTCGATGAGCTTTCTGTCTATGTGGATGGTGCCGATGAGATCAACGGTCACATGGATATGATCAAAGGCGGCGGCGCAGCACTAACTCGCGAGAAGATCGTTGCAGCCGTTGCCGAAAAGTTTGTCTGTATCGTCGATAACACTAAGCAGGTCGATATCTTAGGTGAGTTCCCACTACCTATCGAAGTGATCCCAATGGCACGTTCATACGTGGCTCGCCAGATTGTTAAGCTTGGCGGCGACCCAGTTTACCGCGAAGGTTGTGTGACCGATAACGGCAACATCATCTTAGACGTGTACAACATGAAGATCATGAACCCGAAAGCGTTAGAAGAGCAGATCAACGGTATCGTTGGTGTGGTTACTAACGGCCTGTTCGCCATGCGCGGCGCAGATGTGTTGTTAGTTGGTACACCAGATGGAGTAAAAACAATTACTTATTAATTGTTTTGCTCTTTGCTGCTTGGTGGAGTAGCCGAGTCATACTAAAGCCACTCGTTAGAGTGGCTTTTTGCTTCAACAAACTTCCTCTGATGCCCCTAAATCAAGATGACCTAATTATTATAAAGGGGTAAGCTCGCGCCAATCAGCGCAAATACGCCACCGCAACATTGGTTGAAGCGCTTACCGCTACGTGCTAACCATGGACGAAGCCCAGTTGCCACTCTCGCGATCAGATATTCGACTGCAAACTCAACGACCGCAAAAGTAGCAGCCATCACTATAAACTGGCTAAACAGTGACTGTTCAGGCTCGATAAACTGAGGCAGGAAGGCACCAAAAAATAATAGCACCTTAGGATTGGTCAGCGCTGCCAATGCTCCTTGCCTAAACAGTGCCATGTCACTTATTACCACCGTTTTTCCTATTGGCTGTAGCTCGATTGTTGGCGAACGCCAGATGCGCACACCCAACCAAATTAGATAAGCCCCACCGATCCATTTAAACAGCAAGAGTAGATCGGCAGAGGCTAGCAACAGTGCGCCAATGCCAAACATAGCCAGCGCAATCAATACCACAAAACCTAACACGCCACCGATAATAGTAAATAAGGTCTTTTTAGGCCCATACATCACCCCATGAGTTAATGCCAGAAGCCCATTCGGGCCGGGAGCGAGCGACAAACCGATAACAGCTACGAGATAAATAAGCCAAGTGTCAAATGCCATACTTTTTCCTGTGATAACGCGATAGTTTTTATATCGGAGCGGATTATAGGAGAGGACTATCTACCGAACCTGATACAATCAAGACAAAACAAGGTGATATTTAGACATTACTGCACAAAGAAACCATATGTCTCATTCAAATATCGACAACACTGCCGCAAGCCGCCAAGTTAACACCCCAGATGTACGCTTTTTGCTGCTGCCCTTACCGGAATTTAGCTTGCTACCATTTGGCGGTTTTCTGGATAAATTGCGTTTTTCTGCCGACGAAGAAGATTACAGTCAGCAGCAGTATTGTACCTGGCAGGTCGTGGGACTCGAAGCTGGTCATCTGTTATCCAGTAGTGGGGTCTCGGTGGAGATCAAAACGACTATAGATGAGATAGCGTTAGCCGACTATGACTACTTAGTGGTGTTTGGCGGCCGCAGCGCACGAAGCTGTCAGCAACTACCTAAGCAATATCATGATCTATTGCATTTAGCAGCGGCTAAGGGAGTCACCTTAGTTAGCATCGATAATGCCTGCTTTTTATTTGCCGCAGCAGGTTTGCTCAATAACCACTGTGTAGCGGTACACTGGCGTCACGTACCAGAGTTTCGCACCGCTTTTCCACGCATTGAGATTCGCACTGAACAGCTTTTCTGCATCGACAGGAAACGGATCAGCTGCGCCGGAGGCTGTGCCGCCATCGATCTAGCCGTAGAGCTACTCGCTCGTCATTGCGGCCGCACAAAGGCGCTCAAGGGGCTGGCTGACATGCTAGTGGATGAGGCGAGAGAGCAAAGGCATCAACTCAAGTCGTTAGATACTCATATTCAAATAAATAATTCAGCTAAGCGTCATATTGGCCGTGCCATCAGCCTAATGCGCCAACGCTTAGCAAGTGCAGACACTGTCGATAAACTTGCTGATAAGTTAGCCATCAGTCGCCGCCAACTCGATAGGCAATTTAAAGACTGTTTTGGCCAAACTGCACGAGAATACTGGAATGAAATGCGCCTACAACATCTACATTGGCGCGTGGTGAACTCCGATCATAGCTTGCAATATTTAGCAGATGAGGTTGGCATTCAAGATGTGAGTTATCTGTGTAAGGTGTTTCGCAAACGCTTCGGTTGCAGCCCCAATTCATTACGCACACCCAAGCTTTTCACCTAAGCTATTTATCCATCATTAAAAAAATTCATCTTGCATCACTTTTTTAACAACACTTGATTTAGAACAAATCCGATTGAGCTAGACACTGTAGGTTATCCACTAAAATCAGCATCAAGGAAAGAAGATGACGGATAAGCAGATAAAGGGCGCAGCTAACGATCAGGAAGTTAAGGATGTAGCTGTGATTGGTGGCGGTATTATCGGTATTTGCACTGCTTACTATCTACATAAGGCGGGTCAGTCAGTGGTGGTTATCGACAAAGATGAGATAGGCAAAGCTTGCTCCTTTGGTAATGCGGGTTACATCACCCCGAGTCACTTCATTCCGCTGGCAGCGCCAGGGATGATCCAGAAAGGCCTCAAATGGATGCTCAATCCACAAAGCCCCTTCTACGTGCGTCCCAGTCTCAATGTCGACTTCTTAAAGTGGCTACTGTCTTTCGCCAAGAAGTGTACGCCACAACATACCCTTGCTAATCAACAGGCAATTTTAGATATCAACCTTAAGTCCCTTGAGCTATACCAAACGCTGCACCAAGAGCCAGAGCTTGATTTTGAGTTTCATCAAAATGGCCTTTTGATGCTGTGTAACACAGAGCAAGGTCTCAACGATGAGGCAACCACAGTGCTCCAAGCCAACAAGCTTGGCTTGAAAGCGAAAGTCCTCAGCCCTGAAGCTTTGCAGCAACTAGAGCCCAATATCAATCTCGATGTTATGGGCGCTGGCTTTTATCCTGAAGATGCTCACATCGCCCCCTATGAGTTTATACTAACGATGAAAAACTACCTGTGCTCTCAAGGAGTGGAGTTTAGGGAGCACACTGAAATCACCGAATTCATCACAGATAGTGCCAACAACAAGATTAGTGGCGCAACAACCGCAACAGATGAAATTAATGCCAAAGAGTTTGTTCTCGCCAATGGCGCTTGGTCGCCTAAGCTTGCAAAACAATTAAGAGTTAATCTGCCTGTACAATCGGGTAAAGGGATCTGTGTCAGCTTTGACAAACCGCCCATCAAAGAGGGCGCCACACTGCAGTGCCGCACTCCGTTTATCTTAAGTGAAGCCAAGGTTGCTGTCAGTCCATTAGATAACAGCATTCGCTTTGGCGGCACCATGGAGCTAGGTGTGTTATCGAGTCAAGAATCTTCAGGGATCAGCCATAACCGAATCAAAGGGCTGACCAAATCGGCCGCCCGTTATCTCCCCGATTTTGACACTAGCCAAGTCGACCCCAAAGAGTTTTGGTCAGGCTTTCGCCCCTGCAGCCCAGATGGGCTACCGATTATCGGCAGAGCCGACAAAATAGCCAACCTAACCATCGCCACAGGACACGCCATGATGGGCCTCAGTCTTGGGCCGATAACGGGTAAGCTTGTGAGTGAAATAATCAACCAAGAGCAAACCAGTTTGGATCTCACACCGTTTTCACCTTCTAGGTTTGGATAAAGGTTTGGGTTTAAGGGTTGCGACCTAAGCTTCGCTTTTGATGCTCAAGCGCAGCTTGATTGCCTATCGCTGTTTAGCGAAAGTCAGCCGCAACCTAATAAGCCAATTACATAAATGCCAACAACGGTGAGATACACAACAAAATACCCGTCACAATAATCAGGTTAGTTGCCCAACCCTTATATTTGTTCAAGTGTGGCACCTTGTACACCAAGTAAGCTGGAATTAAACAACCCACTAGACCAAATATCGGGCTACAGATAGAAGTGAATGACAGGATTGGTGCATTTAACGCAATGGCAGACCAAGCCAGTAGGATGATGAAAACTGTGATGAGCTTATTCACTAGATCTTTATTGATCTGTGATTCTTTACGGCTACGCAGCAGTATGTTCATTGCAATACCACGACAGGCTTCTTGGAAGGCTAAGAATACGCCGAAGAAAGACGTTACAACCGCAAAGATGTTAATCACAATGCCAGTGACCGTCGCCCAGCTGCCAGGGAAGTACTGCGCGATAATAGCCAATGCAGAGATGTTTTGATTCATCGCATCAGTTGCTTGCTCTTGGCTAATGGCAAAGGTGAACGACACCGCGAAGAAGAACACCACCACGAATAAGATGGCGAAGGCAATTTTCATTGCTCGCTCAGCTTTAAAACGCGCCACCTCAATCGACTTTTCATGTGAGCGATATGAGATCACCATTGGGCTTAACGATTGAATAAACAGAATCGAGGTTAAGGTAAATGGCAGGGTAATAATGGCATTTTTCAGCATTGGACCAAATTCCCCCATGCTTGGAATATTCGCCATATCCCAACGCGCCATCAGTAACACACCCATTACCGCGACTAGCGTCAGTACTGTCACCGCCATAAAACCTGATAGCTTAAATAGCAGCTTTTCGCCTTTTGAACCGATAAAAGCTAATAAGCAAATTAAGCCTAAACCATAAAATACATTGTCGCTAAGCTTGCCCTCAGTGACACCAAATGAATGCAGGTAAGAGGCACTGTCATTGGTCACGGCTAATGAATACACCAGTACCCAAATGACCAACATCAGGAAGTAAAGCACACCTAATGCAATGCCCCAGTTTTTACCAAGGTAGTTTTCAATGACGCCTGGGTAATCGGTACACTTCTTTGATTCGGCCAAAGTGTTAATGAATAGCTTTTGGAATAGATACATAGCTGGGTAGCCGATGATGGATGACAGTAAGAATACCCAGAGCCCCATCACACCAACTTGTACTGGTAAAAATACAATACCGGCACCAATTGCCATACCAATACTCATCACAATCCAACCTATGTCGACACTGTCAAACTTGGTCGCTTGTTGCCATTCGGCTTTGGTCATATTGGCGCGTTCGTGCAGGGGTTGCGCTTGGGTGTCACCGCTTGGTGCGCCTTGAACTAGTTCACTCATATATCAATTCCATTAAATGTGGCCAGAGCCACTAATATGATAAAAATTATAATTATGGTTATTGGGGTTATTACAGCGTTTGCTTGGCCTGAGCATACTCAAGGATGGAGAGAATTTTTTTATTTAAATTGCTACCAATCTACTTAGATTTAGCAAAATGTACTCTCAATTCAGTGATTTTTTCAGATGGTTTATCCGTACTGATCCAGATCAAGAGTTAATCATTTATAACGGCCCAATAGTTTGATGCCCTTCACCTTATTAGTCATTAATCTTCCGCTCACAGGAGCGTAAAAATGTGATTTATTTCAAGATATTAGATTTAAGTTTGGAGAGGTATGGCGCACATTTCGCAAATTAAAGTGATAGCCACAGCTAAATCAAATCAATGTGTGAGCAAAATCACCAAGCATTCGCCCAGATAAAATGCCTAAAAATCAACCCTGTAGGTATTCTTGTAGCAAGTCATTTAGGCAAAGGTTGTTAAAAACGAGTCGATGAGCCAGTACTTATTCTGATTAGTATTATTGGATGAGTGTTATAACTTGGATGGCTTAGTAGGCAGAGAAAACTGCAGAGGCAGAAGAAAAAGGAGAAAGAGAGACAGAAAGACAGAGAGACAGAAACTAAAAAGCCAAATCGACTCTTAATGACAATCGATTTGGCTTGAGTTTTAGCAAAACCCTGTTTATTTGTGCATCATAATTTCTAAGATCTGCACATCAGTTTGCGTCATTGCGCCATTTGCCAAAGTCGCAAGGTTACGGATCGTTTGGTCAACATCATCAGCAACAATACCTTCAGTGCCCGTCACTCGAATGCCGTCAATGGCCATTAAGGCCGCTTTTACCGCTGCACCTGCCGATGAAGAAACTTTCATTGCACAAGCGGTTTTAGCACCATCACAAATAACGCCACTGACATCGCCAATCATGCTGCAAATGGCCGCACTAACTTGTTCAATCTCGCCATCAAGCAAGTAGGTGATGCCCGCAGCAGATCCCATAGCAGCCGTTGTCGCGCCGCATAAAGCTGAAAGCTTGTTTTGATAGCTTTTAATATAGATAGCCGTTAAGTGTGACAGCATTAATGCGCGGATTGTTTGCTCTTCGCTAGATTTAAGAAAATCGGCACTAACAACCACTGGCATGGTTGCCGCAATACCTTGGTTGCCTGAGCCTGAATTGCTCATTGCAGGCATCATGGCACCGTCCATACGCGCATCAGACGCCCCAGCAGTACGAGTTAGCACTTCGGTCAGTAAGCCGCCAGACAATAAACCTCTTTCTTGGTTTTTAACAAAAGTTGCGCCAATTTTTAAGCCGTAGTCACCCGTAAGGCCTTCATTCGATAAGGCGTCGTTGAGAGTTTTTGCCTGCAGAATAAAGCTGATGTCGGCTAACGGAGCATTTATCGCAAAATCATAAATATCTTGCAGTTTGGCTTCGATAAATGGGTCGACTTTGGCCTTGTCTTTAACAACCTTTGCCTTTGGTTCAAGTAAACATTGCTCGCCGTTTTTTTCAATCGCAACAACCTTAGTATGACTATCGGCAATGGTCACGCTCGCCGATTGCTGTTGATAATAAACCGTGACTTTGGCGTATAGCACATTAGCCACATCGGCAACGCCGACTGTCACTTGCTTGTTATCCAGCATTAACTTAGCGGCCTCAACATCGCTAGCAGTGAGATTTTTTAATACTTCAAGACCGGCATGACGATCGCCAGCTACCGCACCAATTGCGGCAGCAATTGGCAAACCGACCATTCCAGTGCCCGGAATACCTACTCCCATGCCATTTTTCATTAAATTAGCTGAAACACTAACATCCATTGTGACGTTAGTTGCTTGGTTTTTTATGCCTAACTCATCAATGGCAATGGCGGCTGCTAATGCAACGGAAATAGGCTCTGTACAGCCAAGAGCTGGAACGACATCGCGTTTAACTGCTTCAAGAAATAAGGGCCATAAGTGTTGGTTCATCGTTCAACTCGCTTCTAGTAATGGACACTATTTGGAATAGAGTCATGGCAATCTTTGTTTCATTGTAATGGATTACCTGAAGAATTATTTTTCCATTTCTTCTATCGATAAGACAGAAAAGAGAAAGATTTTCTACTACAATGCGATCACAAGTTATGCAGATGCTTAAATAAGCAATAATGCATAATCACTAGATAACCGTTAAATAATTAGTAGATGAACAATAGAAAATCTCAGTCAGGACGGACCTTGTGGTTGAAAAAGTAAAACTAGATAAAGTCGACCGACAGTTGCTCACTATGCTGCAGCACGATGTCACGCTATCACTTAACGAATTAGCTAAAGCCGTTAATTTAACGACCACCCCTTGCTGGAAACGCTTAAAGCGTTTGGAAGAGGAAGGGGTGATCAACAAACGAGTCGCCCTACTCGATCCTAGTAAAATAGGCGTTGATTTCACCGCATTTGTGCAAGTTAAAACCTGTGATCACTCCCATGCTTGGTATGAGAAGTTTATTGAAGCGGTTTACGCCATGCCAGAAGTGATGGAGTTTTATCGTATGGCGGGGGAATATGACTATATGATGCGAGTACAAGTGGAAGATATGGCGGCATTTGATCACTTTTATAAACGCTTGGTTAATCAAGTGGCAGGCTTAACCAATGTCACTTCAACCTTTGCCATGGAATCATTAAAGTTCAGCACGGTTTTACCATTAAAGCCTAGCTAATTCCAAGTAACAGAAAGGGACGCAACCAGTGCATCCCTTTTCCTTTATGTCATTCCGCCATAGCCCTACTTAGGCTCTATCTGCTCAACCATCAGCTGCAAACTCTGGTTACCTCTAAACTCATTTACATCGAGTTTATACACCACCTGCGCGTACTGAATCGTAGCATCGGGCCAGGTCTTCAAGTCCACATTAAAGGCGATGGCATCGAGCATCACTCGGCCGCACTCGGTTTCTAAAATCAGCTTTAAGTGCTTCTCGCCAACGATGCGCTGCTGAATCACCCTAAAGTAGCCATCAAATAACGGCTCTGGGAATGACTGTCCCCAAGGGCCGGCATTTCTCAGCTCGGCGGCAAGTTCAAGTTTGAACTGCTCAGGCACTAACTCGCCGTCTGAAACCAGCTCACCGGTGAGCAACTCAGGCGCTAACACTTCCCGTACCGCCTTGTCATACGCATCGGCAAACAGGGCAAACTGACCCGCTTGAATGGATAAGCCTGCCGCCATGGCGTGACCACCAAACTTTAGAATCAGCCCCGGATGGCGTGAGTTAATCAGCTCCAGTAGGTCTCGCATATGCAAGCCCTTAATCGAGCGCGCCGAGCCTTTGATCTCGCCCTCTCCCGCCTCAGCAAAAGCGATAACGGGGCGGTGATACTTATCTTTAATTCGCGAGGCTAAGATACCAATAACACCTTGATGCCAATCGGCTTGGAAAATCGCAATACCCCAAGGTAATTCTGCTTCGTTAAGCTCGATACTCTCAAGGCTCTTGAGCGCCTCTTGCTGCATATCCGCTTCGAGGTCACGGCGCTCAGCATTGAGGCCATCAAGCTCTGATGCCATACGCCGAGCCAGCATCATATCTTCACACAGCAAGGTTTCCACCCCGAGCGCCATCTCATCGAGACGACCCGCGGCGTTAAGTCGTGGTCCCACGGCAAAGCCAAAGTCTGAGGCAACGATGCGTGACGGAGTGCGCTTAGCCACTTCTAATAAGGCGGTGATCCCCACGCGGCAGCGGCCCGCTTTGACTCGCTGCAGACCCGCCTCCACTAGAATGCGATTATTGGTGTCGAGCGATACCACGTCGGCCACAGTGCCTAGGGCAACAATATCCAATAGCTGCGCAAGATTAGGCTCAGCTATCCCCTGCTGCTGATACCAGTTACGGCCTCGAAGCTCGGCTCGAAGCGCCGACATCAAATAAAACGCTACGCCCACGCCGGCGATAGACTTACTGGCAAACTCGCAGCCATCTTGATTCGGATTCACAATGGCATCGGCATCGGGCAAGCTATGACCCGGTAGATGGTGGTCAGTGATCACCACGGTCATGCCGTGGGCTTTTGCCGCAGCAACACCTTCAATGGAGGAGATGCCGTTATCAACTGTGATCAGCAGCTCAGCTTGTCTACTGGCAGCAACTGAGACAATTTCAGGGCTTAAGCCATAACCGTAATCGAAGCGGTTCGGAATAAGATAATCGACCCTCTGCGCCCCCATCATCCGCAGTGCTAACACGCAAACACTGGTGGAGGTTGCGCCATCTGCATCGAAGTCACCCATGATAAGTATCGCTTTTTGCGCCTCGATGGCATCGGCAATGATCTTAGCCGCCTGCTCTAGGCCAGCCATGGTATTGGGGCGCAGTAACTTGCCAAGGCTTAATTCACAATCGTCAGCAATCACGCCACGGCTAGCGTAGATCTGTTTTAAAATGGGAGAAAGCGTATCGGGAAGGTGGCTATCATCGACTCTGGGGCGGCGAACTATCTTATGGATCACGTTGGATTAAACCCTCAAAACTAAAACAGTATTAGCATAACAAGACTGCCGGAAAAAGGGCATAAAAAAGGTGAGCCTAGGCTCACCTTTTCTTTATAGGCTCAATTCAGGACAGAATTACTGTACAGACTCTAAAGTACGTAGCAGTGCCTTAGGTGGTTGGTAACCAGGAATTAAGGTACCGTCTTCTAGAATAATCGCCGGTGTACCATTAATACCGAACGTTTGGCCTAGGTTATATTGCTCTTTAATCTTCGCATCACATGATGCTCGCTTTACTGCGCGACCATTCTTAGCATCGCCCATGGCTTTAAGCGGATCTTTTGCACACCATACAGACTCCATCTCATCGGCATTAGCCGATGGAACGCCCGCACGTGGGAAGGCGAGGTAACGTACAGTAATACCTAAATCGTTGTACTCTTGCATTTCATTATGTAGCTTGCGGCAGTAACCACAGCTCACATCGGTAAAGATGGTAACCACATGCTTTTCGTTCTTGGCTTTATAAACCAACATGTGATCTTCAAGCGGCTTCATCATATCAACACGAGGACCCGCCATCGCAGCCTCGGTAAGGTTCTTCATGCCCTTATCTAGATCATAAAGATTACCATGAAATAGTTTTGAACCATCTTTGCTGATATAAAGCACACCGCGATCGGTGAAGGCCTCGTATAGCTCTGGGATAGGTGATGGCTTCATCGAAAGCACTTCGACGTTTAACGCTTGGTTTAGCTTCTGCTTCAACGCAGCAGTATCATCGCCTGTGCTGTTTGATGCTGCTAGGGCTGCAGGTGCAATCAGCATTGCAGCAATCAAAGAAAATGTTCGAGTGAACTTCATTAGTTTTCCTACTCTTTGTAAGGGTCAGACTGACAGATATAAATGATTAGACCTTATCTGGAGCTGAAAAGTTACAGACTCAACTCAGTTAAAGCAAATTATTTGCTGTAACTAAATCATACAGACGTGAAACTCATCATATAATTCAATTAAGTACCGAACTTCTGAAAGTTATTCTGTAGCTCCGGTTTCGCTTGCATACACTCAAGATTTTAATTTGATCGTCATTAAGCCTCGAGTCAATAATCGTCACTCAAAGCGTAAACGCAATTGAACTTGTTTACTTGCACTAACCTCTAGGATGATGTTCGCTATGCAGTGTTGCCAATCGGGCTGTCGCCACATGAGTATAGATCTGAGTGGTCGAAAGATCGCTATGACCAAGCAGTAATTGCACCACACGTAGATCAGCGCCATGATTAAGCAAGTGAGTCGCAAATGCATGCCTTAGGGTGTGAGGCGAAAGCTCCGTAGTAATACCAGCTCTTAGAGCATAGAGTTTAATACGATGCCAAAAGGTCTGCCGCGTCATCTGCTGCGCCCGTTTTGAGGGAAATAGTACATCACTCTGCTTGCCTTTAAGCAGCTCGGCTCTAGCAAACTTCAAGTAAGACTCAATCTCGGTAACGGCTAGCTCGCCCAGCGGCACGAGACGCTCCTTGCCGCCTTTACCTGTAATACGCACTAGGCCTTGACGCAAACTTAGTTGCTCCATGGTCAGTCCCACCAGCTCAGATACTCGCAGCCCCGTAGCGTATAGTAGCTCCAGCATCGCCTTGTCACGGCACTCGATCGGGTCATCTTGCTCAGGCTCTGCCAGTAAGCGATCGATATCCTCTTCACTGAGAGAGTCAGGGAGTTTGCGAGCGAGTTTTGGCGACTCTATTAGCGCCATTGGATCGGTATCAATCTGCTTTTTGACGATAAGATAGCCGTAGAAACGTCTTAGACTGCTCATCATGCGCGCACTACTGGTCTTAGCGAAACCTTTGTCGAAGCGCTCGGCCAAATAGTTGCGAATATCGAACTGCGAACAAGTCACTAGGTCGTCACCTTGCTTTTGCAGATAACGGTCAAGGTGACGCAGATCAGTGCGATAGGCACTTAAGGTGTTATCACTTAGCCCCTTGGTTGACCATAGGTCATCTAAAAATAGGTCAATTATACTATTGGGCGTGTACTTATCAGCCACTTCTCATTCCTATCTACTTTAAAAGAAGGCCCTAGGTTCTAGGGCGCTCGCAAGCTCACTTCTAGGACGGGCTAAAGCCCTGCGAGGAAAAGCCAAGCAGTTATTTTTTGCTTTTCCAGCTTTTTCGCCTTTGCTTTTCCGGCTTTATCCGTCTCAGCTCTTACCATCTTAGCCTTTCCGGCCTTTCTCAGCTCTTCCTAGAACCTAGAATCTAGAACGCTTCGCGGCTAGAG
>NZ_BPET01000081.1 GCF_019654915.1 Shewanella sp. MBTL60-007 | reverse complement strand
ATGAAGACAAGGCGAATACCGTATTTAATTCATCAAGTGAAATGCTTCTACAGCATCGCATAATGATGGACGCATTACGCTCTTTTTTCAATGCATCAGAAGAAGTAACCAATTCTGAGTTTATCCTTTTTTCTAAAGACCTTTTAAAAATAAAATCTGCTATTGCATTTACCCTAGATCCCAATTTAAGGCCTAGGTACTTATCTGATTTTGCGTTTAAAGAATCAATAGAGAATGGCAAAGTGAGTCGTTCTGCATCTGGCGACATCACGTACCAAGTGGAAGATTTTGCAACGATTGTCATTCAAATCGATGAACCTAAACATCCCTATTTGGTATACGCTGTTTCTCATCAACGGGTTCAGGAACGGATTAACGAAATGGTTGGGATCTGTGAAACATTCACCTTAGGTTCTAGTACCCTGATTAATCAAGAATGTCAGAATATGAGTACTCGCCAGTTCAAATCTATTTTTGGCCGTCACTCTGAGGTTTTCATCAACTTACCTGAATATAACACCAGTTATAACTTAACTGTTGATTACATTCCCACAGAAAAAGAGATATTCACTACAGTTAAAATATTAATTTCTTTTAGTCTACTCGGTATTATTTTCTCTTTCTTGCTAGCCATGATAATCCAGAACCGAATCGACAAAGAAAAGCATAATATCGAAACTAATTCCAAACTCGCTTTACTTTCAACACTAAATCATGAGATCCGCACACCAATTAATGCCGTATTAGGCTACGCAAATATGCTGAAGCAGCACGCGTACGGCTCAAGTAACGAACTTAAGATCTTGGATAAAATGATCTGGTCAGCGAATTTGCTTAGCAACGTTGCTCAAAATACCCTTACGTACAGCAAAGCGAGTTCCGGCACTTTGTCATTGCATTACGAAAAAGTGAACTTAAGCAAATTTCTCGCAAAAATTAATGACTATTATCAAACATTTGGTGATACCCATAAAAAGCAGCTAATTATGCGACAATCCGGGCTCATCCCCGAGTCGATTCAATTAGATAGCACTAAATTTTTTCAGTTATCAACCAATTTTATCAATAATGCCTTTAAATACAGCTCCGGTGATAAAGTCATTTTTGATATAAAAATCTTACCCCAAGCCATACAAGAACCCAGTGTTACAGGTTTTATACGCGTAGCAATAAAAGATTTTGGTAAAGGTATGTCTAAACAATCTATGGAAGCGATTAGTAGGCCATTCACTGTAGATACTCTCTCAACAACAGCGCTTAAGTCCGGCATTGGAATAGGGTTATACACCTGTAAATGTGTAATAGAAAGTGTTGGAGGGAGCATCAAGATCCGCAGTCAAGAGGGACGTGGAACCTTGGTCATTTTTCGCTTTCCCTATAAAGAATCAAATACCCATGGTGAAAACGCACAAACACAAAACGAAGTTAACAGTCATATCGCTGAAACTAAGCTTTCTACTGCATCCTCATCAATGTCGTATAGGGTTAATTTGCCAAAAAAATATCAACGATTTGTACTGCTTGTTGATGATAATTGCTTCAACCTAGAAGTATGCAAATCGATGTTAGAAAGAGCTGGCTATATGGTTTTAACTGCAAATGATGAAGCACAAACAATGACAGCTCTAAACCACTATTATCAAAACCTTAATGACGAATATTCCTCATTAATTGTACTGATGGACTACATGCTAGATGAAACTGATGGTTTGACATTAATTTCAACTCTTAGAACAAGAGGCTATGACAATCTCACTTACTTCATCTTGTCAGCCAACTCTGAAGATGAAATACCTAAAGCAAAGCAATATTGCGATATTACCTATCTACAAAAGCCTTTTGACTTAGCGCAATTGCAAAGTCACCTACAATAATGGTTATTGATATAGCTATGGTTTAAGCAATTAAATAATTATGTTATAGCGCTGTAAAAGGTGCTTTTCGACTATTCTACGATGGTAAATAGTATTTGCTCATGTACACTCTATACCCAAGCCACCTGAAGATGCAGAGTTCAGTGGGAATTTAATGCGCTTTAAGCAAGGCATTGATTGCAGCTATATGGTTGTTCCCTTAGCAAGGTCAATAACACAGCAGAAAGTGCATTAAAACTCATCGAAGAAGGTTTTGCGCAAGCCCACTTTGTTGTTGCATTAGCTTAAAGGGAGTCACCATTCCTTCGCTAATGCACCTAAAATTGAACTCGCGCAAGGCCTCTGAAACGAGCATGTTCAAGTCGTTTGGGTATAACATACTGACTTGTAGGATAAGTTCATGAGCCAACGCACTCTTCATACTCTCTTCAAACCTAAATCAGTTGCCATTATTGGCGCCTCAAATAAACCCAAGCGAGCAGGCAATGTGCTGATGAAAAACCTGCTATCAGGCGGTTTTTCAGGGCCTATTATGCCAGTGACCCCAAAATATGAAGCGGTGATGGGGGTGCTAGCTTATCCCAACATCCAAGCCCTACCACTCATTCCTGATCTCGCCATTATCTGCACCGCAGCAAGCAGTGTGCCTGGGATTATCGAAACCTTGGCGCAATTTGGCTGCAAAGTTGCCATAGTCATGGCATCAGGTCTTGCCGATGAGTTTAATGAAGAGGGAGTGAGCCTGTTAGCGCAAATGCAACAGTTTGCTGGTAGGTATGGCATGCGGATCTTAGGGCCAAACAGTTTGGGCATGATTTTGCCAAACCTTGGACTTAACGTCAGTCTCGCTCATACCAGTGCCCTCCCCGGCAAAATCGCCTTTGTTTCTCAGTCCGCCGCAATCTGTACCACAGTTTTAGATTGGGCCAATAACAAAGGAATAGGTTTCTCCTCGTTTATCTCTTTGGGCGATGCTAACGATATCGATTTTGATGAGCTACTTGATTATTTGGGACGCGACTCAAAAACCGATGCTATCTTGCTCTATATCGACTCGGTAAACGAAAAACGTCACTTTTTATCAGCCGCTCGTGCAGCCTCTCGTAATAAACCTATCTTAGTGATTAAGTCCGGCCGCAGTATTGAAGGTGGCAGCGCGGCTAAGCTGCATACCGGCGGTATATCTGGTAGCGATGCTGTGTACGAGGCAGCTTTTAGGCGCGCGGGTATGCTACGAGTTAACGACCTGATTGAGCTATTCGCCGCTGTTGAAACCTTAGCGCACTCAAGGCCATTGCAGGGCGAACGCCTTGGGATCATCAGCAACGGTGGTGGCCCTGCCGTACTGGCACTTGATGAACTGATTTTAGGCGGCGGTAAGCTCCCTGCACTATCGAGTGAGATTTATCAGCGGCTCAATGCGCTACTGCCAAAAAGCTGGTCTGGGCAAAACCCTGTGGATATAGGCGGTGACTCCGATGCCAAGCGTTACGCTAAGTCCCTCGAGATCTTAATGGATAGCGATGACCTAGACGCAATTTTAATATTACATTCCCCTTCGGCACTGGGTGAGAGCGTCGAGATAGCCCAAGCGATTGCAGACACGATTAATCAGCACCCTAATCGACATAAAATCAATGTACTGACCAACTGGAGTGGTGAAGATTCAGCCTTTGAGGCACGAAAGCTTTTCTCTAAGTCTCGCATTCCAACCTATCGCACCCCTGAAGGCGCCGTGGGAGCATTTATGCATATGGTTGAGTATCGTCGTAACCAAAAACTACTGCAAGAAGTGCCGCAGTCTATTCCGGTTAACATCCCTGCCAACTCAGCCTTAGCAAGAGAGAAACTACAACAAGCTATAGAAAGTGGGAGGTCGGTATTAGAAACCCACGAGTCACGCACGATCCTCAATGCTTACGGACTAAAGACCATCGACACTTGGTTTGCAAGTACGCCAGAGCAAGCGGTGGAGTTTGCCAAGCAGGCGGGTTATCCCGTGGCATTGAAAGTGCAGTCTCCCGATATTTTGCATAAATCCGATGTTCAAGGCGTTATGCTCAACCTAACATCAGACATAGAGGTCAGCCAGGCAGCAAACGCCATGATTGAGCGAGTGATCTCGCTGAACCCCGATGCGAAAATTGAAGGGTTAATCGTGCAAAAAATGGCGCTAACTGCCGGTGCGCAGGAGATCCGTATTGCCGTTGCTAACGACCCTGTATTTGGCCCAGCAATATTACTCGGTGAAGGTGGCTCGGAGTGGCAACCGACTAAAGATGCTGCGGTAGCGCTTCCTCCGCTGAATATGACACTTGCACGCTATATGGTGATCCAAGCGCTTAAAACCCAGAAGCTTAGAGATAGGCATCTTCCACGGGGGCTAAATATGCATGCTCTGTGTGTGTTATTAACACAGATCTCCCACCTGATTATCGATTGCCCAGAAATTGCCACTCTCGATTTAAACCCTGTGCTCTGTGCTGGTGAAGAGATCACCCTGCTTGATGTGAACATAGGACTACAGCATGAACCTGTCGACAACGCCTCAAGGCTTGCTATCTTGCCTTACCCTAAGGAGCTAGAACAGCTTGCCACGCTTAAAAATGGTAACAAGGTAATGCTAAGGCCTATCCTGCCTGAAGATGAGCCCAAACATTTAGCTTTCGATAACTCCCTATCGGATGAAGATAGGTATAAGCGCTATTTTGGTGTGCGCTCTAAAATGACACATGAGGAGATGGCGGTATTAACCCAGATTGACTATGCCAGAGAGATGGCCTTTATTGCTACGGCCATGGGTGAAGACGGTGAAGAAACCACTTTAGGCGCGATTCGAGCTTCAATTGATCCCGATAATACCGAGGCTGAATTTGCTATGGCGGTACGCAGTAACTATCAAGGCCAAGGGATTGGTAAGTTGCTGCTCGAGAAGCTAATACGTTACTACAAGAGTAATGACACCTTAGTGCTTACAGGCTTTACCATGTTCGAGAACCGTAACATGGCGAGTCTAGCCAAGCACTTAGGCTTTACAGTAACTTTCGACATGGAGGAACGTTTGATCAATATGCATATGGACTTAAAAGCCGATAACTAACCTCTTACCCATTTCAATAGGCCTTCAATAAAAAGGTATTCATTAAAAAAGCCATTAACCCGATCCGTTAATGGCTTTTTCTTATTTGTCTAAAATGGCAAGTTGTTCTAAATTGGTGTTTCCATAATTCGTTCACCCACCACACAGTTACGCCCTGATGATTTAGCCCGATAGAGTGCTTCATCAGCACGAATAAAGTAGCTGTCTTTGTCATCGCTTACCTTTAGCGATGCAACGCCAACCGAGACGGTGATATTACCAAGGGGCAACTTTTTCTCTTTCCCTATGGTTAAGTTACGGGCGGCAATCTTAGCCCGCAGATTTTCTGCCACCTTTTGCGCATTCTCATGTGAAGTATTAGGCAGTAAGATAACAAACTCCTCACCACCATAACGCGCGACAAAATCATCGCCTTTTACCGAATTTTTTAGCGCCTGGGCCACGTAGGTCAGCACTTTGTCTCCGATTAGGTGACCGTGGACATCATTGAACTTTTTGAAATAGTCGATATCAACGACCAATAAACTGCTTTCAAAGTTGGATTGGCTAAAACTATTTATGTGGCTGATCACTTCTTTGTCGAAGGCGCGACGATTGTTAAGTGAGGTAAGTTGATCTGTCATCACGACGGAGCGAAGGTCGTCCATCTCCGTCTTTAACGCATCGACCTCTTCGCTCATACTGTTAAGGCTCTTGTCCATTTCAATATTCGCATTGATGATCTCATCGAGCTCTGAGGTGATCCCTTCGACAAGTTTTTGCAGGACAATAGGCTCCGGCTCGTCTTTTAGTGCGGAGTCGAATTCACTTAAGGATTTCGAGAAGCGCGATGTACCACTACTCATGCTGGCAATTTTCGCCAATAAGCCATTTATCAGTACTTGAGTTTCAACCTGGACTTTCTCTATCACTTCAGGTGAGTGAACCTGAATATAGGTTTTATAAAGCTCTTTATTTACGCTAGGAGTAAAGCTGACATTATTGGCTATTAAGCCGTCTATTGCCCGCTTAAGATCTAGGTTTATTCCCTTATAGTACTCATACCAAACCGCATAATTCTCGGGCGTGACAGGAATATTTAACTCTGACATCTTAGGTACAGCGTGGCGCAGTATTTTTGCTGACAGCTCGGTTTCAGACAAATGTTGTGCCATATCCATAAGTAAATACCCTCTCGATCGATATCCATAATTATCAATACTTTAAACAAAAAAGGGAGCGTTGCCACCCCTTTTGTTAATAAATGTTGCTAATAGAATCAATTTATTTCCGACAAGCCGAAAAAACATCGGAATCTTTGCGGTAAATTTCAGTTTTAACGTTCATCAATCCAAGCAAACTATCAAATAAGTTATCGTGGGAAAATCCACCTTTTTGCGCTTCTTCAGCCAAACAGGTTAAATTGAGTCGATTCTGCTCGGCAAAACCCGCTGAGAACCAAGCTAAAAAAGGCACCTTGGTTTGTTCATCCGGCGCAAATGAGTACGGCGTACCATGAAGGTACATGCCACTTTCACCCAGTGACTCTCCATGATCAGATAGGTAAAGCATTGCCGTATCAAATTGGCCATGCTCGGCTTCTAGTTTCTTCACGACCTGAGATAAAATGTAATCGGTATATAAAATCGTATTGTCGTAGGTATTAACCAACTCTTCATGGCTACAGTTTTGAATATCACTTCGTTGGCAATCTGGTACAAAATGCCGGTACTGCTCAGGATAGCGCAGATAATAGGTAGGCCCATGGGAACCGATAATATGCAACACTAACAAGGTATCTTGGCGCTTAATTGACTTTAGTCGCTTGTCTAACTCATTTAGCAATACCTGATCGTAGCAATACTCACCATTACATAATTTTGGATCACTATTATGATCTATCGTAATGTTCTCAATGTTTTGACAGACCCCTTTACAGCCACTGTCGTTATCAAGCCACTCCAGCTGGATCCCCGCATGATTTAACACGTCGATAGCATTGTCTTGAGCTTTCTCCCTTCGAGAGTTGTAATTATCCCTATCCATTCGAGAAAACATACAGGGCAAAGATACCGCCGTTGCGGTGCCGCAAGAATGAGTATCTTTAAATGTTACTAACCCTTGGTCTTTAGTAAATGCATTGGTCGATCTATCGTAACCATAATAGGCATAATTTGCCGCTCTGGCTGTTTCACCAACCACCAATACCACTAAATTGGGTTTGGCTTTGTCAGTTGTATTCTTAGCATCTAAGCCGATCTGTTTATATTCAAGTGGCTTTTGTAGGTAGTTAACTTCTATATATTTGATGGTGGAGCCGACAAAGTAAGTAGGAATGATATAGCGCTTGATAATGTCGTTATTACGGCCAAATGAAACATAATTCTCATAATAAAACATGGCGATAATTACGATGCCGCCCAACATAGCCAACATAAAGAGTACTTTGTGCATCAGCTCTTTAGTAAAGGGCTTGTATTGAATATTGACTTTATAGATCAGCAGCGCCGGCAGTGCACCAGTGAGGGCAAAGTTAACCACCGACGCCCAGTTCAAGTAAGTCCCTGCTTCAGATTGATTGGTCTGAAAGATGTTCTCTATCATGCCATAGTCAAAAACCACACCATACTGCAAAGCGGCAAAAAACACGCTAGATGACATCAAGGTGAGCACAATGAAAAATGGCTTTGCCAGATACTTGATACAAAAAAGACTGAAGATAAAAGACAGCGCGAAAACTAACAGTAATGGCATGGTCGCAATAAACGCCAAGTTGACATCTGGTTGCTTGTCTACCCCCTGTTTCACAACTAGAAAAAGCGGGATATTAAATACACATACATAATAAATCGATAGGAGTAATGAAAATTGAATGCTGGTTAAATTCTTAAGACGCGACAACACTATTTTACTCACTTTTTATAGAAATTAAGTCCAACAGGCATTGAACGCCTGTCACAGAGGCACATATTACCACCGCAACAAAAACGCTAATAGTGTATCAATCAAAGTTACAAAACATTTTTGCTAATAATGTATCGTTTGTAACAGTAAAGAGAAATACACCAATGCTAACAATGAAAGCAGACGGTTTTTCTTTGGACTTAGCTCAGTTGAATTAGCTCAGTTGAAAAGACTTAAGGGCGCTCACAGAGGAGCAGCCGCATGAGAAGGATAATACCAATCAGTATAAATAGAAGAGGCTAAAAGTTTGCCAACAAGCACTAAAATTCGCGGTTAATTCTCTCAAAGAAATCTAATAATTGAACTCTTTCAGACTCTGTAAATTTAACGGTTAGATCTTGCGTTAACTGCATATGTAGTTTGTCATGCTCTTCAAACATGCTTCGTCCGCTGTCGGTGAGCTCGACTAAAATAGAACGTCTATCATTGGCATGGGGTGTACGGATCACCAGACCAGCATCGACCATCTTGTCAACTTGAACCGTTAAGGTACCAGTGGTAATCCCGATTTTTTGTGCCAACTCTTTCATGCGCATGGGGCCGTTTAGCCCCAATATCTCAACGGTATGAACTTGCGGCAAGCTAAAGCCTTTATCCTTGACGACCGCCATTTCCCATGATGACAGCTTCTCATAAAATTCGATCATTGCATGATTTAAGCTATCATCGTGGTTTTTCATTTATTTCATTCCTAGTCAGTATTGGCTTATTGTGCCTGAGCAACAGGATTCACTTCAATAGTGACATGAGATAAGCGCTCAAAATGTGATAACTTTTGCCTGAAATAACCCGCATCCTTAGCACTTTCCACCCCAATAACCATGCTCGCTGCATAATGATCTGCACTGATTTTCCAAACATGGAGATCGATAAGCTGAGCACTTTCTTGAGTTATCGCATGTTTGATCTGTTGCATATAAGTTTGCTCAATACTCGCATCAAGCAATACTGGACCCGTTTGCTTTAACAGTCCCCACGCCCAACGACTAATAATCAATGCCCCAACAATACCCATAACAGGGTCTAACCATGTAAGACCGAAATATTTTCCCATCAACAATGCGGCAATCGCTAACATAGATGTGAGTGCATCAGCAAGGACATGAAAATAGGCAGCTCGTAGATTATGATCATGGCCGTGGTGTTTTTCGTCATGGCTAGTGGCTTTATGACCATCGTGCTCATGATGACAGTGGCCGTGAGTATGACTGTCACTATGAGAATGGCTATGGCTATGATCGTGCCCATGGTGATCTTTTAACAAGAAAACACTCACCACATTAACGATAAGGCCAATGATGGCCACTAAAATTGCCTCGTTAAAATGGATTTCATGGGGGTTGAATATCCTAACTCCCGACTCTGCTAACATAACCAGAGCCACTAATCCCAATGCGATGGCACTGGTATAGCCCCCAAGAACACTGACCTTACCTGTTCCATAGGAAAATTCAGCCGAGTTAGCATGTTTACGAGCATAACGGTAAGCGAATAATGTGATCATAAAAGCAGCGGCGTGTGTTCCCATATGCCAGCCATCGGCGAGTAAGGCCATAGAGCCATAAACTGTACCAGCAATGATCTCTGCCAGCATGGTGACTATCGTCAGCACTAATACATAGGCGGTGTTACGCTCCCCAGCACTATTTTGGGTCGAAAATTTCTGTTTATCTGCGCAGTTCACTGTCGCCTGTTCACCATGGATCATAAAAAACACCCTTGAATCTTTTTAATTATAACGTCTAGCCATAAATGCCCCGGCTAGCGTTTAGCTCTTATTAATCGTTTCTAATTACTGCTAAGCCTAGTCAACGCTAGTTCAATGGCTAGCAAACCAGATGTTTGACAGACGATTTACTCGAACATCAAATAACTTGATTACCAAACTAAGTTTGCGCTTTTAGAGCTGGTAACACAAGAGAGGGTAACTTTTATGTGATCTTGAGCAGTTTCTACTGACTATAAATGTATGGGGAGCGGCGTAGAAAGCTTTACTAATAATGAGGTAACTAAAAGCGAACTTTACTCGAGCCTCACAGTCATAAGGGGTAGTAATGGTGGGGGCAGTAACGACAGGCTGTATATTAAGTTTGGGTTCATGGGTATTTTCTCTGATTCAGCTCTTAATATATTTTTTTCATTTTTTTTAACCCTTTTTGAAAACCGCCCCGTTTATAGAGGTATTGAACACAGACAATACCTTTTTATTTTGGAGATTTTATGACTTTATTCACTTCTGGTAACACGCGTTTTGCTCGTACACTTTTGGCTTCTTCTTTGATTTTTTCGGCCTTTTCATTCAATGCCAGTGCAACCAGTCCAGCTCATCCATCTGGAGTTAATCAAAATATGATCAGCGCGCAAATGTATACGGCTAATGACTACAGTTCGACAAAAGAGACCAAGATGTTTCCTGTGCCACAAACAGGTCAAGTCCAGCATATATTGACCCTGCCTAAGCTTGAAAATGAAGCTGACTACAGGGTAGAGATCCAGATTGGACAAACAAAAATGGTCGACTGTAACAAGCATGGTTTAAATGGTGAACTCAAGCAGCACTCGGTGAAAGGATGGGGCTATAACTATTATCAAGTAGACTCAATTAGCGAAGGTCCAAGCACTATGATGGCCTGCTTCGATCAAGCTAAGACGGAGAAGTTCTTGCCAATCCGTGATGATTTGATGCTGAAGTACGATAGCCGCTTACCCAAAGTATTCTATTTACCAGAAAATACGCAGGTGCGTTACCGCGTGTGGAAAGTTGAGTCACCATTTAGCTACTCAGGTGAAGCCGCGAAATAATCAAATTGCTCTAATCTCTTATTAGGAGTTAGATATAAAAAAAGCTACCTTAGGGTAGCTTTTTTAATGCAAGTGTTTGCTTTAGTAAATTAAGACTTCAGTGCACCAATCGCCTCTTTACACAAGGCTGTAATGCGATCCCAGTCGCCCTGCTCCATCGCATCTGTTGGCGCAATCCAACTACCACCAATACAGTCAACATTCTTAAGTGCCAAGTAATCTTTATAGCTACTTGGAGTAATGCCACCTGTTGGACAGAAACGAATATCGGCTAGTGGACCAGAGAAGGCTTTAAGGGCATTCACACCGCCCGACGCTTCGGCTGGGAAGAACTTAAAGTTTGTGTAACCCAGTGCCATACCTTTCATCACTTCTGAAATGCTAGCCACACCAGGAATGAGCGGCGTAGTGCCTTGCATTGCAGCCTCTAACAGCTCTGTTGTTGCACCAGGAGTAATAACAAACTGAGCACCGGCATTAATTGCCTGCTCTAGCTGTGCCTTATTTAAAATGGTGCCCGCGCCCACTAGTGCTTCAGGCACTTCTTGTGCAATCTTAGTGATCGCTTCCAATGCACAGTCGGTACGTAGTGTCACTTCCAAAACAGAGATGCCACCCGCAACAAGCGCCTTAGCAAGTGGCACTGCATGTTCAATCTTATTGATCACCATGACAGGAACAATAGGGCTGCGTTTAAAAATATCTTGTGGCTGTATTGACCAGTTATTCTCAAGCATTGCGTTACTCTTCCTTAAACTCTAATAGTGTTCATCAATTGCACTAGTGCTTCGTGCACCAGTTTCTGGACTACTTAAGCTAGCGCGTAGCGCGCCAAAAAGCTCTCGTCCCATTCCATAACTTGTTTTATGCAGATCGACCTTATCGGCGACTCTCGCATTAAGCTCAGATTCATCAACTAACAGCGATAGCTCACCAGTTGTCGCATTGACTCGTACTAAATCACCATTATGGATCTTAGCAATCAAGCCGCCATCTAGCGCTTCTGGAGTTAAATGAATAGCTGCAGGCACTTTACCTGATGCGCCTGACATACGGCCGTCGGTTAGCAGGGCTACCTTGAAACCTCTGTCTTGAAGCGTACCTAGAATTGGCGTGAGCTTGTGTAGCTCAGGCATGCCAATGGCTTTAGGACCTTGACCTTTAACGACGACAACGCAGTCTTTATCGAGCTCACCGGCTTTGAATAATGCTTCAAGCTTGTTCTGGTCATCGATAACAACAGCTGGAGCTTCTACAACGCGATGCTGCTCTTGAACCGCAGAGACTTTAATCACTGCTCGACCAAGATTACCCTTAAGTAACTTAAGGCCACCATTATTTTGGAACGGTGCATTTAGTCCAGTTAACACTTCGGTGTCTAAACTTGTTTGCGGTCCTTCAACCCACTTTAACTCACCATCACGAATTTGTGGTTCTTGGGTATAACGCTTAAGACCAAAACCAGCAACGGTATCGACATCTTCATGTAGCAAGCCACCATCAAGTAGCTCTTTAATTAAGAACGCCATACCACCCGCAGCGTGGAAGTGGTTGATGTCGGCATGACCATTAGGATAAACACGTGCAAGAAGCGGCACGGCGTCAGAAAGCTCTGAAAAATCATCCCAGTTAACAATAATGCCGGCAGCACGGGCGGCAGCAACAATGTGCATAGTCAAGTTAGTCGAGCCACCTGTTGCCAATAGTGCAACGATGCCATTGACTACAGACTTCTCTGATACCACTTTACCGATAGGCGTATATTGCGTGCCGGTTTCGGTTAAACGACAAACTTGCTTAGCAGCAGTCTTACTTAACACATCACGCAGTGGATCGTCAGGATTAACGAAAGAGGAGCCTGGTAGCTGAAGCCCCATTACTTCAAGCATCAACTGGTTACTGTTGGCGGTTCCGTAGAAGGTACAAGTACCCGCGCTGTGGTAAGACTTAGACTCCGCATCTAACAATGCAGCTCTATCGACTTCACCCTGAGCATATTTCTGACGAATGCGCGCCTTCTCTTTATTTGGAATGCCCGACTTCATAGGGCCTGCGGGCACAAACAACATCGGCAGATGACCAAAGCTGAGTGCACCAATCAATAGACCAGGTACAATTTTATCGCAAATACCGAGCAATAACGCACCGTCGAACATATTGTGCGATAGTCCAACGGCTGTACCCATTGCGATCACTTCACGGCTTAAAAGGCTCAGCTCCATGCCTGGTTGACCTTGAGTCACGCCATCACACATTGCTGGTACACCACCAGCAACTTGAGCCACACTGCCGACTTCATTACAGGCTTGCTTCAACATGTCAGGGTATTCACCATATGGCTGGTGAGCCGATAACATGTCATTAAATGAGGTGACAATTCCTATGTTGGCTTTATTCAATTGCTTGATAGAAGCCTTATCGCTTGGGTTACAAGCGGCAAAACCGTGGGCCAAGTTTCCGCAACTTAGCGCGCTGCGGTGAACCCCTTGATTTTTAGCATCATCGAGCGCCGCTAAATATTTAGCGCGAGAATCTTTGCTTCGTTCAATAATTCTGTCAGTAACAGATTGTACAACGCTGTGCATAATTACTCCTTAAGCGCTCCAGTAAACATCAACAGGTGTTTTATGCTGTCCGAGAACGGCTCGGATCGGCATTTCATAGCTGTCATCGCTTGCTAGTGCTTGTCGGTAAACATCAAGTTTTTGCTCACCAACGATATGTAGATAGATTTGACGGCTGGCTAAGATCGCAGATTTTGACAAAGAGATCCTTGAATGCGGTGCGTTGCCAGGTTTGACTGCAACACACAGGTCACTCGTTGTTAATGCGTTATCTAGCTCAGCTTGTGCTGCACATGGGAACCAAGAGCAAGTATGACCATCGTTACCCATACCTAATACAACAACATCAAATGGCTTTGGAAAGCTGCCAAGCTGCTCTATGGTCATATCACAACCCTCTTCTGGCGAAGAGTACATGTTCTTTAGGCCGCGAAACTTAGCACTAGCAGCTCGGTTTTTAAGTAAGTGATTTCTCACCAAGCGCTCATTTGAATCGCCGTGCTCTGGACTGACCCAGCGCTCATCGGCCAGGGTGATAAACACATCACTCCAATCGATCGCCTTCTTACTTAGCAATTCAAATAGCTTTAGCGGAGTCGAGCCACCAGATACGATTAGACTCGCTTTACCACGAGAATCCACTGCTTCTTGCAGTTGATTAGCGATACGCTCGGCAAGTTGAGCCTCTAGTGCCTCTTTATTATCAAATGATTTAAAAACAGTTTCTTTAATCATTGGATCCCCTTATTCGTCCCAAGAACGACCGTCTTTAGTGATAAGCGCGACAGAAGCTACAGGACCCCAAGTACCAGCAGGATAAGGTTTTGGCTTCTCGTCGGTTTCTTCCCAAGCCTGAATAATACCATCGACCCAGCTCCATGCCTGCTCGACTTCATCACGACGAACAAACAGTGCTTGATTACCTAGCATGGCTTCTAGCAACAAACGTTCGTAGGCGTCGGCAATGCGCTCGCTCTTGAAGGTCTCAGAGAAACTTAAATCCAGTTTAGTCGTTTGTAGGCGTTGCTTTTCACCAAGACCTGGTACCTTGTTCAACATCTGGATTTCAACCCCTTCATGTGGCTGTAATCTAATCGTCAGTTTGTTTGGTGGCAGGTTACGGTAGTTAGAGCTATACAAATTGTGCGGTGGATTCTTGAAGTACACCACAATTTCAGAGCTCTTGAATGGCATACGCTTACCGCTACGAAGGTAGAAAGGTACGCCCGCCCAGCGCCAATTGTCGATGTCGACACGCAAGGCAACAAAGGTTTCAGCGTTTGACTGAACATTAGCCCCCTCTTCCTCAAGGTAACCTGGTACTGGTGCACCTTTAAGGAAGCCAGAGCTGTACTGACCGCGAACCGTGTTTTCATAGATATTGTCTGCGTTAATTGGACGCAGAGACTTAAGCACTTTCACTTTTTCGTCGCGGATATTGTCAGCATCTAAGTTCACTGGCGGATCCATAGCAACTAAGGTCAATACCTGTAGTAGATGGTTTTGGATCATGTCGCGCATCTGACCAGCCTTGTCGAAATAACCCCAACGGCCTTCGATGCCCACCTCTTCAGCAACCGTTAGCTGTACGTGATCGATAGTACGGTTATCCCACTTAGAGGCAAAAAGAGAGTTGGCGAAGCGCAGCGCAAGAAGATTCTGTACCGTCTCTTTACCTAAGTAATGGTCGATACGATAAACTTGGCTTTCTTCGAAATAGGCTGAAACTTGATCGTTAATGATGCGAGAGCTTGCGAGATCGGAACCGATTGGTTTTTCTAGAACGACACGAGAGTCTGGGAAAATGAGGTTTTGTTCGTGAAGACAACGACAAATATCACCGAAAATAGCGGGCGGCGTGGCGAAATAACTTACCATAACGCGTTTTTCTGGCTCGAGAATGTCATGGAAAGCTTGATAGCCTTCAGACTCGGTAAAGTTAGTACCTACATAATGACATCTGTCTAAGAAACGATTCACCGTCTCTTCACAAAGCTTGTCTTTAACAAAAGTCGTTAAAGCGTTTACTACCAGCTCACGGTATTCTTCTTGACTAAACTCATCTTTTGCAACGCCTAGAATTTTTGTATCGACATTGAGCAAATTAGCTTTATCGAGCTGATATAAAGAAGGAAGTAACTTACGCTTGGCAAGATCTCCCTTGGTACCAAATAGAACAAAATCACAAGCTTTGGCTTTAGGTGTCGTAATGCCCATCGCTTCAAAATCTCCTTTTGACACTGTGCCCCATCATTTTTGATGAGTATTCACACGTTTGTTGTAATATAACAACACAAATCACTAATTGCATCTAAATTTTATAATAAACTTTAAGTTAGCCTATTAGCTATGTTACGTCATAATCTGATATGCTTTCGTGATAAAATTACTAAAAATTATCGTGTTTGTACCTGTTGTCATTATAAATTAATGTAGGCCATAGCGCTCTGTAATTAACGGTAATCAAACGACTAATTCAAAACTTCATCAAAATATAATAAAGCTACATTACTAT
>NZ_BPET01000080.1 GCF_019654915.1 Shewanella sp. MBTL60-007 | reverse complement strand
ACATCTTTTGATTTAGCAGCAGGGATTGCAGGAAATATCTATGATGGTATTTCAATATCTGAAGCCAAAGAGCTAGTTAAAGTCCATAATTTGAAATCGCCAACAGAATGGCGAGCCGCAGTTATTAAAGGCTTGTTCGATGCTCCATTGCATCCGTCAAAGATCCCTGGCTTTTCAAATAACAAAAACTTTTTTGGATTGAAAAAAACTAATGACTTTTGCACAGACCTAATTGAAGCAGCAAAAATTGCACGAGGAATTGGTGGACTTTTTACCTCAAGAGATTGGGTAACACTTTGCAGCAGGGGGAAAAGACCGAAATCTCTTCCCTCAAACCCTAGCGTTTATTACAGAAAACAATGGTCTGAAATAAAGAAAGTATACAACTTGCCAGCTACATATAGCTTTTGGCAATTCTTCTTTTTAGATGATGATACTAAGATTTCGGAGACCTCAAAAGATCTACAATTCTCAGCGAGTGATTCGTTGAGGGCACCACTTCGTTAAATATCATCTTAGTTTCTATAGCGCTGAAGATAATGCAAGTTACTGCAGCGCTACTAGCTCTATCACCACTGAACTTCACTTTTATTAAACTTTCACCAGAACCGTTACGGTGAAGTACTTTAGCTTTCATAACTACAGATTGAATTTTGCCAAATTCTTTGCTGCCCATAAACTCTTGAAAAACCCTTGGAGTAATACAAACTAATCTATTAGCACAGTCAATATGAAACACTGCACCGGGCCGGTTAAATTCAAACTTCTTATCCTTAAAACCAGCTATTAACCATTTTTGGAAATCCTCATAAGATGGTTCAACTTTGTTCGCTTCTTCTGATGTGGTCTGGTTAGTATGGTGGTCATCATTATTACGGTTAATGTCATCATTTTTTTGATTTACATTAATTGCTTGTTCTGGTCGTTCAATTGTTTTTATCTGATCTACAACTTCACCTGTATCTGCTACAACTAATGAACCGGCAAACACCTCAAGCTTTCTAGTAGGGTCAACAACACTTCGATCAAAGACCAACATGGTCAATTTTTGCGTCCAAGTATTGCCACCAGCTTCGTCAGTAACAACAATGTTGTGAATAGCTTTATCTTCATTCGGAATAATATGGTTTTCAGCAAGTAACATCGAGTACATTTGCGGTAGTTGAGTAGGGAGTTTTATGCCATCAAATTTTAAATGCTCTCTAACGGTACTGACTACAGGACCAGAAACAGCATAAATTCGCGAGTCTGAAACCCAAACATTCGCACCAGGGCAATTTATTTTAAAAGTTTCCTTATCCATAAGAGTTCGAAATTTTGAGATAAAACTTTGGCATTTAGTTGGCTTGTTACTTTTAGAACTAACTGCGGAATTTGAAGCTTGGTTAGTTTCAACATTTGAAGCGACACTAAATCTATCTGCAGCCATAAGAACCTGACCAACTTCACCAGCCTGCTCAAAACGACCGGATAACGCTTGGAATAAATTATCTTTGATTACTCGGTAATTGTTCAGCCATCTAACACCGGTTATAGGTACAACTTTTGTAAAAAAGGCCACATTATATGAAACGTGGACATTGTGACGACGATGGAGGGCGTATCTAAAAGCGTATTCATTACCAACAGTTAATGTTGAACTTAGTAAAGGCTCAAAGCTAGTCACCTTACCAGCGCGATCCCGCTCAACAATTTCTATATCACATGCAAGCTTGCCTAGATCGTGCAATAAAGCCGACATAGAAACGGCATAGGTAAAAATCTCTATTACTTCTTGGGATCTTTCTTCACCATACGCTAAGCAAGTGACACCTTCTCTTAATTTCATAGATTTTTCTACAGCATCAAGTGAATGTTTAAATAAGCCACCATCTTCTGAGTGATGATGATTTTCACTAGCGGGAAATGCCTGACAAAGACTTGCAACTATTTCAATTGGTTTAATGTACAAGGTTTCAAACCTATTTCTATCCAAAGAGCATAAATGGTAAAGACGCTCTATTTGACTTCGATAAGGCGCTAATAGGAACTCAGTGCTTTGGACAGGAAGAAATACAGTTGCGTTAGAGTTAACGTGAGACATAAGAAAGTGACCTCAACCAGATTTCAATAAATTTGCTTGAAGCCTCATTATCTTCAAAAGCTAAAATTGTGCGTCCATTAGCCAGAACTATAAAATCTTCAAAACTCTGCTCCGCTGGTTGCCAACGAACATTACCAAACCCAAATGTTAAGCTATGAATCTCAAGTTTTTTAAAACAGTCGGCAATACAACAGAGTGGATTGGCGCCTGATGCAATCGAGAACAAATATATTCTGAATAATTGATTGCATGGCAAGTATTCAGTAGCAACTAATCCATGCTCATCAATTCCTCGGTATGTTTGCTCAAGATCTTTTATTTGTTTTTGGTATTTACCGAGCTCTAATTGCTCAATATTCATATCTAAGTCAGCACTGTCGAAGTTCATGGACTACTCCTCTAATTATTCGATAGCTAAACATTATCAGTAGAATAAATTCAGAGTGAGAGTAATAGGTAAATGACGATGCCTATTTTTTAAGGAGAAAATTGATCGCCATGTTTAACTGAAGGAGATGAAGCAATGCAAAATGCATAGGAGCAAAAATGGCAAACCATAAAGTTACAAACCCAACATCAAGTATAGGTACTAACATTCCACTCAACCTGAAATCATCTTTAATTTACCACTACCTTACAGGTAGCAACGATGGGATTTTTAGTGCTCTTGGCCGTATATCTTTACTACAAAACTTACTCGTAACAGATGAAATTTATGATGATATTGCATTATGGTTTAACGGTGTTATCGAGGACGCAAACCACAAATTGCAAAAAATCAGTAAGCAAATTGAATACGTAATTGAAAATACAGATATTGCAGATAGTGTTATTCCACCAAAACAGGTTTACAACTTTTTCTACACAGAAAAGACTGTTAAACCTCTCGCGCAATTGATCATCAATATCGATGAAGTGCTGTTCAAAGTTGAGGGCGCATATCTACTAGAAAGCATTGAACGTGATGTATATGTAGAGATAGTAAAAAACTTAAAAAGCATTTTGGCGCAGGTTCGTGTTGCAATGTTTACTTTCACAGCTTCAGGCAAGCCAATACCTAAAGGCCCATTCTCCGCAAAGCACTTTATTGAACTGTATAGAAAGGCCAAAGGTAAAGTTGAAGAGACAGATATTGAAACCGATACCTTTGATGAAACACACACAACTCAAGACGAAACAAAATCAACTTCTGCCGCTTAGTCACTAGCGTTATTTCAACATGCAATACCTATTAACTACGGCCATAAACTTAAACTAAAGTTTATGGCCATGTTGCGTTAGGCCTACCAAACAGTTGCAAATTTGCACAATCTTGATGTATATTCGTTTCAAGTTATTTTGTTATCACTGACGTTATTTTTACGCAGTTTCAACAGGCGAGTAGCAATGAAAAAGAATCATTTTGTTAGAGTGGCAGAAGTAGACGCTGTTATAGGCGAGTACGGTGAGCAGATCACCAATACAGAAATTGCTCGGATAATACAGTCACAAACACAGATTAGCTACGCACGCAGTTCTATCCACTTATATCGCTCCCTTATTCCATTTTTGCAGCTTGCAGAGCAACACTCACATGTAAAAGGCCTATCACGTGCTGACCTGAGAATACTGGTTCGTGAAGCAAAAGAATTTGGCCATAACAGTACATTGCGTCGCATTGAAACAAACATTGCTCAAAGCAAACCAATCCTATGTTTTACAACATTTGTAGCTTCCTTTAATAAATCAATTCAAGCGTTAGCTAAAGAGTTGGACATAGTAATTGCTCCTCACAGTGAAACTGAATTAGCTCTACCAATACCGCCTCATAACAATACCCAAACATCAATGACTCTCTTTTGCGCGGTTCTCCAATTAGCGCTCCCGTATGAATTAACGAGAGCTGAACTAGATACAATTTGCCATTTCTACAGCATCGATTTCGTTTGTAATGACTCTGATTTTAGTTGCAATATTTTTACTGCTTTTATTGACCAAAGGGTCAATCCATTACACCAAAATCAATGCAGAGCATCTTTGTTAACGCTGTTAGCAGATCCCCGGATACCGCAAAAAATCTATGAAAATATTTCAAACATCGTTAAGCAAAAACGACAAGCTGAAATGCTAAGAAAGGAGAGATTCTAATGTTGGAAAAAGGAGTATCTAGCCAAATCCAAGCACCAAAAATTTTCAACGAAGCTGGCTTTGAAATTTGTTTGGCGGTTGATGTCTTTTGGGAGCTAGCTGAAAACAACAGTGAGATGATGCGCAGTGTTAATGCAATCGATATGCAATCAATGAAAGCAGTTCATCAACTAGCTATTCGTAATCTTCAATTGTTTGAATATAACGATGACGTATGCGAGTTATTTTTCGAATATTTTGAACTAATGGGCGAGTCCAGACGAGCACCTGAAATATCGGATCCTGACGCTATTCGACAGGCAATAGTATTACAGCGGCTAGCTAAGTTCAGTCCGTGTATAACACGTATGAGTGACAAGCTACAGAAGTTTATTCTTCAAAACGAATACCTACAAATTGCAGCGGCTTTGGCGTTCATAAACTCAGATACAAATAGAATGCTGGTAGATATAAATCAACAAACGATGGATGCTGTTTTGGCCAAGATTAAGTATCAGCAAAACGAGCGTAAAATTGAAGAAAAGTTAGTTGCATTACGAGCAGCAAAAGTAACTCTTCAAACTTTAATGAAGCGCCCATATTCAAAAGCCGAGTTTAAGATGTTGCATAACAACACTGAGAATAGAAGAGGGCGGCCAAACGTAAACTATACAGAGGAAGAGGCTGAGCTAATTCTGCTTTCGATAGAGAAAATTGCGGAAAATTTTTGCACTGTAGATGTAAGAGAAAAGATTGTATACGTGTGCAAAAAAGCGAGTGTGACTGTAGAAACATTAAAGCAATTTGTTGCTAAAAACTTAAACTGCCAGCTCCCTTCTTCAAGTGAACATGAGATTATACTGGAAATGTATAAAGCTCTGGACATACAAATTTAAGGGCTAGATATGAACAACCAACTTAACTTAGAACAGCCTCAAAAGATTAACTACAACGACCTTAGCGACAATGCTACTGAAGACAAAGTAGGCAAATTAGAAACGACTTCGCATTGCACACTTCACACTTACCATGCTTTAAAATTGTGGCGTGGTAAGCGTCCAAACAAGGCTACAAATACAAGAGGTTTTTACGGCCTACCATACAGTTCAACCAAACTATCCAACTTAGAAAACTTAATAAGAATGGATAACCCTTATGCCGATGAATTGTTCAAGTTAATTGAAAAACACTCTCAAGAATATGCACTAAAAATTCAGAACCAAGCAGATAAGATGAAATCTCATATCGATGGAAAACTCCCTGACGGTTTCTCATTTGCTAAGAGTACATCAATCAAGCCTATCGAATTTAACCTAACCTTTAAGTGCCCTCTAGCATACAAGTTGGTGATGCTTATTATGGCAATAGATAGCTTTGCTAGGATTCATATTTCTGCAAAACATATTGGTGAATTGAGCTCAAAAGATTGTTCAAACCTCATTGAAAAAGCTTCGAAATCCTACCGTTCAATAGTTAATGCCATCGAACGTTTTGACTACTCAAAGTCAGTCACAAGACAAGATGTGATCAACCAAACGCAACAATTTAGAGAAGCGCAAGCTACACTTGGTTGGATTAATCTCAGTGAAGGTATTTTAAGCGGCTCAGAAAGAGCGAGCTGCGCACCAACGATTAATGATTTTAATCAACAAGAAATGCCGCGTACACATGGAGAACAAAGTGGCGACTATCTGGCGAACCAGCCCTAATTGTTCGCGGGCGAACAATCCCTTTATTTAACCTTTAAAGATAATAATGAGGCGGTTTTCTGAGGCGGTTAGGGGGTTGGTGTTTTGGTGAAGTTTGGCTTAAACATTTAGTTGGACATTGACGGGTGAATTATCCTATTCTGTTATTGCCGTAAGGCATCAATAAACTGTTCGATTACCCAGTAATGATAATCGGTTTTTGTTCGCGCTAGCGAGCCATTAGGCACTTAAGGGTATTTAAAGGTGCAGACTTACCCAACTCTATACGCTATTCAATTTGATTTAAAAAAGGCTTACTTCGGTAAGCCTTTTTTATTGGTTTTGCCTACGCCCTAATAAACCCTCTCCTTAAAAGTCGCTATGGAATAATTGGCCTAAATATTCATAGGGGCTAATGCGATGAAAATTACCAGAAAACAAATTCCGATTGCGCTTACTGCTTTGCTGTGTTCATCGACAGTCTGCGCACAAGACGTATCAGTGGAACCGCGAGAGATAAAAAAGTTATCGCGTTACACAAACACCTACGTTGATAAAAATGTTGAGCAAGCGAATCCTCTAAAGACCGTTATATCAATCAAGTACCCTGCACAGATTATTCGCATAAGCCAGGCCTTGAACTACGCACTGAACGAATCTGGTTACACACTGCTTAGTCCTACCAAAACAAGTTCAATTACTCGAATTATGTACGACCTTGAGTTACCAAAAACTCATAGAGAGTTTAATCAGCAAACATTGGAAAGTGTTCTGCAAATTTTAGCCGGAAGTGCATTTTTGATGTTAGTGGATCCAATTAAACGCGAAGTTTCATTTATTCCATCTATCGAATATTCCACCGCAGAAACCAATGTCCAAATGGGAGTATCTAAATGAGCACAGAAAAAGAAGACCACCAGCAACAATCTTCAGACGATATATTCAATTCTGCAGCTCTGGATGCGTTAGACAAAGGAGAGGACTTTGTTACAGCTAAACCTCAGACTGATACAGAGAGGGCTTCTAAAGAAGATACAACTAAGACAAATACACCAAAGACTCGTAGGTCTTTAAACCTACCAGTGAAAAAAATATTTTTGGCCACTGCAATCACTGCTTTGATAGGTGGCAATTTGACTGGTTTAGGTTATCTCTACTTAGAACTAACATCGCTGCAAAAGAGTATAGCTAATGGTAGTAAGGAGAGATTACAAAGCAACCTAGAAATGCTGAATACTGTCAATGAAAACTCCACGTTGTCAGAAGAAAACAAGCTAGGTTTAAATGCACTAAGTAATCGACTCAACGACTTTCAAAATCAATCTAGAGTTCACAGTGCTGAGCTGGCTAAAATCAATAACAAACAAGCTGAGCTGGATTCTAAACAGATTAACTCAAGTGGCGAGTACATCAATCAATCTGCATTAGTTAATGAGCTGCAATCCGATTTCAAACAGTTTAAGTCTAGCGTCCAAAGACAACTTCGAGCAGCACGAACGACAGCTAACGAAGCACAACCACCAGCCAAGAAGCCTACCATTGAATTATCGGAAAATGTTTACTCCATTGACGGCCTAGAACTAGTGTCAATTGACCTTTATGCAAAATACAGAGTCGCTGTATTTACCGATAACAAAGGTGAGCTATTAAAAAGAATGATCGGCGAGAAAATTGGCAAGTGGCGCATAACAAATATTGAACGAAATAAGTCATTAGTAGAGTTAACTAACAAAGATAAGTTGGTCTACCTGAAATTGGTTGAGGGGTAGCAATATGCAATCACTTATTCTCCCAGCCACCTTAGCAATAACCCTTTCACTTACTGGCTGTTCGTCATTCCAATTTGAAGAAGTTGCGGCCACCAGCACTCCATATTGTTCAATAGCACAGCTACGCCAAATGGGGAGCATTCAAGCCAACCTTAGTTATGGAACTAGAGATGGCCGAGCAATAAAAATCTACACGCCAAGAGGTTCTATATGCTTATTAAAAACTCATTAGTGATGGTTACAATCTTGGTATCGTTTATGCCAACCGTTAGTCATTCAAAAACCAATCAAGCCAATGTTCAAGTTGATAGTTATGAACTTGGGCAAAACCAAGCTCAAGCAATAACTGAAACGACTATACAACTTACACAAGAAGACATCGCAATCGCCAAGAGTTACAAACTCTCAGTTAAAGAAATGAAGCGATATAAATATCTTGTCGAGTATACGCCTCGCAAGTTTTGGTCGCCTAACATCGATCCTATTACCCTACTTGGCATTGAAGCTAGAAACGTCAATGAGCAACTAAAGTACGCAACTAAGTGGATAGAACTTGAGAAAGAGCGTGAAATAAAAGAAATAGCATTTGATGATTTTAAGAATGAGTTAGTCACTAAGATGTTCCCCAACTCGTTTGCAGGGAAAAGCTATCGAGAAATCATGAACGGTGATCAAAAAGGTTTTCAGACAATGTTAGCCAGCTTCCAATCGAGTAGGACAGTTTTATTTGTTGATGCGGCTAACTGCAATGTGAGTTGCAAAACTTATGCAAAGCGCACTATCAATTCAAGCGGCAGCACCAATCAGTTAGATATTTATTTTCTTAATGCTGAGAGTGATTCAGTTATTCAACAATTGGCTAATGACCTAAGCATTCCTGAGGGGCGAGTAATATCAGGAACAATAACTATCCAACACGATATGGGTAACTACAACCAGCTAAGAGTACCAAATAAGCAATTACCTATTGGGATCATACAGACACGCTCAGGACAGGAGGGATTGAGCTATGAATAAAGTCACTTTGATTACTATTTTGTTTGCGTCCACCAGCTTTTTTGCAAACGCTAACCTATCAAAAATTCCAAGTGGTTTCGTAAGCATTGCTAATGATGTTGGTGTGCCATCTGATGTGTTTTATTCGATAGCAATTAGAGAGTCACGTGTAGCTACTAACAAAAATAGAGCTATTCCTTGGCCTTGGGCTGTCAATCATCGAGGTACAGCTTTGTACTTCAAAGATAGAGACTCGATGTACAACTATTTAAAAGAGTTAGTCAAAGATGGTGATCGTAATTTTGATATGGGGTTGGTTCAAACGAACTGGCGTTGGCATAACCATCGTTATACCTCCCTTTGGGAAGCAACTAATCCAGTTACCAGTGCAACAGCTGGTGCAACATACCTAAGAGAGTTAATTGATAAAAACGAGGGTGATGTTTGGAAAGCTGTAGGTAAATATCATTCCCCAAGCAATAAAACTCGCGCATCGAATTACCGCCAAGCAGTGAAGCAAATTTGTTGCTCGGAGGTGAACCCATTATGTTGCGACTACTAATAATCCCCTTAGTCTTAATGGCCACTAGCGCAAATGCCGAGCTGGTGGTCATTTACGATACTGGTAGAACCGTTCCTTTAAAGCATCATGCAGATCTTTCTTCAATTAGGCGTTCAATCAACAGTAGTGAAATAGATCCAATTAAAACGGAAGAATTAACGCAGAGCATAATCAACGTCGATAAGACTATGGCCAAGCAAATGCTCAAAGGTCAATTCCCTATCACTCCAAGACACCTTTCGGCTCAGAGATGGAGCAAGTCACACATCAAGCACGATAGACCAGAAGTTAGCCCTTTGTTCGTGTTTGGTGATGACAAGTACAGCTTGCAATGGCTAAACCTGAACAAAGACTTTTTTAAGAAAATGGGAGCTGTTGGACTGATCACCAAAGTGGATAGCTTAGAGAGATACATAGCTATCCGAAAGCAGTATCCCGATCTAACCATTTACCCAACAAATGCCGACTTCATAACTACTGAGTTTTCGATAAATGTTTATCCGGTATTAATTACGCCCAAAGGTATTATTCAATAAAAGGAGTTTAAGTTTATGTCACAAGGACCAAATGAGGCTCTTCTTAGACCTCCAGTAGAATTAACCACAACGGCAGCTTGTGTTGGCGCCGCCATTATCATGTTCAACTACCCGCTGTTACCTCAGTCAGTTTCGTTACCCTTTGCTGGTGCCTTTTGTTTAGGTGGGATATATCGCGCTATCCAAGCAAAGAAGTTACTCGATTACCATAAGCACTTGAACCATGCACCGGTTTATCAAATGGCTAGTAAGGACGTTCCATGTAGCCCTAAAAGACGCCTATTAGGTAGAGGCTTTGACTGGACACCTAAGCATACTCAACGAATTGCGGATTTAATGACGGTCGAGGGTAGAAAATACATCACACCCAATAAGTTTAAAAAATGGGTTAGACGCTTTGAAGAAAAGTATGAGACTACTAGCTGGGCTCAACAGATTATCGCTTTGACTCGCATTGATTCGAGTCTCAATCCGGTTAGACCGCCATCAGCTTTAATGGGACAACCTCATATTCATGGTGTCGAAATGGACGAGTGCGATATTTCAATGAGTCTTGATGAAACCAATGGACATACACTAGTGCCAGGAACTACGCGAGTAGGTAAAACCGTATTTGCACGCTATTTAATATCGCAAGATATAGCGCGTGGCGATGGGCCTGTAATTGTATGGGATCCAAAAGGCGATGCGGAGCTTATGCTGAGAACGGCTACTGAGGCAAAACGTCATGGAAGAACATTCTATATGTTGCACCTTGGCTATCCCGACTTATCAGTACGCTATAACAGCCTTGGCAGTTTCCAGCGTGTATCTGAGATTGCGACTCGCGTAGCATCGGGAACACCGGGCGAGGGCAACTCTGCAGCGTTTAAAGAATTTACTTGGCGATTTGTAAACATTGCATCTCAAGCAATGGTCAATTTAGGCGAAAGGCCAAATTACGAAAAAATCTGTGAGGCAATCAGTAACCTTGATCCACTTTTCAATCGATACTGTGAATACTACTTAAGCTCAAAAGCTGAGTACATTGGCTGGCAAGAAGAAGTGTATCGAATCGAGACTAACACCAAGAACATTGAAAGAAAATTAGAGGGTCGTTCTAAGCATACTGCAGCGTTATACCTCTATATCGAGAAGAACCAAATATTCGACCAAACGCTTGATGGTTTAGTCTCAGCCATACGATATAGCCGTAGTCACTACGACAAGCTAACAGCCAGTGCTCTGCCATTGTTAGAGAAACTAACCTCAGGTCGCCTACAAGAGATTTTATCTCCTGACTATACAGACACTGAAGACAACAGACCGATCCTCAGTTGGGAAAAGGTATTTAGAAAAAATGCCGTTGTGTATGTAGGGCTTGATGCGCTATCCAACAATGAAGTAGCTAAAGTCTTTGGTAACTCAAGCTTTAGTGATTTTGTCTCTGCTGCTGGTTATGTTTACAAACATGGCATCGAGGCTGGTTTGTCTGACTCAACCCATTTAAAAATGCCTACTATTTACGGTCATGCTGACGAGTTCTCAGATTTAGTTGGAGATGAATTTCAGCCGCTATTAAACAAAGCTGGTGGCGCTGGTGTAAGAATGACTTGTTACACGCAGACAGAGGCCGACATTGAATCTGGTATCGGTAGTGCCGCTAAAGCCCAAGTCTTAATTGGCAACTTCAACAACATCATTATGTTTAGGGTTAAAAGCGTTCAAACTGCTGAACTACTAACGAGCCAGTTACCCGAGACTACCGTATACAGGACAACACCATCTGGTAATTCATCCGATATGCCGACTTCAGACAGTATTGATGAATTTAGAGCGATGGCTTCTGACCAAGTGGAGAGTATCACTACACCGATGATTACTCCTGATATGGTCATTAACCTGCCAAAAGGTCACGCATTTGCGTTAGTGGATGGAGGCAAGCTTAAGAAAATCCGTATCCCATACATTCACGATCCAGAAGAGGTATCACTTTCAAGTAGTTTACTTAGCATGGCTGAGGATATGCGAAAGAAATACAAAACCAGTGAAAGCTGGTGGGAAAAGGAGGCTGCATAGTGATAGATGATGACGACGAACGCGTAAAGAACAAAGACAAACCTAGACGATCACAGTCACTCCTAAACCCTTTTGTCTTTATTACTCAAGTAATCATGGTGACAATCTTTGGCATAATCATCGCGGTCATTATTGAGTGGGCGGGAATCACTCTGTTTTGGCGAGATGAAGCAGAAACTCACGCGCTTAATGGCTTCATCTACAGTGTGTCTTGGTTTAGCACAAACGTAGATAACCAATATGGGTACATGGTACTTGAATGGTTTAACAAGCACATTAACCTGCAGAGTCTCGCTTTAGCGCTGCAAGAGAACGATGTAAGCAATGGTGTTGTATCTGTCATTAATAGCTTTGGCGACTTTATAAGGGTTTATCTAGCGGCAGCGATATTCATCATTCTGACTTATATCGTTAAGCTCTCAGTGGTGATCCTATTTATGCCTATTGTGGTGCTCACGACCTTACTTGTGATAGTAGATGGACTTGTGTTGCGAGACTTAAGGAAATTCAAAGCGGGGACTGACTCAGGCCGTAAATACCGCTTAGCGAAATCGTTAGTGTGGCCTACCTTTGTTGGCACATGGTTTATCTTCCTAATTCTGCCAATATCATTGCATCCAGCGATAATCCTTATCCCACTAACCTTGCTCTATGGTTATATGGTAAGAACTCAGATATTTAGGATCACAAAGTACTGGTAAGAGAATCACTTTAGTAGAAACCGAAAAAGCGGCAATTAATTTGCCGCTTTTTTAGTAATTTGGCTTACTGTATTACCTATTGCGATTTGGGTCATAAATAAGGGCAAGATCCGAAAGCCCCGGAATAGATTTTAAGAAATTCACGCTGTTGTTTACTTGCCATGATACTTTCTTGCCTGTAATCGAAAACATCACAAAATGCTCGCAATTATTACTCCTAAGACAGTAGCCATTATAACCTAGGCGAGTTCGGGCAAAATCAACAATTTCTTGACCAGACCTTATTGGGAAATTCTTGGGTTTGAATAAAGTGGGTTTATATTTTCGAATTTCATAGCCATCACAAAAATCTTCTAAGTTTGTCTCCACTATGTATCCCGTTCTTTTCAAGTGAATAGCCATGCCATCACCAGCATAGATGCCATGATGTTCATAAAGACCTCTAACGTAGGGAAGATTGCAAACGATGTGATCACCTGGTTCAAAAGTAATTTGAAACGGAGGGTAGGAATGTTTTTTCGCTGCAACCAAGTGATCTAGATGGTCGGTAGCTCTGTCGTAACGACTCATTGGTATAGTGTCTTTAAAAACAGAGTAGTCATCTAGAGGTTCAGGTACTTTAGGGGAACAATCTTCACCGATTGCATTCAGTCGAACTTGACGTTTTTTAGTTTTGTTTGAAGTCATTCTAAATCCATTTAAAAATTTTTCTAGATTATCTATTTACCTCAATACGCTGTCTAGCTGTATCGGTCACAATTATGGTGGAGTTACGGGCAATAAAAAAGGGTCTCAGCGATGGCTGAAACCCTAATGATTTCTAATCTGAGCTATTCATCTTTTTGAGAGTATTGATATATTGCACCTAGATATATTGCAGCTATTAAAATAAATGGAGCAAGCACTGACGAAACCGCTGCAACAAACATATCGTTAATGAGAAAATACCCACTAAATGCAGATGCAATCAAAAACACAAGGCCGAACAAGTACTGTCTTCTTCTGGCCTTAATTTCGTTCACAGACTTTTGCATCATGCCTCCGTATCAAAGTTAGGTTGGGGATTATGACAAGCTATTACGAGTTGATTATTGATTGTGATCGCTTTTGGCTTAAAGCCGTCCTCAACAAGTCGTTTCCAAATTTTTGAGCGGTACACCATTTTGGTATTAGCAAAGCCTTTACCGTTGTAGGCCGTGACAATTTTTATCACACCGGAGTTTGGCGTTTGTGCTTGATGAATTTGAAGCAGTATCCATCCACCAGCAATAGCTTTTGGATTTTTGACCCCTTTACCTATAACAGAGCTTGGCTTAATCAGCCCTGTATGAAGCTTGGTAAAGAGAGCGGGGTATGGGTTAGTCTCACATGTTAGCGTCATAGTTTTAGTCCTTAGAACCACTCAGGGTGATTTTGCATATCAATCCCACGAACTTCGTCAGAAATTTCTTTAATGTGATCGACTGTCATAATTAACTCGTCTGAGCTAGTCATAACAGGCCTAAGCAATGGGCTTTGACCATTCGTACTTGGATAGATATTCAGAATTGCGTGTAACGTGTCATTCTCTTGGGCTGATTGACGCCAAACTGAATAAGTCTGAGTAAGCTTGATATAACCTACCAACGCACTGTGGAAAACCATTTGCTCATGTGGGGTCAACATACTCTGAATAGAACGAGGGGTTAATTCACAAACAGAGCTGCAAAATGATTCAATTGGGTAACTCAAGTTGTAGGTATCAAAGTCAGCTTTACGGATGCCAATTAATTGATGATCATTGGTGCGGAAATCACAAACATAAATTAAATGGCAGTTCTCGATTCCATCAGTTAAATCATCAGAAATAACCCAGCCAGCAAAATTTTTATCAATAAAGGTAATATCAAAATCAGACATAGTGTTGCTCCATTGCAGTAAAGTTGATGGCACTTTACTCAAAGTTGCGATTTACGCTTGGAGCGATACTGGGGATATAAACTGGGTTTTTAACATCACCGGCTTTAACTTGAATAACGTCCCAACATGCGTCTACGTCATCAAGCATTGATTTAGCTAACAGTAAATTCATTTCTTCACATTGAGTTATTACCACTTTGCTATCGTGAGCCATTTGATTCGAAAAACGGTCAACAATCTGAAAGCCGATAGTGTCTTTATTGATTATGTTGTTGCGATGGATAGTACCGAACTGCTTGGTATCTCTTTGCTGCGTTCTAATGCTATCGCGATTGCAGTTGAGCAAATCCATTTTCAGCGCTAAATGCTGAGTACCAAATAAGTCTGTAACTAATACGGTATTTAGAGAATCAATATCCATGGGGTATTACTCCTGTGAAGTGCGAGTTACGGGTGGTAATTCAGAACCACTAAAGACGTGGGGTAACATGAGGTTGTTGTTTTTCATTAAATCTTGGGCTGCTTCAGTAACAGACTGAGACTTGTTCACACAGGACAAAACCGTGTCGTTACATATCTCAATCGAGCTACCGAATTTAGAAATTTGTGCACGTAGTTGAGAGGAGTATTCCAATAGGCCCTGTTTGAGTTGAACCTTAATTTTGGCGTACTCAGAATGTTTGCTGGTGAGGCGACATAGCCTAGATTTGGCAGACGGATTAGATTGAGCATTAAACTGGTACAGCTTATTTATTTGCTGTATCTCAGCCTCAATTGGCTGCATCAACTCAGTAATACCATCGAGAGTCCATCCCAATGCTGTAAGCTCATTGAGGACTAATATTTTGTCTTCAACGCCACCTGTCTCCGGTTCATTTGCAGCAACTTGCATTTCGCTGCATAACCTTGCTTCATACAGTGTCTCGATTGACTTGGAGTATGTAGCTTTGAGCAATGCAATGGCTTGGGGAGTATCAACCGAGTCAAGATGATGGCTAAGTTGTAGGCATGAGCCTTGATAGCAGAGCTGTGACGTTTCAATCACCGTGTCATAGATTGAAACCTTATCGAGCAAATGTAGATCTTCAGTTTCAAAAAGAAGCTCTATTGCACTCTTTTTGGCAAGACTTTCAATACGCATGGCAATTCCTAATTAGAGTTAGATGCCATTTACGATACTAAAAGTCGAAATTCACGCTTGGTTAAAGCGCTAGCCTGGTTAACCTATTAATCAACTGTTAATTCTGGTTGATTGATAAGTTATGTGCTCACTAAGCAAAGCGAGACACACATGATTAAACCATTGAGTTTTTTTGTTGGAATTGTATTAATTGTAGTGGTTTCTGTTGCTTTCCAGAAAGAGCGTAGCTTAACGCTAGTAGGAATATGGAGTTACGATGACTCAAGCCAACGAAATGTCCTCATACGGCTGTTTAGGGGAACACAAGGGGCTATATTGTCTGAAGAACACCATATTCATTCTGATAAAGTTGTTCATGGTAGCTATAAGCAAGTCAAATTGGCTGGTAGTGATTATTTAATCAATACATCATCTGAGGGCTATCCATATTTCAAATTACTTGAACATGAACTGCTCGTTTGGGAATATGGCGAAATGGGTCAAAGTTCTATCAGCTTTGCCAAGAGTGCCATTGCGATGTCGAGTATTACTGAAAGCAATTGAGTAAGGTGAGTCTTGATCTGATGCAGCACCTATTTTTTCTTTTCTAAGCTATCTAAAAAGATTTTTTATAATTTATCTATTACTTAGATCTTTAATAAAGGCTACGTTAGATCGGGCTAAAGAATGGTTAAATATAAGGTAAAACGGTTAGGGACTGAAAAGTGGCACTTAACTGTCTGAAAGTAATGGATATTGGTTAAAAAAGCAGATCGCTATTTCTATTATAGAAGATCTGATCTTCTATAGAAGTTGGATCGACATTTCTAT
>NZ_BPET01000079.1 GCF_019654915.1 Shewanella sp. MBTL60-007 | reverse complement strand
CTTGCTGGAATTAGCGAAGGAAACATGCACCAGCAGTAGGTGAAGCATCAACCAGATAATCCGATGAGATGCCGGTCTGTCTCACTCTCATGCAAAGGTAAGATCAACCATTTAATCCGCTTACCCTAAAGAAAGTAACGAAAAAATTAGTTCTATTCATGTAGCTTGGCCAAAAATGACAGTTAAATTCATTTTAATGATTTTGATAGAAAATACAGCAAGATGAAGAGCCCCTTCGAGAGGGGCTGGTTGATGGGAGCCTAGTTGGCTAGTTGGCGGGGTTATCTGTTTCCTCTTCAGTGATATCGTCATCGGTTGAAGGCACCGCTTGCTCAACTTCTGCTTCTTTACCCTTAGCTTGGGCTGATTTTCGTGCTCGAATTTCGATATCAATAATGCGTCGTGCAAGTTTGATAATGCGCTGTTGCCATGCGTAGTTGCCATCAACGCGTTGCTTGTTGCTAAGCACGCTAGACAACCAGAGAGTGTCCATTGAGATCATTAACGCATCGAGTTTGCGCACTAAGCCGACAAACTGGCCAACCTGAGGCGAGCTTATTTTGGCGTTGAAGGTAATCGGGTCGGTGTAGTCAGGTACTTCATCGATACCGTTGGACTCCATCAATTTGTCTAAACGAGCTTGTTCGTTGTCTACCGCCTTAGCGCAATCCTCGATCAACTGGCTAATGATCTGTTCCACTTCATCAATTTCGTTCTCATCGCCGATGATGCGCAGGATGACATCGATTCCGTAAAGCGCACTGACCGTCCGTCTAAAAACACGGTCAACGACACGTTGCGCCTGTAAGCTATTAATTGTGAATGATTGTTCAAAGATGGGTTTTGAGTAATTGGGTCTTGCTTGGGCCATAAGTTTGCTCCTGATATGACAATAATCAGTCCCTAGCCTAATCCTCTGTGCGGTAATGGCCTTTCAGCTAGGTGGAAGAATTGAGCATCTTTCTAACTATCCTGTCTGGATAAGACGGTTACACTGACTATCAAATATTGCTGATCTGTTTCAGTGATATCTGCGCCTGAGAGCATGAGCTCAAAGGAAGCCCGCCGCTGAGTTTTCTCAGTGGTACTAAGAGGTAGCTAGCCTCCTTAAACAAATAGCCTGCATGTTTTTACATGCGCAACCATGCGTTCCTTACGGTTCGCCTTTTCACCACCCAACTGGGGGAGTTTTCCCCAGTTGGGGTGACTCCTTCACAACCAAATTAAGGAGTCACCAATGGAATATATCTTCGGATTTATTATCCAAATCGCAGGCATTATGTTGCTTGCAAAACTGAGCTGGTCGCTTTTGCGATTACTTGCTCGTCAAACCGTGCGCCCGTTTCGATTTGTACTTACTCAAATCAAGCGATTGCTCACACCAACATCAAAACGTCGTCCAATGGCAGTGCCTAAAGCTCCTGGTATGCCCCGTTTGACATCTGCGTTTTACAAAGAGCCACATCAGTACGACATGGCTTTACTCGAAATACCAACCTATCTGCGTCGTCAGTCTTCTTTGCCCAGTCGGGTAGAAGCAACTGTGTGCACAGAGTTCAACTAAGACGAGGAGAACATCATGAAAAACCAAGTAACACTCATAGGCTACGTTGGCTCTGAGCCAGAGACGCGAGCCTATCCATCAGGTGATTTAGTGACCAGCATTTCACTGGCCACTTCTGAGAAATGGCGCGACCGTCAATCCAATGAGCTCAAAGAGCATACGGAATGGCATCGGGTCGTTTTTCGAGATCGTGGTGGATTTAAGTTAGGGCTAAGAGCAAAAGATTTGATCCAAAAAGGAGCGAAGCTTTTTGTTCAAGGGCCTCAGCGCACGCGCTCATGGGAGAAAGATGGCATTAAGCATCGATTGACCGAAGTGGACGCGGATGAGTTTCTGCTTCTTGATAGTGTGAACAAAGCATCTGAGCCATCACCGGCGGATGATGCGAGCTCCCAAGCTAATTGGGCACAAACTTATCCTGAACCAGATTTTTAACCGAGCGATAACGCTTTAACCCAGCCGGGAGTACTTTCCCGTCAGGGGCAGACTCCCACTTTGATTGTCGGAGTCCATAATGGAAAAACCAAAGCTAATCCAACGCTTTGCTGAGCGCTTTAGTGTCGATCCAAACAAGTTGTTCGATACCCTAAAAGCAACAGCATTCAAGCAACGTGACGGTAGTGCACCGACCAATGAGCAGATGATGGCGCTCTTGGTGGTTGCAGATCAGTACGGTTTGAACCCTTTCACCAAAGAGATTTTTGCGTTCCCTGATAAACAAGCTGGGATTATCCCAGTGGTAGGTGTCGATGGATGGTCTCGCATCATCAATCAACACGACCAGTTTGATGGCATGGAGTTCAAGACTTCAGAAAACAAAGTCTCACTGGATGGCGCGAAAGAATGCCCTGAATGGATGGAATGCATCATCTATCGGCGCGACCGTTCGCACCCAGTCAAAATCACTGAGTATCTGGATGAAGTCTATCGACCGCCTTTTGAAGGTAATGGCAAAAATGGCCCTTACCGTGTAGATGGTCCATGGCAGACGCACACTAAGCGAATGCTAAGACATAAATCCATGATCCAGTGTTCCCGCATTGCGTTTGGCTTTGTGGGAATTTTCGATCAAGACGAAGCGGAGCGAATTATCGAAGGCCAAGCAACACACGTTGTTGAGCCATCTGTGATTCCACCCGAGCAAGTTGATGATCGAACCCGAGGGCTTGTTTACAAGCTTATCGAGCGGGCGGAAGCTTCAAACGCTTGGAATAGTGCATTGGAATATGCCAATGAACATTTTCAAGGTGTTGAGCTGACGTTTGCGAAGCAAGAAATCTTTAATGCTCAGCAACAAGCAGCCAAAGCGCTCACACAGCCTTTAGCTTCTTAGCGCCACGCATTCATTTTACTAACCCTGGCGGGATTATTCTCCCGTCAGGGGGAAGGTCTCGTCTTTTTTTTGGAGATCTTCCATGACTAAATCAGCCTCACTTTTTCGCTTGGTATTGGTTGTTGCCCTTGTCTTAGGTTCGATTCAAGCCGGTAAAGCGGCAATTGATTCGGTTCAAGCAAGTGTTGTTCAGCACCAAACAGCGTTAGCACAAGCTGCAAAGTAACCACTTAACCCTGAAGGGGAGTTCTCTCCTTCAGGGGAGTCTCCCTTCAAAGGAGGCAATATGAAGGTTATCGACCTATCACAACGTACTCCTGCATGGCACCAGTGGCGCATTGCAGGGGTTACGGCATCTGAAGCCCCAATTATTATGGGGCGTTCACCCTACAAAACACCTTGGCGATTATGGGCAGAAAAAACCGGATTCGTATTACCGGAAGACCTGTCGAATAATCCAAATGTGCTTCGTGGTATAAGGTTGGAGCCTCAAGCAAGGCGAGCATTTGAGAATGCGCATAATGACTTTCTTCTGCCGTCATGTGCAGAAGCCGATCATAACGCAATCTTTCGAGCCAGCTTTGATGGCATCAACGATGCGGGCGAACCCGTTGAACTGAAATGTCCTTGCCAGTCAGTTTTTGAGGATGTGCAAGCTCACCGAGAACAAAGCGAGGCGTACCAGTTGTATTGGGTGCAAGTACAGCATCAAATACTGGTCGCCAATAGCACGCGAGGTTGGTTGGTTTTCTATTTTGAGGATCAACTGATTGAGTTTGAAATACAGCGAGACGCGGCGTTCTTAACTGAGTTGCAAGAAACAGCGCTTCAGTTTTGGGAGTTAGTACAGACCAAAAAAGAGCCGTCAAAATGCCCTGAGCAAGATTGTTTTGTTCCCAAGGGTGAAGCCCAATACCGTTGGACATCGCTGTCTCGACAGTATTGCTCAGCACATGCCGAAGTGGTCCGACTGGAAAATCACATTAAATCTTTGAAAGAGGAAATGCGAGACGCCCAGTCAAAATTGGTCGCCATGATGGGTAACTACGCTCATGCCGACTATGCTGGGGTCAAACTCAGCCGCTACATGATGGCGGGCACGGTGGACTATAAGCAATTGGCCACCGATAAGTTAGGCGAGCTGGATGAACAGGTTTTAGCCGCTTACCGAAAAGCGCCACAAGAGCGGTTGCGCATTAGCACCAATAAGCCAGAGCAGCCCGTTGAAACACCAATCAAAATCAGTCTTGAGCAAGATAACTTGGTTCTGCCAGGTGACTCGCCGAGCTCATTTTACTTTTAACGTTCACTTGGAGCCGATTTCGGCTCCTTTCTCATGCGCTTACATCGAGTGCATCAGAAAGCAGTTTCACTCGTAGCCAATGCTGGGTACGAATGATAGAGCGAGCTGAACTCTTACATACACAGCCATACCACAATCAACACACCACCCGACGGGGACTTCATTCCCTGTTGGGGCATGGGGCCTCGTTAAAACTAATGAGGTTTACCATGACAGAACAATCCCCATTTTTGGTTCAAGTGAATCAAGCGTTTAATGTCCCGGCTCCTGATGCTTTCGTTCTGGAAGGATTTAGTGCCGACACTACCCATCCAAACATTCCCGTTCGCAAGGACGAGTATGTTTTTAGAAAAGAAGACTTACGTGACGTATTGGCGTTCTTGTCTCACCCAGACGGTGACGGTTTGTATATTACAGGCCCCACTGGATGCGGTAAGACCTCGCTAATTTGCCAAGTTGCTTCTCGATTGAATTGGCCTGTTCAGCAAATTACTGCGCACGGTCGATTGGAGTTGTCCGATCTTATCGGTCACCACACACTGGTTAATGGCAACATGACCTTTGTGTATGGGCCGCTGGCACTGGCTGTCAAGCATGGCCATTTGCTGATCATTAATGAAATGGATCTTGCTGAGCCTGCTGAACTGGCTGGGCTCAATGACATTTTGGAAGGTGCCCCGTTGGTCATCGCACAAAATGGCGGTGAGATCATCATGCCACATACCAAGTTTCGTTTTATCGCTACCGGCAACAGTGCGGGCAGCGGTGACCAAACGGGCTTGTATCAAGGTGTGCTCCAACAGAATTTGGCTTTTCTTGATCGCTTTAGAATCATCGAAGCGACCTATGCAGAGCCTTCTGTAGAGGAAGCCATTCTGGAGAACGTTGCGCCGGGCTTGCCAGAAGTCTTTCGCCAAAAAATGGTGAAAGTGGCTGGTGACATTCGTCGTCTCTTTATTGGGGGCGCGGATGGTGGTGCTGAGCTTAGTATCACTATGTCCACTCGGACCTTGGTGCGCTGGGCAAAGTTAACACTTGCTTTTAAAGGCGCTCCTAACGCAGTGGAGTATGCACTGGTTCGGTCTTTGACGGCTCGTGCTGAGTTGGAGCAACGAGAAGCCATTCACCGTATTGCCGCTGATGTCTTCGGTGACCATTGGGAGGATTGATGATGGATAAGTGCTTTGCTCTTTACCGTTACCGTCATTCTGATGGGACAGCCAAAGAATGGGCCATTTACGTTGGATCGGATACCCAGGAGATTGAAGTTCGGTTTGGAAAAGCCGGTCAATTGTCGCAGCAGCGATTGATTGATTCGACTGATCCTAACGCTGAAGCAGACCGACGAATCAATGAGAAAATCAACAAGGGTTATCGATTGGTTGGACAAGTCGGCATTGATCATCAAGGGCGGCCATTTGAACTCTCAAATGCGCTAGATAGTGTCGCGTGCGTCAATAACGTCAGTTGGGAGTTTCGTACTCGCAAGGACGTCAATGGCCAAATATCGCTGGCGAAAAAAGCGTTGTTCGATATGGCAAAGCTGCTTGAAGCCTATGGCTTGGCTGTTATTGATGATAACCAGGTCAGGATTGGAGAATGGTCATTAGGGTTTTGCAAAAGCGGATTACCTAGTACCAATCAAATCAGCATGGTGTCAGGTGAAGGCGCTGGCATTGTTAACACTGATGATGGCCCGTGGCCATTGTTGCTGTTACTGGCTTTTAAGCGTCAATTACCACCACTGTGTTCACTCACAGTAGCGAGTCCTGAAGGGATAGAAGTATCCGACCAACTGAAGTTGGAAAAAGATGTATTGCGGTTGCTAGGCAGTGATTTAGAGCGGGTTCGCCCGATAGCTGAAGCACTGGACTTAATGCCTGTGAAAATCGATCTCAACCGATCGTCGCCTGATTCGCAAAATTACTATTTCTGATAGTGGTATTGCCATTAGCGCGTCAACTACTACCACCCAAACGGGGGCCATTGCTCCTGCTGGGAGTGGTGCGTCCCCATCTCGCATGAGGATGCACTATGAGTATTCAAACCCTCGACAAACTTTTGATTTGTCACATCGACTGTTCCATCTGGAGCGGTAGAAAAAAACTAAGGCCTGAAGATTTCAGATTAGCCAATGGCAGCCAACTTCCACCGAAGGATGTTGCCAGCTTAGGGAGTAAAAAAATTTGCGACCCAGAGGCATTGGCGAACTTTGAAAGGCTTAAGAAAGAAGCGCAGCGCTTGTGTGAGCAAGTCGGTGTGCGGTTTTTAGGTGGCTATGCCGTCCCTGAAGACCGAATTGATCAGATTGTTCCAGAGCTTGACCGGATCGGTCAGGAGTTTGCGCAGTGCAAGCAGTTGTTCTTGGACAACTATGATCAGGTGACGTTTGACTGGGTTGCAAAACACCCGGAATTTGCAGATGCAATCCGGCGTGCATTATCACCCATCGAAGACGTGGAACAACGGCTTCAGTTCGATTATGCCATCTATCGAATGCAACCAGCTGAACAAGCTGGTGGCTTAGATGACAAGGTCAATGGTATGGGACACACCCTCTTTAGGGAAGTGGCTCGTGATGCCAATGAACTGTTTGAGCGTTCTGTTGCAGGTAAGAATCAAATCAGTCAGCGAGCCCTTAACCCTCTCAAACGGTTAAGAGACAAGTTGGATGGTTTGTCATTCCTGGATCATCGAGTTCAGCCGATGGTCGAAGCGATGGACAATTTATTTGTTCGTCTGCCGAAGACCGGCCCTGTGACAGACAATCTCTATCACGAACTGATGGCGACCATTTTAATTTTGTCTGATCCAGACAAGATGAGAATGCACGGTGAAGGTCAATTGGATATCAGACAACTGATGCCCAAACCTGAACCTAAACCCGCACAGCCAGTATCTGCTCAGGCAGATAACTTACGTGCAATACCACAACCAACCGTCAGACCAAACCTTGGTTCGACTGTACCAAACTCATTTTATTTCTAACGTCCTTGAGGGCATGTTGCCCTTAAGGGCGCATGTCCTCTGAACTATGTAAGAGGAAATTATGCAATCAACCATCCATAACCCCAGCCAACTGAACCAGTTTGAAGCACATTTTCGTGGTGTGACTGATGCGGTTGAAAGTGAATCGATACCAGAAGTGGCGTGTTGTCGAACGTTAGTACAACGGTCGTACTCAACACATAGTGTCGTGATCCCCAAGAACCCTGTTTTGATCGCAGATGCGGACGCACAAGGAGCTTGGGTAACGGCCATGGTATTTGTTCCAAACATGGCATTGCAGCAAACCGCTTTTGAGCGGGCCTGGCTGCAATATCAACACGAGGTGTCTACTCAGTTACAAGACCAGTACGGTCTGACATTGGATGACATCCTGAGTTTAGACCAGCTTAAAACGTCATTTGAGCAGCACGAGAGTCCAGCTCAATTGGTGGCTTGGTTAGGTCAAAAATACGATCTGGATAAGCTAAAAGCACAGGTTTAAACACTCACATTCCCAGCGGGGAAACGCTCCCGCTGAGGGAGTATTCCCCCTAATGATTAGGAGACTCCCATGAATCATCCATTAAAAAACGCACTGCCAATCGTTGCCGCCGCTTATGGCGAAAAGTTTGGTGTGAAGGTGCTTATTCAAGGACAAGATGCGTTTACCGATGGTGAGCGGATTGTGATCCCAACAGCAAACCCAGACGACCCACACTATCAACAGATAGCTTGGGGTTATCTGGCTCATGAAGCGGCGCATATTCGGCATACCAATTTTGACATGGTGCAGAAGGCGTCGTCCAAGCCGATCCGTAAGGCACTTCTCAATATCATTGAGGACGTTCGCATTGAAAACGAATTGGCAAAGGATTACCCCGGAACCCGGCGCAGTATTTCGCAAGTGATTGAGTACATGGTGGACACACAGCAAATGAGTGTACCTGAACAGCTTGAGCCTGCATCTAACTTGCAAGCATGGTTGTTGTTCCGCTTGAGATGCCATTTTCTGGGTCAGAAAGCGCTGACACCTCTGTATCAAGCGGTTGATGAAAGAGTGAGACAACTCTTTCCTGCCGCAGCGATGAGCCGGTTAAGCGCCATGCTTACAGCAGTGCCTAGCCTGGCATCTACAGGTGAAGTGCTGAAACTTGTCGATGCCATCGTTGCCATGTTGGAAGAAGAATCTCGTCCACCACAGGATGAGTCGGATGCTGATAGCGGTAATGACATTGGACAAGATGCGAGTAATGACAGCAATAACAGTAGTGACAGTCAAATCCCTGAAACAGACTCGTCTGCAACGGCGGATGTTGCTGAAACGGGGGATTCAGATAACTCTGATCAAGCTGACAATTTGCGACAAGCCTTAGAGGCCAGTGCCGCTCAGTTTGAACCCGATACCTTTGCCCAAGTGGCAGAAGTGTTGTCGGAACAAGCTGAAGGACATCAGGGCGTCACACCTCTCAGTTTGCCCCAAGCAGAGCAAGCTATGTTGGGTGATGAGGCCATCTTGACCTTATCGGCGTCGGAGTCTGCTCAAATTCGAGCCCGACTTAGGGGCATGGTTCAGTCCAGTCAGGACAATCGGAATCATGCCAAAAGGCACGGTCTTCGAGTGGCAACCCATCGTCTTGCCGCTTCACAAGCCGGTGAGTCGAGATTGTTTATTCAAAGGCAACCTCGCATTGCCCCCAATGCCGCTGTGCACTTGCTTGTCGATATATCGGGTTCAATGGGTAAACCCATTGGCGAAGGTAATCGAAAGTACTTTCATGTTGCCAATGAAGCTGCTTTGGCTTTGGCCATGGCACTGGAAGGCATACCGGGTGTTGTACCTGCGGTCAGTTATTTTCCTGGTATTCATCAGGAAGTTTCTATCGCGTTATTGCCCAAGCAATCGGTTCGACATCGGGCCGCCTGTTTTGACCAAAAACCACGAGGTTGTACGCCTATGGCACAAGCGATGTGGTTTGCGGCAAACAGTTTGTTAGCGCAAAAACAGAAGCGAAAGCTAATGATAGTGCTAACGGATGGTGACCCAGATGATTGGGCTGCCACGCATGACATTGTTGACCGGTGCAGACGCAGTGGCTTTGAGCTGCTGGGGATAGGGATTCAAACACGCAGTGTTGAGAAATTCTTTCCTCAAAGCATTATGATTAATGACGTCAAAGATCTAAAGCGTGAGTTATTCGAAGTAACACAACAACTGTTAATTCAGTAACCACATCAATTTTACCACCCTGCGGGGACGATTCCGTCCCCTTCAGGGCATGGGTTCGTCTCCGCTTTTTTTTGGAGACTCCTATGAAAAACAAAAAGTTCTTAGCTGGCGAAGAAGCCGGTACTTACATCGTTCCTGAGCAAGTGACTGAAGCGGATATCTTAGATATGGCGCTCAAGCTTGCCCGTGGTCGATTGAGTAAAGGTCGAAAAATTGAACAGCCATCGTCGGCGTTCTCATACCTGCAAACACTGATGCACGAGTATGAGCACGAAGTCTTTGGCGTACTGTTTCTTGATACAAAGCATCGCGTTATTCGATTTGAAGAGCTGTTCAAAGGCACTTTAGATGCAGCGAGCGTTTATCCAAGGGAAGTAACAAAACGAGCGCTAGAACTTAATGCGGCAGCAGTGATACTGGTTCATAACCATCCATCGGGTGATCCTGAGCCAAGTGAAGCTGATAAACGCATCACTCATCGACTCCGTGACGCCTTGTCACTTGTTGATATTCGAACGCTTGACCATGTCGTGGTCGCATCCGAGGGCTGCGTTTCGCTTGCCGAACGCGGTTATCTGTAATGAATGGGCGTATTGCCCATTCTCCTACATCACAAAAGCAGTCCCATCAGCACACATCATCACAGCTCGAATTTCTATTTGAGTTTGATGATGCCCCAGTCACTTGGTCTGACACGGAAATCTGGCAGTTACGCGAAGGCATTCTTTTGGATGCGATCCGTGTATTGCTGGACGGTCGTGTCAGTACTCGGTTGCGCAAGGATGTGTTGTCGTGGATTCAAAATGACGAAATAGCGCCATTTTGCTTTCGTGTTTGCGCAATGGCTGCCGTTGTCGATCCTGATGTGCTTCGTGAGTCCATCATGTGGCTATTAAGACGACATGGTATCCAGCTTGACTAACGCTCCTGTATTAACCGAACGGCTAATGCTGGACCTAAGCTGACTTTTACCACCTGGGGTAGGAGTCGGCATTTTATTTAAGGAGGTTATATGGCGTTACCTTTACAAATTGACACAGTAAGGCCATATCTCAATGGCCAATGGCTTCAAGTCTTGGCGGCATTGGTGCCAGAACTTGATGCCGCTATTGCTCGAAAAGGGCGTCATGTGGCTTGTCCTGTTCATGGCGGTCGTGATGGCTTTAGGCTGTTCAAAGATGCTGAATATACCGGTGGCGGCGTTTGTAATACCTGCGGTATCTTTCATGATGGTTTTGAACTGTTGTCTTGGATCAATGGATGGAACTTTGCTCAGTCTATTGAAGCAATCGGCCAGGTTCTTGGTATTCAACCCGGACAAGTACCAACTCGGGCAATACCGAGTAACGCTGTTGACTGGAAGACTAAAAAGCAGGTAGAGGACAAAGCGATTATCCAACGTTTGAATCAAACGTGGGGAGAAACGTTATCTCTTGCAGATACTCGTGCGCAACCTGTTTGGAACTACTTGCATCGTCGTGGCATTGTGACGCGGCTTCGTCCTGAATGGGATTCGGTGCTGAGGTTTCATCCAAACTTGCCTTACCATGATGAAGATGGCCTGTTTATCGATAGCTACCCAGCGCTGCTAGGTAAAATCGTTACTCAGCAAGGGCGTTCGGCCACGTTTCATCGGATCTACCTAAGTGAAGATGGATTCAAAGCGCCGGTTGAAAAGCCAAAAAAGATGATGCCCATACCAAGTGACAGAACAATCACTGGTGGTGCCATTCCGATAGGTGAGCCTGGTGAGGTACTAGGTGTTTCTGAAGGTATAGAAACGGCCCTAGCGGTAACCAGAGCAACGGGGCAAACATGTTGGTCGGTTGTGAATGCAACACTACTGGCTAGGTTTGAACCACCAAGTAATGTGAAAATGCTGTACATCTGGGCAGATCACGATCTCTCTGAGACCGGCCTGAATGCAGCGAATGAACTCAAGAAAAAAGCCTGGCAAAAAGGCATTCTGACACAAGTGTTGATCCCTCCGATACCAACGTCACTTGGCGTGAAAAGTTGGGATTGGAATGATGTGTTGAATGTTTACGGTGCCATGGGCTTTCCTAAAGTTCATATCTGATCCAAGGGGCTTCGGCCCCTTTTTTTTGCGCCTTGCATAATTGAAAAAACATGGAGAATGAAAAATAGATAACTAATAGGAGAAACAAACATGATGGTTTTAACCCTGTTAACAAAGCAGATTGATGGTGAGTTTACGGTTTACTGGAAGACCGGCCTTCGAAGAGGTGGTGAGCTAAAGGTCGATTTAGGTGAGCAATACGACAAGCTACCTGAGCAGCAAAAGCCAATTGCAGCTGAGCTTTATGCTATTCATCACCTACTGTCAGTGAAAGAGGTGATGGGGAGTAACCGAAGCGGTAATGGGCTTCAAATCCGGGTCAGTAAAGGAGCTATCAAAAAGTTACAGAAACAACGCTCAACTCAGCATTCACTTTACAGCCTGACTAGGTTTTTGCGTAACTATTCAGCCCCGAGCTATTTTCGTGACTTAATTCACTCGATCCCACATCTATCTTGACCGATCCAGAGATCGTGAAATCCTTGGAGGCATGAACAAGAAAACATTACCTCCAGCACCTGATTTCGACTCCCCAGAGGAAGCCAAAGAGATCATCCAATTCTTATGGCATAAGCTGGCTGAGCTTGAAGATCGGTTAAACCAAAACAGTCGCAACTCGTCTGTGCCGCCTTCGAAGCAGGCTTTGCATCATCAATCGAAAAATACTTCTCCTACTCGGAAAAAATCAACAAAAAAGGTCGGAGCTCAACCCGGACATAAAGGCCATCGACGCCTTCCTCATCCATCCGATGGGAATGTCTTGGTTGAGCAATATCTGCCGCCTTCAAAATGTCAGTGTGGTGGACGCGTTATTACGAACTGTGCACCTTATAAGAAGCACCAAATCTTCGACTTACCCGATGTTCATTACACAGTTCAGGAACATCAAGCTTATCAAGGCCAATGTACTTGCTGTGGAGAGAAGCATAAAGCGTATATTCCTGTGCACGTCCCTAACACTCAGCTCGGCGAAAACCTTCATAGCTTCATTGCCATCCAAGCAACCCAACATCACCAAAGCGTTGGTAAAATTCAAATGATGCTCAATGATGTGTTTGGCCTCTATTTTTCAACCGGAGCCATTTCTGAAGCTCAGGGGCGAGTCACAGTGGGACTGGAGACGACGCATGAAGCCATACACCATAAAATAAAGGCTTCCGAGTTGCTTATGGCAGATGAAACCTCACATCAACGCAATGGTTGCAAAAGCTGGATGTGGGCGGTGCTTTCCAACGATGTGGCCTTTTTCCAGATCAATAGCCACCGTAATCAGCATGCCGCGAAGCGTTTACTAGGCGAAGCCGTTAAGAAATTACTGATCACCGATCAATACTCTGCTTATCGCTACATCGATGACTCCAAGCGCCAGCTCTGCTGGGCACACGTTCTAAGAAATGTTATAGCGATAGCCGAAAGCGTGCATCCTGAAAATCAGAAAATTGGAGAAAAATTAGCGTTAATTGCACACAGTATCTTTAGAGCGCACCACCGATTTATTGAAAATAAATTAAATCGGGATATCTATCTGAGGCGGCTTAAACGTTTGCGAAGAAGCTGGTTGGCATTACTCAAGCAAGGCAGTTACCAATGCACAAAAAGATATCGAGGGCGGTGCAAATATCTCCTTGATGATGATGCCATGCTCTGGCGGTTTATGGACGAGCCTGACTGCCCGCTAACCAATAATGCAGCCGAGCGGATCTTGCGAGGGTATGTGTTGATGCGGAAGTGTTGTTACGTGACTCGCTCGTATCGAGGAGATTTATTCAGAGAGCGTATGTTCTCTCTTCTTGAAACAGCAAAGTTGCAAGGCATTAATGCATACCAATGGTTGAGAGACATCGTCAAAAGCCACCTAGCCGGTGCAGAGTACGTGCTACCTGATTTCCTCTCTATCGAAGCAGCACCTTAGCTTCTGGCTGAATAGTTACGTTTTTGCTTACTCGATACCAGGAAGCACAGATCTCGGTAGAGAAGCGGGACGATTGGCTCTCACATTCCTTCGAAGAATACAGCGTCGATAATGCTACAGTGAGAGAAATCGATGAGGTCATCAACGTTCCGAACATTGGACCTGTCGTGGTGACTCGTCATGCACTGGAACGGTTTGTGGAACGGCTTTCAGACGGTGCTCCTAAGCATCCTTGGAAGGCTTTGTGCACAAAGCTGCTATGCTCTGGGCTAACTAAAGCCCAGTTACCAGAAAGCGTCGCTATCCAAAAAACAAAAAAATATGCACAAGAGGCCGAGTTCTGGCAGCATGTTGGTAGCAAAATGAACTTTGTTATGGTTCCGGGTGACTCAATTAAAACGTTGGTTACGGTTTTTGCAGTAAATTGAGTTAATGTAGTATTCAAAATTTCTGAATATTACTTACGTGCCGATAGCAGAACTTCAGTAACTAATCATACTAACTAGTTGAATCTAAATTGCTTGACGTTATTACTTAGAAAGGCTCTTCTTCTTCAAGAGCATATGTTCCTTCTGCTTATCGGGCATAAAGAGTACACGATTGTCCTTTAATGACTCGGGATACTTGTTTAAACCTGTCGAAATGATAACTTGAAAGTCAGCTCCATAATTTTTCAATTCTTCCAACTGACGAATACAGTTAATCAGATACTCTAATTCGATTCCGGCAGTTTCAGGTGTGTCAATAAGTAAAAAGCGCGGGAATGTCACTGATTCATCAGACAAAGCTAAATGCATGAGAGTGATAAAGTACATCATTCGAATTGAAACAAGTGAACTTGTTTCTCGATAGAGACCATCATTAATTGAAGGCAAATAGTTATCAAGCGCAATCTTTGCCGATCTGCAATCAGGCAAAGTATTTTTCATCAGCTCATCATACTTTTTACTAAACGCATTTACCTTCGAAGTTACATCCTGTTGAGCTTTAATCTCAAGCCCTTTCCTCTTTAACTCAGCGTCTTTTGCTTTAGAGCTAACCAGATCAAAATCTTTTTGGATACGTTCCAGCTTTGATTCAATCTCCAACAATCGATTCAAATTCGCAACATCTTCTCTAAGCTGCAATATTTTATCGTCAATATCATTTAGGCTTTCAATGTCAACAATTTCATCGACCCGCCCAAGCATTTCTTGTAGCTTTTCACGGAAAGTCACCGACTTTTTCTCTATCAACTCAATTTCTTTTTTAATCTCTTGAACTTCAGAGTCACAATCATCATATGCGGTTTTAATTGTTGACAGTGCCTTAAGTTTCGTTTTCAGAATATCTTTATACTCTTTTGATGTGTAGAAAAACCTCTCATATTGTTCTTCTTCTATCGAAGCGCCACAAACACAATGCCCTTCCACACGATCCACGTGACTTAAGCAGTATGGACAAGTATCAGATGTAAAAAGGTTTAGATGATCGTGTGAAAAAATAACTTTTTCAATGCGTCTAATTTCTGAAGCAGATTCATTTCTAACTACGTTTAATTTGTACCGTTCATCAAGAGCTGAAACCAGATTTTCTTTTAATCGGCTTAATCTAAGTTCACAATCAATTAATTCTGATTTGCACGACTCAATATCTTGATTAATTGTATTTGATCCAGTTCGATTTCGCTTGAATGCCTGTCTGGCATCATGCAACTTGTCAATTTGCTGCTCTTTATCAGAGATTTCTTTCTGTAAAAAACTGACATTTTTAGCCCCGCCATTTTTTCGCATTTTGTCGGCTAAAAGCGTGTACTCATTCACAACCGCTTTAGCCAAGCTTTTCTCTCTCGACAGCTTCTTTTCCTCGACAATAGAGTCGTAGTAATCAGAATAGGCTTTACCAACTAAGAGTTCAAAAATAGCTTTTCGAACCAACTCAGAATCAGAAACATACGTTGAATTAGTATCTGGCTTTTTATAAATACCCTCTGGGTTCGGCTGTTGATCGTGATAAATCAGCCGCATCAAGTCTGATATATTAATTTTAAATGTATTATATCCATGAAAAAGCTCGACCACAGATATTTCCAATTTCTCGAGAATCCAGTCAGAAAAAACGTATGAATCTTTGCTTCTGTTTACGGGATATATTTCAGTCTTATCTTCCGAAAGAGAAAATCTTACCTTCTCTTTAATTAAAGTATTTTTATCTTCTGAATATATCTTCTCAACCACCCGCTCATAGGGGATTACTGTTACTTCATTATCTCCAAAGTAGCGCCTTAGTAAATAACTGCCATCATTGATTGAGATATAAAGATCAACATAGTTATCACTATCAGAAGTTATTTCATCGTGGCGCTTATCATTATTTCTTCGAAATATTGGAACCTCTCCACCCAATGCAAAATAAATCAAATTACAGAAGGTGCTTTTCCCTGTTCCATTATCGCCCTCAATTAGGATGATATTTTCGTCGAACTCTTTAGACTCGAAAAAATACTTGCTTCCTTCATAAATAAGCTTATTAACTCGCATCAGACCCATGTTCGAACTCCATTTTCAACATAAATTTTACCTAACATGGTATCCAGAGTTAGCGATGCCAACCGTCCCACTTTCTTTGATATATTTATTATATTCTTAGATTCCGACTCGAAAACATTGCTGTTCAAAAAGTCATTGGGAAGGTTATCCTTAGTCAAAGTAACATCAATTTCTTGTGCTTTACCTCGATTCAAAGTCACATAGCCTCTCTTCTCAAGAACAAACAACAACTTAAGAATTTCACTTCTTCTAGTTAATCCATTCGAATAGCTGTCAAGTAAACACTCATAATCTTTCGGGTTCAGTTTTTCTCCTGAAGAATGAGAAACCACATAGACTGTTTTATCATTACTGATAATGTCAGTTAAAAAAGCCAACTTCCTGTAGTCTCTAAAAAATTTCCCATCACGACAACCTAAAGAATCCAAAATAACAAGAACGGAATAGCAATAAAGATAGAAATCTTCACCGCTTAAGTACATTAGCCTTTTCTTTGTACTTACATCACTCATCACTACACTCATCAAAAGCTAAAAAACACCCATCAAATAAATTCCAAATAATTCCTTCTATTGTTTTATCATTAGAAATCGTATATTTGTAATCGGTCTTTAACTTAGAAATATCTTCTACTGCTTTTGATAAGAGCGTTTGAAGAACAGCATCCAAGTCGTTGCCGCTTTCAGGGGCTACATATCCATCATCTGAAAAATATTCTTCACAAGCTTCAAAAACACGATACTTCAAAGACAAAAAAGACTTGTCTGCTTCACGCTCTTCATACTTAGAGCCACTTGCTTTTCTAGCTAACAGTCTAATTCGACGATCTGAAATATCCTCAATTACTGAAAGTACTTTTTCCTTCAGATTTCGCTTGTCGGTCACATCCTTTTCAAGCTCGGCGATATAGCGCCAAGTAGGGTCTATACTCTCGTCTGGAATTTGAGACTCTGCTTCTTTAAAAATCAGTTTTACATCTGAACTATGAACCAACTTATCGACTAAGTTTTTACTATTTTGCTTTTCACTCAGCTTATCCATTAACAAACAAAATATTATTTTTTCTTTGCCTATATGCGCATTGTTGTGAAGTGGTGAATTTTCAATATCCGTTAAAACTGTCTGCTTGAGTGCATCCTCATCTTCCTGACCGAAATGCCATAAAATTTTCCTCAAAAACTCTTTAAACATATC
>NZ_BPET01000078.1 GCF_019654915.1 Shewanella sp. MBTL60-007 | reverse complement strand
TTACCTAGAGCAGTGGGAATATAACCCAACAGGATTTGAAGAAGACTTACAAGTCGATGTGGGTGAATACACAGATCCACGTTGGAAGGCGATGTTCAGCCTAGGTTGGAAGTATGATGCACTAAGTTTAGAAGCGCGTTCTAACTACCGTCATTCAGCTGTTGCTAGCAACGACTGGAAGCCAGAGAACAACAACTATAACGATATTCCATCGCATACAGTTTGGGACTTCACTGGTTCGTATGACTTCTCAGATGACTTCTCGCTACGCTTCGGTGTATTGAATGCATTTGATCTTGAGCCACCACGTAACCCATATGTATACGATGGCGCAGGATACTACGACACAACGGGTCGTGCATTCTTCCTAGGTGCAAACTATAAGCTTTAATTTGAGTTAGTCTTATCATGCTTTAAAGAGCATCGATATTGATAAAAGCCAGTAGCTAATCGCTACTGGCTTTTTTATTATCTAGCTAAGTCATATTTACTGAACAGAAGCTATTTATAGTAATTAATATAAGGTAGTTGAACTACTAAGAGTGGCTGTTGGCAAGCTAATTCAAGGTGACTGGGCGGCATAATGGTTTTTCCTTATGAGCGACTCAATGAGGAGTTGGGTAGCCAAGAACACTCCTTATAAGTTTCTTGCTGTTTAAGAGAGTTTAAAAGTCTCTCTAAGCAGCTCGATTAGCGCTCGGCTCTTTTCTGGTAAAAATTGCCTCGAAGGATAGATGAGCGTCAATTTGATCTCAGGCAGCTTCTCGTTGACGAGTATCGACTTGAGTTCGCCTGATGCCAGCGCATCTTTGACTAATATTGTGGGCAATAATGCAATTCCTTTACCTGTTGTGGCCATGTGCTGGAGCATGCGCAGATCGTCGGAGCAAAGCCTCAGGGTCAGATGATCGGGGAGGGAGGTTTGGTTGTAGCGACTGACCATGAGTGGGTGTGCAACAAGATCATCAAGACCGTTAATCGGATCCTGACTTTGTAGGTAAGCTGGCGAGGTAACTAGGCTACTTGGGAAACGTAGCAGGGTTTGCTGCACATAGTCCTCATTTTGCACCTTTACTCCGTCAGGTAAGATTTGGATATCGATATTTTCTCGTTTGAGATCAACGCTCTCCTGACAGTGCAGCACCTCTAATAAGACATCGGGAAACTGGCCTAGGTATTTATCGATTAATAGGCTAAACATGTTGGAAGTGATAAGCGCTGCGGGTACCGCGACTCTTAATACACCTTGTAATGATTTTTGCTGGTTGCTAAGGAGCTTAGCGGCTTGGACGACCTCTGTTAGTTGTTGATTGACTTGCTGATACAGCAGCCGCCCATTTTCTGTTAACTCAATTTGACGAGTTGTCCTAATAAGTAGCTGACATCCTAAGGCTTTTTCTAATTCTTGTAAGCGGCGGCTGACCTTGGAACGCTGCAGTGAATGTTGTTTTGCCGCAGCACTGATCCCGCCATGTTGAACCGTTAATACAAACAGGTGTAGATCGTCTAAGCTCAGATTCATTGTTCTACCTATAGGTCATAAGTGCGCTATTTGTCATTCTATTTAATCTAATTAGCAATATCTATAATAGTCGCCCCTCAGATTAACCTTGGACCTATAGATGCAAACCGCAGAGCATGCTTTTCGTCGCTGGATGCAAAGCTTGATAATTATTTTCATTCTTTTAGTCGGCTATATCGTTATTGCCGACCGCTATGCACCACTCACTACAGAGAGTCGAGTGCAGGGTTACGTGATTCAAATTGCCCCCGAAGTGACCGGAACCGTCACCGATGTGCAGGTGAGTAATAATCAAAAACTGAAGAAGGGCGATAAGCTATTTAACATAGATAAACGTAAGTACGTATTGGCTGTAGAAAAAGCTCAGCTGGCATTGGAGCAGGCCCATGAGCAGGAAGATGCCATGTACGCTAAGGTGGAGGCTGCAGAGGCAAAAGTGGCCACTAATCAAGCGGCTTTTGAAAATGCCAATAGTGAATATAGGCGCATTAGTAAGCTGGCTACAAAGAAATTAGTGTCACTCTCTATGCTGGATAATGCCTTAGCGAATAATAGTGCCGCCAGTGCTAATTTGCGGGCAGCTCAGCAAGAACTGCGAGCATTAACGGTGCAGCTGGGGGATGCGCCGGGGCAGAGCAGTGCTGTGCGTTCGGCACAGAATAATCTTCAGCAAGCGCTGCTAGATCTATCTCATACCCAAGTCGTTGCACCAAGCGATGGTGTCGTCACAAACCTGCAGCTAGAGGTGGGAAGTACCGCCAATAGCAATATGCCACTGCTGACCTTCATTCCAACAGACTCTCTCTGGGTAGCAGCGGATTTTCGTGAAAAAGCGGTTGCTCAGATAAATAGCCAGTCCAAGGCCTTGGTGGCATTCGATGCTTTTCCTGGAAAGGTATTTAACCTAGATCTACAGAGTCGCGACTTTGGTGTGGCCGCTGCGCAGCAGAGCCCTAATGGACAATTGACTCATGTTGAAACAAGTAATCGTTGGGTACGAGATGCACAGCGAGTCAGAGTGAACTTAACCAGTTCGAGTACTCTACCTCAGCCGTTATTTGTTGGCTCTCGAGCCACGGTAGTGCTTTACCCTGCAGGTGATAGTCTGTGGGCTTGGCTCGCTAAGTTGCAGATTAATCTGGTCAGCTGGCTTCACTATATTTATTAAACCGTCCATATCCCAAGGAGCGCCACAGTGCAAATAGAGACTTTGAGAAAAACCCAGCGGATCTGGTTTGGCTGCGTGTTTGGACTGGCGGTTACCTTAGTGTTTGGTTGGTCAAACGGCATGTTTGCAGCACTATTGCCAATGTTTGTGCTAACCCAGCTCGAACGCTGGAATAGTGGCATCATAGTGCAGCTGATAGTGGCTGTAGTTTGGGTCTGTCTACAGGTCACTTTTATTGTGGGCTTCTTTCAGCCCTACCCACTGCTAATGACCTTAGCCGTGGCGATTATGTTGTTGTTTAAATGCATCGCCATGACCCATAAAACCAGTTATTTATTTGGTTACATTGGATTGTTGATGGGTTCAATTTTACTGAATTTTGGCAGTTTCTCGGGCTTTGATTTAGAAGATTTTATCATGGGGTTAATCGCTTCGGCCTTACTCACAGGCCCCGTGGTGGCGCTTGCTTTCTATCTGTTTCCTGAGCCCAGTGTTAAACTCCCTAAGGCGAGTTTAACGCCGCCCAGAGAGGCACAAACCCATATCGATAATCAACGCAAAGATCATATCGGCATGATGAGACAAGCGGCACTCGGTTGGATTATCGCTATGGCGGCATTTATCTTGTTTCAGGTGGCGGATCTCAATGATTCTCTTTCGGCGCAAGCTTCTATTTTTATTGTGCTGGCGCCGATGACTTTTGTCGGCTCAATGGCTGTAGCTAAGATCCGTATTCTGGGGACCTTTCTAGGGTGTCTAGCGGGAATGGTCTTACAACTCACCTTATATAGCCTAGCCAACAACCTGATTCTATTCTTACTGGGTTTTGCCATTGCTGCGGGAGTTTTTTGCCGTTGGCTAGCTATTGGTGGCATAAAAGCGGGGCTAGGTTTCTCGGCGATGTCGGCGTTAACTGTACCGCTGACAAGCGCGTTTGTCCCCGAGCAGCAAGATGCTTTCTTTTCCATCTGCTATCGCTTTAGCTCAATTGTAGTGGCTGTGATAGGGACCTCTTTGGCTATTTGGGTAGTGCACCACTTCTTAGTGCGGGTGATTCGAAATCGGCCTTTGCTACAGACGACAACATAGAAATATTGAATGCTTTGCTCGCTAGGAGTCAGGGGCTTGCAGCCCCGTTTCGGCGAAATATTAGGAGAGGTTTCGTTCTAATCTGGTGTGGTAGCTTTGAGTCATGGGTTTAATTAACTCATCTTTTGCCGCTAGCAGAGAAAATATGCTCCACAAGATGGCGCTGACTGAACAGAGAGCCAGTGGGAGCTGCCAGTTGCTTGTTTGCTCGTGTAGCTCGCCAATAATCATCGGGCCTGTAGCCGCCAGTAAGTAACCTAAAAACTGCGCCATACCTGATAGCGTCGCTGCCTGCTGTGCACTCGTGGTACGAAGGCTGATTAAGGCCAGCGCCACGATAAAACCACCGCCGGCACCGAAACCAAAAAGCATTCCCCAAACCATGGCGAGTTCAGGTTTGAACAACAGTCCTAAAATACCAATTAACGCCATCAAGGTGAGGCCAAAGCTAAGCAGACGTTTATCTTCAAATTTATTCATAAATGGGATCAGTACTAAGGCGGGAACGGCCGTAAATAGCTGCAGCACACCGTGAATGACGCCAGCCTCATGATGGCTAAAGCCGTTATCAACCAAGATAGTGGGTAACCAACTGATAAAGATGTACATCAAGAAGGAGTTCAGTGCTAGAAATAGGGTGATCTGCCATGCGCTGCCATTGCGCCAAAGGTAATTGTGGTTATCGAGTGCTTGGGTGTCATTACTCGGCGCAGTGTGGTTTCGCAATTGTGGTAGCCATACCACAATTGCAATCAGCGGGAATATGATAAGACTGCCTAAGGAGAATGCCCAACTTGGGATTACATTTATCGACAACTGGTTAGCTATCTCCGTCAGTGGGATAGCTAAACTGGCACTCATCGCCGATCCTGCGCCCATCATCAATACGTACATCGAGGTCATGGTGGCAATTTTAGTGGGGAAATCTCGCTTCATTAAGCTGGGAAGCAATACGTTTGCAAAGGCGATGCCTGCGCCGATGATCAGCGTGCCGATAAAGAGTGTACTGGCAGTGCCAAGGGAGCGCACAACAAGTCCGCTAACGATGAACAGTAATGACAACATCAGCGCTTGTTCAAGCCCTCGTTTACGACCGAGTTTAGCTGCAATAGGTGAGAAGAAAGCAAAGGCGAGCAAAGGTAGAGTGGTTAGCATACCCGCTTGTGCAGCGCTTAGATGTAGCTCAGCCCTAATGGCATCGAGCAACGGCCCAACACCTGTAATTGGGCTGCGAAGGCTGATTGAGATCAATAGTACACCAAGCAGTAAAAAAGCACCGCTAGCGAAGCGAGAAGGATGCGAAAACGTCATAAAAGGCACCTTGGATGAATACGAAAGTGCGCTAGCTTACGCTTCTAATTGATTACTGTATTGAGCTATAGTGACTTTATATTGCTAAAAGCGGTCATGATATGAAGTTTAATGCCCCATCCCTTCCGGAGTTTGACTCTGACACTTATCCTCAGGCCGTGGTTGCACTGCGATTAATTGGGGAGAAAGAGGATGCCGAAACCCCTTTTCATCAACACCATAAGTGTCAATTAGTTCTAGCGTTAAGCGGTTTTGTTAAGTGTCACATCGATGACGCTATCTGGATTGTGCCGCCAGATTGCGCGGTTTGGATCCCGAGCCAAGTGCCCCATAGCAACCAGATTTCAAAGAGTGCCGATGTGTGCATGTTATTTGTTAATCCTGATATAGAGGGGATGCCAGATAAGAGCTGTACCTTGTCGATGACGCCGCTATTGAGGGAGTTGATCATTCATTTAACCGCACAAGAACAAGATTATAGAAAAGGGGGCTCGACCGATAGGCTTGTTACGGTACTAATCGAGCAGCTACGTAGCATGCCAACTGAGCATTATGAGTTTCCAATTCCAAGTGAGCCTAGGCTTAAGGTCATAGCCAAAGCATTGATGGCTGCGCCTGATGATAGGCAAACCGTGGCTCAGTGGGCAAGTCAGCATGCCATGAGTGAGCGTACATTATCTAGGTTAGTTAAGAGTGAGATAGGACTCACTTTTGGCCGCTGGCGTGGCCAACTACATATCGTGTTAGCGCTACAGAAACTGGCGGTTGGGGAGTCGGTGCAGCGCATTGCCGAAGAGCTAGGCTATGAATCTGTCAGCGCCTTTATCACTTTCTTTAAGAAGACCTTAGGTCAATCGCCTAAGCAATATATAAAATCGAAAGCGCTCTGAGTTATGTCACTCATATATAGCTCGATTTAAATGGGTAACTGAAGATTAATAAAGATTAAAAGTCGGTATTTATTTAACTATGTATACTAGCGCCAATGGCTGTTTAGCCTTTGATTTATTGGAGTAGATAAATGCAGTTAAAGACGGTAATGGTGCCCGCTGTTTTGGCGATTGGCCTAAGTGGTTGTGGGTATTTTGGTGGCGATGAAAAGCAGCAGTTAGAGCAAGCTTGGCTGGCCAAAAATGAGCAGTTACAGCAGGTGATTGAGCAGATCCGCAGCCAAGGTATCGAAGCCGTTGCAAACGGCGCGGAAGCGGGGAGCGTTGCCGCTTGTGTTGCCAGTAAGTTAGAGATGGATCCTGTTGGCGAACTGGTTAACGTAGAGGGGGCATTGGTCGAGTCGGCAAAGATCACAGAGCTTCTTAGTGAGCTAGAAGCCTTGATGGAACAGGATTTTAGTCTAGAGAATATGTCGAGTCTCCTGCAAAAAGGTGCCGATGCAGCAGCTTACGCAAAACAAATTATTGCCGATCAAGGTGTTGAGCAGGGCCTGCAACACTTACAAGAGATGGCGACTGCTAGCCAAGAGTTTGCTAGTCAAGACTTAGGTGCACACTTCCAACAGTTATTACTTGAGTGCCAACAGCAAGCGAATTAATCTGCTGTTTACAGCTATGATAGCCTGATAAAAAAATGACCACATTTATGTGGTCATTTTTGTTTTGAGAGCGATTACTTTTTGCGGCCTAATACTTTAACGCCAGCTTTTGAACCGTCAGAGTTACCGTAGACTTCAAGCTTCTTTACACAGCGTGGGTAAGCGAATTTACGCCAGTCAGTGTATTTGTTTTTCTTTAGATCACGATAGAAGTGAATTGTCTTTGTTTGACCATTGTTGAAGGTCACTTTGATTTTTTCTAAATGTAGATCACGCTCTGCTTTTACGCGGATAGCGTCAGTTTTGCGGCAAACGAGTAGCGGGATTTTAGCGCCGTGATCGCCGCCGCCCAATAAGATGGTACGACCTAAGGTAATTTGCTCATCAGCCATGGCAACATTGCTGACAGCTAGCATGCTTGCAGCCATCATTAGGCCAGCAACAAAGGATTTCATATTCATATTTTAGGTAAGTGGTTTTAAAGGGCGGCTAAATTAGTTGTTTGTTTGCTTTCGCGCTAGCTTATCTTGAATGAATTTTGATCTCGCTAGCAAATATTAGGGGGAAGTCATGTTGTTTTCACTGCCTCCATTGTTATGAGCCATATTTTGAGCCTACTACAGCATAAATCTGCTTGTTATTATGTTTTATATTTAATGCGTAATAAGTGTGGTTTCTCCTTGGTTATGTTGTTGCTTATTTTGTATTTGTTAGTTAAATCAACTGATTTTTATCAAAAAAACGAATTTATTCAACGTGACTTAGGTCATGTTTTGCGTCAACATATGCTCTATAAAGAAGTGAACGTTAAATTAGTATTTGGCGCTATTAAAGCCGTTAATGGACCAATAGTCGCCCCATGTGAGGAATCAAATAATGAGATCGGCAAACCCAAAAATTGTGATTGTTGGTGGCGGCGCTGGTGGTTTGGAGTTAGCGACTCAGTTGGGTCATAAGCTGGGTAAGAAAAACCTAGCGCAAATTATCTTGGTCGATAAAAACCGAACTCATATTTGGAAGCCATTACTCCACGAGGTGGCTACTGGTTCGCTCGATTCAGCGCTTGATGGTGTCGTTTACTCTGCCCATGCGGCAAAGCACGGTTATCAATTTCAATTAGGGACATTTTGCGATTTAGATGAAGCAACGCAGTCAATTTCAGTCGCTGCGATTGTCGATGAGTCAGGTAAAGTAATGCTGCCTGAGCGCCAAATTCAATACGATAAACTGGTTATCGCCATTGGCAGCATCAGCAATGACTTTAATACCCCAGGTGTCAAAGAAAACTGTTTCTTCTTAGATTCACACCAGCAAGCCAACCGTTTCCATAACGCGCTGTTAGATAGCTTTACCCGAGTACACCAATCGGAAACTATCAATGAGCTTAATATTGCTATTGTCGGTGGTGGCGCAACGGGCGTTGAATTGTCTGCTGAGCTTTATCATGTGACCGACTTGCTTAAGGTCTATGGTTTGAGCAAGATGACCGCGGATAAGCTTAATATTAACTTGATTGAAGCAGGTGAGCGTATATTGCCAGCCTTGCCAGAGCGTATTGCCACTTCTGCTAGACGAGAGCTGAGTCAGCTCGGTGTTAACGTGATGGAAAACACCCGTATTAGTGAGGCGACTTCGGCAGGCTTTGTGACTTCTGAAGGTGAGTTAATTGAAGCTAACATTATGCTGTGGGCTGCAGGTGTTAAGGCGCCTGACTTTATAAAAGATATCGGTCTATTTGAGCTTAACCGTGCTAACCAAATTATGGTGAAGCCAAATCTGCTCAGTACCGTAAGTGATGATATTTACGTGATAGGCGATTGCTGTGCTTGCCAACAAGCCGATGGCAGCTTTGTGCCGCCAAGAGCGCAGTCTGCTCACCAGATGGCTGAGTGTGTTGAGAAGAATATTCTTAACGAGCTGAAGGGATTGCCACTTGTTGATTACGTTTATGTGGATCATGGCTCCTTGGTTAACCTATCACGCTACAGCACTGTGGGCAGCTTGATGGGGAACCTGACCAAGAACAGCATGTTTATTGAAGGTAAGATCGCTCGTCTGGTTTATATTTCGCTCTATCGTATGCATCAACAAGCGATTCACGGCACCTTGAAAACAGTCGCGTTATGGTGCGCTGAAAAGGTGATGCGTGTCGTTAGACCAAGAATGAAACTGCACTAATATTGAGCCTGTTTAAATGATAGAAAGGGGAAGCCATTCCCTTTTCTATCATGCCAAGGCCGCAAGTGGGGCGTTGTGATAAATCACTTGATTTCGGCCATTGTTTTTCGCCCGATACAGGCGCTGATCAGCTTGGCGTAACAGATTAGGCAAAGCCATACCTGGGCGATATTTACTTAGCCCAATGCTGACTGTGATGTTGATATTTTCTTGCTCTGTGAGTTTAAAAGTGTGCTGAGCAAGCTTAGTTCTGATTAATTGCGCAAGCACTATCGCTTCATCTTGTTTTTTGTTTTCAATCAACACACAGAATTCTTCACCACCTATCCTAAATGTCTGCTTATCACCGGCAAGGCGGCTGATAATTTTGGCGCTTTCTTGTAGAACAATATCGCCCGCCTCATGGCCATACTTATCGTTTACCTGTTTGAAGAAGTCGATATCTAAAATCAGTAGGTGTACCTCATCAGCAAACTCTTTTAGAGATGGCTTTGAAACGACATCCTCAAAATACTTTGTCAGTGCTAGTCGATTAAAGCTTAAGGTGAGAGGATCTTGTAGTGCCAGCTCTTGTAATTTAGCTTCTGAGTGGGCACGGTTTTTTTCGTAGATATGAGAAACGGCCCAAATAAGTAGATAACTAAAAACGAAGTTAACCAGCAGCGGGTTAACGGTAAGACCATATTTACTAATGATATTTGCAACGACAGCGGTGAAAAGAATAATTACCGGAAAATTTGCGAATTGTTTACCTAGCAGTAGATAGTAAACCGTGGGTAAAACCAGTACCCAGCAGAGCATTGAATCTATGGTTTGAGAGAGGGATACTGCATAAATTACGATAGCGGTTAAGACAAAAATATATAGGATAACTTGCCAAAATTTGTGTCTTTTTTTGACTGCTAGCAACGCCAGTGCAAACGAGCAGAGTGCGTAGAAGAGTTCTATAAAACCAAGCGTTATCCACTTTGCTGCAATAGATAGGTTAATAATACCGAGTAGAAAGCTCAGGCAGCCTAAAAGCGTGCACATGCCAATTAACACGGCCCTTCTTAAGTTATAGGTACTATTTAACTCTATGCTATCCATATCCGTATCGGGTCCTGCTCCATTATGTTGTTTATATGTTATTGTACTTTCGATTGATGTCAAACAACCAGATTTAAAATAAGAGATATTAAAGGAACTGATATGTGCTTAAGAGTATTAAATAATCTTAACTCTGACTATCCGGTAACGGGAAGGAACATGAACTGGTTCAGACCTATCGAAGCCAATTTATTTCAATTTCCTAAAGGGCTTAATAGGCAAGGGTTATCAACGAAGAAGGCGGAGAAGAAGGATCTTGATCCTAGTGTGATATTTCACTGGAAGTCAAAATACGCCAGTATCGTTGCCATGATGGGAGATGAGACTCAAGGCTATGCGACAGTTGATGGAATGAATACAGAAGGTTTAGTGGTTAATGTGTTATATGACACGCCAGCGACTTATGGAAAACCTAAGCATTATCAGGAAAACTGCAACATCAGTATATTACGCTGGCCACAATATATTTTGGATAGTTTTGCTAATGTTAACCAAGTAGTTAACTATGCTAAGAGCAACACTTTGCAGTTGATTAAAGAAAAGATCCCCGAAGGTGGCAAGGCGAAAGACTTGATGCAGGATAAGATCCATCTGGCCGTGTCAGACCTTCATGGTCACTCTGCAGTGATTGAGATTAAAGCGGGTGAACTGCATGTTTATGAGGGGAAAGAGAATCAAATTGTCACCAATGAGCCTGACTATCCCACTCAGCTGAATATTCTAAAGTACTGGCAATACCTTTGGGGGCAAACCAAGCCTGCGATAGCGACTCCTGTGTTTACCGTTCCGGGCGGGATATCGGCAACCCAAAGTTTTGAGCGAGCCGCATTTAACTTAACCCTTTCTGATCCTGTACAAAATCCTGCTGATGTTTTAGCGCAAACACGTGCGCTGATGCAAAATGGCGCGATTCCATTTGCGTTTAATCCAAGTAAAAAAGAGCAAGCAACTTGTACACGCTGGACAAATCTTAGCGATCATCAAGCAGGCATTTACTACTTCTTAAACCCGTTGAATATGATGCCGGTTTGGCTAGAAGTCGATGCTGAGGCTAATCAATGTGCGAGGGTAAAGCTGATCTCAGTGAATAATGTTAGCGGTGAGCTTGATAACCACCCTCAGCTTCAAGGATCAATGAGTGATCACTTACAGAGCTGTGAAGACCCGTTTAAGTCCTAGAGCAATTGAGCTACCTGATAAATAAAAAGGCTGAGTGATGACTCAGCCTTTGTTTTGGGGGGGCGCTCTTTTTAGGGAGAATGCTTTAGCTTAATGCCGCCTCAACCCTGTCACGAATTTTGCGTGATTTCTCTTTAGCGAACAAACTCATAAACTCATTTCCACCTGCTTGCTTGGCTAAGATATCCACTAATTCAGCTTTGGAGTCGATACGCAAAAATGGCAGCAAAGGTTTAAGTTCATCGCGTTGCGCCATGGCGATAATGTACTGTCCCATGCATGGTTGATAGTGTTTTATCATATATAGCAACAGGAGTTCTGGCTTTACCTTATGGCTAAACAGCCAATCAAGCAGAGCTTGATAAGCGGCTTGTTCATAATCATCTTCATCGCACTCTAAGCGAGTTGCTAAGTCCATCTTGCCTTGCAGGGCAAGCATGTCCATGTAGCCTGTGACTAGTCCGTCTGTAATCACTTTATAAGCGCGATAACTGTGATTTGCTAGCAACTTAACTAAGCGACCGCAACGCTCATCGTCCAGCAGCCATACATATTGGCTCAGTGAATGGCTACGATACTCTTTTAGGTTGACCGTGGTTTCATAGCTCACAGTTTGGTTAAACTGCGGCGCAAACTCAGCATAATCTAGCTCGCCATGCAGATACGCCCATAGGTTTTGGTTAACTTGGTTTTGGCGCTCTTCTGGAGTAGGTAGGTCTTTTACCGCGTCAATCACGGTTTGGGCGTCTACCTTGTCATCGAGGATCACAACTTGACCGCCAACGTAAAAATTACCGTCTTTAAAAGCGTCTTTGTCTGCTACTAAAACCAGTAGTTCATCGCCAACCTGCTGTAAGACCTCTGTGTAGATCCAATCCATTCTATCGTTCTTACGGCTTTGGCTGATATCGGCGTTAGGGTGCAATTTGACCTGAAAGCGTAACTTTTTAGGCAGCTCAGCCTCGTCGGTAACAAAGCCAGAGAAGATCACATTGTCGCTAAACTTGCTGGCAATCACCTCTTCCCATGAGTTTTGATTAAGCTTAATAAAGTCGGCTAGACATTGCTTTAGTTCGTTATCGAGAGCAAAAGGCATGCTTGGGAAAGCCATTGCCACATGCTTATGAAAATCGAGCTTTATGGGTTGATAGCTATAATCTAGTCCGCGCAATAACGCCTTAGCGTTTTCCTGCGCTATTGGATCTATTGGTTTTTCAGTGGTTAAAGCACCTATTAACTCGACTAAGTTTACGTAATCTTCAGTGCGAGATGAGCTAGCGCTAAATTGCTCAACTTGATAGGCCAAGGTAAAGGCTTTATCTATGCCATGGCTGTTTAACATGTCGAAAAAGTTGCGCTCATCGACAGCTGACTCAAATCTCAACTTGCGGCTATGTTCGCTAAAGGCTTTAGCAATAACATGCACAACTCTGATCGGTGCCATGGTGATCAGCAGTTGCCAAATCCGCTCAGCATTAATGGCTTCAGGGATGTCGAGTTGTTTTAGCCATAAGCAACTTAGGATCACCCGTTGGTAGTCATCATCACGGTCATCTAAGAAGCTATAGCTTTTTTGCAGTGGGCTAATTTTAGGGAAGTATAAATATGCCTGACGACAGATATTTTCGCTATAAAGGTGCTGGTTTAATAGCGCTATCATTTGCTGTTGATCAAGCTCTGGATGAGTATCGGTAAAATAAGCTTTTAGTTGCTGTAGCTCTGATTCATTGAGGCCTTTTTCGGTGAAAGGACCATCTCCTAAGATATCGGCATTTTCGAGCATCAAGTTTACAGCACGCTCAAACATGCCATTGAGTTTGTGCTGCAAGGCTTGAGTGTATTCATCATCGCAATTTTGCTGTTTATCTTTAAGTAATAGGTAAGCACATAGTGCGTCGATACCTAACTCATCTTCAGGCCAGTCTTGGCAGTTTAAGCAGGCACGATTAGCAAATAGCTCGTCAGCTTGTTCGAGCATTTCTGCAGAGATCTGGCTATAGCCAATGTCACAAAATTCATCGAGTAAGCTATCTAACGATTTTTGTTCTGCTCTACTAACTCCATTAGTTGATTTTTGTTCGGCACCTGCAGGCATGTAGCGTGCGTAGTAATCATCAACACTGATAATGGCTTGATACTCTGTCTCACCGGTTAACAGGTCGCACATTTCGTCATTAAAGGCTTGTTGGCCAAAGAAGCGGTAGAAAATGTCGACAAATCGTAATAGGGTTTGCGCACTGCGTACTTGGCTTTCAGGCTGACTGTTAGCCGATGCCAATGTAACATTTTCGGGCTTTGGATTGACTCGGCTGATAAAGCCATTGATTTCTGCTTCGCTCATGTCCTCATCATTATCTTGCAGCAAATCTTTTGCTAGGAGCTCCATCACTTCATGGAAGTTATCGCGCACATGGTCAAAGTCGTCCATATCCCAGCAAGACTCTTGAATGGCTTCAAAAAAGGCTATTGCGTGCTTTTCACTATGAGGGACGATGTTAAAGCATTCAATATCATCAAGGATCTCCGGATTTTCGCCAGTAGATATGTAAGCCAGTAGAGCGTGGCTATTTTCAAGGCTCAGCATAAACTCGCTGACCATCTTAAGTCCGCCTAGGTACTTGTCGCGTGCTTCTTTACGTTCTGCGCGCTCAATTCGTTGCTTTCGTTGGTAGGCTATACTGCCTGCATAACAACAGAGCTTGCCGTTAAGCTCCTGCTTTAGCTGGTTTTGTAAGTTGATGGCTTCATTTTCAAGGCTATCATGAATGAAATGTTCGGTGCGTTCACAGTCCATTTCTTCACTGTCTTGACCACAACATTCGGCAATTAAGGTGAGGTATAAATTGAGGATCGGTTTTTGTTCTTCAAGTGAGTCATCCTCGCTATAAACCAGTGCGGGCTGGGCATGAAAGCGTTGCTTAACCAGCTCAATAAAACGCGGATATTTATCAGGATTAGCTTTTAAATAATCCCCAAGCGGCTGGTATTTTGGCGCCGGTTGCTCCCAATCACTGCCGTAAAAAGCGAATCTAAAGCTGTGATTATCACACCAGATAAAGGCGTTGATCATCGCTTCACACCAACCATGTTTTCTAAGTAGGCTTAACAGCATATCGCCATAGCCAACTGCATGCTCATCATCCCAGTACGGAATAAAAAACTGCGCTAAATAAACGGCGTCATTAGCGTCTTTTGCCGCCATCATATATAGAGGTTCGGCGCCGAATACTCGCGTGTCATCAAGCCACATGTCACTGGTGTCGTTTTCAAAGCGGGCATGGTTAACCATGGCTTGTGCAGTCTTACGTAGCTGTGGGTTGAGTGATTCATGCTCAAGGGCTAGGGCAAATAATAAGGTCTCAGACAGATGCAGTTGACGTTCATCACTGACAACATAGCTACTTAAGTGACCACCATCTGGGTTTAACCCAAGTGCATCCATTGTTGGCTGCTTGTCTTGTAGCATCTCTAGTTGCAAGTGTTCAGTTGTGCCGCTGCTGTTATCCATAAACATCAAGTTGAATCGACCGCTTCTATCAAAGGCTTGATGCGCTTCTAGCTTAGCTTGATAGGTTTGTAAGGCTTGCTCGATGCTGGCCGTGCTGTTGCGGTTAAACTCGATAACTTGTAGCTGGCTAAATGTGTCCATACTGCTGTCCTATAAACATTGGATTGATCCCGAGGGGATTGGGATAACTACTAGATTTTCACTGCAGAATACCTGAACACTTCAACCAGATCAGTTATTTAGCCAATCAATTTTATGACGGTCTGGAAATTTGTGATAACACAGACAGAAATCTTGGCACGGCGAGGACGTTTTGGATTAATGCTGCAGGTTCAAGCAAGTAACTACGATTTTCCTATCAACAAAACCTCGGGTCTTTTTACCCGCTAAAAATTGTCTCCCCTATTTGATTGCTTGCGTTTATAATCTCGCGCCGATTTTAGGAGAGCAAGGTATTTGCATCCTAATTAACTAATTTAAATAAAGTTGTTATACGTAATCCTCGCTCTTCGCTAAGGCGATGTCAGTAAGGTTTTACGAGTAAATACGAGTCATGATGAAAAAAGCGCTATTAATTTCGTTTGCAGTGAGTGCATTAACCGCGTGTGGCGGTGGTGGAAGTGAGTCAGAGCAATCTGGCGGCCAAGTGTTGGGATCTGTAGTTGCAGATGCCTATTTGTTTGATGATAAGGCGCTTGCGAGAGTCAACTCGCGTCGTGGTAGCAATTACAGTGCTGAAAATGGTGAGCAAGGTGAAGCAGAGCTAGCCACATGGCATGTATGTGGTGACACCTATAACAGCTTGATAGCAGAAAACTTGTACAACCAAGATTATGATCAAGACGGTGTTGCTGACACCAACCTAACCGATGATAAAGGTAACCTTTATTACAATATCGACCTCAATGGTGACAAGTTAGCCGAGTTAAACACACTAACATCTCGTGAGGGGATTTACCTGAACGTTGATATGAACTGTGATGCTGCTGCGGATGTGAATATCGATAATAACTTCGATGGTATTAGCGAACTCAACATTGACGTTGATGGCGACATGGTGGCTGATCGGTTAATTGATATTGATGGCGACGGTAAGCCAGACTTTTCTTATACCGATAGCGATGGTGTTTCTCTAGCTGGCGTTAAAGTATTGCTGCAAGGCAAATATGGTGAGTTTGAAACCATTACCGATGACAACGGTAAGTTCTCATTTGAGCGTATTCCAACTGGCAGCTACACCTTAAAAGCTGACGATGTCGTCCTAGATGGTTCTAATATCTGGACTCGCACTATTGTTGAGATTGAAGAGTTTGATGACTCGATTGGCGCGTTCAGAATGCACCAAGATCCGATTATTACTCAGGTTAATGTCAATAATGAGCAGACATTAACTGGCCTGTGGCAACAGTTTTCGTGGTGGTCAGATGATATTGAAACAGAGTATACCGTTGGCGATACCGTTTCGGTTGAGATAACGGTGGAAGATCCTAATGATCGCCCAGTGATAGGTAAATTTGAAGTTGGTTTAAGACCTGGATCTGAGCAAGTGATAACGGGAAGTGGTGTTTATCATTATCAATACACGATTACAGAAAAAGATACTGAAGAGTATTCGATTTCAGTTGTGGCTCAGCTGAGCAATGATGATGGCTTCTTTGGTTTCGATGGCATAACCGATGTTGAGGCTTATATTAGCTTTTTAATGGCAGATTACGTTGAGTCAGAAGAGCTAGAAGTGGAAACTGTGACCGTGGGGGATGAGGTTTTCGTTAACCAACCCGATTCTACTTATATGCAGGTTGAAGTACAGCAGCCGATAGCAATTGATGGCAGCGTGCAGATAGATGTTGAAGTCTCTGGGCCCGATGAGCGTGTGGCTGAGTTTCATATTGTAGGTCGGAAGGACAGTACGGCAGATCTTCCTAAAGGGGACAGCCTTCTGTTTGAAGCCGATAGCGCATACCCTCACTATGTTTATGATATTCGCTATCTTACCTATAGTGATTTTCTAGTTGAGTCCGAAGAAGTCGTTATTAAGATCCCGCTGGATACTAAGTTTAAACCTGCAATGGTTGATAGCTTATTGATTAATGGTGTGGTTGCGACTGATGTGATGGCTCGAGTGGGCCAAACTTATCAGCTAAAGGCGCTGTATAGCGACCCACAAAATGATGTGGTTGAGTGCCGCTTTGAAAAGACTGGTAACCATAGCGTATTAGATAGAGTGATTAGCGATTGGGGTGTGTGTGAGGTTGACTATACCTTTAAAGAGGAAGACGCAGTCGATCAATTTAACATTACCGTTTTTGTGCGCAACAGTGATGGTATTGTGGTTTGGCAAGATTACGATGATGCTAAGTGGTCTGATGTTAGCGTGACTAAATAAGTCGATTTAGAAAAGGCTGCCAATTGGCAGCCTTTTTTGTGTAGCTTGTCTTGTCCTGGAATGTGTTTACACATTTAGGACTTTATTATGACCACACCAATACCAGCCCGCGTTAAGCGAACACAGCGAGATTATTCGTTAGGCTTTAAATTACAAGTTGTAGCTGCCGTAGA
>NZ_BPET01000077.1 GCF_019654915.1 Shewanella sp. MBTL60-007 | reverse complement strand
AGACTGTCATGCCATTTGCTGAGCAAATCGCCCGCCAGCACTTGGTTCACTTATTAGCAGGGCGTTAAGCTCCTATGCCTTTACGCAACTTTCATCAATTAACTCTCAATAAGTGAATAATCATTGACTTATTAATAAGGATATCGAGATGTTTAGCCATATTATGATTGGAACCGATGATATTAAAAGTTCAGAACGTTTTTATAACTCTGTATTAGCTGTGCTAGGCATCAACGAGCCAGCACATAATGTAAATGACACTGGTCAGAAACGATTGTTCTATGTACGTAATGGGTCAGTGTTTTGCGTTACTGAGCCTATAAATGGTGAACCCGCGCGCGCAGCTAATGGCTCAACTATTGGATTTGTTTGTGACTCACCAGAGCAAGTAAAAGAGTTCCATTCTGTTGCCATAGCAAACGGCGCGACTAGCATTGAGGCCTCTCCAGGCTTACGTGATAATTCTACAGGCAAAATGCATCTGTGCTATTTCTTGGATCTAGATGGCCATAAAATTTGTGGAATGTGCCGCTGCGAATAAGGTGCTGCAAAATGTTCCCCAAGGATTCGACAGAATAAAAAGGCGTCCCCCAAAGGACGCCTAACTGCTGAAATGATAACAACGGCGGAGAAATAAATTGTTAGGCGAAATCATGCTAAATAAAGCAAACAGAGTCATATTTTCTTGTTGCTTGTCATATCAATGAATACTCAACGAGTTAAAATAACTGGAATTTTTTAATCATTTGGTGAGCTATGATTGCTGTAATTTTTGAAGTTCAAGTCGCGGAAGGGAAAACTACGGAATACCTTGATATTGCAAACGAAATCAGACCACTTCTGGCGGGAATTGAGGGCTTCATTTCAATAGAGCGCTTCCAAAGCCTGACTAACGAGGGCAAAGTTCTTTCCCTGTCATTTTGGCGCGATGAAGAGGCGATTAAAGAGTGGCGTTGTCTAGAAGGGCACAGACTTGCTCAATCTAAAGGTCGAAACAGTGTTTTCGAAAGCTACCGATTGAGGGTTGCGGGTGTTATTCGAGACTATGGTATGGAGGAGCGTTCTCAAGTTCCAAGGGATAGTATCGAAGCACACGGATAGAGTTCACAGCCTAGATATATGGAGCTATGTAAACTTTATTTGATTACCATACCTATCTCAATCTCCTAGTTAGCTTTAGCCTCGTTGGACTAACTTAACTCTGTCCATAAACAACCTACAACCAAGGTCACTATATTCAGCCAGCGTTCATCTAGTCTTATGTATATCTATGTCTGAACTTGACACCGGCAAGCTAATGACTAATCGAATAGGATCTTTTAAACTGGCTGTATCTCAACCCTTTGGTACCTTTAATGAAAACTGCTTTATCTATCATATTGTTCTCGCTCTCACTATTAGCTGCACAGCCTGCTGCGGCGAGTAGTGTGCATGCCGTTACATCTATGATGTCGGTCTCTATGAAGGCCAATAATAACCAGCAGCAGAAACTAAAGGTTCGCAGCAAAGAGCAGGCCGTACAACTGGCGAAACGCCAGTATCGCGGCAAGGTGCTGAAGGTGCAGTCTAGCCGCGTTAATGGCAACCCCGGTTATAGCGTAAAGCTACTATCCAATGACGGTGTGGTTTTTTATGTCAATGTCGATGCCAAAACAGGCCGTGTTTCTCGCAACTAGCTCTAGGCTATTGCTTGCAACGACTTATTATCGAGCCGAACAACAAGGACCCAGACCATGAGATTGTTATTAGTTGAAGATGATTTAGAGCTGCAATCGAATCTTAAACAACACCTTATCGAGGCTAATTATACCGTAGACACCGCAGATGATGGCGAGATAGGCCTATTCCAAGGGCGCGAATACAATTACGATGCCGCAATTATCGATGTCGGCCTACCTAAGCTTGATGGCATCGCCCTCATCAAAGAGCTTAGAAGCCTAGATATCGACTTTCCTATTCTCATTTTGACCGCCCGAGATAGCTGGCAAGATAAGGTCGAAGGCTTAGATGCGGGCGCCGATGATTACCTCACCAAACCATTTCATCCTGAAGAACTCGTTGCCCGCCTAAAAGCCCTTATCCGGCGCTCGGCGGGTAAAGCCAGCCCGATTATCACCAATGGGCCTTTTAGCCTAAACACCAGCAGTTTAGAGATCACTAAGTCCGGTGAAACCATCACCTTGAGTGGTTCTGAATACAAGTTATTTGAGTACTTTATGCTGCATATCGGTGAGGTGAAATCAAAAACGGTTTTAACTGAGCATATCTACGATCAAGATTTTGATTTAGATTCTAACGTCATTGAGGTGTTTATCAGGCGCTTACGCAAAAAGCTCGACCCCGATAATCAGCTTGGCCTTATCGAAACCCTTAGGGGGCAAGGCTATCGTCTTGTGTCACTCGATGACGGCGCTAAAAAATAAGCCAATGATTAGCCTTAAGCGCTTGCCGACACTAATGCACTCTTTAAAGGCGCGCCTTATCGTCAGCGCCATGCTGCTGATCTTAGTCTTAATCCCCATCGTAGGTATAACCCTCAACGACGCCTTTAAATTGCAGGTCAAGAGTGCCTCGGTCAAAGAGCTTAAAGCTTACGTCTACTCCATCTTGGCTGTTACCGAGGTCGACAATCAGCAACTATTTATGCCCGAGGCATTATTAGAAAATCAGTTTAACGTCATTCAGTCAGGGCTTTATGCCTTAATCACCGTCCCTGAACGCCAACATCAAGCACTCACATCATCTACTTCAGAATCGACAAATGAAGCTAAACAGCACTCAAGTTTTGATGCAAAGTTTGTAGAAGCTGAAACCACAAAAGCGGCAACCGCTCCGCTTATCGCCGAGCAGCAAGTCACAGCCGGAACAAAGGTCGCATGGCGCTCCAATTCATTGCTTGGAATCGACCTCTCTTCTGCGGTAACCACGGCGGTTCATACCGCCCCGGCATTTCCACAACCCGAAAAAGGCCAGGGTCAATTCAGTGAGATAATTCTTAACGGCGAACCTCATTTAGTTTATGGCTTTAGTGCTAGCTTCGAAACCCAGCAAGTCGATGAGCAAGGGGATGAACAGATCACCCGTTTTCCTATCACGGTTTATATCATTAAAGATCAGAGTGACTATCAGCTCCAAGTGAATGAGTTTAATCAGCAACTTTGGCGCTGGTTATTGATCTTGATGGTCGCCCTACTTTCGATTCAGCTCTTGTGGCTGTGGTGGACACTTAAGCCCCTCACTCGTTTACAGCGCGAGCTAGCAGCGATTGAAAACGGTAAAACCGATCACTTAGCAGAAAACTACCCCGCCGAGCTGAGTTCCGTGGCCAAGCAGCTCAATACCTTACTCAATACCGAGCAAAACCAACGTAAGCGTTACCGTAATGCGCTCTCAGACTTAGCCCATAGCCTAAAAACACCGCTGGCGGTCATTCAAAGTCAGAAAGACTTAAGCAAACAATCATTTGAGCAGATATCTCATATCAATCGCATCATTGGCCACCAGCTCAAAAGGGCGCAATCGGCGGCGGGTTCAGCTTGGCACTTAGGTGTCGAGGTGGTGGAAGTGTCAGACAAACTGGTGCGTAACCTACCTAAAATTTACTGCCAACCCGCGATAACGATCACTGAAGATGTCGACCGGAGTACCGTCTTTAAAGGCGATGCGGCAGACTTAAGCGAGATCCTCGGTAACCTAATGGATAACGCCTGTAAGGCCGCAGCGAGCCGGGTGTTATTAACGGTTAAGTCTATCGACTCAAGCTTAGTTATTGCTATTGAAGATGATGGCAAAGGGATCGACGAGGCACTGCACTCACAAATATTTGAACGTGGCATTCGTGCAGACTCTTATCAACAAGGCCACGGTATTGGGCTCGCGATTGTGCGTGACTTGGTCGACAGTTATCAAGGACAACTGCTCGTGAGTCGCTCGAAAATCCTCGGCGGTGCTAAGTTCGAACTGCGATTCAAAACCTAATCTAACAGCGCTAACCCAACAGTTTTGAACTTTCAGCTTATGTTCATCTTGGCTTTTTTATACTGATGTTAACGTATACAAAGGTCAGGAGTTCACATGAACAGACTCAAAAAATACTGTTGCTCATTGGTCATCACACTTGTCATCGCAATGCCGTTGATGATTGCCACCACCTCTGTCAATGCACAGGGTTACGAGCAAAAAGACGCTACATTTGATACAAGCCAGTACAGCGAAGGCCAACTGGCGCAGATGCTTGCGCCTATCGCGCTCTATCCCGATAGTTTGCTCACCCATATTCTCATTGCGGCTACTTATCCCCTTGAAGTGGTGCAGGCTCACCGATGGCAACAAAGTAAACAACACTTATCAACGCAAAAGCAGATTGATAAGGCTGAAGATAAAGGCTGGGACCCGAGCGTTGTGGCACTTATCGCCTTTCCTAATGTGCTGCAAAAGCTTAGTGACGACCTCAACTGGACCCAGTCTCTCGGTGATGCTTTTTTGCAGGATGAAGCCCAAGTACTGACAAGTATTCAAACCCTGAGACAAGAAGCTGATAATGCTAATAGTCTTGCACAGATGGACAATATGCAGGTCACTCGGGTGAATAATCAGATCATTATCGAGCCAGTGAGAAAAGAGATTATCTATGTGCCCTATTACGACCCAAGAACCGTGTATGGTTATTGGCGCTGGTATAACTATCCGCCAATCTATTGGGCTGTTTATCCGGGTTACGTAAGACCTAGCTATGGCCATTTTTACTGGCGAGCAGGTGTGCACATCAGCTTTAACTATTACTTCAGTGCGTTCCATTGGCATAAGCGTCATGTGGTAGTTGTGCATCACCATAACTCACATAAATATCGTCATCGCGGCCGTATCGTAACCAGTCATGGTGCAAAACGCTGGGCACATAAACCGCAACATAGACGCGGGGTGGCTTACAGCAATAATGCGCTACGCCACAAGTATAACAGTCATCACCCAAGCCGCGCCCAGAGCAAAGCGCTGCGCCACAACGAGCACAAACATGTTAATCACAAGATGAACAGCCATGAGCGCATTAACAGCCATGCGCAGATCACGCACAAACGTGAGCAGCAAATGCGCAGCAAGTTAAACACAAGTTCAAAGCCAAACTTTAAAACAAATGCAAGACCACATAATAAGCACAGTGGTCAAAGCAACAAAGTATCGCCAAGCCATCAGCAGCACTTTGCTCAAAAAACACGGCCGAATAACACTAGGCCCAATAAGCAACCACAATACTCGGCGCCAAAGAGCCAACAAGTCAAAGCGAATAAAAGTTATAACAGGCATCAAAGCCCATCTCGCCATAGCACTAAGCCACAACAGACAGCGAGAAACCAAGCAACTCGCCACTCATCGCCACGAGCCAGTAAGCCTCGTAGTAGTCATCAATACAAACCGAGGAAGGACTAACCTAAGAGGAAGTAAATCTATCAAACAGTTCAAAAAACTAAGAACCCAGTACAAACTGGGTTCCTTGCTTTAAAACTATTAACCACGAAGCGCTCACTTCGTTTGCTACACATAGGGCACAAAGTAGAAAAAGCTCGGGGTGGCTTTCTTCGTGCTCTTCGTGTCCTCTGTGGTCCACTCTTATCTTTCAAAGTTATCAGATTTTCTCTGGGTCACTTCTCTTAGTGGGTGCATTGGTCAATTGACGGCGTTTACATGTTTAACGGCTCTGCATTTTGGCAAATTTCAATCTCTAGCAGTTTAAGCAATTTCAGTAACTGTGCATCCACTTCTTTAAAGCGTGGACGGAATCCCAAATTCGGCTGTAAACAGGCCAGTTTTAACTGCAACAATTCGGCAAGTACCGTTTGTTCTGCATCCGTTGGACGCTGCAGACAATGTTCGAGCAAATCCTCGATTAAGCAGCCCAAGGCGCGGACTTCTATTGCCTCCATCGCCTCTCTTTGCAATAACGGCAGTTGGCGTAAATTTGTCGCGGCACCAAAGTCGCCAAACAGGATCTCTGCATTGGCAGAGTACATGGTGTTGTGGGCGTAAATATCACCATGACTGATTTGATTTTGGTGCAGATGAGTCAGACCCGACGCCATCTGTTTCAGGGTAAGTAATATCGTTTGCAACTCAAACTGAGACTCATCCGAGAAGGTATCTCGGGTACAAGTATCCATTGAGGGCGGCAGGCCTAAATTTTGGTAATGGCTTGGGATAAGCTCCATAACAAGACCAGATTCACCAGCCTGCTTGAGCTGAGCGATGACCTTTATCAGATTGCTATGTTGCCCCGCCTGCAAACAGTTAGCCAATTCATCTTTTGGATAACCGTCACTGGTAACCTCCCCCTTAAATATTTTTACCGCGATATCGGCAGGTGTCGCCATCAACTCAAGAGGTTGATTAAGCCATTTGGCACGGTAAATCACACCCGATGCGCCTTGACCAATCACCTCTTTTAGCTCGATATCGTCTAGGCTAACACAAGGCATTGAGCCAACATCTTTACGCGCTTTTTCAGCCAAGTCCTGCTGTGGAGTGAGCGGACAGCCATCAACGGCTAACCAGCTTAGGCGAGGTAATTGAAATAACCAATCTGGCAATGACTTAAAGCCATTTGCTGATAAGCGAGCGAGTTCTAGATTACGACACTTAGCCATACTCTCAGGTAAACAAGTGAGCTTGTTACCCGCCAGCGCCAATTTCTGCAATCGAAGTAACCTACCCATATCTTCTGGCAAAGAGACAAGATTGTTATCCGTTAAAATAAGCCAGCGGGTATTAACCGGTAGAGCATTTTCAGGAAGATGCTTTAAGTTGTTCGACTTGAAACTGATCATTTCAAGCTTAGGGCACTGTGCCAGTACTAACGGAACAGATTCAAAACAGTTATTGGTTAGAAACAGGATTTTTAATTGGTGCAAGTCACTTAAATTATCCGGTAACTCACTCAGTTTGTTATCTGATAGATCCAGCACTTCTAAGCTATTAGCCAGAGAGAAAATTTCTTGTGGAAACTGCGTTAAACCCTCAGCAAGCTGTAATCGTTTAATTCCCTGTAACTGCCCTAACGCTAACTGCTCGATGCTGTGCAAAATCTTGATCCTAAGTGCGCTGAAAAATAGTCGGCAATACTATACGATTCACAGACACAGAGAAAGCCATTGATAACATGGTCTCTCGCAGCTTGCTTCTTGTTTAAAGTCAGGCCAATGATCCATACCCGCTATATCACGTATTGCATCTATGTATCGTTCAATAATGTATTGATATAACCTTGTATTTTCACTTGGCTCAATTGCCAACTTAGAACTAAGGTCTGTAGATGAAAAAGTCCCAAACCGCTAGCGTTCCCAGTAGTCGCCTGTCACGGCTCAGCTCGTTAGGAGGCTTGGCCTCACGCTTAGCTGGAAACATAGCTGTCGAAGGGGCAAAAAGATTTACTCAGGGGCAAACACCTAAGCTACAAGAGCTAATGCTAACACCAACTAATATTGGCCATATTGCCGACAAGCTGGCACAAATGAGAGGCGCGGCGATGAAAGTCGGCCAGATGCTCTCTATGGATTCTGGCGAACTGATGCCAAAAGAGTTAAGTGATCTATTAGCAAGGTTAAGATCTGACGCCAAAATCATGCCCCATAAACAGCTCGTCACCATGCTAAAGCACAATTGGGGAGATGATTGGTTGGCCCCATTTGCACATTTTGAATTACGTCCATTTGCCGCTGCCTCAATCGGTCAGGTTCATCAAGCGACTCTGGCCAATGGCAACAAACTGGCGGTCAAGATCCAGTACCCAGGGATCCGTAATAGTATCGATAGTGATATTGATAACGTCGCCACCTTGCTTCGAGTCTCGCAATTAATTCCAAAAGGTCTTACGTTTGAGCCATTATTACTTGAAGCAAAAAAACAGTTACAAATAGAAGCTGATTACCGCGCAGAACGCGCGATGCTACTGCGCTATAAGCAACTTCTTGGCGATGACAATACCTTTGTGCTGCCTGCGACGTATGACGAACTATGCACTGCAGATATTCTGGTGATGGATTTTATCGAAGCGCAAAGCATAGAGTCAGTCGCCAATTTAAGCCAAAACGTGCGCAACACAGTTGCCAGTGAACTGTTAAAGCTATTTTTTAGAGAGTTATTCGAATTTAAGCTCGTTCAAACTGATGCTAACTTTGCCAATTATCAATACCAAAGCTCACAGCAGAAGATTGTATTACTTGATTTTGGCGCTACTCGTGAAATTCCGACTCCGCTATCCGATAATTACGAACAACTGATGAAAGCGGCAAAGGTGAATGACAGAGTCTTAATGGAAGATGCAGCCCAAAAAATAGGCTTCTTCCAACAAGCGATTAGCGAGCAACAAAAGGCGATCATTTTAGATATTTTCTATCAAGCTTGCGAGCCACTTCGAAGTGAACAAGCCTATGACTTTGGCCAGTCTAGCCTAGCGACGAGGTTGAAAGCGGCGGGAATGTCAATGAGCACCCAATCCGATAAATGGCATACCCCGCCGGCCGACGCCATTTTCATTCACAGAAAATTAGCGGGGATTTACTTACTTGCCGCTCGACTCAACGCCCAAATTGATGCCAAGTCTATTTTCGAGGCCACTATTGAGCAAGCTTAGTCCGCTTATCACGCTCTAGTTGTAACAGATCTTGCCCCTCGGTAATCGCCATAACCGCTTTTGACTTAAACTCGCGGCGATATAGGGTGTATACCACGAAAATACTCGCAGAGATCAGGGCTAGCGGATGAATAAACCAGCACAGTGCCGCCATCGAAAAGTAGTAAGAACGTAAACCGTAGTTATAGGAGTGGGTCGCCTGATCCTGAATCACTGCCATCTGTCTAGCATAACGGCGAAGGTTCTCATTAGAACTTGTCTTATCGACAGGCGCGGCTCCCACCATCACATTTAAGAAGCCATATTGGCGCATCGACCAGGTGAACTGAAAGAACGCCATCACGAAGATGAAAGTCAACATACCAAGCTTAAGTTGCACCAAGGCATGGTTAGGAGAGGCGGCAAACGGGATTGTTGCGATCACAGCCTCTAAGCGCTCGACTTGAGCAAACAGGGTTAACACACCCGCTAACACTAGCATGGTGGTTGAGGCAAAAAAGGCGATATTACGCTCAAGGTTTGCCAGCAGCGCAGCATCACTGACTCGTACCTCTCGACCTAGTAGCTCATACATCCAATGAATACGATGTTGATGCAGGCAGCGAGCGATACAGTTGGTGTTCTTTGCTTTACGTTTAGCGAAGTAGGTATAGCCAACCCAGCTAGCAATAAAGCAGAAAGGGGCAACAAGATCGAGTAAAGAAATGGTCATGCTAGTTTCCATTGAACGGCAGCATTTAGTTTAGGCTCTATCAACCGACAACCGAGAAGAGCTATAGCTTGTTAATAAATAAAAGAAATTAAAGTAAAAAGTTATGAGTTAAGTTTAGCTTCTAAGTCAGCTTTTACAATTTCAAGCGCAGCCAAAGCTGTGTTGGGCGCTATCTGATTACTCTCGAGCAAAAAAATCAGATCGACGGCTAATTGCACCTCTTCAGGGGCAGTCTCTAAGCCACTCGCTTGCTTTTTGTCACTCATGATTAAATTAACTCTGATTAGGGGGGAAATAAGTGGCTAAGTATACTCAGAGAGTTCCTCCTTCTCAATTAAGAAACCTCAGTCTAGGGCTTTATTACGGCTCAAAGCCTATATATACTGCGGAGTAGAGACACAATCAATATTGTGATTAGCAAATTCAAAGGCAAAAATTATTTATGGCAAAAATGGATTTCTCGGTGATCAATGACACCACAGCAAAATCTTTTAATGAACAGAAAAACCTGATCAAAAGAGTGTTTAAAGGTAACACTGTTCTCTGCCCTGTGTGCAATCAAGCACTTGAGATGAAATTGCCAGTAAAAGGACAAGAAGACAGTGTTTCTGGGATCTGCTGCAAGAAAGGTTGCACCGATATTGAGCTGGATATGGAGCTAGTGCTTTAAAGCACCCTCTCCTTTTTCAATAAAAAAATGGCTGCCAGCATCTGCTCTGCAGCCATTTTTATTTTAGGGATTAAATCAAATACTTATCCGTACACGCCCAGACTCAGTAATTGCCGAGCGAATACAAAGCACTAAGGTAGTTGATACCGATATCGATAAGGTAACGAAAATAGCCACTGAGATCACCAGCTGATACTTGATTGCAATAAGCGGATCTACGCCGCCTAATATCTGTCCAGTCATCATTCCCGGTAATGTAACCAGCCCCATTGTTGCCATTGAGGCCAAAATTGGCGCGAACGATTGTTGCATAGCCGTCTGCACAAATGGCAGACTCGCCTGAGCTGGTGAAGCGCCCAATGCCAACGCGCCTTGGTACTCATGCTTTCTATCATTAAAGGCTCCAAATAGCCGCTGCAGTGCAACTATGTTGCCGCTCAAGCAATTACCTAGCAGCATCCCCGCCGTCGGAATTAGGTATTGCGCGGTATAAAGCGGCTCAGGAGACAAGAGATAGACTATCATCAGCCACAGTACTGGAAACATTCCTAAAGCTAAGCCTGAGAACACAGGAATATAAAGCAATCTCTTAGGCAGTTTCGCCTTACTAATAATTGCACTCGAACCCACCAATAGCATCACCAATAGCCAAGCAAGGTTTACCCAGAGATTATCGAGTAAAAAAAGGTATTGCAGGTAGAGGCCAACCAAGATCAGTTGCGCCGTCATACGCACAACCGCCCAGGTCATATCACGGCTAAGACCCAATTGAAAATAGCGCCCTATCGCCATAGGAACCAAGAGCACCAGCATAAATAGGCCTAACTGAAGCCAACCTATATCCATTTATATTTATCTCTTAAACAATAAATCTGTTGCCAATATAACCAAACCATGGGCAACACGATAGCGCCGCGCTCACTAATATTTCTATCAAGATTAGCCTGACGAATTATTCATCTATTGAGAAAAACTTGATCGATATCTAATGATTTCCACTTTTGCCTTGTTAGACTCGGAACACTTTTTGCTATTTTAGAAACTAAAATTATGAAGCAGCAGCTACTTGAGCGATTCTTGAGTTACGTCAGTTTTAACACTCAATCTGACGGCCAAAGTCAGAATGTACCTAGCACTCATAGCCAATTTGTATTTGCTCAACATTTACGTCAAGAGCTTGTCAGCCTTGGCTTTGAGGATGTACAACTCTCAGATAAAGGATATTTAACTGCAACGGTCCCCGCTAATGTAGAGGGCGTCCCCAGTATCGGCTTTATCGCTCATTTAGACACGGCTCCAGACTACAGCGGAGAGAATGTATCTCCACAAGTTATTGAAAACTATGATGGTGAAGATATTCAGTTGGGCCTCGAAGAGGTGTTGTCACCAAAACAGTTTAGTAGCCTAAAGCAATATGTTGGCCAAACCCTTATCACAACTGACGGCAGTAGCCTATTAGGGGGTGACGATAAAGCGGGCATTGCCGAGATCATCAGTGCGTTGCACTATCTACTGACTCATCCAGAGATCCCCCATGGCAAAATCCGACTCTGTTTCACACCTGATGAAGAGATTGGCCGCGGGGCTGATCATTTCGATGTTGAGAGCTTTGGTGCGCAATGGGCCTACACCATTGACGGCGGCCAAGTCGGTGAGCTTGAGTATGAAAACTTTAACGCAGCCACCGCGGTAATCACCGCAACGGGTAACAACTGTCACCCAGGTACCGCATATGGCGTTATGGTTAATGCGCAAACCATCGCGGCACGATTCCACGCAAAAATGCCACTAAAAGACACTCCAGAGCACAGCCGCGATTATGACGGTTTCTTTCATCTGCTTGGTATGGAAGGCGTTACCGAAAAGGCGACTCTGACCTATATCATTCGCGATTTTGACTTTGAGCTTTTTGAAAAGAGAAAACGTTGGTTGACTGAGCTGGTCGAAAAATATAATGCCGAATTGCCTATTGGCCAGTTAACGATAGAGATTCAAGACTCCTACTTAAATATGAAGCAGCAAGTCTTGCCGCACCCGCATATTATTGACATCGCCAAACAAGCGATGCAAAACTTAGACATAGAGCCGATAATCAAGCCTATTCGTGGTGGAACCGATGGCTCGCGTCTATCCTATATGGGGCTACCTTGTCCAAACCTATTCACCGGCGGGCATAACTTCCACGGTAAGCACGAATATGTGTGTGTCGAGTCTATGGTAAAAGCGACAGAAACCATCATTGAAATAGCTAAACTTACGGCGCAGTACAAGTAATTCACCCTATAGATACATCATAAAAAGGTCTGCCATGCAGGCCTTTTTATTTGCCCTAATTAACCCTAAACAAATAGTATTTGCTTCCTTGAGCATACTCACTAAACTGACATCATCAATCCCCTTAACTAAGGCTGGAAATGAACGCCGCTATCATTGGTGCCACAGGACTTATTGGACAACTACTGCTACAGAAATTAATCGATTCAGGGCAATATGAGAATATTCTAGTGCTTGGCAGAAAGCAGCCGCACTACCTCAATAAGCAAGGTACACAAGTCAGCTTTATCTCGTGTCAACTCAGTGAGCTTCCCAGCCTAGTACTCCCCTTTGCAGTCGAACATGCCTTTTGCTGCTTAGGCACCACGATTAAAAAAGCCGGTAGCCAAGCAGCCTTTATCGCGGTGGATAAAACAGCCTGTATCGAGTTTATTGCTAAGTGTGAAGCAAGCAATAACTATGTGGTTACGGCACTAGGGGCAAACAGTCAGTCAAGTGCCTTCTATAACCGTATCAAGGGTGAAACCCAAGAGGCTCTTGCTGAACAGCTAAATCAAAGCCAGAAACCAGAAAGGTCTAGGCGATTATGGCTGTTTCAACCCAGCTTATTACTAGGTGAGCGCAAGGAAAATCGCACACTAGAAGATATAGGCAAACTGCTATTTAAGCTTATCTCGCCGCTGTTTATTGGCTCTCTCAAGCAGTATCGCCCGATTGAGGCCGAAAAAGTCGCGAACTCTATGCTAGCTCATTCTCTAGAAGCCCAGAAAGCACAATCAGCATCGACTCAACTTGTCACCCTCGTTGTTAACCAAGATATGCTCTAGCTCTAGTTCCCGCTCAATTAACGACTCTCTCACTGCCTCTTGGCTCGCGGCTATTGACTCGACACCGGTCGTTTCATTTAAAATAGCCGCCCTTATTCAATGTCACCGAGAACTCCCTTGAAGATCAGCCAGCGTCTGCAGCACATAAATACCCTAATTAACGCTCCTTACGATCATATTTGGGACTGCTGCTGTGATCATGGCTTATTAGGCGCTGCACTGTTAAAGCGAAAGGCGGCTCGCAACATCCATTTTGTCGATGTTGTGCCAAACTTAATGTTTGAGGTAAAACTGAAGCTACAAAGATTCTTCCCTGATGGAGAGCTTGATAAACCTTCGCTCGATATAGCATCGCTATGCGTCCCGTCAGCTGATAGCCTCTGGCAAGTACATTGCGTCGATGTTGCTAAGCTCGATTTGGCCGAAAAGTCCCAGCGTCAGCTCATTATTATCGCTGGGGTCGGCGGCGATCTCACTATTGAGTTAGTCCAGCAAATTATGGCTCGCCACCCGCAGCACTCACTGGAGTTTATTCTCTGCCCCGTGCACCACATCTATAAGGTGCGCACAGCAATGCAACAACTGGGCTTAGGTCTAGTCAATGAGCACTTGATGCAAGAAAATAAACGTTTCTACGAGATTTTGCATCTGTCGACTACTAGCCAGATCCCACTCACTTCTGTGGGCTCGGTCATGTGGGATATGGACCGCGAGCTTGACAGGGACTACTTGCAAAAAAGCCTAAAGCACTATCGAAACATTGACCAAGGTTTATTAAAAACGCAGCAAAATGGCTTGCTCACTGCTGAGCAGCAAAAAGAAAAAACAACCATAGACCAAGTTATCGCCGAATATCAGGGCTTAGGATATAATCCTGCGTCTTTACTCTCCCCAGCGATTCCTAGTCAACTTGAGCCGAGCTAACCTATGCGCCTGTTAAAATCTACCATTCATGCCGATATCGCCCACCTTGCCACAGATGAACTTACAGCTAAAAGCTTTCATCGCCAAGCTGCTCGCGGCATCATCCTCAAAGGCAAGGAGATCTTAATGCTCTATACCGAGCGCTACCATGACTACAGTATTCCAGGTGGTGGCATCGATGAGGGTGAAGAGATTCAAAGCGGCCTCATTCGTGAGCTAGAGGAAGAAACGGGGGCGCGGCATATTGAGATTGTCAGTGAGTTTGGTCGCTACCAAGAGTTTCGCCCTTGGAATAGGGATGGCTTCGAAGTGGTGCATATGGAATCATTTTGCTTTGTTTGCGATATTCACCCTGAACTCGGCGAAACCAAATTAGAAGCCCATGAGATCCAAAACGGCATGGCCCCAGTGTGGATCAATATTCATCAAGCCATCGCTCACAACGAGCACACTATGGCTAACAGTCCTAAGAAGGGCATGTCGATTGAGCGAGAAACCTTTCTACTAAAGCAGATCGTGGCAGAGCTTTTATAACTGGCTAAACTTCCCCATCGCTAGACCTAAAAGCGTGAACCGATCCTAATGCAATGGTAATAGCTCAGTTCACGCCCAATAAACTAATCATCTACGGATTGAAGTTTAGCGATGGCCAGTTCCAAACGCTTTATCTCCCGTGCAGTCGCGTTGCGATTCATCTCGTTATAGATCCACATCTTAATCGCAATTTGCATCATACTTGCAAGGAGCAAGGTTACGCCCCACTTGATTAACGCCACCGGACTGACGACCACAAAAAAGAACTGATAGCCAGACCACAACATAAGCAAGCTCAGCATAAAAGCAATAATGCTCATTAATATCATCCAGCCCCCCAAACGCCCCTTATAAGCATCTCCCAACATGGCAAACAGGCTAGGATCACTTTTAAGCTGGCTGTTTATCTGCTCGGACTCTTTAATCAATTGCTGACGGATCTTCTTGTCGATATCCATATATCTTTACTCCTGCTCTAATATTTGCACTAATGCTTGCTTTAGGCGCTCTCTTGCCCTAAATAAGCGTGATTTGACCGTTCCAGTAGGGATCTCAAGTACATTACCAATCTCTTTTGCACTCAAGCCCTCGAGGTAAAACAGGTGAATAACCTGCCCTTCTATCTTTGGCAAAGATGCAATAGCCTGAGTTAAACTATCGTCTTCAGCCATGGCCGTAACTTGCTGAAGATCGCTAGGCTGCAGCGCTTGATACCGGCTCTCGTGCTTAATGATGTCTAACACTTGCCAGCGAACCAGCTTAAATATCCAACTATTTATCGCCGCTGGATCTTCTAATCGCGTAATGGTCTTAGATAAGCGGATCAACGCATTATGCGTAGCGTCTTCTGCAATAGGCAGTTGTCCACATAATTTGACCCCGAAGCTAATCGCGCTCGGATAAAAGTGCAGACATAGGGCAGAAAATGCATCACGGCTTCCTGCCTGAGCTTCTAATACCCAAAGTTCGATCTGCGCTTGTTGTATGCTGATAAAGGCTCTCCATGATTGTTTTTAATAAAGACGATGCTGCGGATGAAAAGGTTCACGCTATTTTTTATTAAATTCTTTTCCATCTAAGTAAAAAGGGAGCTTTTGCTCCCTTTTACTAACCACTCTGTTCTGATAATTCTAAAAGAATAATAAAAAGACAAAGTAACGGGCGTTCTAGTGACTTGTCTCTGTGTAAAATTATAACCTTGTGGTATAAAGAAAGAATGAAAACCTCATTCTTTCTTTTCCTTTCCCCTAATATCTAAAGTATAGCTGACTTGAGCCTAACCCTATAGGTAGGCTCGAGCGGGTAGCCTGTCAATATATTTCTTCTATTTCAGGATTTCACGGTGGGGTAATAATAATACCACCATCCTTCTCAGGACTATCCGATGAGCAAACTGATGGTATAGCAATACACAGCACTTTTACCTCAAGAGCAGAATTATTAACTCTCCCCATTGCATTCATATAAATTTCACCAGACGCTTCAGTGCTATAATTTAAAACCTTTTTATCAATTTTATAACGCAGGTTATAAACGGAAAAAAGCCTTCTAGGTGAATAGACATCACCACCTGTTGCAACTAACCAAAAATCATCAGCACGACTAAACGCATCAATTTTAAATGTTAAATTAACACCTTCACCATAATCAAAGGGATACTGCTCATACCATGTTCGGTTTCTAAATGGCATTTCAAATCGCATATGTCTTTCTGGTACCGTACATTTACCAGGAATTTCAACAGGCTCTCTATTACAAGAATCCTTAATATTATGTCGATTCGAATCTTTTAAATAAACCGTGGCATAATTACTTCCTCGGTTAACTAGATCATTATTAATACTCCCACCAATAGTACCTATAATAGCGGCGGCAGAGCTACTCCCAGCAACTTTAGCTGTAGCTCCAACCATAAATGAGTAGTGCTCCCTGTTATTTTTATATCTATTAGCCACTAATAAAGCTGTTGATGCTAAAGCCGTTTTATGTGCATACTTTTGCTCCTGCCCTCCTTGAAAAAATATATCAATCCCCTTTTGAAGGGCTGGGTTATCTGAATAGTAACTTCCCTTTTGTCCTTCTAATGCTATAAGTGAAACATTAATAGGTTTAACCTGATTAATGTTTGCAGGGGGTAAACTGTTAGCGGGGCTAATTGCCAACATTACTCCCCTTTGCCCCATAAAAAAGGGCGCTGTTAACGCCCGATGATTCCCCTTCAATGTTGAGTAACTCTGGTATTGAAGCACTACTACTTGATGCTGGAGTGGAAGAGGAGGATGTCTCATCTTTGTTTGGGACATACCTAATCGGATCGTCTGTTGTAACTCCTACGGTTAAAGCAAATGAACCTTGACTGGCCAACTCATATCCAAAAATGATTTCTCGGTCTTCTGTTGTTGATACCTCGGTACTAAAAACCGGATATAAGATTTGATCTGGCCTTACTGCATTAAATGAGTCAGATAAGTTAAAAACTTCACGGCTTGCAGCCTGCATTGCCAACGATGGCTCCCCTTTATAAGGTCCTTCTTCGACTGTAATTTTATCATTATTAGTTACAGCGGTACGGACAACCAACAAGCCAACTTCATCTGAATGACCGACTAATTTAAAACATTTTCTAAACCTCTCCCCTTTCGGTATTTGATATTTCTTAAATTTGGGGATATCAAATTCAGCCTCAAGCTCAACCATCTGACCTAAAGTACATTCTAAATATGGCACCGGGGGTGGTACCACGACTGGCGGAGGTGTGGCACTAACGCCAAAAACAATCAATGAAATCATTATTCCAATAATTATA
>NZ_BPET01000076.1 GCF_019654915.1 Shewanella sp. MBTL60-007 | reverse complement strand
TAACTATAGTGGTAGCTGTGGGTGTTGTCGTGGCTGGGTTTTGCGTATAAGTTGTTGTTCTAAATTAGTGTTGTCTATTTTTTATTCTATCTTTTTTGAATACCTCATGTTAAGGTTTTGTTGGTGGTTGTGGCGTGATGGAAAGTGGCGCGGCTATCGTGTTAAACGCTAGATTTATTATATTTACTAGTAGGTTTGTTTATGCGTTTTTTCTTATTTTAGATAGATGGTTTAAATAGGTTTGAATTATCGGTAAATACTATTTGGTTTTCTTGTTTTAGGCTGTTGCATTTTTTATTAGCTTGTATTAGGTGCGTTTGTTGTTAGTGCGGTAATAATATATAGATGGGTAATGCTTTTATTATAGGTAATTAAGGTGGCACGGTGGTCGAGCGCTTATAAATGCGGAAATTTAATGATTTTTAATCTAGGACTCAGGTTCATTCATTATAGTGGGGAGTATTTTTTATGTACTTCAATTGTTATAAGAGGGATTTGTACCTTGGATACACTAAATTCAAAGTCGAGCCGACGTAAGCCTTTGATCGTTTTCGTAATCGTCACTTCGATAGTGCTTTTGTTCGCGGCTCTCGTCATGGTTATGCCAAAAGGGTTTAAAGCGACCCATGAAGAGATCGGTACGGGTAAGCCAGCGATTGTTTTTGTATATGACCCTGGGCTTGCAGTGAGTAATAGCCAAACAGAGCAGATGAATGAAGCCCGAGACTACCTAGGTGAGCAGGTGTATTTTCTGATTGCAAGAATGGGGACGCCAGAGGGAGACAAATTAATAGCGACTTATCGAGCCGACTCTGCGGAGTTATTGTTATTCGACCCTGCGGGAAGTCTGATTAAGCGAGATTTTGCAATGAAAACTGCTGGGCAGTTAGTGCAGTGGGTGCCTTTGTAAAGTGCTTTAGCAGACAAAAAACCATCCATGTTAGGCTGTTCAGTGCATGACTGATAAGGCAATCGATGGATGGTTGACTTGTTTAACTGCTAACTTGTTTAACCGCTGAGTTAAATATTCAATTAGCCGTAGATGCAAAGGTAAGCAGTTTGGGTCTCAACCTTGACTTGGAACTTAGCATTGCCGATAACATCAAACTGCTCACCCGCGTTAAAGGTTTGCCACTCGGTTTGGCCAGGCAGCATCACCGTTAACGCACCTGAGATCACTTGCATCACTTCTGGCGCTGCGGTACCAAACTCATAATCACCCACTTCCATTACGCCCACAGATGCTGGTTTGTCTGCACCAGCAAAAGAAATAGACTTTACCTGACCCTCAAAATACTCATTTACAGCTAGCATTATTATTCCTCGTGATAAGAATGTTGAACACGGCTAAACAGTCATAGTTTCGGGCTCGTGATTCAACGGCGCGATAGTAGCTTAATTATATAGGCACCAAAAGCGGAAATTGGCAGTGTTAGATATAAAGTAATGCTGTAGTTGTGATGAAACAGAGGACAACTTTAGGTTGGTAGTGAAGACTTGTTATTCAGTTCGAGGGAAGTGAGTTCAGAGGGCAAAGTAACCTGTTTACTTTGCCCTCATTAATTAGATAGTGCCATTTAAAATGAGACTCTTACGCTCGCATTATACATATCAACATCATCCGCTTTTGTGTAGCCTGCTCCGATGGCAAACTGTTTATTGAAATGGTAATAAGCGGACACCGCAAAGGTAGTTTCAGATTGACTATCTATTTCGGCTCGAGCGATTGTTGCTGACGCCTCAAATGACTCTGTGACCATAGAGCGAACTCCAACTCCTAATCCGTAACCGTTATCATCGTAGGACTCACTATTTCCCTCCCAAGAGCCTCCAACCTCCCCATATAGATATGATGCCATAACGAATAGATCTGTTGTGTCGTTCGCTCCATAACGATACCCGATAGTAGCTGAAGCTTGCTTTATAGTGGCATCGATATGGAGCCCTAATACTTCAACATCCTCGGAAACCGTATTGTAAGCAACACTTAAAATGACATTATCACCTACTAATGTTGACCCTATTACGCCGTAGCCTTTAGGCTTAACACTTTGATCTAAACCGTCGATATCGGCTGATAAATAGGCCGCCTCAATATAATTCCAATTTGGGCCGCTAGCCTGATCAGAGGGAGTCGTAGAGGTATCGTAAAATCCCCATTTATAATACATATCAGGAGTTTCATTTTGAATGCTTAGTTGAGTTTTAATTCGCTCGCCACGAGGTAATTCGTAAAATTTACAACCTTTTCCAGTTTGCGAAGGGCAAACCTTTACATTCATTTTTTCGATGCAGTGGCCAATAATTTCAATATCGATATTGTATGAGCCAGGCTTTACTTCTTTGGTCTCTAAAGTTTTTACTGATACACACTTTTGACCTTTTGATGTGGTTGGATTTGTGAAATTAGTTGCCCACGCTTCATTAAAAGTTATGCATAAAAGCAAAACTCCAAATAGTTTGTTGTTAATCATAGACAGTCCCTATCTAGCTTCCTTAGTTGAATTATCACGCTCAAGCATAGACTAGCTGTTTGGATAACACTAAAAATTGAATCGCCAGAGTATGCTCAAATGAAGTTTATGCTAGTTATAAACAGCAATTTCTCTTCTAACTTCAATGTGTAATGCTAGGGCTTTGCGTTGACTTGTTGCAACTCTGTTATAAAATGCCCCTTTCAAGGATTGAATAACAGAGTTGGAGTACTATGGGTAGCTTGGGCAAGGTAACTAACCAGCGATTTACCATTCGCGTGACTGTGGTGGGGATCTTTATCTTAGCCACTATTTTAACCGCTGCTATAGCCATCAGTTTGCAGTATTACTTTAGCAAAAATATGGCCACGGATGCCGCCCTCAAGCTCTACAATCACACAGCTAACAATACCAGCAGCTACCTTACCCAAGTCGATAATCGGGCGATTAATATCACTCGCTTACTTTCAAATTTTGATGATATCGTCATCGATGATGCCTTTAACCCAGAGGTTAGGCAGGCATTTGCTGATGTTATGGAAATTAATTCATTGTTTTATGCCATCTATATAGGCATGCCCAATGGCGACTTCTATGAACTGATCAATTTGGATGCGAATCCGAATATCAGGAAGCAGCTTAATGCCTCTCACTTAGATCGCTGGGTGGTTATCACAATTAGCGGCGAGGGAGCGGGACGTCAAAGAGAGCAGTCCTACCTCGATGAACAGTTTAATCTACGAGTTACCCATTCCGAGCCGAGCGAATATGATGCCAGAGTCAGACCCTGGTTTGTTAATGCCGATATCCAATCCGTTTCTAAGACTGAGCCGTACCTGTTCCAACATCTACAATCGCCTGGTCAAACTTATTCGATAAAGTTAGCTGACTCAGGGGCGGTGCTCGCCTTAGATATTGCGCTTTCAAGCATGTCTGATTATCTGCTTATGCAGGGAGGAGGTGCAAAGAGGTTTGATGATAAAAAAATCTATCTTTATAAGCAGAGTGGCGAGTTGATCGCATCGAACCAAGATAGAAAGATAGGTGTTGAAATACCTGAATCTAAACCGCTAGCCCTCACTGCAAAACAGCGAGCCTTGGTAGAAAACACTGAGCCATTGTTGGTGTCTAATGAAACCGATTGGGCCCCGATCGATTTCGCTATTTCAGGTATGCCCCAAGGTTATAGTGTCGACTTATTAAACCTAGTTGCAGATATGACAGGTTTAGAACTGCGCTATATCAACGGTTTTAGTTGGAAAGAGTTGACCGAAAACTATAAAGCCGGTGAGCTCGATATGCTGCACTCTGTGATTAAAACCGAAGAGACCAGCTTACTCGGTGAGTTTAGTGAGCCGTTTCTTGAACTTCCTTATGCCTTGGTTACCCAGCAAGGGGTGGCTGAAATTACTCATATTGAGCAGTTAAATGGTAAGCAAGTTGCTATTCCTAGCGGTTGGTCGATTGTCGAAGTCATTCGAAAAAACTATCCACAAATTGAGATAGTAGAGATGGCCTCTACTTACGAGATACTACATGCGGTTGAAGAGGGCGAGGTTTATGCTGCCCTCGATAGCAGTATTATTTTGCATTACACGGCTAACCAGTTTTTTGTTGAACATATTCAGTACCATGAGCAGATCGACTTTTCACCGGTAGAACTCAATACGGCTTTACATGTTGTGATGCCAAGTCAAGACTCGGCCATTATTGAGGTGATAAATCTAGCGCTTGCCAATATCACTCCAGAGCAAAACCGAGCATTAAGATCTAAGTGGTTTGGCGAGGGAGTGAAACAGACCCTACAGACTCAGGGAACCGTTCCCTTTGAGGCGCTTATCGATATAGCTCGAGATCCGAGTTATCAGAATAGATTGATCCGCCGTGAGTTAAATGGTGTCGAGGAGTTTCTGTATGTGACTCCTTTTGGTGACGCTTCTGTGGGGAGGCAAGAGTATTTTGCCATTGTGGTACCAACCAAGCAGCTACTGGCAACAAGTGTCGAAAAGGTACAGCAATCGATTCTGCTCACCAGTATCTGTTTATTGATTATCTTGCCGGTATCTTGGTTGTTCTCATCGCCAATTATTCGTCCGGTAAAATTGCTGGCCATCGAAAATGACAAGATCAAAAACCGTCAATACGATGAGGTGAAGCGGGTCGAAACTAACATTAAAGAACTGGATGAGTTGGCACACTCCATGATGGAGATGTCGAGTTCGATTAAGGCCCATGAAGAGAACCAAAAGGAGTTGATGGAATCCTTTATCAAGCTCATTGCGCAAGCGATCGATGATAAGTCCCCCTACACAGCAGGCCACTGTAACCGTGTGCCTGAGCTGGGTTTGATGTTGGCTCAGGCGGTTGAGCAGTCTGAACAGGCTCCTTTTAAAGACTTTAAGTTTCATTCGGCCGATGAACACCGAGAATTTAGAATCGCGGCTTGGCTCCACGATTGCGGCAAGATCACGACTCCCGAATATATTGTCGATAAGGGCACTAAGCTCGAAGCGGTATATAACCGAATTCACGAAGTGCGGATGCGCTTTGAGGTGTTATGGCGTGATGCCGAGATTGATTATCTTAAGCGAAGCTCCTCTGGGGATGAGTCCAATGAGTTTTATCTTGCCGAACTGACTGAAAGGCGAGCTCAGTTACTCGCTGATTTTGAGTTTATTGCCAAGGCTAATGTCGGGGGCGAGTTTATGGGGCAGGAGGCTAAAGATCGCTTGGCTCAGCTTGCTAAGACGACCTGGCAACGTCACTTCGATGATAGGCTTGGCCTCTCTCCTGTGGAGGAGCTCAATCTAAGTGAACAACGCGTCGAAGTGAATTATCCGGTCACTGAGCCACTGTTAAGAGATAAGCCTGAGCACATCATCAAGCGGATCAATAAGGTAGAGTTTGACCCTAAGTTTGGTATTAAGATGGCGATCCCTGAGCATCAATATAACTTGGGTGAACTCTATAACCTCACTATCTCCCGCGGTACCTTGACCGCAGAAGACAGGTTTAAGATTAATGAGCATGTCACCAGTACCATTAAGATGTTGGAGAACTTACCGTTCCCGCCAGAGCTTGCAAGGGTGCCGCGTTATGCTTCGACTCACCATGAAACCTTAAAAGGCACGGGCTATCCACGTAAACTCAGCGCCGAAGATCTGTCGATCCCTGAACGGATCTTGGTCATTGCCGATGTTTTTGAGGCGTTAACAGCGGCCGATAGACCCTATAAGAAGGCTAAACCTCTTAGCGTTGCTATCGATATATTGCATAAGATGGCGCTCGATGAGCACTTAGATATGGATATTTTCAAGCTGTTCCTCTCTAGTGGGATCTATCTGGAATACGCTAATAAATTTCTCGCACCGGCACAGATCAACGAGGTGGATATAGCCAAGTACTTGCAGCCAGAATCCCTGAGTAAGAGTGCGTAGATAGCGAGTGCAAAGACGATAGCCAAGCTCTACCTTTGAGAGAGCTTGGCTGTTTCTATAATTAAGTTAACAAGTTATTTGTGGATTAATGGCTGGTTATTCCTTAATCAAAAAAAGTCATTGTTGAATAGTATTCAAATGGTAAAATGCGCAGCTCGGTGAATTGCTAGCTGACTAATCACGTTTTTTTCACAGTATATCGCCTACAACACCCCATTCTTCACTATTAATTCGAGCATTTATGAAACGGATTTTATTGTTAACTCTTTTGGCACTTTCGAATCAAGCTGCTGCAGTTGAACCTCTGTTTGACACCCCTAAAGATATGCAGCCGACTTGGGTCGATGACATCTTGTCAGTGTTTGGTGCTGACGGTGAGTTTGATCAGAGCAAGCCCATCGATATGAGTTACTTACCAACGGCTTATTACACACCAGAGAAGAAGTTTGGCGTGGGATTGTTAATGGTGGGGCTATATAAAACCGATGGAGCAGCGAGCGATGAGCAGCCGTCATCTTTGGTATTGAATTCCTTTATTTCGATGAATAACTCTTACGGTGTTGAAGTTGAAAACATGACCTTCTTCAACGGTGGTAAGCAGCGTTTACAGCTAGGGTTAGAGCTGCACAACGAAGCCGCGGTTTATTACGGTCAGGGCATAGAGCAGGGCAATATTGACGCTAATCATCATGAGTTCGAGGAGCAATTATATAGCTTCAAGCCGCGCTGGATGACTGAGGTTGCAGACAACTACTTTCTAGGTGTTGGGGCGGATTTTACCTACGCCAGTGCTGAAAAATTAAAGCTGGTTGAAACAGGTATACCTGTGGATTCAGCCGATATTTTGCCAAACAATTTTAGCTCTGGTGTGGTGGTGACTAGCATCTATGATTCCCGCGATTATCGTTTAAATGCCACCAAAGGTTGGTTGTTCCAAATCGATGCTGGCCTTTATCAAAACGACGAGTATTCAAGCTTTTCGACTTATGATCTTGAGCTAGCTAACTATATCGATCTGAGCTCAACCTCGCTGTTGAGTTCGGCGCCGGGGCTTATCGCATGGCAAGTTCAGGGGCACTTTACCGATGGCGATGTACCTTGGAATATGTTGCCTGATCTAGGCGGTTCAGGCGCGATGCGTGGTTATATTAAGGGCCGCTACCGTGATAAACAGATGATGATGGGCCAAGTAGAATACCGCCTGCCTATCTTCCAGCGCTATGGCATGGTGTTTTGGGGTGGGGTTGGCAGCGTGGCGTCTAAAGTTAGCGACCTTAATGAAGAGTTGTTGACCTCATACGGCACAGGTTTCCGGTTTAAAATCAAAGATAATATTAACTTACGTCTCGACATTGGTGTGGGCGAGAACGAAACGAACTTCTATCTCAATGTAAACGAAGTCTTCTAATTATGGTGAGATTATTCGTTTGTGTGTCTAAGCGTCTCCCTATAAAAGCGCTAGGGCTAGCTCCTGTACTCGCTTCTATACTCGCTTCTATATTAGTGCTGAGTCACGGCGCTTACGCTGTCGAGGCCTCTGGTCAAAAAATATCGCAGCAAGGGCCTGAGCAGTGTAGCCGCAGTGCCGACTATGATATTTACCTCAGTGGGATCCATACTGGCACTATGAGTCGAACCGAGACTTGGTCTGGTAAAACCGCAGTGGTGACCTCAAACAGTCAGGCCAGCATCTTAGGCATAGGCACTCAGTATCAGCAACGTGCAGAGCTAGCTTGGTCGAATATCAGTGATGAGTGGATAACTGAAAAGTTTCATCAGAAGGTGACAGGCTTTCGCGCCCGAGATATGCAGGCCAGCTTTAGTGATAACGGTCGTGTGTCTATGGTCGATGTCGATGGGGATATTGAAAATTACAGCTCAGATGACGCTGCGCTGCGAGATGTTGATACCTTGGCGATTCAAATTCGTGAATACCTGCTCCAAGGTCGAAAACAATTTCGTTTAATCAGACAGGCTTCAGATGCAATTGAACCTTACCAGTTCTATGTGCAACAACCACTGACAAAGAATATTGCCCCCTTTGGCGAGCTAAGCTTAATTCCAGTTAAGCAAACTGGCTCCGAAGAGGTGACCTACTACTTTGCCCCAGAGATGGATTATCAACTGATCCAAGCCCGCTACCACGGCATTATACTTAGAGGCCTCATCGAGCTAAATCAATACAGCTCATCTTGCGATTAACCTTTAATTTGCTTTTCTGCATACCTTTGGGGAGTCGCTGTTATGAACTGCCCAAGGTATAAACCAGAGAGGGAAGCTGTTTTAGTTCTAGAGTCATACAAATTGACTCAGCACTCACCTCATTAAACCTACATTTTCCAAAGTTAAAATTTAATTAATTATAGATTTTCCGGTTTCTCCAATATAAATGCACCTAATTAATTTTAATGCGTTAAATTTTAGGAGCTATTGACCAGACTGGAGCATAGGCGACAGTTTTGGAAAATAAAAAAACACGATGGAATTTTTGCTTGAACCACAAATATGGATTGGCTTAATTACCCTAATTATTATCGAAATCGTACTGGGTATCGATAACCTAGTCTTTATTGCTATTTTAGTAAAAAAACTCCCACCTGAACAAAGAGATAAAGCAAGAACCATAGGCTTGTCGCTCGCACTTATTATGCGATTAGGTCTATTGAGCATAGTGTCTTGGTTGGTCACATTAACCCAGCCTCTGTTCAGTATTTACGAGCTAAGCTTCTCAACCCGAGATCTGATCTTAATCATTGGCGGTTTGTTCCTGCTATTTAAAGCGACACATGAGCTACATGAACGCTTTGAAGGAGACATGCATCAGCAACAAGGTGCTAATGTCTACGCAAGTTTTGGTGTGATCATTGCGCAAATCCTTGCCTTAGATGCGGTGTTCTCATTAGATTCAATTATTACTGCTGTGGGTATGGTCGATAGCTTAGCGGTGATGATGATTGCGGTCATTGTGTCGATGATTGTTATGCTATTAGCCTCTAAGTCGATCACTAACTTTGTTAATGCTCACCCTACCGTCATCGTCTTGTGTTTAAGCTTCCTATTGATGATTGGCTTTATTCTTGTGGCTGAAGGTTTTGGTTTCCATATTCCTAAGGGTTACTTGTACGCTGCAATTGGTTTCTCACTATTGATTGAGATGTTTAACCAAATGATCAGCTCAAGCCATGCCAAGCATGCAGAGCGAGTACCGCTACGCCAGCGCACAACTGAAGCCATTTTTAGGTTGATGGGCAACAAGCACTACAATCAACACGATGACGACGAAGGTACTGAACCAGCACCGGTAAGTTTTGGTGATGCAGAGCGTGAGATGGTTACCGGTGTTTTATCATTGTCAGAGCGAAATGTACGTACCGTTATGACCCAAAGAACTGAAATCGTTTGGTTAAATACCGAAGATAGCACCGATAAGATCAAAGAGGTTATCAAGACAAGCCGTCATCAAATATTCCCTGTTTGTAATGGCTCACTCGATAACTTAGTCGGTATCGTACGCAGTAAAGATCTACTCTTTGGTATTGAAGCGGGTGAAACATTAGCGGATATCGCTGCAGGCTTTTCTGCGTATATTGTTCCAGATAGCATCAATGTTATCCGTCTACTCGATGGTTTTAGAGAGTCTCGTGCAGGCATGGCTGTGCTTGCAGACGAGTTTGGTAGCATTCAAGGTATCGTGACTCTACACGACTTGCTTGAGTCGATTGTGGGTGAGTTCCCTGATATTGGTGAAATCCCTGAGATCAGCGCCTGTAATGACGGCTGGTTAGTTAAGGGCTCGACTTCACTGCACGACTTAGAATCTCGTCTAGAGACCATAGGCTTAATCGATAAGCAGCAGGAGTACATTACCGTTGCAGGCTTATTGTTAACCTTAAACTCAACTATTCCCAAGGTGAGTGATGTAATTGAGTTTGCCAAGCTGAAGTTTGAAATTGTCGAAGCCGATGACTTCAAAGTTTCGTTGGTGAAGGTGAGCTTTTTAGAGCCAACCTGCTAGATTTTATCAGCTAAAACAAAAGGGCCGTATTTTACGGCCCTTTTTTATGCGCTTCGTTCAGCTTATTACTATGGTAATCCAGCCGCTTAGATTGGCTTTGAATGCATTCATTGTGGCTAACACTCAAATTCATCATTTTAACGACTTAGATTCACAATCATTTTATCGAGAACCAGATTAAAGCTGTCTAGCTCTTGAGTTGTCAGTCCTTGCAGTAACAGCTCGTTAAGCTCGCTATCAGCCCGACTGACTTTTGTGACAATCTGCAGCCCCTCAGAAGTTAAAGAAAGCAACTTACTACGTTTATCAGTGGGGTTATCCTGCCTTACTAACCAGCCTTTAGCTAACATGTCTTTAATCAGCAAGGATATTTGAGACTTGTCACGGTCTAGCATGTTAGCGATCAGATTGGCACCGCAAGGTTGTTGATGACTAATTATCCGTAAGCACTCGACATGCATCGCATTTAACTGGCTGTCATCGGCATCAATATCAGCGCGAATTCGCTGTCGATATTGCTGTAACAATGTCATCAATCTTTGGGTTGCATTCATGGGCTATCGCTCTGTTTTAGGTTCCGTGGCAAGGAGGCTGATTAAACCAGCTGTTTGTTAATCTGTAAAGAACCGTAAAACTAGTTGATAGAGTCAACTAATTTTATGATAGTTGATATTGTCAACTAAATTGGAATTGCATCATGAAACTACCAGCATGGTTACCGAATAAACTTATTACTCTGAATGGCAGGCTATTTATTTCATTTATCCTGATCTGTGTTCCTCAGGTTACAGGTATTTCGCTGCATGAATGGCTGAGCCTAACTTTTACTATTGTGTTGATGGTACATTTGGCTAAGCACTGGCAGTGGTGGGTGAACCTTCCTAAAACCTTGCTCCGCTTTACTAATATTAGCGCTTGGCTTCGTGGTATCTGGAATTTGCTGCTGTATCTGGCATTTGTGTTGGTTAGTTTAAGCGGTTTTTTAGTTTCAGAATCTTTGCTTCCCGCAATTGGCTTACCAGTTAACATCAGTCCTTTTTGGTCTGAGCTGCATCATGTGTCAGGTAATCTCATAATTCCTATGCTGGGTGTGCACTTGGCTCTACACAGAGGTTGGGTAAAGTCACTGTTTAATCGTTCATGGAAGCTCAAAGAGGCAACGTCATGATGAAAAAGAACAAAACATTGCTGACTAGAGGCGGAATCATACTTCTGCTTAGCTGTGTTGTTAGCGCTGCATTCTGGTTACTGTCGTTCTCCGACTGGGCATATACCGTAAACAGCCAAGCGCCCTTGGTGATGGCATCAGAGAATAAGCCTCTTCTTATGATGATAACCCTGCCTTTCATAAAGGTTATGGTGCTGATGAGCATCCCCTTCGCGATAAGGTGGTTGTGGCGATTGGTCGGGAAAAGACTAGCTCCTTTGCACGCCCTCAAACGTTAAGCAAACTCACTCTGCTGGTGGAAGAAGTTATGACGCAAATGCCACTGGATTAATAAAGTGAAGGATTAATACCAAAAGGGCCAAGTGAAAATCACTCGGCCCTTTTGTCAATAATATGATTAATAAGTGCTTATTGCTTAAGCCTTACAGCATCACTAAGTAAGCGATAAAGATAAGTGATAAGCCATAGATGATAGGATGGACTTCGCGTCCTTTCCCCGCCACAACCATGGCAAATGCATAACTGATAAAGCCCATAGCCATGCCGTTAGCTGGAGAGAAGCTTAAGATGGTGAACATCATGGTGAAGAAGGCGGCAATGCACGATGGCTTGTGATCCCAGTTGATGTGCCCTAAGCGACCTATCATGTAGATGCCTACTACGATCATCGCAGGTGCAACGATAGCGGTAGAGAACATAGAGAAGACAGGGTAACAGAACAGGGCTAACAGGAATAAACCTGCGGTGGCAACGGCTGCAAGACCCGTCTTGGCGCCTTGCGCCGAGGCGATGCCTGATTCAGAAAACGCCGTGATAGAGGTGGTACCTAAAACACTACCAATTACCGTACCGCCAGCGTCAGCGACCAGTGCTGAGCGTGCATTAGGCACATTGCCATCTTTATCGATAATACCTGCATCTTTGCCTACGCCGACAATGGTCGATAAACCATCGAAGAAGTCGACAATAAAGAAGATGATGACGATAAACAGCAGATCGAATAGTTTATCGACGGTGAGATACTCGAAGTTAAATATCTTACCAAAGCTCGGTTCTATGCTAGGTGGGGCGCTGAACCAAGTCTCTGGGATTGGTGCGTATTGAGTGCCTAATACAGCATCGCTGATAAGGGTAAGCGTTATCGAGGTCATAAAGGCGATAAAGGTCGCCAGTTTGATATTTCTTACCATGCAGCCAACTGCGACAAATAGGCTGATAAAGGCGATGGCGACCTGTGGCTGGGTGATATCCCCCATGCTCACCAGAATGACGGGGTTAGCTACGATGATCCCTGCATTTTTAAGTCCGAGAAAGGCGATAAACAGACCCAATGATACCGTGATGGCGAGCTTAAGATCTTCAGGGATCGACTCAATCATCTGTTTACGGATTTTGGTCATCGAGAAGATCAGATAGACGATACCCGATAAGAAGATGCCGAAGAGTGCTTCGTGCCAAATAAGCGCCACAGAGCTAGATGCCAGCATGCCCTTGAAGAAGCCGTTCATGCTCATACCGGGCGCTAACATCACAGGGTAATTACCGAAGAACCCCATTATTAGGGTGGCTAATGCAGCGGCTAAAGCTGTGGCGGTAAAGATCGCGCCCTTATCCATTCCCTCAATACTACCTAAAATCGCTGGGTTCACCGCCAAAATATAGCTCATGGCTAGGAAGGTGATAAAGCCTGCATAAAGCTCGGTGCCAACATTGGCATTGCGCTTAGATAGTTGGAAAGTGTTTTCCATATAGCGGGACTGTCCCGCACGTTGAAGTAAGCTAGAGATCGCCACAGTGATGCCTTATTAATGTTTATTGATGCGCTAATTTTTTTAACGCTAAGGATTCAATAAATTTATTGGCGAATACCACTGGGCTACCAAGTGATTTAGACCTTTGGCAGCGGACGGTGATTGAGCTGTAGTCACAAGATTAGGTCTTGTGGTAGAGACTTCTGGACCAAATTTCCAGCGATATACAGCACAATAAATTGTTGGCGCGGATTGTACGCAGGTGCTGAGTCAGCGCAAGCAAGGCGAGAGGAAATGTGCAGTTGATCAAGTTTTTACGGTTAATCAAAGCAGTGAATCGGATGCCACTGTTTTGAGTAGTTAACTTATACTTAAATGGTTTAAAGGGACTGCTGAGTAAAGTCAATTTTATCGGGGATAAGCGATGATAGTAATCCACCATAACCCTGAGTGTGGTACATCAAGAAATGTGCTCAGAGCGATTCAGCAAGCAGGTTATGCTCCTGTCATTATTTATTACCAACAACAAGGTTGGACTAAACCGCAACTGCTCGGCTTATTTGCTGCGGCAGAGCTAACGCCAAGAACGGCGTTGAGAGTGACTAAGTCTCCGGCCAAATAGCTAGGCTTGCTTGAAGATAATGTCTCTGATGAGCAGATTTTAGCGGCGATGTTGCAGTACCCAATCTTGGTTAACCGCCCGATAGTGTGCAGCCCGAAAGGAGTTAAACTATGTCGCCCAAGCGAGTCTGTGCTAGAACTACTAGATCAATGGCCAGCGGGTCCATTTAGCAAAGAAGACGGTGAGTTGATTATTGATAGTAATAATCAGCGGGTGAGCACTTAACTGTGAGCTACAGCTGTTATTGAGACAATGAACTAAAAGGCCTTACAGTCATTTGCAAGGCCTTTTTAATCTTGATTAAACTAAGTTTAGCACCCAGCCCATAATAGTGAATGACACCAGCAGTAAGCTAAATAGAATCGCCAATAAGCGCCACTGCATCACTTGTTTTAACATGACAAACTCAGGAAAGCTTGCGGCAACCGTACTCATACAAAATGCCAATGTAGTACCCAGTGGCACGCCTTGTACGAGTAGGCTTTCCATCACTGGGATCACCCCAGTGGCGTTAGCATATAAAGGGATCCCCATTAGTACTGCTAGAGGTACTGACCACCATTGACCATCGCCTAAGTTAGCTTCAAGCCAGCCTGCTGGCACAAAACCATGTAGTGCAGCACCTAGACCAACACCTATGATGACCCACTTCCAAACACGACCAAAAATTTCACCAGTTTCAGATTTAGCAAAAGCGTGACGCTGTTGCCAAGTCACCCCATGTTGTGAATGAGTGCTTTGTGAATGATTGAGTGGCGTAGCAGCCTCTTGTGTTGATTGTCGCCCAATAGCATAAGCCTTAGCTGCTAACGGCTGTAACCAACGTTCAGCCTTGAGTAAGTCAAGAATTGCCCCACCAATTATGCCGATAGTAATGCCGGTAACGATGTAAAGTAAGGTGATTTCTAAGCCTAATAGGCTAAACAGTAATAACACTGCGACTTCGTTAATTAAGGGGGAAGTCAGTAAAAAGGCCATGGTAATGCCTATGGGGATCCCCGCAGACGTAAAGCCTAAAAATACTGGGATACTCGAACATGAGCAAAACGGAGTGATGGCACCAAAGCCTGAACCCAAACCATAGCCGACAAGCTTGGGTTTGCCAGCTAAATAACCGCGGACGCGCTCAACATTGAGTGACGCTCGCAGCCAACCTATGGCGTAAATCATTACAATCAATAACGCAAAAATCTTAGTGGTATCTTCGACAAAAAAGTGCACCGCTTGACCGACTTGGGTTTGATTTGAGAGGCCGAAGCAGTCGTAGACTAGCCAGTCTGCGAATAGGGTGAACCAGGTAAACATAAACTTACCTTACGCATAGATGAATAAATAGAGATAGAGAGGCTGGCTCAAGCTAGGGCGGGAGTACCAGCCTTATGGTTATTAACGGTGAGTGCTCAGTAAGTCCTGGATCTCTTGTTCTGATGGGACTTTTCCCGCAATCACAACATCACCATTAACCACGATAGCGGGTGTCGACATCACGCCGTAATCAAGAATTACCGCCATGTCTGTGACTTTGTTGAGGGTGAATGGTAGCGCCATCTCTGTTGCGATTCGTTCCACTTCAGTCGCTAAGTTAGTGCATTTTTTACAGCCACTTCCTAGAATTTCAATTTTCATAATGAGCCTCATGGTAAAGATGTATTGGGACGATAAAAGCGTTAAACCAATGCTGCGTGGTGGGCGGCATTTCTCTCAATGACACTTTCAACACAGCTAAGCATTTTTAATAAGCAGGGGGTTTCTAAACGGTAATAGATCTGTTTGCCGTCACGACGGCTACTGATAATACCCGCTTGACGAAGCAGTGATAGGTGTTTGGATACTGTTGAAATATCTGCGTTGACCCCATCTGTTAGCTCGCAAACACAGCGCTCTTGCTGTTGTAGTTGTTCAACCAGCCATAGGCGAGTCGGGTGCGCCAAAGCTTTAAGTACAGCTGCGCGGGCATTCAGTTTCAGTTGCTCTTGTTCTGTCATCGCTTGGTATTATCTGTTTATTAATTTGTTATTTGGCAAAATAGCCAAATGTTTTTTGTGGCACAAGGTTTTTGCTTAAATGACATTCAGAACCGTGATCTATGAGTCATTTCTATTGGCTTAGTAAGTGCGAGATCTAGGAGGGCGGAGACGTGAATAGCTATTGGAATGACGACAAATTTTGGCTGGACATTTTTCTGTGTGGGGGAGAGAAAATGCCTTGTAGTACTTGTACAAGGCATTGCGGATTACTTTTGCAGTTGAGCTTTTGCCGCTTCAACTTTTGCAAAGTCTAAGCCTAGCTCTTCAACAGCCTCTTTAATCAATGCTGGGTTTTGCATCACAAGACCCATTAGCTGTTGTAGTTTTTCAGGTGCAATACCTAGCTGGCCAATGGTGGCCATTGCCATCATTGGGTTTTCAGTCAATGTCTGAAATAGAGATGTAATTTGCTCGTCGCTGACGTTGTGCTCTTTTAAGATCGCAATAATCGGGTTCATTGCATTACCTATGCTTGCTGTGGAAAATTAATTGGCGCCGATTCTAGCACTTTTCTGCAGTTAACCTTCAATTAGATTGTTACTGCGATTGGATTGTTTTGAGTGATAAAGATAAATCAGCTTGAGGGCTGATATTGGTGGCAGTTATAGGTTTTAGTGAGTACTGAGGATTTAGCAACAGCAACAGCTGTATCGCTACCGAACTGCTCTGTAGCAATATGGTCTCTTTAATCGTCGCCACTGAGTATTAGACAGCTTAACTCGTCTAATCAACTCCTCAGTCCCTTCTAATGCTTTCGGGGTTGTGGAGTCTGTGCCTATTCTTCGGGGCTCTCATGGTACTCATGTTGATCTTTTTTGGGCTTGGGTACATGAAGCTCATTCGGGTTTTGCCCCAACTTCTTCTTATGCTCAAACTCTGCAGAGTGTTGTTTACCGTGGTCTGGCTGTCTACGGGTACTGTCGTGTGATTTGCTCATATTTACATTCTCAACTAGTTCAACTGAGCGTGATACTAACGCCGATGATACATATTGAAGTATGGCATGAAATAGAGCTTTCAGATGGAGAATAGCGATCGTTATAAGGAAGCGATCTATTCGATGTATTACAGCTTAAGTTAGTGAATCTAAATTAGTGAACCTAAGGTTGTGCTTTGGTCATGCCGTAACGGATAGCATGCTAAAACCATTGATTATTATTGTGTTGGTTTTGGATAAGCTATAACCAGTTAACTCTTTGTTTGTTGACCTATTTTGCAAATTGACTTTTTGTTTCTATAGCTGTGGCTGAACCTTGGTTATGCTGCGCGGAATTTGGCGGTGATTACCGTATTATTGCAAGGAACAGTTGTAGCATGGAAAAGTCACAAACAGGCGTGAGTCATTATTTATCAGGGCTATTTTTAAAAGATAGAAGCGTTAGCAAGCGGGTGTTCAACTTAGTTATTGGTTTAGTGCTAATTTGGGGTTTTACCACTAACTATCTGACAGTTGTTTACTTCCCGACTGAGTGGATTAATGCTATTAATCCTTGGCTTATTTTGATCGGATTTTTGGTATTTTCTACTCTAGGCTTCCTGATAATGTTTCGTTATGAGGCGCCATTATATAGCTTTTTAGGCTATAACATACTCACGTTAAGCGTTGGTTTATTGCTTAACTTGTGTTTACAAGAGTTCTCCTACATTGAAATTGTAACCGCGATTCAATACACCGCGACGATTACCTTATTAATGATTATTACTGCGACGCTGATGCCGAATCTATTTATTCATTTTGGCAAGGTACTGGCAGTGATCACTGGTTGGATTTTGGTGATTGAGCTGAGTTGGTTAGTCATATTTGGCCATAGCCATGAGGCTATTCACTGGATTGTAGCTGCTTGCATGTGTGGCTATATTGGCTATTTCTGGGCTAGTGCGAATAAGTACGGTGATACATTAGATCAAGCGATTGATTTTGGTGGCATGCTTTATATGGAGATCATTAACCTGTTCTTACGTATATTAGAGCTGATCTCAAAGAAATAAGTAATACCAATTAGTATAAGAAGTTGATCTACTCAGAGCGATTTTGGCAATCTAATTCAAGGCGAATAACTGAAAGAATGGTTGCTCCCTTGTGAAGTTATTCAACGCAGAAGTAGGCAGCCAAAAGCGCTCCAGAATGGCGAGTTTTAGCGGCTCTGATACTGCGATTCTTGATAAAAAGAGGAAGCTTGAACCTAGTTTCACTATGCTCTTCACTCGTTGCGAGCTGCATGGATGCAGCGAATGTCATTAAAGCAGGAGCACTTAATGACCTTGTCTCAGTGCCGCTAAATTCTCGCTGAGCGACCAAATCTTTATATTAATTGGTATAAGGCTTATTACACAAAAAAGCACAGCTTAAGCTGTGCTTTTTTGTTGGAGTATTAAATCACTATAGTGGATTTAGGTAAGCTTTCACTGCGGTTAACCTCACGGTTGCGCCGCCAATGATATCGAGAAAGCCTAGAAGTGACGATGGCTTGTCAGCGCTTATCCATGCAGAGCCAGTTGCACCAATCGGCAACATGGACATCGTTGCTTCATCGACCTCAAGCACAACGGTTCGCCCTATGGGCATGGAGCCTAAGTTGATATGACGCGATACCATCTGCTCGCGCGGTAAAATATCGCCTTGAGCTTCTCCTGTCGCTTCAACCTTGCTGTGGACTCTAGCTCTAAATATTTGGCCTGGATAGGCGTCAATATAGAACTCGGCAAACTGACCCGGTTGAATATAAGCAAAGGATTGATCGGGAATACGCATCTCGACAAACTTGCGGCCGGTATCCCATAGATGCATTGCGCCGACTCTTGAGCCATCGGCGATATAAACATGAGTGACCATGCCGTCAAACGGCGCGCGTACTTCGAGCCGCTTAAGCTCAAATTCTTGCTTTCTCAACTGGGCATATTGCACCTCAAGCTGAGCGTGTTGCACCTTAAGCTCGGCTTTAATGATCTCTACGTTATCCTCTGCGTTTTCTAAGTCACGCTCGCTAACATGCTCGCCAAGATTAGCCTTACGTTGGTGAGTACGTTGCGCTTGCGCCAGCTTGACCTCAGTTGCTTCTATGCTGCGCTCAACCTCATTAATACGTGCATTGATTTCATCAATAGCACTGCTAACCTTATCATCGACTAAGGTGTAGAGTAGATCGCCTTTGTTTACCTGCTGGTTATGATCGATTGCAACTTTATCTATCTGCTGCCCGAATGCGGGAGAGAGGATTGCATGGGGAGCTCTTACCGTCGTTGAGTTGGTCAGATCTGCCGGTGAATAAAAGCGGTGCGCTAAAAACAGTGAGAATGCAATTAAGCAACCCACAAACACGCTGATAAAATAGTTACGTGGCCTAGACTTTATCACCTTGAACTTGAACAATAACCAGACAATAAAAATATACGGCAGCATTATCTCTTTCATGCGCGTGTCCCTCTAATCCATTCTTGTACTCGGTCCCAGTCGGTAACAATGGCAATAACAGCCAGTACCCAAAGGGGCTTCCAAAATAGGCCTAACATACAAAGCCAAAAGACTAACTTGGCCTGTCGCATGCCGCGTTCTTTTGCTAGGTACTTGGGCAAAGAGTGTAGGTGCCATAGCTTTAATGCTAACCAGCTAAAAATACCGATAGTGATTAGGGTGACGACCCACATAAAGGCAACTGATTCGAGTAGAAGCATTACGCTAGGGAGGGTCTCGTAAGTTAAATTGGTGTCATGGATCTTCATTCAACTCTCTTAGATAGCTAATCATTAGGTTAAAAACATGAAATAAAGTGATGCAAATATTAGCCCTTGCTAGCTGAACCCAAGTTGAACTCTAGCTGGTTTTTACCGTTAAAGGTGT
>NZ_BPET01000075.1 GCF_019654915.1 Shewanella sp. MBTL60-007 | reverse complement strand
CGCAATAGCGAATATCGCTATAATTTTACAATTTTTAGTTAAACAAAGTGGTTTTCCCTAAGCGTGTTAGGGGCGGCAAATTATAGAGAAGATTTTTATTTGAGCAAGAGGAAATCTCGACGACCGATAGAGATCAGCCGTCGAACTGGATTAAGCGATTGATTTTACTTTGAGGAATTATAACTCGGTAAGTATTGAGAGAATCGTGGTGAGCTTGTTTTCCAGCTCGGTCCACTCTTTGTCGGCCTCAGAGCCTGCGACTATGCCAGCACCAGCAAACAGATTGATACGGCCAGGTTCAATCAGCGCGCTACGAATCGCAACGGCGAATTCACTCTCATACTTGTTGAAATATCCGCAAGCACCAGCATACCAGCCTCTAGCGTAGCCTTCTTGCTGTCGAATAAAGTTCATTGCCGACTCTTTTGGCAGGCCACCAACGGCTGGGGTTGGGTGCAGTGCTTGAATAACCTGAAAGTCACTCACGCCAGCTTTTAGCTCGGCACGAATAGAGCGGTGTAGATGCTGAATATGGCTTAGTTTAAATACTGTTGGTGTCTCATCGGCGCCAACATAGTTGCTAAGGGGATTGAGCACATCGACAATATGCTGCCTTACCAACTGATTTTCATGGCTATTCTTGGAGTCGTCCAGTAGTGCTTGCGCCAGCGCTTTATCTTCTTCTTGGTTTAGGCCACGAACCGTTGTGCCTGCAAGGGCCTCGGTAAACAACTCCCTCTGGCGGCGACGATATAAACGTTCCGGCGTGCAGGAGATAAAGGCGCTTGCTGGGCTAAACTGAAAACCAAATTGAAAGCTGGTTGGGTTACGTCCTTGCCAGCAGGCAAGCAGCATCCAAGGGTCCACCTCTTCATTGATCTCGAGCTGAGTCAGTCGAGATAGCACAACCTTAGGGGTGTCTTCGATAAACTTAGGATGGGTTACCCGATTGACCAATTCGCTCCAGCGGTATTTATCGGGTCTATCGCTACGGGCCATTAGTGCCACTTTGTTAGGTGGAGTGAGTGGCTTAGGTGAGTCTAACTTCTGCAGTGATAGTAGAGCATTATCAATCTCTTCGGCGAAGGCGTTCTCGCTAAAGTTGAGATTGACTAGTAATCGATATTCATTGCCACTGCGGCGTAGTTCTATGCGTGGTAGCACAAAATGAGCCTTGCCAAACTCTGGCCAGCCCTCATTTTTACGATCGAAGGCAACGCCACCGTAATAGCGGATCTCTTGATTGCTGGTGAGTGCGCGCTGTTTTTGATATTGCGCTGCTAGCTCGATGTCATCGACATCTTCCCCAAAGAAAAAATCTTTACAGCAGCCGATGGCGGCGACCTCTTCTTCAGTATCGCGTCCCTTCCAATAAACTCTCGGGTAGGTTGTTTGCGCCGCCAACCAAGCAATAACTGGGAGCGGAGAAACCACCACTGACAGCTGTGCAATTGGGTCGCTGTTTGGTTGGAGAGTAAAGGATTTGATTTTGTCGGTTAAAGACTTAATAGCTTGAGGCAGCAAGGGGATGGTCAATAAATACTCCACACAAATATCATAAGGGCTTGCTTAGAGGAAGCCGCCTCTAACCGGGATACACCCAACGCACTATTGGTAATAAGAATCTTTACCACAAAGTAATAGTCTGAACATACAGTGTCAAGTCGATTGCTCTGCCTGTGTGAACTGTCACTGACTATTTTATCGACATGCTTCAGATTTGCTCAGAAAGCCAATCAATTTCGATCGAGTAAATAGCTGCTTATTGAAATCAAAGGCCTTTAAATATGTGACACCAGTGCCCCCTTTTGTCCCTTTAGTGTGAAAGGTGGGTCAATCTGTCTGCCTCTGGTTGTCGTTCTTTTCCTGAATGTTCAAATTAGTCGATCTAAGTTTGTTTTATGATCTTATTTACTTGAGTGATAAGCGGTGCTTTTTGAAAATACTGCAAATTATATCGTTAGGATGATGAGATTCGATGAAAAAACAACAAAAAGTGCTGAAAGTATCCACATTAGCATTGGCTATGACTCTGGCCTACCAGGTTCAAGCAGATGATCTAGAAAGAGACCCTATTCTCAACGTATCAGAAGTGATCGTGGTACATGGTGAACGAGCCTCCGTGACTGAAGCGGCAACCACTCACTGGAGCCTAGATGAAGAAGAGATTAAGGCTTCGGGTGCCCAGAGCCTAGATCAAATCCTTAAGAATGTACCAGGGATCTACGTTAGAACGGGCGGTCAAGGCACACCACGAGTCGACATCCGTGGCTTTAAGGCTCGTCATGTGATTTACCTGATCAACGGCGTACCCGCAAACGATGCAGAAGATGGCCAGTTTGACCCAAGCTTAATTCCAACAGCGCAAGTTGCCTCTATCGAAGTTTCTGTCGGCCCATCATCGGTGCTTTATGGCCCGGGCGGTGCTGGTGGTGTGATTAATATCATCACTAAGCAGGGCGATAACGCGCCTGCTATCTCTGGTCGTCTAGAGGCGGCACAGGATAACACTTTTAACGGTGACATTAGCGCGGCTGGCAGTGGTGATAACTGGCAAGGCTTAGTGAACTACTCGCGTCAACAGACCGATGGCTGGCCTATGTCTAGCGACTACAAAGACACCGAATACCAGCAAGGTGATGTGCGTGAAAATGCCGATAAGACCTTGAACAACTTTTACGCCCAAGGTAGCTACCTCATAAACGACAATACTCAGCTAATGGCTAACATGAGTTTTCGTGATGGTGAGTGGGGCAAGCCAAGCCGTGATGGACGCGGTACAGGTAGCGTTAAGTTTGAGCGTGTCGATGACTACCAAGCTAAAACTTTTCAGTTAGGTGTTGCCCATAAATTCAATGAGATGTTCACCTTACGTGGTTTTGGTTATCACAACCAAAGTGATGTATTAGAGAGCCAATATAAAGATAAGAGCTATCAAGCGATTAAGGCTCAGCAAGATGGTCGCTCTATCGTTCAGGGCGGTAACTTGCAGTTTATCTCTAACTTCGATGATGCAGGGCTATTGACCACAGCGGTGATCGCCGAGAAGCAAAGCTGGGAATCTCATTCCGTAACGCCAAATGCAGCGGCGGCTTATAGCGGCGGAACTGGCGGCGGAACTGGCGGCGGAACTGGCGGCGGAACCGGTGGTGGAAGCGGCGGTGATACTGGAGGTGAAAGCGGCGGTGGTTCAGGTGGTGGAACTGGCGGTGGTTCAGGTGGTGGAACTGGCGGTGGTTCAGGCGGCGGAACTGGCGGTGGTAACGGTGATGCCAGCTTCGACGATTCATCTTGGCTGTATACAGCCGCCATGGAATACCAATATCAAGGTCATAGCTATGGCGTGACTCTAGGCGGTGCCTTCCATGATCAAGACCGTCTTAATGAGTCTGAAAACGACTATTCGGGTCAGCTGTCGGGTTACTGGCAACCGCTAGAAGATACGCGCATTAACATGGGGGTGGCACGTAAGGTACGTTTCCCATCAATGCGTAACCTGTATGCGCAATCTTCTGGTAACGCCGAGTTACAGGCTGAGACATCTCAGCACTATGAGCTAGGGTTACTGCAACAGCTTGGTCACGCTACCGAGTTAAATGTGGCGGGTTATTACACCGATGCCGAAGACTATATCGCTAAAGATCTCGATGGTGTTTACCAGAACATGGGACGCTATGGCTTTAAGGGCGTTGATATTCAGCTAGAGAATAACAGCTTCGACAACCTTTCTATGACCGTCTCTTACAGCTTCTTAGACACCGAAGACAAGAGTGCAGAAGAGGCGATGCAGACCTTGGAATACCGCCCTAAGCATCAGGTACGCTTTCAGGCTGAGTATGTATTGCCATTCGAAATGCGCGTTAACTTAAATGTTGAGCGCATTATGGATCAAGTGTACTACGCACAGCAGAAAGTCGATGGTAACAAAGTCTTAGTTGAGCAGTCGCTAGAGGACTACACCTTGGTCGACCTTAACTTAGTGCAGCCGCTAATGGGCGATAAGTTAGAGCTATATCTACGCGCTACTAACCTACTCGACGAAAACTACGACCAGAGTGAAGCTTTACCACAGGCTGGCCGTCAGGTGTTTGTCGGCATTAACTGGCAGATCTAGTTTCGTCGGGGGATATTATGAAACTCATAGCGCTAGAAGGGATTCATTTTGGCTATGGATCGAACCAAAGCGAGATCTTGGATGATCTCTCTTTGGTGGTTAATTCGGGTGAATGCCACTGCATTAACGGTCCAACGGGTTGTGGTAAATCTAGCCTGTTGCATCTACTGGCAGGTGAGCTGTCCCGGCCTTATGAGGGGGACGTATACCGTAGCCCCTCATTGTTGGTCGGTTTAGTCATGCAAGACCCCAATGTACAGATTTTACGTCAAACTGTCGGTGCTGAAATTGCCTTTGCCCTTGAGAACTTAGGTATTGCAGCCGATCTCATGATTGATAAGGTGCAGCAGTCACTGAGGCGAGTCGGACTATATATCAGCCTAGATACCCCGGTTGAGGTGTTGTCACTGGGACAAAAATATCGCTTGATGATGGCGGCACAGTTGGTGTTCAAACCGACACTGTTACTGCTGGATGAACCCTGGGCACAGCTTGATGATAACGGTGTGCGGGAATTGCAGAATGTTTTGGCCTCCCTGCTTGACGACGGTGTCGCTATCGTCATGGTCGAGCATAATCCGCGTGCCTTTGCAGGTTTGGTCAACCATCTATGGCAGTTAGAAGAGGGTCGGTTACAAGTCGGCTCAGATGAGCCGCTAAAGGCCGTCGATGATAAACAGCGCCTTATCAGGATTAAGGCTGAGGCTCGTATCCATGGCGGTGAGAGCCTAGTCAGGATTCAACCGCTGCACTTCCGCTTTATCGAGCAGGAACGGCTATTCGATTGTGTCGAGCCCTTATCTCTTTATAGCGGGGAGATAGTGGCTTTGGTGGGCGATAACGGCACCGGTAAGAGTAGCCTATTGAAAACCCTTGCGGGGATCCAAGCCAATATCCCAAGCTTTCCTATCTCGGTATTGGATAAGCGACCACGACTCGGGGTTTACGGCGCAGATCTGGGCTTGCTGATGCAGCGGCCTAATCGTCAGTTATTTGAGCAAAGCGTGCTGGCGGAGCTGCAGTTTAGTCTTAAGCGTTTCAAGCTACCGCTGTCTCGGGCAGAGCAGATCCTACAAAAGTTAGAAATGACCCATTTAGCCCATAGTTCGCCGCACAAGTTATCCTATGGCCAGCAGCATACCATCGCCTTGGCATCATTAGTTTGCCTACAACCTAGGGTCTTGCTGCTCGATGATCCGTTTGCTGGGTTGGATAAACTGCATGTGGCAAAGGTGGTGCAATTGCTGCAGCAGTTGAGCGCTCAAGGCTGCGCTATCTTACTGACCAGCCACCGAGAGCTGCCGTTTTTGGAAGTGGATCGCTACTGGTTAATAGAGTCTGGTCAGTTAAGGGACGCTGCCCGCGTGATAGAGCAATCGAATGTGGGCTAAACGCGGCGCGCATCGTGGCGTCAACAAACACTCTGGATCACTCTTGAGTGCGACTCAATATTGCGCCTTGGCCTTGTTGCTGAGCCTAGTCTTATCCAGCAGTGCCTTCTTTCTACCGGCCAGTGCTCTAGGCGCGCTGATCATCATCGACCTGTTATTGGTCATTCATGGCTTATACCTAAAGAACAAGATCACCGCTTTACTCAAAGTGGCGGCGGCGCAGCTAGCCCTCACCCTGCCGCTCTATTATTTGTTACACGGCGAAGCCCAGCTGTTTGATGGAGTGATTGTGGTGCTGCGAGTGTTTCTCGCCATGCTACCTGGCTGGTGGTTGTCTAGCACACAAAGCCCCGAGCGGCTTGGAGAGGTGTTGAGTTGGGGACTGCCAGCAAAGTGGGCCTTCGTTATTGCGGCATCCATCGGCTTGTTGCCCTATATGATGCAGGAAACCAAAGAGATTTATGCCATTCAGTGCCTGCGTGGCGCCAATATCACGCCTAAGGCATTGAGAAACCCGAAGAACTGGCCAGAACTTGTCTATTGCGTGTTGCTACCTGTGTTGATCCAGCTGCTAAAGCTATCGAAACAGATGGCAAAGGCGGCCAAGTTACGTCACTTCGGTAAAGTTAATAAGCCAACCCATTGGCCTACACCAAGAGAGGATAAATGAAATCTCCATTCGATTTGCAAGACGCTCTATTTATTGGGTTTTGCGCCACCTTGCTGGTGGTTTTAAAAAGCATGATGCGTCTCAAGCTTGGCCTCAGTGGTCACTCCATGTTCCTGATGACCTTCTTCTATCTGGTGTGTTACGGAGCGGTTGGTCGAGTCGGTGCTATCACCGCCTGTGGTTTCTTGTCAGGTCTCGTCGCCATGATGCTCAGTGTCGGTAAAGGCGGACCGCTGATTTTATTGAAGTTTGGTTTGCCTGCCTTGGCAATGGATATCGCGCTGTTAGTGATGGCGGGATTATTTAGTCTACGTTGGCAGTGTATTGTTTTGGGCTTAGTCGGCTGCTTCGCTTGGGCAGCTAAGGGCTGGATTGGTAACTTGCTGGCGGGGATGAGCGCTCAGGTGGCAGTCGTGCAGTTCGGTATCAGTTTTCTTCAAGGCGGGGCGTTTGCTACTGCGGCTGCGCTGTTAGTGCCGAGTGTGCTGCGGCGACTACATGCCCATGACCTGCTGCATCGAAATCAGCTAGATAACGATAAATAAATTTGAATAGCAAAATAAAACGAACGACAGATTAAGGGTGATAGATGAAAGCTTGGTTGATATGCATTGATGATACAGATGATATTGGTACTAAGGGGACGGGGGAGATCGCCGAGGAGATTGCTGCGAAACTTACCTTAGCTCAAGGGGAAGCGAACGATGGCAGTTGCCCGCGGTTCGTGACTCGTCACCAGTTGTTTGTGCATCCTGACATTCCTTACACCTCTCACAACAGCGCCATGTGCTTTAGGGTTGAAACGGCGTTGAGTTTTGATGAAATCAAGGCTATCTGTGTTGCTCACCTTAAGCAGGAGTCGGCGGCGGCCTCGGATCCTGGGCTCGCCATCTTAGATCTCGACTCCGATTGCGATATCAAACGCCTAACCGCCTTCGGCCAACAAGCTAAAGTAGAGGTGAAAACGAAGGCGCAGGCTTACGCACTTGCAGCAGAGTTGGCGATAGAGCTGAGTGAGCATGGAGGCACGGGGCAAGGGGTCATTGGTGCATTGGCTGGCTTAGGTTTACGTCTAAGTGGTCAAGATGGCAGGGTAAAAGGCCAGTTTAAACTTGCCGAGCAGCAGAGTGAGTCAGACGAAGTGCTGTTGTCTGTGGCACAAGTGTTGACGCGTACGGGGTTGCAAGCGGTGATCAGCCTTGATGGCGAAAAGCTCGCGGACGACCAGTTACTGACTCTTAGGGGCAAGATAAAGGCGGTCTATATTCAGCATCAGTTTGCTCTGTTGGTGAGTCAAGAAGATGGTCGCTGGCTGAATGCGACTAAGCAACAGTTAAAACCGTACTAGTTTTTACAGGATAAGGAATATAGGAGAGGGTATGCAGCAGTGGTTTACTCAGGTAGATGGGCTATGGCAGTTCAAGTTTGGCATAGAAGATCACCTCTTCGCTCGCGAGGCGGCGGCAAGTTGCCAAGTATTTTTGAGTGATGATGAAGACGAACATACGGATAATGTTCTACGCTCTTGCTATAACTGTATGTACCGTCGTTGGCAGCCGAGCAGCTTCCAGTGTTATAAAACTCGCATCAAACCTTAGGACTACGCGCGTTAACCATTTGTGGTTTTTATTAGCGTTTGCAGCGAGTTTGTTGTGCATTAGCAGGGATTAATTAACTTTTGTCTATGGTGATTTAACACCTCTCGGAATAGAATAGCCAACTTCTCACAAAATATAAAAGTGGCTCTGTGTAAACTGAGTCACAGCATAAAAGCACTGTGAAGAGTACAGTTGAATATTGTCACTGTAATTTAGGCTAATCATCCGGGGACCTAAGAGATAATGGGTGGTTCAATTGAATCAAGCAACTTAATAAAAATACCTGTCGCCAAATTAAAGGTGGGTATGTTTGTTGAGGCTATCGACAAAAATAAGAGCTTAGTCAACATCGCCAGCGCTGGCCAAATTCGTAGTGCCGAGGCGATACTTAGGCTGCATAAGAGTAATGTGACCCATGTGTGGGTCAATGGCGAACGCTCGTTGCCGGAGTTAGGTTTGGGCAGAGTCGTATCTGCGCCTAAACCTGTGATAAAAAAAGTCAGTGTTGAACGTGCCACTACGCAGAAGCAGGCAAAAGAACTGATTGTTGAGGCTAAAGATCTTATTCAAAAAGTGCTCACCGAAACATTTGAAGGTAAGGCTGTAGAGGTTGAGCCGTTCGAGGCGTTAGCAGACAGCATGATAGAGTCTGTTATGCTCGATGCCGATGCCCTCAAATGTGTCTCCGCTTTACGTTCTAAAGACGCCTACCTACTTGAGCACTCGATCAATGTTGCTTTCTTGCTGGTGACTTTTGGCCGTTATCTGAACTTCGATGCCGATATGCTACGGCAGCTCGCTATTGGTGGTATTTTACACGATATCGGTAAGATCAAGGTCGACAGTAAGGTTTTGAATAAACCCGGTAAGTTAACCCCTGAAGAGTTTGAGCATGTTAAATTGCATCAGACTTATGCGGTTGAGATCATGGGCCAAACTAAAGGCCTATCTCAGATCAGTAAAGATATCAGCCTGATGCACCATGAAAAGCTAGACGGTAAAGGCTATCCGCTCGGTCTTAAGGGCGAAGAGATCCCCGTTCATGGGCGTATGAGTTGCATTGTCGATATCTTCGACGCCTTAACGGCAACTCGCTGCTACAAGGAGGCGATGAGTCCAGCATCGGCATTTAAGATCTTACTGGGCTTGACTCCGACCCATTTAGACCAAGGGCTCGTCTACGAGTTTATTCGCTGTATTGGCGTTTACCCAGTTGGCTCGTTAGTACAGCTTTCCGATGGTCGCATCGGTATTGTCTGGGAAGCGAAGGGGCGAGATGTGCTGCATCCTAAGGTGAAGTGTTTCTATTCTGTGAAGCATAAATGCTATACCCAAGTGGAAATTGTCGATCTGCTCAGATCGCCACTGAATATCGAGAAGGGCGTATCGCCAAGTAGCCTAGAGATCGATCCCACACCTTTTTACTAAATCTTATCTATTGATATGCCAAGCGCTGAGTTCAACTCGGCGCTTTTTGTATCGCTATATTTGAGGTAAAGCAAAGACGGTAAAGCAAAGGCGGTAAAGCAAAGATGGTAAAGCAAAGAAGTTCTGCGGGGCTGGCTTTATGCTTTTCCTAGCAGCCAACCTGTTGGCGTCCTCGTAGGTACGCAGTACCGTTCTAGAATCGCACTTAAGATCGCTCTATATTTAGAGGAATATTTCTCTCATTTATCCCCAAAGCTTGAGCCAGCTCCATTTTTGATGAACGGATACTGTTTTAGCTTAATTATCATTGAATTAATCTTTTTTTCTATAGACTAAGCTGGCACAAGATATTGAGATTGATGGAGAACAGGTAGTGCAACGTAGACAGTTTATCAAAGGGGCTTCGCTGATACTGGCCGCAGGTGTTACCGCGCCGACTATACAGGCTAAAACGAGCTCGCGGTCATTAGCAACTGAAACACCGTTTACCGAAGGGAAATACCGCATACTTGCGCTGGTGTTTGATGATTATGAAACCTTAGATCTACATGGTCCGGTAGAGATGTTAGGCCATATGCACAATGCGGAGATTAAGCTGGTGGCCGCTAAGGAGATAATCAAAAGCTACCAAGGGCCACGTGTGGTCGCCGATTGCTTAACAACGGACACGTATGATTGCGATCTGTTGTTAATCCCAGGTGGGTTAGGCACTCGTACATTAGTGAGCGATACAGGAATGAGCCAATGGCTAATTAAGCAGATTGCGCGTAGCCAAAACGTGTTTACCGTGTGCACAGGTACCGCACTGCTGGCGATGACCTCGGTCCTTAACGGGCGGAAAGCTACGACCAATAAAATGGCTTTTGAGTGGGTGACATCCCTTAACGATAATCCGCAGTGGCAGCCTAAAGCGCGCTGGGTATACGATGGTAAGTTCTTAACTTCATCGGGAGTGTCTGCCGGCACAGATGCGGCGCTGTTTTGGGTTAAACACTTGCATGGTGAGCAGGAAGCGCGGCGGATTGAAACCTTAACCGAGTACAACTGGAATCAAGATGCTAATAACGATCCCTATGCGGTGGTTCATAAATAGCGGTTTTTACTCGTTGTAGTAAAAGAGTTATAAGCAAATCATCTAGTCTTATCTAATTAAGCTATTAATTAGTAATAAAGGATATTGGCAGCTTTTAGTTTAAGCACCAATAATAGCCATATATTCAGTCTGCCGAAGAGGAGAGATGACATTGAATAACTGGTTAATATTATTGTGTTGTGCAGTGTTAATTACCGCTTCTTTACTGACTAGCGGGCTCACACGTGCCTTAATCGATTTAGCTGCGTTCATTTGCTTACTTGGCTTATTGGTTTGGCGAAACAATGATAAAAAACAGCGCTCATAGGCGCTGTTTTCATAGAGTTGCTATCGTTAAATGAGGGTGCTGCTAGTTAATAGCTAGTTCAACAACAGAATATACGCCAGTGAACTACTTCCAATCGCAATCCAAAGCAGCACACCTAAAATCAGTGGTTTAGGGCCAGTCGCTCTCATCTTCTGAATGGTAATGCCTGCACCAATCAAGAACAGACACACGACCAACATGCGCTTCGATACCTCAAATATCGCCCCGTAGACCACTTCACCAGCGGGTAACCAGTGTGCAATCGCTATGGCTAAGCAGTAGAAGCCAATAAAGTAGGGGATCGCCATTTTCTTGTTGTCGCCCTTAAACAGCATGGCGCTAACAAGCGCGATGGGAATGATCCATAGTGCGCGCGCTAACTTAATGGTGGTTGCCGTGGTCAGCGCTTCATTACCATAGGCTGACGCGGCGCCCACTACCGATGAGGTATCGTGGATGGCTATCGCGCTCCACACGCCGAAATCATGCTGACTCATAGACAGGGCATGGCCGATGGCTGGGAACAGGAACAGGGCCACCGAATTAAGGATAAATACCGTGGCCAGTGCGATTGCCGTTTGCTCGCTATTGGCCTTAATTGCAGGCGATACTGCGGCGATGGCGCTACCACCACAAATTGCAGTGCCTGAGGCGATAAGATGGCCGGTTTTATGATCCATCTTAAGCAGCCGAGTTAGTGCAAAACCTAGAATAAGAGTGAAGATGATTGAGCCAAGGATCAGTGGCAGATTCTCTAGACTGATCCTAACGGCAGCGTCTAATTGAATGCCAAAACCCAGACCCACAATAGAATAGGCGAGTAGCTTTTTAGTTAAAGCACCTAGATAGACTTGGCTGGGCGCCCAGCCAATGCTAGCAAGGGTAAAACCCAAGATCAGCGCGATAGGTGATGACACCATAGGTAACAGGCAGATGAGACCTGCGATAATAAAGATCGCTAGCTGAGTTTTATTTTGGGGCTGGTTCTGGGGTTGAGAGGTCATCAATTATTGCTGCAAAAAATAGCGGGCCAGCCCTAAATTATAGCGCCTGCATCTGTTTTGATAAATTAAATACTACTTATCAATAGGGTAAGAAAAATTGAATGTAAAAGGTAGGAAGATAGGTCATAGGAAGAGCTAAGACGAGGACGGGCTTCGCCCTGCGAGGGAGAGACAAAGCCTAGAAAGGTACGAGGTTCTAGGTTCTAGGTCCTAGGAAAAGCTAAGACGGTACAAGACGAACGGCCTGTGGCCTAGGGAACGTGACTGCGTCACTGACGGAACGCTGCGCTTACGGAAAAGCCAAGAAGGAAAAGCAAAAGGCAAAAGTGGAACGCTCTGCTTTTGAAGTGCTTTTAGCTTTTCCTAGCAGCCAACTTGTTGGCGTCCTAGTAGGTGCGCAGCACCGCCCTCGCAGTGAGCTTGCGAACGCCCTAGAACCTAGAACCTATCTTTTAATAACAAAAAAGCCGCTTAAAGCGGCTTTTTAGGCATTAAGTCAGAGACTTATTTAGCTGTTGCTAGCATGCCTTCCCAAACGATTTGACGGTAACGGTCAGGGTTAGTGTCACCTTCAGTGCTAAATAGCATGATAACTGAATCTTGGTTTAGACCTAGCTGAGTACGGTATTCACTGTACTCTTCACGACTTGCTAGCATGTATAGTAGGCCTAGGTTTAGTGCACCTGACTCACCGCTAACAACTTTAGTGTCGCCCGCTAGAGGGTTACCAAGAATACGCATACCAGTGGCAGTCACTTGATCTTCAACCGATGCGAAGAAGCTGCTGCACTGTTTTAGGATTGGCCATGTCACTGGGTTAGGCTCACCACATGCAAGACCTGCCATGATAGAGTTTAGCTCGCCAGTCACGGCAACCATTTCGCCTTTAATACCAGAGTTGTAGATACAATCTGCTTTTGCAGGCTCAGCAATAATCGTCTTGAAGTTGTTTGCGCCAACTTTGTCAGCAAAGTAACCTAAGATCCCGCCAGCCATTGCGCCAACACCAGCTTGAAGCATTAGGTGAGTCGGCTTAAGACCCATAGCTTCAACTTGCTCTTGTGCTTCAACGGCCATAGTCATATAGCCTTGCGAGATCCAAGTTGGGATCTTGTCATAACCTTCCCAAGCGGTATCTTGTACTAGCATCCAACCGTTTTCTGTCGCGGTTTGGTTAGCAATACGTACTGTGTCGTCGTAGTTACAATCAGTAACGATACACTCAGCACCTAGGTTTTGAATGCGAGTCACGCTTGCTTGAGATGAGCCTTTTGGCATGTAAACAACAGCCTTTTGACCCATTTCACGTGCAGCCCAAGCTACACCAGTGCCGTGGTTACCAGCAGTTGCAGTAGCGAATACCAATGGCTCGCTTAGCTTAGCGGCAACGGTTTTCATATCAATTTCGCTGATATCAACATTTAAGTGTTCAGCTAATTGCTTACCTAATGCGTAAGAGCCGCCCAATACTTTGAAGGCATTTAGGCCGAAACGGTAAGATTCGTCTTTCACCAGAATAGCTTTAACACCTAGGCGAGCCGCTAGCTGCTCTAGAGAGACAAGCGGAGTCGGCTGGTAAGCTTCGATCTGCTGGTGGAATTGACGAGTTTGTTCAGCGACCTGAGCCGTGAATAGCTCAGAGGTCTCGCCGTTAAAGAAATCATTTTGAGTCAGCTTTAGCATAGTAACCACTATAAATTTTGAACAAGGAGGGCTGCTGTCCATTCAACTCATTATGGGCAAACGGACAGTCAGGCTTACTTACAAGGTCTTATTTGATGAAGGCGATCGCTTCAACTTCTACTAGCGCGTCTTTTGGTAGACGAGCAGCTTGAACACATGAACGAGCAGGAGCCGCTTCAGTGCCGAAAACTTCAGTGTAAACTTCGTTGAAAGCAACGAAATCTTCCATGTTAGCTAGGAAACAAGTGGTCTTAAGTACAGTGTCAGTACCTGCGCCTGCTTGTTCTAGAACTGCTTTAAGGTTCTTTAGAGATTGGTAAGCTTGTTCCTTAATGCCACCTTCAACGAAAGCCATAGTTGCTGGGTCTAGAGGTAGCTGACCAGAGGTGAATACTAACTTGTCGAAAGCAAGAGCTTGAGAGTATGGACCAATTGCAGCTGGAGCATTTTCAGTATGGATTACAGTTTTCATAGCTTAGTTATCTCTGATAATTAGGATTTAAATTCACGGATGTACTTGTACACCGCATGCTTGGTAATACTTAAATGATTGGCAACTATGTTCGTCGCTTCTTTCAATTCAAAGATGCCATTATCAAACAGCACCTTAGTAATAGCTTTATTACGGCCTTTTAGATTAACGCTGTCGTCGGCATCAACCTCTATTACCGCGTGGTTAAGGGCCTGCTCAACCACATCTCCAGCCGATGAGCTGAAGTTTTCAGTCATATCGAAACTGTGATGCTGTGAAGTATCTGGCATCAGAGTCTTGATGATCTCTGGGAACGGGTGCGACAAGTTCATGTTGACGCAGAACATACCAATAGGTTTGCCTGTTTCACCCATAATAATGCAGGTGCTCGACTTCAACATCTCGCCACCTTTGTTGTTACTGAAGTAGCTCTTTGGTGTCACTTCACCTGTTTGCTCATAAAGACGCAGCATCTTTAAGCCCAAATCTGTGATGGGCGAGCCCACTTTACGGCCGGTATGGTGACCATTAACAATCTTTACTACCGACTGTTCGAAGCTTTCTAAAGAATGAATAACCACTTCGCAGTGAGGTCCTATTAGATCGGCCATGCTTTCGGCTAAATGGAAATAGCCTTGCAGTAGCTGACGATCTCTAGCTGTAAATTCCGTTTTGTATGCCTGTTCTGCTGCTTTAATCATTTTTTAGATTACTTTTGTGAACTATAGATGTCGTTATTGTCAACTTTTTGAGTTAACAATTCAAGCCTTGAATCAACTTTATGTAACTATGGGACGTTTTTTTGGGCTTTTAAGCAAGTTAAATTTAACTATGGTTTAAAATTTTTGACTTTGATCATGAATTCTCAGTTTGACGACAGATCTTGAGTTAACAGATTTTGACTATGAGATATGTGTCACATTTTTAAATTCAGCAAACAGTATGATGCGCATCGAGTTAACGATAGTTGACTAAAACTGATTTCCGGTCACTTTAGTGACCTTTTGGCAAATAGGCCAGTTTGTGGGATGTGGAGAGAAAAATGAAAAGCATATTGCAGCGTGGATTTACAACAGCTGAATTTGAAATGCGTGCAACTAAAGCTCAGCAAAAAATGCGCGAGCTAGAAGTAGACGCCATTATATTAACTACCGAGCCTAACGTACGTTACTTCTCTGGCTTCCACACCCAGTTCTGGCACAGCCCAACTCGCCCTTGGTTCCTAATTCTACCTGCAGAAGGCAAGCCAATCGCAGTTATTCCTGAAATTGGTGCTAGCGGTATGGCGGGTACTTGGGTTGAAGATATCCGTACTTGGGCTTCACCACGTCCAGAAGACGACGGGATCAGCATCGTTGCTAGCGTGCTTAACAGCCTGCCTTCACGCTTTGGCCGTGTAGGCGCAACGCTAGGTATTGAATCACATCTACGTATGCCAGTCGCTAACTACCTACAGTTAACTACATTAGTAAGCAAAGAATTCGTTGACGTATCACTGGCTATTCATGAGCTTCGCCAAGTTAAGTCTGAAGCTGAAATTGAAAAAGTACGTGAAATCTGTCGTATCACTAACGTTGGCTTCGACAAGATCCCAGGTTACGCCAAAGCGGGTATGACTGAGCGTGAAATCTGTAAGCAGTTCGGTATCGACATGCTTATGGAAGGTGCCGATGAATGTCCATACATCATCGCAGGTTCAGGCCAAGACGGTTACGACAGCATCATCATGGGGCCAACTGACCGCGTAATCGAAGATGGCGATGTATTGATCATTGATACCGGTGCGGTACGTGACGGTTACTTCTCAGACTTCGACCGTAACTGGGCATTTGGCCACGCAAGTGAGCAAACTAAAGCAGCTTACCGTGCAACTTATGACGCAACTACAGCTGGTTTTGAAGCCGCTCGCCCAGGCAACACGACTTCTGACATCTACAACGCAATGTGGAAAGTTCTAGAAGCTAACGGTGCACTAGGTAACGACGTGGGTCGTCTAGGTCACGGCTTAGGTATGGAGCTAACTGAGCGTCCATCTAACACAGCTACTGACAACACACTATTAGTGCCAGGCATGGTTATGACTCTAGAGCCAGGCATGGTTTACGCACCAGGTAAGTCTATGGTTCACGAAGAAAACATCGTGATCACCGAGAACGGTGCAGAATGGTTAAGCAAGCGCGCTGAGCCAGAACTACTGATTATCAAATAATTTTAATAGCCATTGATTTCCCTGGAGGGGACTGGGGAAATCATTACTGAAGAGCATCTCATTATGATGAGTTTTGAAGCCTTTACATCGTTTGAACAGCCGCTTGAGCACAAGCAGGCACCAAGAATTAATCGCGTACACATTGGTTTAGTGCAATTAAGTACTGACCACAGTCTAGAAATGGATTGGGCAAAGTTACTCGGTACCCAAGCTGGCGTATTTAGCTCCCGCGTATATTACTCAAGCGAAATGACACCTGAAGCACTTGATCAAATCGCCAACGGAATCGTTGAAGCGTCTGATTTGATTGCAACGGGTCTGCCAATGGATGTGATGGCATTTGGCTGTACATCAGCTTCAATCATTATCGGCGAAGAAAAAGTTGCCGGTTTACTGACTCAAAACCGTGGTGACATCCCTGCGACTAACCCATGGACAGCAGCAAAAGCAGCATTCAAACACATGAATGCGAAAAAGATTGCCGTATTTTCTCCATACCCAACCAGCGTTAACTACCCACTGTACCAGCAGTTAACTGATGCAGACTTTGACGTAGTGACCCTAGGTTCATTAGGTATCGAACGCGATACCGACATCACTTTAGTGGCAAAAGAATCTATGTTCGAAGCACTAGAGCAGATGCTTAAAGATTCTGAAGCAGAATTAGTATTTATGTCATGCACTAACTTACGTGTACTTGATTATATCGAAGAGATCGAAGCCAAGTTCGGCATCCCAGTAGTGTGCAGTAACTCTGCAATGTTCTGGCATGCAATGCACCTAACCGGCAACGTGGCAATGTGTCCAGGTTACGGCAAACTACTTAATAATCAAACAGCTTAAGCTGTTGACTACCAAACATAAATTGTTGGGAAATATAATAATGACTAATACACAGAAAGGTTGGTTGGCTGCTATTTTCGTAGGTCTATTGTGGGGTATCCCGTGGATCGTTGGTACGCCAATTCTTGAGGTGATGGATCCTCAAGTACTTGTTTGGTTACGTTACACTGTTGCATTTATTACACTAGGTTTGATTTTCAACATTGGTCTTGCATCTGGCAAGATGACCAAGAAAGCCGATTTCAAACTAAACTGGCAAAACCGTAATGATATCTTCTGGGCTGCTTGCTGCGGTATCATTGGTCAAGGTTCTTTCAGTTTCCTATCATTCCTATCTTTGGACTACATTACCGCTTCTGAAAACGGTGTAATCCAAGGTTTGATCCCAATTCTTATTTTGAGTGTGGGCTTCCTACGTCATAATGAGCGTTTCACTGTTATGCAGATGCTATGTGCGCTAGGTGCTTTCCTAGGTGTGGCGATTCTAGTAATGGATCCACAGTCTGAAACTAACGGCTTCAACATCGGTCACTTGATCTGTTTCGGCTCTGCAGCAAGCTTTGCATGTATGGCTTACGCTCGTGCAAAACTAGCAGACAAGTACGGTTCAGTTGCGACTATGTTCCACCAGTTCGTGTTCGCTTCACTTGGTTTTGGTCTGTATCTGTTCGTTGTTGGCGCTGACTTTAGCTCTGCATTGAACGTATTCAGCTCACCACTACGTATTCTTTGTATCGTTATCTTAGGTGTGTGTATTTCAGGTATGAGCTACCTAGTTTACATCTACGGTATGGAGCGTGTAGGTGTTGACGGTACCGGTATGGCACTAAACCTAATGCCACTGTCTTCATTCATCCTAGCGGTATTTGCACTAGGTGAGCAGGTAACACCAATGCGCTTAATTGCAATCGCTGTGGTTATTACTTCAATGATTGCCTTCATGAAGCTTGGCAACAAAAACAAGGCCAAAGCAGAAGAGGTTGAAGCTGAATTACCTGTTGCGCCAAAGCCATGTCGTAGCCAGTAACTGAGTCATTCAGTTAGCGAATTAAATCAATTTTTATCACCGGTGACCTAGTCACCGGTTGTTGTTAGAAGAGAAAAGTATATGAATATCGAGCAGAAAGTTATTGAATGGCGTCACCACATTCACCAGCACCCAGAGTTTGGTACCGAAGAGCACGAAACAGCAGCATTTGTTGCTAGCAAACTAGAAGAGTTTGGTATTGAAGTGCACACAGGCATCGGCGGCACTGGTGTTGTGGGTATTTTGAAGTGTGGCGATAGTGACCGTTCAATTGGTCTACGTGCCGACATGGACGCACTGCATATTCATGAAGAAAACACCTTTGATTACGCGTCAGTAAATGAAGGCGCAATGCACGCTTGTGGTCACGACGGTCACACGGCAATGCTACTGGCTGCAGCCCATGAGCTGGCACAAACTAAGAACTTCGACGGTACGGTTTACTTCATTTTCCAGCCAGATGAAGAGCGTGGCACAGGCGCTAAGGCGATGATCGCTGACGGTCTATTCACTCGCTGGAAAATCGACGCTGTGTACGCAATGCACAACCTACCGGGTATTGAAGCTGGTCACTTTGTGACTCGCCCACACTCAGTAATGGCAAGCGAAAGCAGCTTCGAAATCGAAGTACTAGCCACTGGCGGCCATGCAGCTATGCCACACATGGGTACAGACCCAATCGTGGTTGGCGCGCAAATCGTGACTGCGATTCAAACTATCGTATCGCGTAACCTAAGCGCGATTGACGAAACTGCAGTTATCTCTGTAACTGAGTTTGCCACTAACGGTACAGTGAACGTGATCCCAACTAAAGTGACTATCACAGGTGATACCCGTAGCTTTACTGATATTGCACTACACAAGATTGAAAAAGCGATTGAACGTGTTGTAGCTGGTCAGTGTATGTCTGCAGGCGTGGATTACACTTACAAGTTTAACAATAGCTTCTTATCAACTATCAATACGCCAGCTGAAACAGCTTGCGCAGTTCGCGCTGCGCAGACAGTGGTTGGCGAAGATAAAGTTAACGGCAGCTGTCAGCCATTCACTATCAGTGAAGACTTCTCGTTTATGCTACGTGAAGCACCAGGTTGTTACATCCTAGTAGGTAACGGCGCAGGTTGTGGTTGTGGTAGCGTGGCGCTACACAAGCCAACTTACGACTTTAACGACAATATTTTGGTTCCGGGCATGAAATACTGGCAGACGCTTGTAGAACAGTGCTTGGCTAAGTAATTTGCATATTATTTGATAGTGCAGACTAACGCTTGAGGCAGTGTTTTGAGTTAGTGTCTTGAGGTTAAGGGTTAGCACTGTTAATTAATCATGCTGATATTAAGAAGGCTATGAGCTTAGGTTCATAGCCTTTTTTGTTTTTATCAATATCAATTTTAGTCTTTTGACTGTCATAACCATTATTCGATGAATCTAGTTTTAAATTCAGCTGGTTAAGTGTGTTGAACATTTACGTATAGCAACCAATAAAAGGGCAAAGTTAAAATTTTTAATTTCCTTTAATTTTTTTTAATTGGATTTGATGTGAGGTATTGTGC
>NZ_BPET01000074.1 GCF_019654915.1 Shewanella sp. MBTL60-007 | reverse complement strand
TTATATACAATGAGCTGAGGCCGCACTTAAGCTTGGGTATGAAAACACCTAATCAAGTGCATAAAAAAGACCAGCAGCAGAAGCTACTGGTCTAGTAAAAACCGTCAACCTATTTCAGGACGGGACATATTGACTATATATTTTAAATATATCTTAGAACTTCAGGTTCGCTTGAAGGTACCAGCGACGTCCTGCAAGGTCATAAGTATAAATATCAGTGTTAGAGTCATTATAGCTTACATAGTACTCTGGCTCTGTATCAAAGATATTATTAACACCAAGCTGCAGCTTAAGGTTATCCATTACGTTATAAGAAACCGACGCATCATGGTACCAAACAGCATCTAAGAATAGGTTGTCTGGGTTAGCATATGCATCAATAGTCTCAGCACGCTCTTCAGGAGTTAAATCGTTTAGAGACTCATCTTCTAGACTATGGATATAACGAACCTGGTAGTTAGCAGCCCAATCATCACCTGACACATTAAAGCCTAGGTTAGACTTCCACTCTGGTACAGAGCCGGCATTACTTGTAGCGAAGCCTACATAGTCAGTGTAGTTACCTGCACTGTCTGTAGTCGAGTTCTCATCAACCCAAGTTGTTTCCCAATCGATTCTCCAGTCAAGAGATGCAGCTTCAAATGCGTAAGCGATGTTTGTATCGATACCCGTAGTTTTTTCTACGTTCGCATTTTCTTTTAGACGTAGAATACCATCGACTTGACCATCAGCATCACGAATAAAGTCTTTACAGAATGGCTGATCAGAACCTACACCACCGCCTGTAGCGCTATAACATTGCTCAAGCTTGTATGTCGCTCCAATCGTACCAATTGCATCTGTAATTTCAATATCATAGTAATCAACAGTTAGTGATAGACCATCAATAAGCGCTGACGCATCATATACGAAACCAACTGTAAAGATATCTGCTTTTTCTGGCTGAAGATCAGAGTTACCACCTACAACAGCTCTAACCTGACCATCATCCTGTTCAGTGAAGCCTGTTCCTGCTAGATCCGCCGCACAGTTAGCTTTAATTGTTGCGTTGCTATTGTTTTGGTAATCATTACATACATCAGTAAAGCCATCATAGCTATCACTTGCACCCTGATTTAAGTCATTAATTGAAGGGGCGCGGAATGCTTGATTCGTATACTTACTTCGTACCATTAAGCCATCAAAGATCGACCATGTTGCACCAACATTCCAAGTATAGTCATCACCAAATGTAGAGTAATCGAAGTAACGAATAGCCGCACTCATATCTAGTCGCTCTACACCAGGTAGACCTTCAAGTAATGGGATAGCCAATTCGACATAAGCTTCGTCTACACTGAACTCACCAGCAGTAGGAAGTGTTGCGTTACCGCCACCGATACCATACTGAGATAGAACATCAGGATTATAGAAACCTTCCTCTGCACGGTGCTCAACACCCGCAGCAATACCGAATCCACCAGCAGGCATATCAAACAATTCACCCGCAATGTTCGCGCCATAGATTTCTTGAGTGTTAAAACCTGTATCAACTTCAGTATAAGTTACATAGTTAGATGCAGCAGCTAACTGCTCTTCACTCATCCAACCTGTACCAAACCAGTTTGCACATGGAACCTGATCGACACCATTGCCACCCATCACACAAGTGTCTTTATCTATAGTTTCTGCAAAACGTTCACGGTTAACTTGGTTTTCAGTATATGAACGGCCATCATTTCGACCATATTGGTAAAATACTTCCCAATCAAAAGCGCGGTCGCCGACTTCAAAGTCACCGTTAAATCCAAATACTGCACGATATGTATCAGTATTCTGTGAGAAAATGCGTGGGCCGATATCTGTCATACGACGTGTCGCAATGGTAACTTCTTGCGCATCGTTTTCATCCCAAACACCGTCACCGTTAACATCGTTAAAGTAACCTTGCTCGTTAAACCACCCATCTGGGTTTGTTGGGTTGTAGTAGTAATCAGCGGCAGCTGTACCTAAGCTATTAGGACGAGTTGGTGCCATTTGCTGGTTAGATGTACGCTTGGTGTACATTGCCTCAATAAATGTACCAACGTTATCAGACAACTCATAAGTACCATTAACATTTATTTGGAACTGCTTACGAGGTGTTTCTAGATAACTCAACTCAGAATAGTTATATGAATCTTCAAAGAAGCTATATGGCTTGTATGTTGCTTGGCCAGGCTGTACTGGACCTAAAGTCTGACCACCTGGTAAGAATTGCCCTAAGTTACCACGTCCACCAACTGTACCAGACGAACCACCACAGAACTTATCAAGCTTCCCGTCTCCATCTAGATCTAAGAACTCAAATATAGGACAGCTTGAGAAGTCACGGTCTGCCTGTCTTACTTCTTCTTTATCGGTATACCCCATATAAGCAGTAATATTACCCTTATCGAAGTTAGTACCCATAGTTAGTGAAAGAGTTGTTTCTTTTCCGTCACTTTCAAATGTTTGGCCTGTTTGTGCATTGAACTCTAAGCCTTCATAGTCATCTTTTAGAATGACGTTAACAACACCAGCAATTGCGTCAGAACCATAAACAGCTGATGCGCCGTCTTTTAACACTTCAATGCGTTTAATAAACCCAAGAGGAATATTGTTCAAATCGACACTTGAGTTAGCACCAATTCCTGAATTAACCATACGACGGCCATTAACAAGAACAAGAGTTCGAGCCGCACCTAGACCACGAATGTTAACTGTTGCTTTACCGCCACTACCATTATTTACGTTTGTACCTAGAGCAGCACCTGATGCAGCAGTCATTTGGCGTAATACATCATCAAGACGAGTAATACCCATTGCAGCAATTTGACCAGCATCAATTACTGATACAGGGCTCGCAGACTCCATATCAGTTCTTTTAATTCTTGAACCAGTTACTTCGATACGTTCAACAGTATCTTCTTCTGCCGCTAATGCCGCAGGAGCGGTAAAGGCAGCTGTCATTGCGCCACTAACTAGCGCGAAACGCACAGAGTTAGCTAGAAAGTTATTCTTATACATTGTAAATCTCCCTGGACTCTCTTTTATTTTTTTAGTTACGCAAGCATTTTTAACAAATAAATCACAACACTCGCGAAACGCACACAAATAAAAACACAATCGAAACATTTTTACAACACTTGAAACATTTTGCAGGGGCAAACTGTATATTTAGAAAGAGATTAAATACGAAACACTTATTTAGGTTATTAGAAGATAAAGAATTTAGGTTTTGATGCAGTCGCAGCTTAAGAAGGGGTAATTCGGAAGCAAGTGAGACACTTTACACACGCAAAGGAAAGGCGCACATAAAAGCCTGAAAATAAATAATAAAAATAATACCCAACTGTTTAAACAACTAGGGGGCTAACTAAAACCATGGTCAAAAACGCCAGTTAACTACTCAGAAAAACAACCCACCGCCCCCTCAAGTTCAAGTGACAACCTTTACTTTTAAGATTATTTTTTAACCAAACAAACGCCACCGATTGATACGAGAAGGGGTATTTGTAAAGCATTGGTTACGCAAAAAGAGCGCACCAACTGCTTATAAATTCAACAGCGTCAATTTTTTATCTGTTACAAACTGGTTCTAGCGTCACTATTTCCTCTCTAGCAGCAAACTATCCAGTTCTAAAAATAATCAGTCTTTCGCTTGAGACTTTATTTGTTAACTGGTAGTAAGAGGCTCACAGTACGCTAAAGCTATGTGTCCACCTCAGTATATTAATGGCTTGAGGGAGTCTTAGTTAGATTCAGCTTTGCTTTCGGCTTATATCTGATATCAAACAGCATTCATATTGGTTAATAAAAAAATATTTAGGCCAAAAAAAAGCGCCTTTAAAGGCGCTTTTTAGCACTATTAATTAAAAAAATTAAAGTGTGTAACGGATACCAATTGCGATACCGTCATCTTCAGAGATTTCCATCGCTGCTTGTTGAGCTTTGTCAGTGCTTGTGAAGTCACTGAAATCTTTACGACCTTCTAGGTAAAGTACTGTGTTTGAATCCCAAACATAGTGAACACCTGCTACAGCAAACTGACGCTTAAATACGTCACCATTGTATGCAGCTTCGTACTCATCACCCGCTTCTAGGATGTTATAAGAAACGAAAGTACGGATACCATTATCGAACTTGTATGAAGCTAGAGATTCTAGACCCCATGCATCTTGGATCATACGGTTTAGGTTATCAGTGTCGTGGAACTCTTGCTTGTTTACGTTAAATGCAGCGTAAACACCTTCACCGCCCCAGTTACCCCAGCTAGCGCCTAGACCGTAGATAGAGTCAGTTTCAGTTAGGCGCTTACCAGCAGAAGTTGTCGCTTCGAACTCACCTAGGTTGAAACCAGCTGTTACCACTAGATTTTCAGTTACGTTATAAGTAGCAGAACCACCGTAAGTATTATTATATTCAACGGTTGTCACAGCGTTTGAAGTATTAACACCAGCAACTTTAGCTGTTGATGGGAATAATGCATCTGAAGCCGTTTCAGTTTCATTAATATCAAAACTATCTTGCTTCAACTGTGCCTGAAGTGCGAAGCTGAAATCACCGAATGCATTACGGTATTGAACAGTCTTATCGCCACGGCCAGTACCGTTTACCGCACCGTCAGCTTTGTTATATGTGTAAGTACCTGAAGCGTTACCATCCCATACGAAACCGTAGTTAGTGTTGTAAACTACGTCGTACCATGCGCCCCACTGCTTACCAATAGTGATCGAACCGTAAGTATCGTGGGCAAGACCAACGTAGCCTAAGCGGTTGTTTAAGAAATCGCCGCTTTGAGATTCTAATGTGCTATCGCTGTTGTATACGATGTCTGTATTACCGAATGGGTTAACACCCCACTCTAGTTTTGTAAATGCTTTCCAGCCATCAGACATCTGGCGAGTAAAACCAAAGTTAATACGTGACGCACCATTAACCACTTCTGTAGCACCTTGAGTGTTGATGACACGAGCATCAACATAACCACCAATTTCTACTGCGTTTTTGTCATCTTTATAAACTTCAATTGCTGATGCTGTTGGTACAAATATCACTGCGGCCAAAGCCGATGCTACTAGAGTCTTTTTCATTTATTTGCCTAACCTTAATATTGTTCAGTCTGCTTCATTCAAATTGTCATCCTTTCCGTTGTTTTCTTTCTTTCCTGATAGAATTCGAGATTAGCAAAAGATTAGCAACCACTCAAAGACGAACATCACAATATTTGTTAGATTTTGCACTGAATTAACCGCAAAACACACTAGTTACGAGGTTTTGAACTATTTAATAACATAAAATTAGCAGCAAATTAATGACACAGCCTCTAAATTAACGACATTTGATTAGTGGTAACTTGCCTGAAAGTAGTTTTCAGTATTGAAAGTATCGGTTCAGCAATGGGCTCTAACTGCCTAGAAAGGTAGTAGTGATAATCCATTAATGCAGTTGTATGCTGAACAGGTTCTGCCCCGTTTAACGTCATCACATACTCTATTCTCGCCCCACGCTTGCCATACTGCGGATCGCCTGTTACATCACATAACTTTCGTGCCGCTTTTAAATGGGGAGCCGACTTAGCCGTATATTCATCGAGCTCTCGCCTTAACTGTTTTGTAAAAACCAGTTCTTTATCCAGATCACCGCGATTCAGCTTATCTACAATTTCTCTTAAATAAGACTCAATGTCTTGTTGCTGAAATAACCGCTCATACAGCTCGTATTGAATACGCCTAGCTAATGGTGACCAATCACTACGTACTTGCTCCATACCTTTAAAGATAAGCTCCGAGTGACCTAAACTATTTCGCTTGGTTCCCACATAACGTTTCTTAGAACCTTCGACCGAGCCTCGTAATGTGGGCATAAAAAATTGTTCAAAGTGGGTTTCGAACTCCAGCTCTAAAAAGCTCTCAAGTTCAAATTCGCTACTAAGTTTGTCAACCCATAGTTGATTCACCTTTTGTGCTAGCGCCTTACCAGTTTGTTGCACATTAGCCTGTTCAAAATCATCCCCTAGCCAAACAAAGGTTGAATCTGTATCGCCATAGATCACCTCATACCCTTCAGCTTCTATCCAACGCCTCGTTTGTTTCATTATTTCGTGGCCACGCATGGTAATCGAGCTCGCAAGCCTTGCATCATGAAAGACACAGCCTCTGGAGCCAAGAACGCCATATAGGGAGTTCATGATGATTTTTATCGCTTGAGACAAAGGTGCATTTTGATTTAGCTTGGCCTGCTCCCTTTGCTCAGACAGGTTTTTAATCAACATAGGTAAAATAGGCTTGTCACGACTAAACTCAGCCCCCAGAAAGCCAGGTACAGTTTTTCTAAGTTCTTGACCAGAGCTTAGGTCTTGGTTACTGCTTAAGCTAAGACCCTCAACCAAGCCCTTAGGATCAATCAAGAATGTGCGGATAATCGATGGGTAAAGACTTTTAAAATCTAACACCAAAATATGTCGATACAAGCCAGGCACTGAATCCATCACATAGCCACCAGGGCTTTCTATACCATCACTTATCGGTTTACTTGGTGCCACATAACCCGCTCTATGCAGATGAGGCAGATATAAGTTATTAAATGCAGCAACTGACGCCCCAACGCGTCCTAGTTCGAGGCCAGTCAACTTTGCTCGCTCTATCGCAAAGTCAAATAAGTGGGTCTTTTCAAAAATATCCCACACTAATCGGCAATCAGTGAGGTTATAATGCGCCAGTGCAGGTTTATCATTTAAAAATAGATCGTTGATTTCCCCCATACGGTTATCAACATTATGGATTGCCTTGCCTTCATCAAGTAATGCTTGTGAGACAAACTCTAGTGAGTAACGCTCGAACTGATAAAAAGCCGCTTTAAGCCAGTCTATGCCATCAAGCACCACCCTACCTGGTAGCGATAGCGTTTCAGGACGATACTTATCCTCGACTTTCCAACTCAATGGATGATTATCGCGACCAATATTAAGTGCAATACCATGGTATTTTGCGCGGCGATAGAGCAGTGCGAGATCGAAGGTCACTACCGACCAGCCGATAATGATGTCAGGGTCGTACTCTTGAAACCAAGCAATCAAACGCCGAATTAAAGCAGCTTCGTTATCAACCCACTCAATGTAATTCGACTCACACTCCTGCGACTCCCCGACCATAATGACCTTTTGATAAACACAAGCATCTGGTGTTTGGCCATATAAACCGACGGAGTACAGCTCGCCAGAGAAGCTGCACTCAAAATCTAAAGAGATGGCATTAAGCGTTATCGTCGACCTAGAGTGGCGGGCTCTGCTAGCGACAAATAACGGCTGAAACTGAGCCAGCGGCAAAGACTGTGATGAAAGAGAAGAGAAACTATTGGCTTCTGAACGCTCAACAAACTGACCATAAAACTCTACATCCAACGCAATAAAACGTTCTATTAGGAATCGATGTTCAGTTTTAATATCGGCTTCAAATAACTCAATATCGAGATCTTTTGCCGCTCTAATCAAGTTTCGTTGCTGACGACCATCTGCACAATAAAGTGCCTCAACGGGTGTGTGAGTAAAACTTTTAAGGCCGACAGTACTACGCCGTACGCCCATAATTTCTGGGCTCAAGAGTAATTTACTCGCATCACTTTCCGATACAAAGCACACATACTCTTGATTGGGAAGCTCTACTGTCACGGGCCCAGATTCAGTTTGAATAAAATACTGCAACACTAAATTGCCCTGCCTATGTAGAGCATGACGAGTTAGCACCCGCCCCTTGATAAGTTGTTGCTCACCCGAACCTGAATTCATCGTTTTCACTCAATTAAATACACTATTAATCACTAAACGCTTCTTAGGCTAAGTAATCACTGTTATTATGTACAGCACTATTTATTAGCTTAGTGCATTCATGTTATCCGCAGACGTTAAAACTCAAATTCGTACCATATATAAAGGCATCTCTAGCTCTTTGCCTAACTTTCGCCCTCGACGAGAGCAGAACTATATTGTTGCGGAGATCTCAAAAACGCTTGCGGGCGAATATGACAAAAATCGCCGTATTATCGTGGTTGAGGCCGGCACCGGGATCGGTAAGTCGTTAGCCTATATTCTAGGCTCTATTCCGCTCGCGCTCGCGAGTAAGAAAAAAGTCTGTATTGCAACCGCAACCGTTGCGCTACAAGAGCAGTTACTGCATAAAGACCTGCCGTTCTTTTTACAGCAATCCGGACTCGATTTTACCTTTGGCCTTGTGAAAGGTCGTCAACGCTATGTCTGTTTATCTAAACTAGAGATGCTGGTTGGCCCAGATAACAGCAGCCAAATGGCGATGTGGCAAACCAAGCCCGATCAGAGCCAGGTCGATATGCTTGAAGGCTTATTAAAAGATTATCAGTCTGGCCTTTGGAACGGTGAGCGTGACACATTGACCAAGCCACTTCCCGATCATCTTTGGCAACAGATAGCCTGTGACAAACACAGTTGCCACCGCCAACTGGCGAGCCATCGTAACTGCCCTTTTCATAAGGCCCGCGAAGATATCGACAATTGGGACGTACTAATCGCTAACCACAGTCTACTATTTGCCGACTTAGAACTAGGTGGTGGCGTCATCCTGCCCGATCCTGAAGAGCTATTTTATGTCATAGACGAGGCACACCACCTTCCTATCGTTGCTCGGGACTTCAGTAGTGCTCAGGCAACCGTACGCGGTGCAAATGACTGGCTTGAAAAACTCAGCAAGACCACCAGCAAGTTACAAAACCAGATTAAGAGCAACCATATTATTGCCCCAGCGCAAGCCATGCTCGATCATATTGGCGATATCACCGGGCTATTAAACCAAGTCGCCCAATTTTGTGATACTCAAGCTGCTAGGTTTGATAACCCAGAGAGTCGCTTTCGCTTTGAGCATGGAAAGCTGCCGCCTGCGCTATTAGTCCAAGCAGAGAACCTAGCCACCGCATCTAATGTCGCGCTAAAGCAGTTTAATAAGATGCTGAGCTTACTAAATGAGGCGATCAAAGACGGTGAAATTCCGAAGCATCAATCGGAGGCTCTGCTATCCGAAACAGGCTTTATGCTGCAGCGATTAGAAAATCTTCAAAAACTTTGGAAGATGATGGCTAAAGAGGATAGCCCAAAGGGTGCGCCCATGGCTCGTTGGATTGAGCAGCTAACCGGTAAACAATCCGACTACCTGTTTAACGCCTCGCCGATTGAAGTAGGCTTTATGCTAGAGAACCTACTATGGGACAAGGCTGCCGGCGTGGTGCTATGTAGTGCGACCTTAAGAGCGTTAAATAACTTTAACCATTTTACTCATCAGGTTGGATTGTCCATCAATGACGGTAGCCGCTACTTAGCCTTAGATTCACCGTTCGACTTTGAACAAAATGCGACCCTGTTCCTGCCTAAGATGGAGAGTGAGCCAACAGATGATAGATATACAGATGAGCTAGCAAAACACATCATCGCCCTTGTCGAAGATGAGATGGCAAGCTTAGTGCTGTTTGCATCATATTGGCAGATGGAAAAAGTCGCCGACTTAGTTGAAAGCAAAATCAAAACAGGTCTGCTCATTCAAGGAACAGCGCCGAGACAGGAACTCTTAAAGCAACATAAGGCCCGCTGTGATGAAGGCAAGCCAAGCATTATTTTTGGTACAGGTAGCTTCTCAGAGGGACTCGACTTACCTGGAGATTACCTGACCAATTTGATTATTACTAAGCTGCCATTTGCAGTGCCAACTTCCCCAGTGGAGCAAGCGCACTCAGAATACATCAAGATAAAAGGCGGAAACCCGTTTTTACAGCTTACAATCCCCGATGCCTCACGCAAACTGGTGCAAAGCTGTGGTAGATTATTACGTAAAGAACAAGATTACGGCCGGATTTCAATTCTAGACAGACGCTTAGTGACTAAACGCTATGGAAAATCACTGCTAGATGCTCTACCGCCGTTTCGCCGTGTGATTGAATAGGACACGCTTTGGATTTACTTCTCGACCCTAGTAGCTGGGCCATACTCGCATTAGTGGGTTTTATTGCTGGATTTATCGATGCAGTATCGGGCGGCGGCGGACTTTTATCGATTCCGGCATTACTCACTATGGGCGTTCCACCGCATTTAGCGCTAGGAACCAATAAGCTCGCAGCGAGCTTTGGCTCATCAATGGCCGCTTACACTTATTATAAGCAGCGATTATTTTCGCCCGCTTTGTGGTACCACACCTTTATTGCCACTTTTATCGGCGCAGTAATGGGCACCTTTATCGTTTATCTTATCGATAACAGCTGGTTAGAAAAATGGCTACCCATTATGATCATCGCCATTGCCCTTTATACTCTGTTTCAACCTAATGCCATGGGTGATAGCAATCACAAAATTCCCACTAAGGCCAAAAGCAAAGTTAAACAGTGGCTACAAGGGCTGCCCTTAGGTTTTTACGATGGCTTTGCTGGACCTGGGATCGGTGCCTTCTGGACAGTATCGAGCACTGGCTTACACAAGCTACCCTTACTTTATAGCTGTGGACTCGCCAGAGCCATGACCTTTACCAGCAACCTAACCTCCTTGACAATCTTCATCGCATTAGGAAAGGTGAACCTTGCCATAGGATTGTCTATGGGAGTGTGCATGATGGCAGGCTCCTATATCGGCGCCCATTCAGCAATTAAGTTTGGCCTGCCGTTTATACGCCCTATTTTCATTACCGTTATACTATTAATAGCGGCGCAGTTAGTTTGGAGTGCATGGTTATGACAACCGACGAACTGGTTCGAAAACTCAAGTTACAGCTCAAACAACTAGAGCAGGAAGTACTGCAACATGACTCTCGCTTACCGCCGGGTCAACGTAAGATGATGCAAGATGTCGAACGTTTCAACAACGAGTTATTTATTCAAGTTGGCGGGCAACTTCAGCCCTGTATCGACCAGCTAGCCAAGAGTATTGCCCAACTTGAGCAACTACTGAAGGCTAGACGCTCGCCTTACACCATCATCTCAAGCTGCGAGAAAATACAAGATAGGTTTAGTGCACTCAGGCGTGCCTTATCAACCACAGGCATCAACGTTAAGTCCATTGAACAGGAAAAGCGCAGCCGCCGAGCCTATGCCATTAAGCGAGGCATTAAGTCTCACAACGAAAGTGGTTTTAGCTGGATTGCTTCAAATGTAATGCAAAATAGCCATCAACTCTATGAAGAGCTTAATAAACATTTGAACTGGGCTAAGATTATTGAACAAAAAATTGAAAATTTGCAATCTTCTCTTGAAAACTGTCATAGTGCTGACAAAATCAAGTTGCAGAATGAGATCCTTACTCTGCACAGTCGTCTCGGTAAGTGTCGGCAAGCTACCAGCTATATTGAAGATCGCATCCAACTATTCGAGCGACCTTTTAAGAGTCAAAATCGTTAAGGAACAAAAATGAAACCACGTTTAACCATTACCGCACTTCTTGCTCTATGTGGTTCTTCAGCCGCTTTTGCCGCTGATTTCAACATCCCAATGGCTTTTGAATACATCGCAGTCGATGGCCAAGAGATTAAGACTAGTCTGTTTAACCACAAGTCTGAGATTGAACTAGATAAAGGTACTCACAAGATTGCCATCCGCTATAACGATCTTGTTGAAGACGACTTTAGCGACAGCCAAACCAATGTAAAGTCTAACGCCTTTATCGTGACAATCGATGTTGACGGTGATTTTAGCTATCATCTAAAGCCAGCCGACGGAGAGTTTGTCAAAAACCCTAAGAGCTTCGCCAAAGCACCACAAGTTGTTGTGACCCGCGAAGATAACGGTTTAGTTAACTACAAAGTGACTCAGACTAATATCACCGAAGAGTCGTTTGTTTCTCGCTTATTTAGTGGTAATGACGCAACTGACATCGATGCTGAGGCAGCAGCAGTTACAGGCTCCGCAGCAGCAGTAACGTCAGCACCAACAGCCCCTGTAAGCAAGCCTTCTCCAGCCGCAGCAGCTACTATGCCAGCAGTTGCTGCAGCTAACGCAACAGCACCAGCAACTTCAGCCGAAGATGCTGCAAAAGCCGAGCAGATGCTACAGTACTGGTGGTTACACGCCGATGAACAGACTCGTAAAGAGTTCATGAGCTGGGCAATCAAACAGCTTTAAAGTGTTGCTTTAAAACACTTTAAAAAACCATTTGATTCGACTCTAAATTGAGCACGCTCCCTTTGGTATATCACGCCAGCTACTCTCAGCTGGCGTTACCCTCCAACCATAGATTTCCGATAAGCAAGTACCACGCCTTATACAACTACCTTCTTAGTCAAGGTATTGCTACGCCATCTCAATTTATCTCTCCTACAAAAGCCGACTTTGAATATCTCGCAGCCTTGCACGATCAAAGCTATGTGAAAGGCTTTATTTCAGGTGAACTGGACAGCAAATTAATGCGCCGCATCGGATTTCCATGGAGTGAGCACTTAGTCGAACGAAGCCTATACTCGGTTGCAGGAACCGCGCTCACCTGTAAGCTAGCCATTAAACACGGCTGCGCTTTACATTTAAGTGGCGGCTACCACCATGCCCACCAGCACTTTGGCAGTGGCTACTGCATCTTTAACGATCTCGCCCTCGCCGCTGTACATAGCCTGCAAATTGACAATATTGAAACCGTGCTTATTTTCGACTGCGATGTCCACCAAGGTGACGGCACGGCGACCATGATGGCAACACAGGAGCAGATAATCACCAGCTCAATCCACTGCCAGCAGAACTTCCCGTCGCGAAAACAGATATCAGACTATGATATCGAGCTCTCTAGAGGCACAAGTGATAAGGATTATCTAGAAACGGTTAAGCAGACCCTTTCCTATCTTATTCGACTGCATAAACCGGATCTCATTATTTACGATGCTGGGGTCGATATTCATACAGACGATAACTTAGGCTACTTCGATGTATCAACAGATGGGATCCGTGAGCGCGACAATGAAGTCATCCGCCAAGCAAAAATGGCAAAAATACCCATTGCTTGTGTTATTGGAGGGGGCTACAGTAAAGACATGGCAAAACTCAGTCTGCTTCATAGCCAACTTTTTAGTGCCGCTAATAATATCTGGCAATCGACGGGTTCAAGCTCGTAGGCACGCACTATATTGTAAGCAGCCCATAGCACCAAACAAGGAGCGTTATATGCAACTAGAAATTAGAAACTACTATGAAGTACTACTACTCGAGCAGCTTTCTGATGAGGGTCTGCTGGATGAACTACCAGAGGACTACTTAGCCGATCTATGTTGTGTCACGCTAAACCAGCTCCCGGTCCGATACATCCGCCATTTAGTCGATACTTACTTCTTTGAAGACTATAACGAACTACAACAAATGAAAGCGGAAATTCAACAGGCACTAGAGAGGTCGCGCGCCTTTCTAAAAAGCGCCAATAAGCAATAGATTAGATGACATTTAGCTGTTAAATTAGATCTCGATTTTCGGGCTAAGTGTTGCCTCACTGAAAAGGTCACCCAGTCACCTCCTGAGTGCCCCTGCCCACCCATCTATTGTCCACCCACCTATAGCCAGTTATAAAACACTAACTAACCTCACACCTTTTTAAGTGGGCGTATCTATTCTTTATATTGGCAACATTAAATTATTGCTAACAGCCTTATTTATAAGCGTTATATATAGTTATTATAAGTAAAGCATAATGCTCACTAATTATATGTAACGATAAGCGTTAAACTGGTTTCTATCTTTCCAACGCCAGCATTTTCTGTATGTAAATTAGCATTAAAGCTCAAGCGGTTTGGATCATTACTCGGCTGTGCATTAAAACTATAATCTGCAGTTAAATCTACTGCACCACCGGCAAGATCGGTAAAAGTAATATAAGCACCATCTGCGCAATCACTGTCGCTACAATTAACAATGCCTGTGCCTGTTCCATTCATATTATTCGATGCAAATGACAGTGAAGCACTGGCTTTAAAATCAACGAGATCTTGACCATCACAGCCCGTTAACGTTATATCGAATGGCTTACTAAAAACTTCAGCACTTTTTACACGCTCACCAAAATCTATAATTTGATTATGCCCTGCCATAAAGCAATTAGCAGCCTCAAAAGTGCCATCAATAAAACTTAGCCTCCACTGCGAAGACGAGCCGCCTTTATCTAATTTATCAATACCATCAGCATATAAAGCAAACATTGGGAGCGTATAGGTCCCAGGAGGAATAGTACCTATTCGCACTATCTCTGCAAAAACGCCATCATAACTAGCCTGAGTAATACCTCCATTTTTAATTTTAAAAAATCTAGTTGAAGTTTCGTTTTGGGCCGCACCACAACGCACAGTATTACCTGATTGATCAAAAAACCTCATCCCCATGCCAGAGTTCCTTATATGAGGAAGTAAGCACACGGTAGGGTCACCCTCCCAAGGCCAAGCCGAGATAAGACTATGACTCAATGCCCACAGCCCTGAATTTCTGTATTCAGGATAGTCATCATCGGGGTTACAAAAAAAATCCCATTGACCGCCTGCCGGAGCAAGCCGTGAAAGTACTTCGCCTACAGGGGTATTAATTGCAATTTGTTTATTAAGCAGCGTGCCAACCAAATGAAACTGACCATTAGGGCTATTAGAAGCACAACGAAGATAACTTTGCCAATCAGGGTTCGAGGGGATATTTGCGTATGCCATAGAATTTACTCCAACCAGTAACTTGACTGTTACTAGTACTAAAAATATCCACTTTAGCTTGAAGCAATTAAGTTTATTTATGTGTACTTTGAATGAGCCCATACAGTTATGTCCTTTGACTATTAGGTCAGTTCCCGTATTGAATCATCTCAATTTCCCTCCTACCAGCTAGGCACGCTTAAACATTATTAAATCCTATTAAGGATACTAATTGCACGCAATAAACTACTGATTAACCTCAATTTTACAGTTTGTTTTTGATGAAGCCTGTTTTCCCATTACAAATAAGCTAAGCCATTCTTGTCCCTCAGCCGCTAACGACTTTCTGATTTCACGTTTACCAAGGGAGCTTTGCTGAGCTTCAGGTACGACTATTCGCGCATACCAAATGCCATGACGATGTTGAAACAAATATGGGGGAGTGTTAGATAAACTATTTCTCATCGAGTGTACCACCAAGTGTATCACCTGAGGTCTTTCTGAGATAAGCCTTTGATTAGAATTGAGCTTGGAAATTATCCTAGAGCCGCACATTGACTATATAAGCCACATGAGTCGCTTGCTGCGGTTGTTCCCTTATAAACCAAGACGTTATATTTTCTGATGAGGTGGTACACAGGAATTGTACAACTAGACCGATTTATATGAAAAGCGCGATAGAAAACTGAAAAGGCCAGTTAAACTTCTATATAAAATAATATTAAAATCAAAGAGTTAATTTTTAGACTTTACAAATAGAGGGGAGTTTTGGAGGCTCCCCTAGAGCCGCACCCCGGCACATGAGTCACTTGCTGCGGTTGCTCCCTTCCAGGCCTGGCCGAGTTCACAAGTTATCATTGCGGGGGGGTGCGAGGTAAGCACCCATTAACTAGTTCAGAAATTACCCAAGTAGGGTTAAGTCGTTAATGTCGCACTATATGTACCACTCATTCAGACCACCGACAAGTAAATTTGTCTTCTAATAATCCAAAGGGTTTCCCTAATACAGCCACTTGATAAGCATTTAAATATTAAACATCAATCCCAACTAGTTAAATCGATTATTAAACGAGCTAGAAACAAACTTCTAACTCGAGTGAATTAAACTACAATGTGGCCTTATATCGAATTATGGTAAGCCAATTCTGGAAAGATAACTTGAAAATCTATGTGACAAATGTTCACGATATAATTCAGCGATTTGACAAACAAACTTCTCTGATTTTTGCTGCTTAAGCTGAACAACATTAACAGAAAAATAATGTTTAAAGTCGACAACTGAAGGCACGATTGCCACATCGTCAGGGAAGTTAAGGTAATGATATCTAGGTGTTTCGTTTTGAACCAGATTTTTACCGGGAGTTTTTGAACGACTGATTGAAGCCATAGTCATTTGCAACTCACTTAGATGCTGACCGTTATATAGTTGTTCTAAATTATATAAAGGCGCAACTAGAACAGAGAACAACCATTTATCATGGTTTTTTTTGGGAGGGTCTGACCAACGAAATGTAAAGTCTTGTGCTAAGTCACAATCTTGAGTAAGCACAACCACATAGGGAAATACTACTTTAGATACTTCTACGTTTCCATTTTCCTCCGTAATATGCTCAATAAACTCGACGTTTTTATATATATCGCCTTGCGTTATTCTAGGTTCATTTTCATGTTTAACTTGGATCATTGATTAGCCTAGCCTTAATTATTATCCTCTGAGGTTTCGATAACCCATAAGATTGTAATGATTTATCATCTATAGGCCTTTTCAATAGCTCTTTGGTGCTAGAGTTCTTTCCGCCCACTTTAGCCGTCTCTGAAGTCGACAAATACTCGCTATCAATATAATCAGCCAAAAAACTACCTCATTAAATCTCTGGTTTTTTCTGTAATACTTTTTTCGAAAAGCTCTTGGATTTTAAAATGACACTTATTGATACATTCAACAATTTCTCTTTCGTCATAAGCTCCTGTAAAGTATGAGTCCAAGTCTAAAATGAATTGCTTTTGCTTTATTACTGCTGGGTAATCAGGATTTGGCAAGCCAAATTGATACTTGAGAGACTGACCATCAAAGTTGTATTCTAATACGTGGAATACTCTTGATATATTTTCCGCTGCGTGAAAACTAACTATCCCAAGAATGTCTTCGTGAATATATTCTCCCCACGTCAACGGTGACGGCTCATTGAGCTCAAGAGAATTAATATATCTAACCCCAATCCTTGATGCGAATAGGTCTTTATTTTCATTGAACAAAGCTCCAAGAACCTTCTGAAACTCCTCAAAAGCATTAGCGTAAGTCGTATACCTTTTTATCGCCATAGTTATAGACTGGCTTTCCAAACTAATTGACTTCTCCCTCTCACGACCATGATAAACCCACTTTTTAATCTCCTGTGAACTAGTTGTAACAGAAGATCCTGAAATCTGAAGCTCCTGAGCTTGCAAAACCTGAGGCTCAGATATTGGAAAATTCTCAAATATAGCCCTCAGTACAGCAGGAGATACCGCCTCACTAATGTTTGTAAGGGGTGTAGGGAAGTCAACACGAAATATAACTTCTTTTAAAAAAGGATTTGTATAGCAAATACTATCAGACATAAACTTCTCAACCTGTTGGAAACTAATCTAATTATAACTTAACAACAAACTTAGATGTAGGCTTTTCGATTACTAGAACTCTAGATTTCTTCATCTTTATGTAGCCCCTTCAAGCCTGATCGCAAAGACAAATCTTCAACTCAACCTGCTCTTAAGCTGCCGAACGAGCGAAGCTCAGTCATTGGCATCTTTCGGCTCAACAAGCCGTCTTTTCAAGGCTCTTTACGGATTAAATAGCAATCAATAATCCACCAGCGTAATTTGTTAACACTCTATTACTCTGCAATCGCCTTTTCAACTACTTCACATATATATAAGGGTATCCGTTTATAGTCTTTTATCCGTTTAATAATTATTGTTAAGGGTACCTCCTATAGTGCATTGCGTTTATCCTAAATCCTCAATAGACCAGCCCTGTTAGTTACCAACATATTTAAGACACCAATTAAATCAAAGACAGACACTCCCACTATCACATGCACAAGGAGTTTACGGCAAAGGGGGAATAGGGTAGAAAAACCACCTCCATCTCGAAGATTGGTTAGCCTGATTCAAATCTATCGCTTCATAATAATCACTCCATCACCTCACAATTGGATAGCTCATAAGTTTGAAGTTATGTACCTAGCAGAAAGCTCTTAATATTTTAGCTCATAAGTCTTGATTTTAATTATGAGCCACCCTACATTACGAACCTCCAACTAATGAACCACCAGCATAGAGATAGATTTCAATGGCGATGTATGCGTATTTAAGAGTTTCAACTGTCGGACAAGATGTTGCTGCTCAGTACCATGAAGTGACACATAAATATCCTGAACTTACTTCTACCCCGAGCAAAATAAAGCAAGAAACGATAAGTGGTACAGTGCCAGCTCTAGAACGCCCAGTATTAGGTGCCTTGGTTGAACATGTTCTAGAACGAGATGACACACTTGTAGTATGGAAGTTGGATAGATTAGGCCGGAACACTGCCGATATTCTTAATTTACTTGAAAGGCTGGAACAGATGGGGGTAAAAGTTCGCTGTATGAATGTTGCTGAAGGTATGGATCTTTCATCACCAACAGGCGTATTTATGTTAACGATGCTCGCAGCTGTTGCAGAGATGGAACGCTCTACTATTGCAGAACGCATGGCTGCAGGTAGAGCTGCTGCTAAGGCTGAGGGTAAATCTTTAGGGCGTAAATTCTCATTTGACCACAGTGAGGTTGCCAAGTGGCGAGTAGAGAACAGTGCTAGTATTGCCGAAACAGCCAAGCACTTTAATACCAGCGTTGCCACGGTTAAGAGGGCTTGTAAGTAGCAACAACTCATATCGATAGGTTTAACATACACATTAGCATAGTAATATACCCTCCTCTTCAGCAGATCTAATAGTACTAATTTGCATGAGGGTATCTTGGTGGAACGAATTTGACCTGATACTATGCCCTTCGCTGGTTGAAATAGATTACCAGCAACAATAGATGAAACTCATAAAACGTATAAGAGTATGGCCTTTTTAGGCTGTGTTCCTATGCGTTTTTTTTCGTTTATGACCTTTGCAATCATGACTTAGGTCGCTCTTTAACAAAATAAAATAGGTGTATTTCCTATACCTGTAAGTTTTTGAAGCTCTGGCTACATAGGTGTTATTAGAGGAGTAAAAAGAAAAGCTATATACGTCATTTATTTACTATTTATTTTAGTAGTGCCTGAAAGTTTAGGCGTCTGATTACATAGGTATTAAGTATCTGAATAATAGGAGATTAGAACCAATGACAATTTTTTTAACTGATAAGCAGCTAAAAGCCCAAAAAGGAGCAAATACAAATATATTTTACCGTGGTAATCCTTGTAGGGCTTGTCTTAAACACAACCCAACAATCACCTTCTCAGTTAGGTATATGCGCAACCGTAGATGCTGTGATTGTAAATCGCTAAGAAATGCCCGCTACTACCAACGCATCAAAAGTGAAGCAGCTATAGCTTCAGCCAATGCTTAACTACCACATCTATTCAATGGTAGGAGGTCTCGTTTAAGTCCCCCCTTAGTAAAGGAGTTTTAACATCAATGAGTATCAGAGTTTTTATACCAGAAGAACTAAGAGGCGCTGTTGAGCGCTTACAAGTTCAGTACAAAGAATCCGCAACACAAATAGTTTGTCGATTACTAAGCCCCTATTCGGCCATTACAGCTAAGGAAAATACAACCAATGACAATAGAAACATGTCCAACAGTATTCAACCCAGAAGAAATGCTTTATTCAAGCTGGACACCATTAGCGTTAGCCAACAAGAAGTATTGTGAACCAAGTGCTTTCATGCTTTGGTTTCTAATGAATCAGGAGTTCAATAACTTCTTAATGAACAAAAAGCTAAACCCAAGACGTAATCTACTTTGTTACTACCGTTCACAGAAACACTTCGCAGATAAAATTGGCTGCAATGAAAGAACAATTCGTAGGTATATGGAACAACTCCGTCAAAGCGGATTACTGAGGGATCCCCTCATAATTTCCCCAAAGCACAACCATGTTTGAATAGATTTTGAGCAAGCAGGGTTGCAGCCGCGAGCAAGTCTTCCCTCGTTATTGTGTAGCCAGAATGCCGCAAAACTTCCATCCCTAAGCGCACTGTTGAGAGTACATTTCGATTTTTGACAGTGTTAGCTTGGAAGTGCTTATCCCAACCTTGTTTCTGACCATGAACTCCAGCAAGCCAAAATGTCAGTTGAAGCATTAGGGCGATTAGCAGCATGATATCAAAGCGCTCTG
>NZ_BPET01000073.1 GCF_019654915.1 Shewanella sp. MBTL60-007 | reverse complement strand
ATCTATAAGGGAATATATATGAGAACTCAAACCTTAATGGCGAAAGCTATCCGTAGGAGTTTAATTGCAACCGCAGCGACAAGTTTCGCAATGTCAGGGGTTGTATTTGCAAATGAAACAACAGGAAATGGAGCAGAAGAAGTAGAACGCATTGAAGTAACCGGTTCACGGATTAAGCGAACAGATATGGAGACCTCTGCTCCAATCCATGTTATGGATGCAGAGCAGATTAAAATGAGTGGTTTTACTAATGTAGAAGACATTTTGAACCAACTTCCACAATTAGAAACAGCAAGTAATGCATTTCAATCTAATGGCGCCTCGGGTACGGCTTCACTTGACTTACGCGGTTTAGGTAGTAATCGAACGTTGGTTCTTATTAACGGCCGTAGAATGCAAGCAGGTAGTATTACTTCACAAACTGCTGATATTAACCAAATTCCAGCAGCGTTAATTAGGCGTGTTGAAGTTATGACGGGGGGAGCTGCTGCCGTATATGGTGCTGATGCAGTAGCAGGTGTTGTTAACTTCATCATGGACAGTGATTTTGATGGTATTTCAATCAACGTTGGAGCATCGGGTTATCAGCATAAAAACGATAACAGCTATATCCAAGGTTTAATGGATGAAAAAGGTTTTGAGTATCCATCAGGAAGCACTGGCGTTGATGGTAAGGCATATAATATTGATTTAGCTATCGGTAGTGATTTTGCTGATGGTAAAGGTCACGCAGTAGCTTATGCTGTTTGGCGTCGCAACGATGAATTACTTCAAGGTGAGCGCGATTACTCTTCTTGTGCATTGAATGGTTCACAATCTGCTTGTGGTGGTTCAGCTAATACGCCTTTAGCTCACTTTGACATCTATCCGGTTGTTAATGGTAAAGTCGATTACGCACAAAACTTTTGGGGCTACACTGATCCAGACGGAAATGGTTTCAAGCCAGATGACGGCTATCGTTATAACTACGCGCCTGTAAATCACTTTATGCGCCCGAATGAGCGTATTTCACTTGGTTCGTTCTTGAATTATGAAATTAGTGATCATGCTCGTCCATATGTAGAGCTTTCTTTCATGCAGAATCGTACAGCTGGTCAGATCGCTGAATCAGGTACATTTTTTAATGAAGAATACTTAATGGATTACAACAATCCGCTACTCACAGATCTACAGAAGCAACAGTTACAGTCTCAGTTTAATCAAACAGATGTTGATCAATTTGTTGCTTATATTGGTAAGCGTAATGTTGAAGGAGGGCCACGCTCTAACAACCTTGAGCACAATTCGTACCGTATTCTTACTGGCATGGAAGGTGATATTAATGATAACTGGACTTACGACGTAAGCTTCAACTATTCGGCAACTTCATCTTCATCTGTATACCAAAACGATTTGCTTGCGCCAAAAATTGCACCAAGAGTTGGCGCGATTGATACAGAGTGCGTAGAAGCTGATGGCTGTCTATATTACAACGTGTTTGAGCCTGATGGAGTGACAGCAGAGCAAGCCGCTCAGCTAGCGGGTGTAGGTGTTCAGACGGGCCTTGTAACACAAACAATCTATAGCGGTTATGTAACAGGTGATATAGGTGTAACAATTCCATCTGCATCAGATCCAATTGCAATGGTATTTGGTTTTGAGCGTCGTGAACAAGATTACGAAAGAATTTCTGATACCGTTTATGAAGAAGGTCAACTGTTAGGCCAAGGTGGTCCAATTACTAGTCTATATGGTGAGATAGATGTAAACGAGCTTTATACAGAACTCCAAATCCCTGTACTTGATAACTTAGGGTTTGATTTAGGTGCTCGTTATTCTGATTATTCTAGTTCAGGTGGAAACTGGACTTATAAAGTCGGTGCGGATTACACATTGGCTGATGCTTATATGTTTCGTGCAAGCTTTAACCGTGCAGTACGTGCTCCAAATGTTTCAGAGTTATTTAACGCCCAAAACATCGGTTTATGGTCAGGTGCTGATGGTTGTGCGACTGATGAAGATGGCAATATCACATTCAGCGAAGCACAGTGTGCTAATACAGGTGTGACAATAGATCAGTATGGCAATATCGGTTCATCTCCTGCAGGACAATATAATGAATTTGCTGGCGGTAATCCAGATCTAGAGCCTGAAGAAGCAGAAACAATTACATTAGGTTTAGTCGCTAATCCATTAGACAACTTCAGTTTCTCTCTTGATTATTACAATATTGAAATGGAAAGCGTAATTAGTACAGTTGGTGCTGAGCGTATACTAAATATCTGTGCAGAAACTGGTGATAGTGCATTCTGTCAAAATGTTCAACGTAGTGCATCAGGTAGCTTATGGCTTGGCAAAAGTGGTTACGTTGTTAACCTAAGCGACAACATTGGTGGTCGCTCTTGGGAAGGTATTGACGCTGCTGCGCAATATAATATTGAGCTAGGTAGTGGTGATCTTTCTTTCGATATCATTGGCTCTTATGCAATGAAGAAAGAGATCCAACCAATCAAGGGCGATGACGATTTAGCATATGATTGCGCGGGTACGATTAGTTCAGATTGTTTTGCTACGCCTGATTGGAGACATACCTTAACAGCAAAGTACACTGCATCTGACTGGGTGCTAGCTGCTAAATGGCGTTACTTCGGTGCTATTGATTATGATGGAACCGCTGATGCTCGCTTGTCAGAACAAGGTGGAATTGATGCATATAACTACTTTGACTTAAATGGTACATATGTATTAACTGATTACATGTCAGTTACTGCAGGTATGAACAACTTGTTCGATAAAGAGCCGCCAATGGTAGGTAACTCAATTTCAACTAATGCAAACACTATTGCAGGCTTCTATGACACATTAGGTCGCTTCATGCACGTGAGTGTGAACCTGAAGTTTTAATGATATTGTGAGTTTAAACAAAAAACCTCCTTAACGGAGGTTTTTTTATGACTGTTCACTAAAAAGGCTTTCAGTTCGTGCTTACACTAGCTTAGTGATTGAGTCTTAACTCTTGCCTATGCTGCTGACTAAAGTGATTACTACAGCTTAGGCAACGTTGCTCAAGTGGATTACTTGCTAATCGCTCTGGTTCAATTTCACTCTCACAATCACTGCACACACCGTACAAACCAATTTCAAGCTGACAGCGAGCCGCATCTAGGCTCATCAACTTGATGAATAATGGATGTTCGCATAAGTGAACGTCAGTCATCACTTGAATGAGTTCACAAAGAGAATAATCATGCTGTTCCATTAGCTTGGCTTGCATTTCGGGGAGTGCACCAATCTTAGCTCTTAGTTCCGACTCGATCTCGGACAAGGTTTGTTTGATATGGTTTGTACTCACTTAGGTCGCCTACAATTATTAACTTTACGGCTTTTTAGTCTAAACATGCAGGCGTGATGCGTTATGACTAAGATCAATTCAGCGCTATATTTTGCGGATCTACTGCAATTAAATGCTAATTAATTCACTAAACGACCGTTTAAATTTTGTCATTTAGTAATGAGCTCATTATTTATTTAAAACACTTTTAGTGATTGAAACTCTTAAAAAGCTCATTGGGTTGTGTATGTTGGCGATTTAAAGCGCTAAATTTCGTTGCCTAAAGCTTCTTGTGCACCTTGTAACACCCTGATGATTTCATCGGCTGTTTTATACACTCTTAACTCTCTAAACAGCTCATCGGCTTCTGTATATTGGCGGTTTAGGTAGCTAAACCATTGCTTAATTCGCGCGGGATAGTAGGTGCTTTTTCTGCCTTCTAATTCACGATTTGTGTAGTCAAGCATCAGCCCCAGAGATTGCTGCCAAGTAAAGGCTGCATCGCCCTTGATATGTGCAGCAAGGTTTGGCAGTGAAATCGCTCCACGTCCAACCATTACGCTATCACAACCTGTAACTTCCATGCAGCGCTGGGCGTCGTCACGATTCCAGATCTCACCATTAGCAATGACAGGGATAGGCAACTTTGCATTGATGTCAGTGATATATTCCCAATAAGCTGGAGGTTTGTAACCATCAACTTTACTGCGAGCATGTACAGCAAGTTCACTGGCACCCGCTTCATAAATGGCGAGTGCATTTTCCATGTAGAGTGATTTATCGTTAAAACCTAAACGGATCTTGGCCGTTACAGGCTGATCACTCGGCACGGCATCACGCATGGCTTTGACTACTTTATATAGTTGCTCTGGGTATTGCAGCATTACCGCACCACCGTTGCTACGGTTAACCATCTTTGCCGGACAGCCAAAATTAACATCAACGCCTTTTGAACCTAACTCCACAGCTCTAATGGCATTTTCTGCCATCCAATTGGGGTCTTGGCCAAGTAACTGCACTCGTACAGGCGTACCAGACAAGGTTTGGCCACCAGTTTGTAATTCAGGACAGATGCGATAAAAGACCTTTTCAGGTAGCAGTTGGTCCACGACACGAACAAACTCGGTGACCATAAGATCATAAGGGTTGATAGCTGAGAGGATCTCTCGCATTAAATCATCTACAACGCCTTCCATAGGCGCCAAAATTATTCGCACTGAACTGTCCAACATATCGGTATCTTTAAGGGCGCCGCATTCTACCTCATCTTAAACTCTCGGCCAAATAGACTGAGTTATTTGTTTGTAAGCAATCGAATGATGGTTTTGCTTTTATCTTAATGCTTCACAACCCCATCAAGCTTTGCAAGCAGCTAAGTGTTGAGCAGATTGTAGAAAAAATGACATTTAAACATTTAGATAAGACTAAGCTGACTCCTGGATATTATTTGACCTATCAGCTTTCATGAGTCATAAATGTGATGGATGTAAAACTTTTGAAATTAAAATGTTAGTTGGCGGGTCTAGTTAAGCAAGCCAGCAAATTACCTTGTTGGTAACCGATCCAATGTTGATTACGTAAGAGGGAAGAGATCATGAAATTAGTAAATAAAACTGCAATCACTGTCGCTGTTGGTGCTGTTGTAATGGGAAGTGCATTGGCAACGAGTGTGCAAGCGGGCCCATTTGGCTATAGTGAGATGCAAGCCGGTTACCAGCTGCTTGAAGGCGAAGGTAAATGCGGCGAAGGTAAGTGTGGTGCCGATAAGAAAAAGAGCAAAGAAGGCAAGTGCGGCGAAGGTAAATGCGGCGCTGACAAGATGAAAGCTAAAGAAGGTAAGTGTGGCGAAGGTAAATGTGGCGCCGACAAGATGAAAGCCAAAGAAGGTAAGTGCGGCGAAGGTAAATGTGGCGCTGACAAGATGAAAGCCAAAGAGGGCAAGTGTGGCGAAGGTAAATGTGGTGGTGAGAAAAAAGCGAAAAAAGAAGGTAAATGTGGTGAAGGTAAGTGTGGCGGTGCGAAGTAAATCGTCTTGATAGTTGAACGGGCCAGCTCGAGCTGGCCCTATTTGTATAGTTGATCCGATGTAAGCAGGCAGCAGTATGACAAATGGCAGCAAAGTGAATAAGGGACAGGTTGGATTAGGCCTTAGGCGAGAGATGTTAGATGAGTTTTGCCAAGGCGTGCCTTCAGAAATCGACTTTTTCGAGGTAGCCCCCGAAAACTGGATGACGTTAGGGGGCAAGTTTGGTCGTCAGTTTAGAGAATTGACCGAAAAGCACGAGTTTTACTGTCATGGTTTATCTCTATCAATCGGTAGCCCCGCGCCGCTTGATGTTCAGTTCGTCAAAAACGTTAAAGACTTTTTAGACCTGCACCAGATAAAAATCTATTCAGAGCATTTGAGCTACTGCTCTGGGAAGGGTCATATGTATGATCTAATGCCAATTCCTTTTACATCAGAAGCGGTTATGCATGTGGCGAAGAGAGTAAAACAAGTGGAAGACATTATTGAAAGGCCGTTAGTCTTGGAAAATGTTTCCTTTTATGCCGCCCCAGGTGCCGAGATGTCGGAAACTGAATTTGTCACAGCGGTAATGGAAGAGGCCGACTGCAAGATGCTTTTGGATGTTAATAACATCTATGTTAATTCAATTAACCATCAATATGATGCGCTTGATTTTTTAAAGGCGATGCCGACGGAGAGGATCGCCTATCTACACATTGCCGGACATTATGAAGAGGCAGAAGATTTAATTGTTGATACCCATGGGGCGGATATCGTTGACCCTGTTTGGAAACTACTCGAAGAGTGTCACCAGTACCATGGTGTGTTTCCTACGTTATTAGAGCGCGACTTTAACATTCCTAAAACCAGCGATTTATTACTGGAAATTAATCAAATTCATGACTATCAAAATCGACACGTTGCGAGTTTGAAAAGGAGCGCCTAATGAACTTTATTGATGTTCAGCAGAACTTTATGGATTACATTAAAGATCCTTCTCGCCCCTTACCAGATGGCATCGAGGCGCGTCGTATGAAGATCTATCGAGAGTTATTTTTCAATAATCTTGATGGTTTCATCTCAAATGCGTTCCCAGTGTTAAAGAGTCTCTATAAGGAGCAGGATTGGCTAGATATTGTCCAAAAGTTCTTTGCAACTCACGACTGCCGTACTCCTATTTTTATTGAAATCGCTCAAGAGTTTTTGCTGTTTTTGCAAACAGAATACCAAGAGACTGAAATTGATCCGCCATTTATGCTCGAGCTGGCTCACTACGAGTGGTTAGAGTTGGTGGTGGCCGTTGCTCAGGATAATCATCAGCAGAAGCTTATCGAAGGCGAAGAGCCTTCATTAGAGTGTATTAAGTTATGCGTTTCAGCGACATCTCAAATTGCACAATATGCGTATGATGTGCAGCACATTAGCCCAGATTATTGCCCTAAAGAACCGAGTGAAGCACCTCAGTACTTTTGTATTTATCGCGACTTAAGTGAAGAGGTTCGATTTTTACAGTTAAACCCATTAACTGCTCAGGTACTCGCTTATCTGTCACAGTATGAGAGCTTAAGCTATGGGGAGTTGCTAGATTGGTTGATACAAACTTTTCCTCAAATTGAAGCAGATGTTTTGAAACAAGGTTGTTTACAGTTACTTACTGACTTAAGCCATAAGGGGATTATTAAAGAGTTTATCGCTCAATAGGCTTCCCATTCCTAAATTGGATCTCTATAATTGCTGCAAAAATTGATCTAGATCAATTTTTGCAGTTAACAATAATAAGAGAGGAAGCCATGAGTCAGCCGTTTAAAGACCCATTTAACATTGTTTATTTTATTAGCTTTATTCTAGTAATGCTTATCCCAACATTACCCGCTAGCTTGTCTTGGTTAAAGGTTATGGGCTTAATTTAATCCGATTTTAAGCCAATCTCGGTTATACTGGCCACTCAATATAGAGTGGCTTTTTGTTTTTTAGGATTGATTGATGGCGTTAAAGCGTGGCTTTTTTCTTGTTTTTGGACTTTGCAGCTTAGCCTTGGGGCTGTTAGGTATTCTGCTACCCGTATTGCCTACTGTACCGTTTATTTTACTTGCAGCTTATTGCTTTGCCCGCTCTAGCGATAGATTGTATCAGTGGTTGATGAGTCACCCTTGGTTTGCCGATGCCCTGAAAAATTGGCAGGCGCAGGGCGCAATTCGAAAAAGCCTAAAGAAAAAAGCCTATATAGTGAGCGGCCTGAGCTTTATCACCAGTATTGTGATTGTTCCTCTGATCTGGGTAAAAGTGATGTTGGCTTGTCTCGGTACCGGTTTAATAATCTATTTGAGAAGCATTCCTGAAATCGACGGGTGATACTTCACTGTATTGTTTCATCATATTGAAACTTAAGCGCAATTGTTGCGTACCTGTAACCGTCTCCCTCTAAAAGAACAATCGGCAAATAAAATACCCTAGACTGAGACTACACTTCTCGCGTTAGTAGGTTGCAACTCATCATAAAGCGGCTTAAGCTTGGTGCCGATTTTTACACTTCGATGACATCTATACTGGCATAATCAAATTTGGAGCTGGGGATGTCAGCAAACTAAAGTAGATTAAGTAAAGAATTATGGTAATGAATACTGACAGCTTGGCACTAATAAAGAACAGCATTAAAACCATCCCTAACTATCCTAAAGAGGGGATCTTGTTTAGAGATGTGACTAGCTTATTAGAAGATCCACAAGCCTATAAACTCACCATTGGCCTTTTAGTAGACCACTATAAAGATCAAGGATTTACTAAAGTTGTCGGTACTGAAGCGCGCGGCTTTTTGTTTGGTGCGCCGTTAGCGCTAGAATTGGGCATTGGTTTTGTACCCGTTCGTAAGCCAGGTAAGCTGCCAAGAGAGACGATTTCAGAAAGCTATGAGCTTGAATATGGTCATGACGTACTAGAGATCCACGTTGATGCGATCAATGCCGAAGATAAGGTATTGGTTATTGATGACTTACTTGCAACTGGCGGTACTATCGAAGCGACAGTTAAACTTATTCGTCAGTTAGGCGGAAGTGTAAACGATGCCGCTTTCGTAATTTCATTGCCAGACCTTGGTGGTGAACAGCGTCTTGAGAAGATGGATCTTAAGTTGGTGAGCCTTTGTGAGTTCGATGGCGAATAAGTTATTAGGCTGCTGTTATACGCAGCAGTGCTAAAGAGTCGAGTAAACTGTCGATTCTTTATCTTAAAAGGTGATTTTATCACCGCCAAATCGCTCCTTAGACGCTTGAGATAGCATGTAAAAGCGTTGCATGTTATTGTTCCAAGATGTCGAGGAGCGTGCTCCCGAAACCATATTCATGACACGTTGGGGAGTTCCATGTCATATCAGGTGTTGGCCAGAAAATGGCGCCCTGCCACATTTGAGCAAATGGTTGGTCAATCTCATGTTTTACATGCATTAACCAACGCGCTCACTCAGCAAAGATTACATCATGCCTATCTGTTTTCCGGTACTCGAGGAGTAGGGAAGACCAGTCTCGCGCGTCTTTTTGCAAAGGGCCTTAACTGTGAACAAGGCGTGACCGCTACGCCTTGTGGACAGTGTTCTGCCTGCGTTGAGATTGCCGAAGGTCGATTCGTTGACTTGATTGAGGTCGATGCGGCATCGAGAACTAAGGTTGACGATACGCGAGAACTGCTCGATAACGTGCAGTACAGGCCGAGCCGTGGTCGCTATAAGGTATACCTTATCGATGAAGTCCACATGCTATCTCGAAGCAGTTTTAATGCTCTGCTTAAGACCTTAGAAGAACCGCCGGAACATGTAAAATTTTTACTGGCGACCACCGACCCACAGCGTCTGCCAGTGACGGTGTTATCTCGTTGCTTACAGTTTAACCTCAAGAGTTTAACGCTAGATGAGATTGTGGCGCAGTTAGGTCATATTTTAACGGCGGAGCAACTGAGTTTTGAACCATCGGCATTAACCCTGCTAGCCAAAGCGGCTAACGGTAGTATGCGAGATGCGTTAAGCCTTACGGATCAAGCGATTGCATTTGGTGCTGGTCAAGTCAAACTTGAGCAAGTACAAACAATGCTCGGTAGCATTGACGAAAAACATGTCATTGCCTTGTTAGAAGCGTTAGCCAAAGCCGATGTGATGGATTTGATGCAAGTCACAGCTAAGGTGTTGTCGTTTGGTGCAGAACCAGAAGAGGTGCTACGTAGCTTACTTGAGCTATTACATCAAATTACCTTGACCCAGTTTGCTCCCGCAGCAGCGCAGATGTCACTGTATAGTGAGCAGATCAAGGCGTTTGCTCAGCAACTGTCAGCAGAGCAGGTACAACTTTACTATCAATTGCTGCTCACTGGGCGTAAAGACTTACCCCACGCCCCAGATCCAAAGTCAGGGCTAGAGATGGCACTGCTACGAGCCGTGACATTTGTACCTGAAAAACCAGTGACTCGTTGGGCTGTAGAGTCAAAGTCAGAAATTAGCTTGCCTAAGGCTGAAGCTAATCAGGCATTGCCCACTTCTAGCCCCAGCCAAAGTATGAATGATGTTCATGCTGAACAAGTGGTTTCTTCAACTGAGACGAGCACTAAGGCTGAAGGAGTTGAGCCTGCCTCGCCGGGAAAGTTACAAGGAGTGACCTCTTTAGCTCATGAAAATGAGCAACCGAGTGAGCAGCCTGCTCTAAGTGAAGCGACGCTAGAGCCAAACGACACTGCGCCAGAACATGCAGACGAAGCCCTCAATAGTGAGATGGCCATGATAATGAGCCAAGCTCAGAGTCAGGGTTTTAATCAAGAGGACTCATCGAGCGCACAGGTCACTGAGTCGCCAGCAAGTGCTGAACTGAAAACTGATGATGTTACTACCACAGAGGTTGAAGCAGAGCCTGAACAAACAGCGCTAGAGGCGTCAGATGCAAAGGCCCAGCATATTGAAGCGCCTGAAGCAAAACCAGAGCAAGCTATAGAGGCAGAGCCTGAGCACACTAATGTTGCTGATGAGAACTCGGTTCAATCAGATTACAGTTATGATGATTTGGCCTCTTACGCAGATTATGCTGGAGCTTATAGTGATTCAGGTAATGACTTTGGCAATGAAGATTACGGCTTCGATAGTGGTTACGAACAAGGTTATCAAGTTAGTCAACCAACTAGTCAAAGTACAACGGAGTCTGAACCGAGAGATCCGCTGCAGCAATCAGCTGTTGTGTCATCCCCAGTAGTTGCTGAAGCCGACTTTGGAGCAGGTGATGACTTACTGGATGCGGTACTCGCAGCTAGAGCAAGCTTACTTGAGGGATTAGGAGAGGATGATCCTAAGGCGGAGTCTTCAAAAAAGTCCATAGAGGTACGTAAACCTTTTACGCCTCCAGTAAGAAAGCAGACTGAAGTCAAGCCAAGTGAAACGGATCCGCAGCTAAGTGTTGAATCGAGTGAAGCGCAAGCTGAAGACGACACAAAGGCTAATGATGAGGTGATTGATAGGCCGCCATGGGAAGAGCCTCATGAACAAGACCCTTGTGCGCGATTTGACGACTCTACAGCAGTGGCGCCAGTCAGTAAGGCTAAAGTCACGCCTGAAGAAGTAAAGTCGGTTGAATTGGATTCTGAGCCAGATGAAAAGAGAACCGAGCAAACAGCACTTGATTCATCTCCTGTTCAGGATGCTGAGCTAAACTTACCTGTATTACCTAGTGGTGAGCTTAGTGGTAATGAGGTTGATTTAAAGTGGTATCGGTTTATGTCTGAGTTAGAAGTGGGCGGTCGTGTACGGCAGCTAGCAGTTAACTCAGTCTGTCATCAGTTTGAGCAGCCGTTATCGTTATTGTTAAAGCCTGATCAAAAACATCTGGCTGCAGATATCGCTATTAAACAGCTAGAAGAAGCCATGAGCAGTGCTTTAGGTGAAGCTTGTACGGTCAATGTCACCGTTGGGCTCGATAGCGCAAGAGAAACGCCACTTGAAGTGAGAAGACGTTTCCACAAAGAGATTTTAGTGCAGGCGCACCATGAGTTGATGACTGACGACAATGTGCGTTGGTTGACGCAAAACATGGGCGCGCAGCTAACCGATGACTCATTGAGCTATGCACCTGAGTTATTGGTACAGAAAGGAAAACAGATTGAGTTGATCGATATCGCGAACTTTAAGCGGTTAACTGAGTCATAATTTTTACAATAGAATTTCAGCTTTCATTGCTAATCACTGGTATTTTAGTAAGATTAGCCCACTTTATTTGTTGTGATAAATAATAGAAGAGAATTAGAGTATGTTTGGAAAAGGCGGTATGGGCAACTTGATGAAGCAAGCCCAGATGATGCAAGACAAAATGGCTAAAGTGCAAGAAGAGATCGCACGTATGGAAGTGACTGGCGAAGCCGGTGCTGGCCTAGTTAAAGTCACTATGACGGGTTCTCACAGCGTACGTAAAGTTGATATCGACTCAAGCCTTCTTGAAGACGACAAAGAGATGCTAGAAGATCTGATTGCTGCTGCGTGTAACGACGCTGCTCGCCGCGTAGAAGAAAGCCAAAAAGAAAAAATGGCTGAAGTGACTGGCGGTATGCAGTTGCCACCAGGCATGAAGATGCCGTTCTAATTAATTTCCAGATGGTTTGTTTCAGTCCTAGCTGACTGATACAACTAGCGGTAAAAGAAGCCCAAGTTTATCTTGGGCTTTTTTGTGTTAGTTTCTGGTTTACTCAGGGCTCCAGTTTAGTGCTTATAGACTGACTCTTTTCGCTTTTATATGCGATAGTGTAAGGAGTTGTGTTGCAAAGCAGGTCTTTAAGCTGTTTTCTGTTCCATCGTTTGTTGTAGATAGTCTTGGCATCAACTGCCATAGCTATAACTTGGAACTGGTTCTTTGCAAGATCGATAGCAATATAAGGTCAATCGCAATCTATCTCTAACTCTTCCTTTTCAACCAGAACAGTTTCGACATTGACATAAATGCTGCCATCAGCCTCGCGATTGATGCTATGGATATAGTTTGCAGAGAAACTGCCGTTGGTCACTTTACAGCCATTTGATTTGACCCAGTTATCAGCATCATAGCCCCAGCCACTGTCAAACTCATCCATCTGTTGGTAGTCAAATACACTGGTACCGTTACTATAAACAGACTCTTTGCTAGAGAAGGCTACTGCAGTATGAGAGCTATTGCTAAATTGAAACGCGATCACCTTCCCATCTTTTGTGATAAACCGAATGATATCCCCTTGCCTGAAAAAGGACTAGAAAAAGGACTAGCCACCCATTTTTACTAGTTATTACCAGATAACATTGCGAGATGCCAACGGGGGAGAGCAGGTTCTGACCACCACAGACACCAGTTATATGCTGGTCTTGTCTATGGGCAGTTACACTGTCACTATACAAAGCTGTAATTTTGCGAACATATGCAGTGTCGGCCACAATGTGGGCAGTTACAGTCCCGCAACAGCTGTCAGGTTCCAGCACACCGACGTGCTAGGTTCTGTGGTTGCCGAGTCCAATGCTAAAGGCAGCATAACTAGTCGCAGCATATATGAACCGTTTGGTAAGCGCTTAGGTGGTGAGAAGGCGGGGATAGGTTATACAGGTCATTTGCAAGATGAAGATCTAGGGTTAACCTATATGCAGGCACGATACTATGATCCACTCATAGGCCGATTCTATTCTAATGATCCTGTTGATGCATTAGGACATATGAAAAGATATAACCCCATTCATGGGTTCAACCGTTACACATATGCCAATAATAATCCCTATAAATATACTGATCCAGACGGTAACTTTGCTTTTTTAATTCCTGTCGTTGGGGCCGTAATTGGTGGATATACAGCATATAATCAAGCTATCAGTGCGGGGGCAAGCGACGGTGAAGCAATGGTTATTGGTGCTGTCGGTGCTTTAACTGGAGCTATATCTGGTGGTGGAGTTGGCTCTGCGGCTGGTTTAGGTGTAAAGCTTGCGGCACAGCAAGCGGTTAAATCTTCTTCCGCTAAAGTTGCAGGGAAAATGGTGGGTTCAGGTGTATCCGGCGGCGTTTCAGGAAGTGTAAGCCAGGCTGCTACGGACGCGAGCGGAGATATCTCTAATGGGGAGTTGCCAAGTGTGGATATGAATAAAGCAATAGGTAAAGGTATTGAAGGAGCTGCCGTAGGGCTTGCAGCTGGCATTCCGGCGGCCGTAGCAGGCCCTTCTATTGCTACAGATATAGCAGGTTCAGCCATAGCTATATCAATGGAAGAGAATATTAAAGACTAATGGACACTCTAATTATGAAATATTTCTATCAAGTCTGTGGAACACTTTTAGTCATTCTTAGCGCGCTTATTTGCCTTTTCCTAGTGATTGAAATTTATCCTCCCGATGAAAACCTGCTTAAGAAGGTTGAGGGCCCAATTGATAAGATAGTATATACGGATAATCAACTTATAGTATCCGTTGATTCATTAGATTTGACCTATGAGAAATGGAATGGGGATATCAAAAATGTCTTCGAATTTCTTCGCGAAAAAGCCAATAATAATGTAGAACTACTCGTATATCTTGACCAAAATGAGAGTGGGAATATCTACTCTATTCATTTAGAAAAGGTACCAGTTAGAACACTGACGTCAGTACTTGAACATAGAGAAAGCCTGGTCGAATCCATAGTGGTTATTTCAGCATTGTTAATATTACTGGGGTTAATAGGAGTTTTTTTTGGAGGACGAATCTCCGAGATGAGCAAAAGCATTAACTAATATGACATGAGTTTTAGCGTTTTTTGTATATTAAGCCCCGCAAGGGGCTTATCATACCCAGCGAACTAGTGGTGATTCTTATTTGAACCTTTGGTACTTTATTTGTGGGGTAATGGCTGTTTAGGAACATGATATAAAAAAACGCCGCAAATGGATTAATGCAAATGTTGAAGGGTATCACGGTGACCTAAATCCGCTCCATCACATATTAACTCAAGCCATTTCGTAAATAGTAGAAAGCGGCTTTATTGGTTCGTAAATCGAACTAATGTATATGCAGGCACGATACTATGATCCACAGATTGGTCGGTTTTATGCGGATGATCCGGCTGATGCTACGGGACATCTTGATCGCGGAAGTCTGATACATGGTTTCAACAGGTACACATATGCTAATAACAATCCTTATAAGTATGTGGATCCGGATGGTGAATTTGGTCAGCTAGTTGTTGGTGCATTAGTAGTTATTGGAGTTGTTAGTTTCATCGCACAGCAGTTAGATTTTGCTGAAAGTATAGATAATGCTGGTGATTCGATTGAACAATTTGACAAAGTTCAAAGTCCAGCTTCTGCATATGAAGGGTTTATTAAATCAGGAGGGCATGTAAATAATATATCTCAAGCAGAAAGTGATTATTCAGATAATTTTAACAATGCGATTGAATCTATAGTTGATCTAGGAAAAGAAATGACTGAATCGGCTATTGGAGGTATACCGACTTCTACATAGGATGCTGTAGTAGGTAGTGTAACTGAAGTAGTGAATCAAGTAACTGAACAGACTGATGAAATTACTGAGGAGAAAAATAGTAATGCGATTTTTGAATGGCTTTAAACTTGTAGCTAGGTGGCTAAAATGACAGGCAGCAAATTTGAATTGTATAGGAGTAAAGGAATGCTCCTGTTGTTTGTTATTGTTTCATTAAATGCCTTGTTTTTTTTCAGTAAGGATATTATTGCCTATTATTATATGTTTTATAGTAGTGATTATACGGGCGACAAGAAAACTATTATATTCCCTAGTGAAAGTGGTGAGACTGAGTCGTTAGAGTTGAATGAACAATTCTTTGTAACTGCTGGGGAGTTACAGGCTAAATATCTGGTATTTGGTGGGTGGGAATACGGCAACGGTCTCATTAGGATTGATGCTATTAACTTTAACAAATGGAAGTTATTAGATAACTTAAGTTCTGAGCAGTATATTCAAGATGTATACCGTTCAGATGAATGTTCAGTGTTTAAATTTATCAAACCTTTTGATGGGGCTGATTATGAATATATCGCTGTGCTTTCTGGGGTTAAAGCTATATTCTCATTTGATAGCACCCATGAGTTAAGGGGGGGAGTTCCTGAAATTTGTGATATTTTCAAAAGGTGAAAGAGTTGTTCGTTTAGCTACCAAATTACCCTTCAGTTGGTGGAAAACTTTGCACCTTTAACCTCTTCCAACGAACTGACTGGTCAGTTTTCAGCGGAACAGTGGCAGCGTTGGAGCGGAATATACAATGTGTATATTCCGCTGTTTTGCACCATGTTTCCGATGAAACATGACCACTACACCCAAAGTGAGAAAAGTAACAAAGAAAAGTAAAGCCACCCATTTTTAATCAATAACATACTTACCTGTTCCTGCTATTCGCAGTTCTGCGTCGAGAATCAGGCTGTCAGCTTCTCTTAAAGAGTGATATGTAAGCACAAAATGCCCTAACGTAATAGATTAAGCTAAGATTTGACGAATTTGAGACAAAGAGAAACGGCTCAGAGGGGGAGGCTAAGAATTGAGCAAATAGGTTGTTTGGGTTGCTTAGCTTACCAAGAGGTACTGGCAACTATTGGCAAAGTGCCGTCGTCGCTTTTCTAAATGCTCACAATAGTCAGTTAATTCTTGCAACGACCCAACAGGCCCATGGAACAACTTGCCAAAGTCAGAAGTGATTTTAATCCAGTTATCAGTTGGAATATTGAGCCGCCTCAAGATGTTCTCTACTTTAGCAGGGATGGCGCCACGTTTATCATCACGAATTATGCGACCCGTTTCATCTACAAAACAAAACGTAGACAGCCAAAGTTAATGGTAGATCAATGGCATAAATTGTTTAACGGCAAGCACTGCACAGAGCGCTTCTGGCAAAGGCGTTTTTTAATTTTTTCCAAGTTTACACCTTCTAAAATATATGGAATTAAGCACTATTTAGAGTCACATTCACTGTTCAAGTCTACCTATATCCTTTGTTAAAAATTCATTTTAAAGACACATTATGTAAATCAAATTTTTATGTAATATAGAGTGTTACAGCGCTTATTCCTTAACCGATAACTTGTGTATAATGCTGGCAATGGAATAGTTGATATAGCTAGATTTTAACAAAATATAAGTCAGGGAAGTTTTAATGCATTTTTACCAATCCATCGTGGCAAGCCTCATGGTTAGCCTAACGCTAATCAGTTTACCAGCATCAGCAACACAAAATATCTCCTCCATCATGATAGAGGTTCGTCAGCAAGACGGAGTTGGCTTCTATTACAATATAGCCAATGGTATGGCACTGAATGGCGATATCTCTATCATCAGGGATAACCAAGGCTATACCTTGGGGCAATTTTCACAAGGGCTTCCCAACGGTCAATGGCAAGTTTTTCTCCCCAACAATCAAAAGCTGGTCGATGGTATGTACCTTAATGGCTATCAAAATGGTAAATGGCAGCTGTTTGATATGAGTGGTGGCATAAATGAAGTTCAGCACTATATCAAAGGCGTTCCCACCGGCCGTTGGGAGCAATATAACCGTCAAGGTTCTATCTATCAAACCACCGATTATAAAGAGGGCAAAAAGTCCCTTGTAAAACGATTTTTCAGTAGTGGTAAGTTACAGGCTAAAGAGAGCTATTTAGATAATCTTCGACATGGTATATGGGAGAGTTACCATGAAAATGGCACACTGGCGCTTAGTCAGCAATATGCCAATAACCAAGTCTCTGGCCCCTATCTAGAACAAGATAATCAAGGGCAAACCTTAGTTAAAGGTCAATACAATGCCAACGCGAAACGTCAAGGAAAGTGGCTGAGATTCTATGATGACGGCACGCCTGAAAGTGAAACCCACTATGAGGCTGGTAGCCGTAATGGCAATGCTCTTGAATACCATCCCAATGGTCAGGTCTCAATCCAATCACATTATCAAAACGATCTACGCCAAGGAGAGTTACTGGGTTACAGTGACAATGGAACCTTGTTGGAGAAAGAGCAATACAAAAATGGGCTATTAGATGGTACTCAGTTCTACTACAACCTTTCTGGTGTATTGAGCATCGAGCAGAACTATAAAGAGGGCAAACAAGCTGGCACTCAAAAAGTCTATTTTGATAATGGTGAACTAAAAAAAGTCACCAACTATCACACTTCAAATTTGACCGATAACGACCAATACCCACTTCAGGGAATACAAGAAACCTATGACTCAGAGGGCCGATTAATCTCAAAAGGCTATTATGAGATGGGGCTTAAACAGGGACTGTTTGAGCGTTATCGGCAGGGGAGGATCCATAAACGCGAACAGTGGCATGCCGGTGAACGTCATGGGGACCAAATCGTCTACTACGATAAAGATACAGTACGTAGCCTAAATCAGTATAAACAGGGAAAACAAACTGGAATATCAGAGAGCTACTTTGAAGACGGCACTCTAAAAGAGCGTGGAACCCGAATTGATGGCAAGTGGGCTGGTAAATATGAATCATTTTACGATACAGGCTCTCCACGAGAGCTTATTCACTACGCCACAGAAAAAAGTGACTCAAATTATAGTTTCCCATACCACGGCAACTATGCCCGTTGGTACGGAAATGGCGATCCCAATGATGAAGGTAAATACCTTAACGGTGAAAAAGAGGGTCTTTGGCTTCATTATCAACAAGGACTCGTCAGCCGCGAGCAAACCTTTAAAGAGGGCAAGCTTAATGGCGATTATGCTGAATACTATAACGGCCGCAGACGCGTCACAGGACAATATTTAGATAATCAAAGAGATGGGCTATGGACAGACTATCGCTATCAAGAGAGCGATCCCACTTTTGGTACCATTCCTGAGGGCAATATCTATCGTACCAGTCAATACCAGCAGAATAAGCTAAATGGCCTTCGCGAATACTTCAGTTTTAAAAAAATACGCTATCGCAGTGAAACCTATAAAAATGGTGAGCAAACAGGCCCTTACGCTGAGTATTACGTCGACAACGGTCAAGTAAAGAGTCAAGGAGAGATGCTTGAAGGAAAGCAGACTGGCCATTGGGAGTTTTGGTTTGAAGATGGCATGCAGTCCTTAAGTGTTGAGTTTCTTGATGGAAAGCTGCATGGAAAGCAACTTGAATACTACAGCAATGGTCAGCTAAAGCAGCAAGCACATTATGCTAAAGGTAAACTCGATGGCGAGCTTATTCATTACTTTCAAACTGGTAAGAAAAATTATCAAGAGCAGTGGCTAAAAGGGCAAAAGGAGGGAGAAGCCAGCTACTTCCACCCTAACGGTAAGTTATCTGAAAATGGTACCTATTTAAGAGGCAGACAAGAGGGATTATGGCAAAGTTACTGGCCTAACGGTGAGAAGCGCAGTGAAGGCAGCTATATTAGCAATCGACAATCTGGTGACTGGGTCTACTATGATCAATTCGGTAAGCTCATTAAAACGGAGCATCACTAATTGTCACTTAATAAGCCTGTAAAACTTAGCTCCAATCCAATTGCGTTGATTGTAACACTGCTGCTTTTGAGCGGCTGTGAGCAGGTGCCGACTCATCCCATTAATGAAGAGGAGCTTGAACAGATAGAGTGCTCGGAAACAGAGGTGCATGGGATCACTCTTAATCAAGATTGCCTAACAGGTTATCGTGGGAGGCCCTTTACTGGCATTGGTATTAGCACCAGCATGTATGGCAATCATTTTAACGCAGCTCAATATAAAGACGGACTAAAACACGGCTTTAGTTTTTCAGCTAACGAACTACACCTCAAATCCCAAGGTTGGTTTTATCAAGGCATTAAAGATGGTGAGCATCTGATTTACCACTATAAAAGTGATAAATTAAGAAGCCGCACTATATATCAAGAGGGTAAAAAGCTAACTGAAGATTTCTATACCGAAGAGGGTATTATCAATAGCTTTAAACGATTTGATGGAGAAGATATAGTCGAGAGCATTAGCTACGAAAAAGGTCGAGAATGGATACATACCTATTTTGCTCAAAGTGGTGAGAAGCGACAACGCTGGAAACGCTATTATGCCAATGGCCAGCTCTCCAGTAATAGTGAATTTCGAGCTGAAGATCTAAAGAAGCTTAATGAAACCACTTATTTCTTTAGCGGTAAAGTTCGTACCCAATTCAACTATGATAGGCAAAGTAACCGTTCACAACTAGATACGTACTGGCCCAATGGTCATCGTCAATCAGAGCAGCATTATATCTACCCCTCCATCACGCTTGACGGGAAAGTACTCAGATTTTGCCAAGAAAATGGCCAGCTGCAAGCCATAGAGCATTACCGTAAAAATATTGAACATGGATTGTTCGAACAATTTTACTGTAACGGGCAACTACAAAAGCGCGAACACTATGCCAATGGCATCATCATAGATAAGAAAGTTAAAGTCTTTCATGAAAATGGCCAACTCATGATACTCAGGAAACTAGACGGTAAAGGAAAAGAGATTGGCAGCAAATATTACGACGAAACAGGCAAGCTAACCTATCAAGAGTGATGCTATTGGTATTTCCTCTATTAAAAATAAACCCAGCACATAGCCTGACTCTTGATCACAAGTCTAGTGATCAAGAGACAGCCCATAATGGAGGTTAAATACACACGACCAACCCGAAAATAGCTATAGGTTATTGCTGTGTGGCTAGTAACTATCTACTCTGAATGCTATAAAAATCAGCTAAACCAAGATTTAATGCGGCTCATCAAGGATCTGTTATAAAACGGTGAGGTTTGAGCAAGAAGATACTCACTCATCTCATCACCAGCTTCAACAAGGTGGACGGCAATATCCCAACCGTTAAGCTCAACTTTACGGTGAATATTAAAAATCTCAGATCGGATCCGACTGAGCTCATCGGCATAATCAGTACCATCAAAGGATAACCCTAGATAAAACTGATGACCGGAGCAACTTTTCTGAAAATCTAAACGACATGAATCAATTAAATAAGCGGCATTCACTTTCGAGTATGACGATAACATCTGACGAAGTACATCCAGAAGTGGTAGTTCAGCGTTCAACACTTCTCCAATTATTTGTAGCTGGCCTCGATGCTCAATCAAACCCACACTAGGAAAGAGCATATATCTAATCTCATTCTCATCAATTGCTTTTGACAAAGATGTATTAGGATTGAGCATAATGTCGCTATCGGCATTCACTAATATCTGTAGGGCAGTACTGGCTTCCAACTTAAGCTGACCATGGTACTCTGTGCCCTCTTTTTCCATCTGCATTTTTGCAGCATCAAGTGCTTGTTGAGAAGTAAACACTGGAGTAAAAGGAAGAGCATCCCCATCCTCTAAATTGATATACCACTGCATAATACTGATTGATTGCGCCCCTTCACCCGCTAACTTCTCGGCATCTTCATTATCAGCGGGAGCAGAGGCATCACTAAACAGGTATAAAGGTGACTGAATAAGCTCGGTATAAAAGCTTTTAATATCTGTTTTGCTATTACCTAATAATGCAGATTCGAACACCTTCTCTAGTGTGTTATGAATGACGACTGGAACCTTCTCGTTGAGCATAATTAAAAATCCTTTTAAACCATCTGTAGCATTACCAAAGGATAAAATAATCTACACGAGCAATAAGAGTCGAGACATTTATCTAGAAACCAAATAACAACCAAACCAGTACAACTTCCCTTATCTGCGTTTTCTATACACGACACAAAAGTTACCTCGTTTGGTATGGCACTTTGAGCAGCGCTCACACTCGACTTCTTTACCTCTTACCTGATCACTGCGCAGTATTCACGGAAGTAGGCTTCACTATGCTTGATTTGAGCATTGAGCATTGAGCACTGAACATTGAACAAGGAGGTTGTACGCCAAGGCCAAGACGAACGCTTATAAGTATTGAAGACACTCGCTATTATCACTGCAGCAGCCATGTTGTTCGGGATAAATAATGGCAGGCTATTGATTAATCATTAAGGTTTTTCTTGCTGTTTTAATGGAATATTTGTTCCATTAAATTGGAGCGGGGGAAATAGGGGCTAACTCGAGCGCTTAGAAACACAAAAAGGCTCAAGCAAATTGCTTGAGCTTTTTTTGTTTGGGTTGTGCCTGCCTCTAGGTTCTTAACCAACCATTGGGAATATTAAGTGTTTTTATGACTTTTGCGGGCGTTCCGGCAGCTAGAGAATTAGCAGGGATCTGACCTGCAACAATAGAGCCAGCAGCTATGACAGAGTTATCGCCAATGCTTGCTCCTGCAAGAATCATAGAGTTTGCTCCAATCCACACGTTATGGCCAATCGCAACTGAAGCTTTTTTTATTTCACGTTCGGGAGACAATTGGTGAAAATCGGTATCGAAAATATAAGTCATATCACCAATTTTGGCATTTCGGCCAATTTTTATAGATTTTGAAGCGCAGATGTTAACCCCGTCATTTAAGAATGAGCCGTCACCAATTTCTAATCTTGCTCCAGCTAAAACACTAATGTTTTGATGCAAACGAAATGAGCGAAAATGGCACTGTTCACCAAGTTCGATAGTCCCTTTATTACTTATATATGGCCATGCGCCACTAAATGAAGGGGTACCTGAAACGGTAATCTTCTTTCTTTTACAAAATAACTTTATGGAAAGCCCTTTTAGCTTTCGACGGAGGCTCGGTTTTTTGCACATATTTTGGTCCAGATAATGAGCACTAGAAGAGTTATTTGTAGGGTTTTGATTTACGCTTGGCTGCCCATTCGTAATTATTGATGAACGCGGCCAAGTATTAGTTTACGAGGTTGAAACGTTTGTGGGCTTAAGGATAAAACAGGTGCTTTTTTACATGAAGACTTTGCAATCTGCAAGCAGTATATGTGACAAAATTTATTTTAGGTTGCTGTTGTTAAAGTGTTGTTTGTATTGGGTAAAGTTGTTTTTGTGTTGCTGGTTTCCCATGTCTATGATTTTGTTCTTTATGCTTCTATAAGGCGGCATAGCTGATAACATTTTCAAGTTTTAGTCAGTAAAGCTTAATTATGGTACGGCGTTATTGTCTCGCGTACTTTTCATGTAGTTGCCGCTCTAATGGCTTTATGCCAAACTCCAGCCGTTTTATGTGTCGACTTCATGTGCGTAGCTAACCTAAATGGCATCAAATGTGACCTCTTACCATGATTGATTTGAGCATTGAACAGGGAGGTTACATACCACGCCCAAGACGAGCGCTTATAAGTATTGAAGACACTCGCTATTATCACTGCAGCAGCCATTATTGCTCTTGTATTAATCCGTCAAAAAGCGCATGTAGCATAAATATGAATTGGTAGTTTAGCTATTTCTTTAATTTTCAATTACCTACCTAAAATAATTTTTATCAACTTTTGATTTTAGCTAATTTCAATAAAGAAACTCTTAAAATCACACTGGTATAATAGGTTGATGGCATAACTGCTGTGTGGTATATCTTGTGTTGTAAATTAATCAACGCTAATAAACGTGTTGGATAACAGAGTCGTGTTAAATGCTATAGATACTTCTGGAAAGGATGCTTCTTATGGGTAAAAAAGTACGTAAAATCTCGACTAATCTAATTAAATTTGGGGTGTTTCTTTCGGCATCAATTATAGGCTTTAGCTCTTTTGCTGATAGCTTCATAGAACCAGTCGAAAGTGGACGTTACCGCAGCGCAAATAATAAATTCATATTTGGTTCTAGTACCGATGACAAGTACCGTATTCCAGCATTAGAAAAATTGAATAATGGCGATATTGTTTTCTTTGCTGAGCGACGAGTCGACACATTAGCTACCAATGACTATAAAAGACAAAGCATTGTTATGCGCACATTAACTCCTGATGGAAACCTCAGTGATAGTCGAAAAATTTTCTTGAGTAATGATGCTCCCGGCGCAATTGAAGATGGCAGTAGTTATAAGCACAATTTAATGAACCCTGTCCCTGTTTATAATAAGAACACAGGCGTATTGCACCTCTTTTATAATCACATTATTACCAGTGGAAGTCAGAAACTGCGTGCAAACATAATGCATAGTAAGAGTGTTGATAATGGTGCTAATTGGTCAGAGCCTGAAAATTTAACTAATGTTTGGGCCGAAGAATGCGAAACGTTGATTATAGGGCCTGGTCGCGGGATACAGATACCAGTAGCAGAACCTTATGCTGGTCGTATTTTAGTGCCACTTCACACTATTGATGTGTTAGGAAAGGCCGGAACCAAATACGAAAAGCCAAGTAACTGTAATGATAATAACAGTATTGAAAAGGGGCTATTTAAAGTCGCAATAACCGATAGTGATACGAATAACTGGGTGCTTTCTAATCGACTAAGTAGTGGTGTAGAAGGAATTTATTTTACTGAGAAACAGATAGTTTATTTAAAAGGCAAGCTCCATATGTTCTCTCGTTTAGGTGGGGAGGCTGAGTATGACGGATCAGGCCTAGGGTTTAGTCTTGATGGTGGTGAAACATGGCTGCCAGGTTTTAATGAGTACGGTCCGAAAAATGACGCAGGAGAAAATGTAGGTATCACGGGACGCTTTTATACGCCAACCCAGTCAGGCCTCGCTACAGAAGGGGAGAATATCTACTATACAACCAGCGTTTTCTATAGTTGGTATGAAGGGCTGGATAATCGTCGTGAAGCTTGGGTTCATCGTATTGATCCTCAAGAAATGCTAAGTAAAGAGCTGTCAGCAGTAAACAACGTGCAACCTATTACAAAGTCAGGATTTTCTAACGTCGCAACGCTATACCTTGGTAATAACAAAATTGGCATTTTATGGGAAGAGGTTCGCACCTGGAAGCCAATTAAACGTATTAGAAATATCTTCTATACCGTCTTAGATATTCGCGACTTTAGACAAATTGAAGATCCCGCTTGGATTGATAATGGTTTTAGTTACTTCCCTGTATGGAATGGATCACACCATCTATTTAATACAGAGATAAATGGCGCAGATAAAACGGCTGATTGGGATCCTAATTAGCTTAGTATTATGTTGTTTATCATTGGTTTAGCCCTGTTGGTTTCAACAAGTTAATTGAAATTGGTAATGGGTTGTTTATGCCTTATAAAGTTAAATTACAGAGATATTTAACTTTATAAGGCATTACTCGGCAGGTGCTGGGGGAAATTTCTTAATTAGCAAGGAGTTTATATGAATGCGAACAGCCATTGGCAAGAAATACTAACTCAAGGCAGTACTGTTATTTCAGAATTTTTTGATGAAGAGTTTATTGAAGAATTAAAGTTACGAGTCAATACAGCGTTAAAAAGTC